>NZ_JEMV01000058.1:0-10000 GCF_000588875.1 Sphingobium sp. Ant17
GGGGGACTGCCGCGAAGCGTGGGGGAGGGGCCATGCGCAGGTCACCCCATCGCCCCTCCGTCAGCGCTGCGCGCTGACACCTCCCCATCGCTTCGCGACAGGGAGGACCGTGTCGCGCCCACCAAAAAGGCCGCGCCGGTCACCCCGCGCGGCCTCTCTATTCACTCTAACCTTACAGCCTTACGCCGTCTTCGATGCCTGATAGCGGGCGATGGCTTCCAGCGTGATCTGCTTGGCATCTTCCGCGCCGCCCCAAGTGCCGATGCGGACCCACTTGGTCTTTTCCAAGTCCTTATAGTGGGTGAAGAAATGCTCGATCTGCTCCATCACGATGCCGGGCAGGTCGTCTTTCTCGCTGATGTCGGCATAATAAGGGAAGGTCTTGTTGTCGGGTACGCAGACAAGCTTCTCGTCGCCGCCGGCTTCGTCTTCCAGGTTCAATACCGCGATCGGGCGCGCGCGCACGACCGATCCGGGGACGAAGGGCGAGCGCGCGATGACGAGCGCGTCGAGCGGATCGCCATCGGGCGACAGCGTGTGCGGCACGAAGCCATAATTGGCGGGGTAGCGCATCGGCGTGTGGAGGATGCGGTCCACGAACAGCGCGCCCGACGCCTTGTCGAATTCATATTTGACCGGCTCGCCGCCGACCGGCACTTCGATGATGACGTTCAGGCTGTTTGGCGGATCGTCGCCCACCGGGATCAGTTCGATATTCATAGGAAAGCCTCTTACTACGATGATGCGCTACGGGTGATTATGTTCTCGGCTTGAGCAGCTTATCCAGGCTGCCTTCACCCTCTCCTGTCTTTTCGAGGCGCGGATAGCGCAGACCGCCCGAATAATCGAGCGACAATGTGCGGTAATATTTATCCTGCTTTAGGATGATATCGATCGGCTGCTTGGCCTTGATTGCCGCCTTCCACACGTCGCCGGAAAATTCGTCGCCATTGACCGCCACTATCTTGGCACCAATCACCAAACCTGCCTTGAACGCCGCGCTGTCCCAGATGACGGCGCTGATGTCGCCGTCATTCTTGACGACCGCGCCCAGCCCGAAGCTCTGGTCCACCATCTTGTTCGCGCCCTCGGCCGCCTTGGTGATGGCGTTGGGTTCCTCGCCATAGACCAGCTTGTAACCGCCCAGGATGAAGCCGCCCTTGGGCGTTTCCTTGGTCGGGCTATCAACATAGGTGCGGAAGAAACCGGCCCAGTCATAGGGCGCGATGCCGTCGAGCGTGTCGATCACCTCTTGGCGATTATAGACGAGCTGACCCCAATCGCCCGGCTTCACGCCGAAGAAGGCCTTGGCGAAATCGTCCAGCCCCTTGGTGCCGCGCGTCGCCTTGGAAATGATCGCATCGGCTTCCAGCCAGATCATCAGCCCTTCATTATAATAATCCTCCGACCGCTGCCAACTGGCCCAACCCTTGGGTCGTCGCGCCGAAATGATCGGGTCATGGGTGGTGTCGCCCATCGGCCGCCATTGCCGACCGACGTTGGTATCGAGCTTCGCCGCGATCTGGGCATAGGCGTCCAGCGTTTCCTGCTTGGTGAACATGCCAGACCGGGCACCCAGCACATAGCCCCAGAACTGCGTCTGCCCTTCATAGACCCACAGCAGATTATCCTGCATCGGCGTGCGGAAATCGGGGGTCCACAGCAAATCGGGGCGGCGGAACTTGCCGTCCCAGCTATGGGTGAATTCATGCGGCAACAGGTTGCGGTCGAGCAGCGCCTCGCCCGACTCCCATTTCTTGAAATAGCCCGGCTCGACCTGATTTTCCGAGGAGCGATGATGCTCCAGGCCAATGCCGCCCATCTCGTCGGTCAGCGCCAGCAGGAAATCATAATGGTCGAAATGATAGCTGCCGAACAACGCGCCCGCTTCATCGACCAGCTTCTTATGCTTGGCCATCTGTTCGGGCTTATAGTCCAGCTCGTCGGCATCGTCGGCGACGATGTTGAGCGTCACATTCTTGCCCAGGTCCACCGCCTTGAAATGCTTGCCCGCAAAGACCGGCGAATCCTGCAACGCTTCATAATCGATCGTCTCATAAGCGACGCGGTTGCCGCTCTTCGTGCCGCGCAGCGCGGTCGCCGCCTGCCAGCCCGCCGGATAGGTGACGGTCGCCTGCACCGGGATCTGCCGCGTATAATAGCCCGCCGGATAGAGCGAGACGCTTTCCCATTGGATGTTCAGCATCTTGGGCGTGATGACGACGCGGCCCTGATTGGGCTGGGTTGCCGACAGGAACTGAAACTGCGCCACCACTTCGCGCGCGCCCTGCGGCACGTCGATGATGAAGCCGAAGACGTTGAGCGGATCGCGCGTCCACGCCACCGGCTGGCCATTGGCGGTGATGGTCAGCCCCGTCAGCTTCTCGATCTGCCCGCGCGGCGCATGATTGCCCGGCAGCCAGGCGGGCATCAGCAGCGTCATCGGCCCGCTGGTCGCAACGGGAATGGTTTCCTTCACGCGGAAGATGCGCTGTGTCGTGTCGCTGGCATCGACCTCCAATTTGATGGTGCCACCAGGATAGGGCACGTCTTTTGGGGCAGGGGTCGCGTCATCGATCGGCAGGGCGGTCGGCTTGGACCGGATCGCCTCCTGCGCGAAAAGGGGGCTGACAATCGCGGTCGACAGGCCCGTTGTCAGGAAAAGGGCGGCAGCAAGGCTGCGGATCATGAACATCTCCGAAAATGCAGTTTGGGCCGGATGGCCCTCATGCCCGCACAATGGCGTCGCCGCGCGGGCGCGTCCACCCCTTGATGCAGGCGCGTAAAAAGCGCGTTTCCTTGGGGGCCAATTGCGGTTAAAGGCCCATCCCCATGGCTAAAATCGAAACGCCGCGTCCGGTACGCGGCACGCAGGACATGCTGGGCGGCACCACGGAAGCGTTCCAGGAACGTTTCGCGCATGTGGTCGCGACCTTCGACCGAGTGCGCAAACTCTACGGCTTTGCGCGCGTCGAAGTGCCGGTATTCGAATCCACCGCCGTCTTTGCCCGCTCGCTGGGCGAAAGCACTGACGTCGTGTCCAAGGAAATGTACACGTTCGACGATCGCGGCGGCGACAGCATCACCCTGCGCCCCGAATTTACCGCTGGCATTAGCCGCGCCTATATCACCGAAGGCTGGCAGCAATATGCGCCGCTTAAAGTGGCGACCCACGGGCCGTTGTTCCGCTACGAACGCCCGCAAAAGGGCCGCTTCCGCCAGTTCCACCAGCTCGATGCCGAAATCATCGGCGCGGCCGAGCCGGGCGCGGACGTGGAATTGCTGGTCATGGCCGACCAGTTGCTCAAGGAACTGGGCATTGATGACGGCGTGACGCTGACGCTCAACACGCTGGGCGATGCCGCCAGCCGCGACGCCTGGCGCGCCGCGCTGATCGCGCATTTCGAGGCGCATCGTGGCGATTTGTCGGAAGACAGCGTCGATCGCCTGCAGCGCAACCCGCTCCGCATCCTCGACAGCAAAGACCCGCGCGACCGCCCCGTCGCCGACAGCGCTCCCGACATCGACGCCTATCTGACCGACGAAGCCCGCAGCTTCTTCGACAAGGTGACGAGCGGCCTGGATGCGGCTGGCGTCGCCTGGGAACGCAACGCGCGCCTGGTGCGCGGCCTCGATTATTATCGCCACACCGCGTTCGAATTCGTCACCGACCGGCTGGGTGCGCAAGGCACCGTGCTGGGCGGCGGACGCTATGATGGCCTGATCGAAAATCTGGGTGGCAAGCCAACACCGGCTGTAGGTTGGGCTGCGGGCATAGAACGGCTGGCGATGCTCGTTGATGAGCCAAAACGAGAGCCACTGCAGATCGGAATAGTTCCTGAAAACGCTGATTCCGAATCTCTTGCTCAGAGTCTCGCGCACTTATTCCGGCAACGCGAATTAAGTGTTTTTACGACCTTTAGTGGCAAGAAAGATAAAAGATATAATCGCGCCTGTAGTGCTGCGGAATTGGTCATAAATATTGACGCCTTGCACCATAAGCCTGGGACGTTCGCATCCCTGCGCTTCAAGGCAGGGCACCACTCTCGTACGTCTGATCTCAACAAATCTGTGGAAAACATTTTGCGCGGACGATTCAAGATCGATCCTGAATATGTGGATGATATACTTCTCAATATAGATTTGTTGAGCGAAGAGAGGCGAGCGCCTCGCTAATGCCCGTCGCCGCTTTCCACGCACCCCAAACCCCGTTCGCCCTGAGCTTGTCGAAGGGCCATTCTTCTTCTGCCTGCAAGAAAGGACGGGGCTTCGACAAGCTCAGCCCGAACGGATTTAGGGGCAACACCTAATGCACATATCCCCTGAACGCATCGCGCAGATCGAGGCGCGCCGGGATGAGGTGCAGGCGTCGATGACGCGCGCCGACCTTGCCCCCGATGCGTTCGTGCGCCTGTCGAAGGAATATGCCGAGATCGAGCCGGTTGCCCGCGCCGCGCATGAAGTGCGCCGCTTGCGGCAGGAATTGGCCGCGCTCGACTATATGGCGGGCGGGGTCGATGCCGATGCCGACCCGCTGATGCGCGAAATGGCGCAGGAGGAAATGCAGCTCCTCAAGAGCCAGTTGCCGCAGGCCGAACGCGCGCTGGCACTGCAACTCCTGCCCCGCGATTCGGCCGATGCCCGCCCCGCCATGCTGGAAATCCGCGCCGGAACCGGCGGTGATGAAGCCGCGCTGTTCGCAGGCGACCTCTTCCGCATGTATCAGCGCTACGCCGACACGCAGGGGTGGAAAATGGAGCCGCTCACCGCCAATGCCTCGGAAGCGGGCGGTTTCAAGGAAATCGTTGCCTCCATCACCGCACCGGCGTGTTCGCGAAACTGAAGTTCGAAAGCGGCGTCCACCGCGTCCAGCGCGTCCCCGTCACCGAAAGCGGCGGGCGCATCCACACCAGCGCGGCGACCGTCGCCGTCCTCCCCGAACCGGAGGAAGTCGATGTCCAGATCGCCGATGGCGACCTCAAGATCGACATTTACCGCGCTAGCGGCGCAGGCGGCCAGCACGTCAACACCACCGACTCCGCCGTCCGCATCACCCATTTGCCCAGCGGCCTCGTCGTCATCCAGCAGGATGAGCGATCCCAGCACAAGAATAAGGCGAAGGCGATGCAGGTGCTGCGCGCCCGCCTCTACGAACCGAACGGCAACGCACCCAAAGCGAACAGGCCGGCGCGCGCAAGGCGATGGTGGGGTCGGGCGACCGCTCCGAACGCATCCGCACCTATAATTTCCCGCAAGGGCGCGTCACTGACCACCGCATCAACTTGACGCTGCACCGCCTGCCCGAAATCCTCGAAGGGCCGGGCCTCGCCGAAGTCATCGACGCGCTGATCGCCGAAGACGAGGCCGCCCGCATCGCCCAACTGGACGGAGTGGGGTGAGCATCGCGCCTGCGCTGCGCGAGGCCACGGCCCGTTTGAGCGCGACCAGCGACACCGCGCGCTCGACGCCGAATTGCTGATGGCCCATGCGCTCGGCCTCTCGCGCGCCGACATGCTGCTGCGCCAGCGCGACCTTGCGGTCCCCGCCACCTTCGCCGTATTGCTCGACCGCCGTCTGAACGGCGAACCGATCGCCTATATCAGCGGGACGCGCGATTTCTGGACGATCAGCCTGACGGTCACGCCCGACGTGCTGATCCCCCGCCCCGACAGCGAAACGCTGATCGAGGCAGCGGTCGCACATTTTGCGGGGCACGCACCTGCGTCCGTTCTCGACCTCGGCACCGGCTCCGGCGCGCTCCTGCTCGCGGCCCTGACCGAATGGCCCACTGCGCAGGGCTTGGGGATCGATGCCTCGCCGGGGGCGCTCGCGGTTGCGCAGGGCAATGCCGTGCGGCTGGGCCTGGCGACGCGCGCGCAATTCCGCCTCGGCGATTGGGGGCAGGGGGTCGACGGCCCGTTCGACCTGCTCCTCATCAACCCGCCCTATATCGCGCGCGACGCGGCGCTGGCGGGCGATGTGCTGCGCGAACCGGGCAGCGCGCTGTTCGCGGGCGACGAAGGCCTTGACGATTATCGCCGCATCGTCCTCGCCCTGCCGCGCCTGATCGCGCCGGGTGGCATGGCTGCGATCGAGATCGGCCATGACCAGCGCCTTGCCGTTACGGCGCTGCTGGCGGGCGTCGGCCTTGCCGTGCGGCCGCTGCGCGATCTGGCCGGGCTGGACCGCTGCCTGGTCGCTACCCGATGATTAACTATGATAAAGCCGAATTTGCTTGGTTTATGACATGAAAGCCATTACATCGGGGTCAGGAACAGCACGCTCCGGCGACATGACACTTTCAGGTCATTGATGGAAAAGCTGTTTTCTAGCTCCTTAAAGTCATGATGGCGCTGCTGCGCGGCACCTCTGGCATTGGACGGCATAAGCCAAATAAGGGCCTATGTCCTGCGGAGCTATATCCGGCCCGATGAGCGGGTCGCGCTTGGGGATGGCGACGGAACAGTGTTTTCAGCCAAGGTTATGACAGCGAACACAAGGATCATATCTTGATCAACAACCGGCAGGCCGGTCGCCGCAATCGCGGCCGGAATAATAACGGACGCCCCAACACCAACAATCGGGGCGGGGGTGGCGACAGCGGCAACCGCATCGACAATCGCGCCCGCGGGAATGCGACCCAGCTTCTTGAAAAATACAAGAATATGGCGCGCGATGCCCAGATGTCGGGTGATCGGGTCAATGCCGAATATTATCTCCAATTCGCTGACCATTATTTCCGCGTCCTGGCCGACAACCGCGCCCGGCAGGAAGAACAGCAGCAGGGCCAGCCGCAACGCCACCGCCGCCCGGACGAGAATTTCGACGAGGATGGCGATGATTTCGAGGGCGTCGCCGACGGTGTCGACGAATTCCGCACCGACAATTCGTCCTACGACCGCACCCCGCGCGAACAGCCCGGTTTCGATCGCGCCCCGCGTGAACAAAATGACCGTAACGATCGCAATGACCGCGCCCCGCGCGAGCAGGGCGATCGGCCCCAGCGCGACTATGCCGATCGCGGACAACGCGATCAGGGCGACCGTGCCCAAGGTGACCGCCCGCAACGCGACCAGAATCGCCGCCAGGACGAGCCGCGCGAAGACCGCAACGCCCGTCGTGACCGTCCCCGTCGCGATCGTCCCGTCGCGGCCGAACCGCAGCCGCAGGCCGAGCAGGCTGCACCCACGCCCGCGCCTGTTGCTGAGCAGGCGACCGCGCCCCAGCCCGAAGCCGAAGCGCCCCGTCCCCGCCGTGGTCGTCCACGCAAGATAGTGCCGGACACGGACCAGGCGAGCGAAAGCCTCGACATCGCCGTATTGCCGCCCGCGATCGGACGGGCCGACAATGATGGCGACGCCGCAGCGGAAGCGCCCAAGAAGCGCACCCGCCGCCCGCGCCCCGCGACCGAAGCAGCCGAATAAAACCGAACAGCGGTTCTACCGGACGAAAAAAGGGGATGGCGCACCAGTGGCGCCATCCCCTTTTTGCTGTCTGGCCTTCCGACCGGACAGATGCCCTATTCGGGCACCGCGCTGAGAATTAGATGGCGGGCAAAGCCCGCGGCCGGTGATTCTCATCCAGCGCGACGAAGGTGAATAGGCCGCTGGTCAAATCGACCTGCTCTTCCTCCGCCCCGCGCGTCGCCACCACATCGATGCGGATAGCCACCGAGGTGCGCCCACGCCGCTCTTCATGGGCATAGACCGACACGACATCGCCCAGCAAAATCGGCGTGATGAACTTCATGCTCTCGATCGCGACGGTCGCTACGGCGCCCCGCGCGATCCGATGGGCGACGATGCCGCCTGCAATATCCATCTGGCTCAGCACCCAGCCGCCGAAAATATGCCCATTGGCATTGATGTCGGCGATGCGCGGCATCACCCGCAACACCACATCGTCGCGCTGGTCAGTCATCCAGCGGCACCTCGTCCTTCAGCCGGTCCATCACCTGCTCGTCATGACCGGTGCCATGCGACAGGAAAGCCAGCGCCATCAACCCCGTCCCCAGCATGAAGGTCAGCCAGACCCCCAATATGGTCGCGATGATCATGTGGATCGGCATGGTTTCCGAGCGATAATAGAGAAAGAGCAGGGCGAGCCCGGTGCAGGCCGCCCCGCCCAGCGCCATCCACGCCATGATGCGGCGAAAGCGGGCCCAGGCGGTGGCGGCGATCTGGGGATCATCGAGCGCTTGCTTGCGTGTCATCCCTTTTCTTTGGGCCGCGAAAGTGGGATCATCAAGCGCCTGAACCAAATTATAGGGCAGAAGGAGAGCAGCCATGACGATTGCAGCGATTTTGCGGGGCAAGGGGCGCGATGTCGTCCAGGTACGGTCCACCGATACGGTGCTGTCCGCGGTCCAGTTGCTCGCCGATCGGCGAATCGGCTGCGTGCCCGTGGTCGATGATGGCGAAGTGGTCGGCATCTTCTCCGAACGCGACCTCGTCTATCGCGTGGCTACCGATGGCGCGGCGGCGCTCGACCATCCGGTCGGCGACCTGATGACCTCGCCTGCCATCACCGTCGATGACAAGATGCCGGTGATCCATGGCCTCTCGCTGATGACCAAGCGGCGCATCCGCCATCTGCCCGTCGTGGTCGATGGGCAACTGGTCGGCCTGATTTCCATCGGCGATCTGGTAAAATTCCGCATCGACAGCATCGAATCGGAAGCGAGCGCGCTGCGCGACTATATCCAGACGGCGTGAAAACCCGCCCGCACCGCCCGGGTTCAGGCTGGTGCCTGGGCCGGGGGGGCGCGGCGAACCACTAGCGCGACCAGTTCCATCACCGTGCTGCGCGAACACAGCATCAGCGCGGCCAGGAAAGCGACGCCGCCGGTCGGCACCAATATCCCCAGTCTGATCGGCGCAGCCAGCGGCGGCAGCAGCGAATCAACCGCCATCACGACGCCAGCCATCAACACCGAGCAGCCCAGCGCCGGCGCGGCCGCGCGCACCACGTCGACCAGGCGCAATCCCATCGGCGCACCGGCTAGCCGTGCAGTGATCGCGGTCAGGATCGGAAAAGCGCCCAGCCATGCCCAGGCGAGGCCAATCGCGCCGAATCTGATGCCGATCAGGAAGGAAATCGGCATCAGCACCGCGCCGACCGCCGCGACTCGCGCCGTGGTGCCGGGCCGACCCAGCGCATTGCTCACTGGCGCGAACATCACCTGCACCGTCATGAACGGCATGGCGAGCGCGAGTATCGCGACGAACGGGGCCATTTCCAGCCACTTGGCCCCGAATAATGTCTCGACCAACGGTTCGGCCGTCACCGCCATGCCCAGATAGACCGGGCAGGAAATCAGCAACAGCAATCGCACCGCCTTGCAGAAGGACCAGGCGACGCGCGACGGATCCTTCTGCATCCGCGCATAAGCGGGGAAGGCGACATCGTTGAGCGGCGGAATGAATTTGCTGACGAAGATCTGCGTGAGGAACAGCGCTTCGGCATAGAGGCCGAGTTGATGTGGCTCCAGCACCCGCCCGCCGATAAAAATATCCGCCTGGCTCTGCGCGATCCAGAAGAGCTGCCCGCCTAGCAGCGACGCGCCATAGGTCACCATTGCCCCGGTGCCGCGAAAATCGAAGCTGGGAATCGGCCGGAAACCCGTCGCTATTATATAGCCCAGCCCCTTGACCCAGAAACCAGCGATCGGCGCAAACACCAGCGTCCACACCCCCCAGTCCGACAGCGCGCCGTAGAGCGCGACGGCGGCCGAGGCGAAGGCCGCGATCAGATTGACCAAGGCAGGCCGTTTGAAATCCAGTGCTCGCCCCATGATCGCTTCGGGAATCGAGATGAAGGGCGTGGACAGATAGAGCAGCGCCTGCACCCGCAGGAGGTCCGCGACCATCGGCTGGTCATAATAGTCCGCCGCGATCGGCGCGATCGCCAGTTGCAGCGCCGCGAGTGCGCCATTGAGCAGCAGCATGATGCCAAAGGCCTGGCGCAACCGGTGCGGTGTCACCGAATCGGACTGGACCAG
>NZ_JEMV01000058.1:12500-26784 GCF_000588875.1 Sphingobium sp. Ant17
CGGTTGCTTTGCAAGCATCAGGTCATCGGTTCGATCCCGATAGGCTCCACCATCCCCTCGATATTTCCAGAGATGAAGACAGCAGTTTGCCGGACACGTCCGGCAATATGAGGCGCAAGCGCCTCTCTTTGACATTGTGAATGGGTTTTTTAATCGATGCCGTGGCGACATGGGATTGGTTTTTATGCGTTTGGCCGCAAGGCTGGGCGGATGAAGGTCGATCGACAAGTCGTACACTAAAATGATTATCTGGCTGAGTTTAATAACCATACCGTATCGAACGACATTCAAGCACTTGATCATCTTCCAGTGCTGTCGTTGGTGGTGTGGACTCTCAAGCGTGAGGTAAGGGCATCTGGTGAATGCCTTGGCATGTACAGGCGATGAAGGACGTGGCACGCTGCGATAAGCGTGGGGGAGCTGTGAGCAAGCTTTGATCCCGCGATTTCCGAATGGGACAACCCACCTTCACCATTTAAGACTGGTCCTGCGTTAAAACAGGATCCGTGTTAAATGGGAGAGGTATCACTAAGCTGAATAAAATAGGCTTTGGTGAGGCGAACCCGGAGAACTGAAACATCTCAGTACCCGGAGGAAAAGACATCAACCGAGATTCCGTTAGTAGTGGCGAGCGAACGCGGACCAGGCCAGTGCCTGGTGCTTAATTAACAGAAGTGTCTGGAAAGGCACGCCATAGCGGGTGACAGCCCCGTATGTGAAARTGAAGCATCAGGACTCGAGTAGGGCGGAGCACGTGAAACTCTGTCTGAACATGGGGGGACCACCCTCCAAGCCTAAATACTCGTACATGACCGATAGTGAACCAGTACCGTGAGGGAAAGGTGAAAAGCACCCCGATGAGGGGAGTGAAACAGTACCTGAAACCGGATGCCTACAAGCAGTGGGAGGATCCTTGAGATCTGACCGCGTACCTCTTGCATAATGGGTCTGTGACTTAGTGTATCAAGCAAGCTTAAGCCGTTAGGTGTAGGCGCAGCGAAAGCGAGTCTGAATAGGGCGAYAGAGTTTGATGCATTAGACCCGAAACCCGGCGATCTATGCATGACCAGGTTGAAGGTGCGGTAACACGCACTGGAGGACCGAACCGTTCAATGTTGAAAAATTGTCGGATGAGTTGTGCTTAGGGGTGAAAGGCCAATCAAGCCGGGAAATAGCTGGTTCTCCGCGAAATCTATTGAGGTAGAGCGTCGGATGATTGCCGTTGGGGGTAGAGCACTGGATGGTTGCGGGGGTCGCGAGATCTACCAACACTAACCAAACTCCGAATACCAACGAGTCTAGTCCGGCAGACAGACGGCGGGTGCTAAGGTCCGTCGTCAAAAGGGAAACAGCCCTAACCTACAGCTAAGGTCCCCAAGTCATCACTAAGTGGGAAAGCATGTGGGATTTCCAAAACAACCAGGAGGTTGGCTTAGAAGCAGCCATCCTTTAAAGAAAGCGTAACAGCTCACTGGTCTAAATAAGAGATCCTGCGGCGAAGATGTAACGGGGCTAAAGTGATGCACCGAAGCTTAGGGTGTGATCGTTTACGATCACGCGGTAGCGGAGCGTTCCGTAGGCCGTTGAAGCGATCTGGTAATGGGTCGTGGAGGTATCGGAAGTGCGAATGCAGACATGAGTAGCGATTAACAGTGTGAGATGCACTGTCGCCGAAATTCCAAGGGTTCCTGCTTAAAGCTAATCTGAGCAGGGTAAGCCGGCCCCTAAGACGAGCCCGAAGGGGGTAGTCGATGGGAACCACGTTAATATTCGTGGGCCTGGAGGTGTGTGACGGATGCCGTAACTGGTCTGGGCTTATTGGATTGCTCCAGGCTGGGAAGGTGTCCCAGGAAATAGCCCCTCCGTATAGACCGTACCCTAAACCGACACAGGTGGAATGGTAGAGTATACCAAGGCGTTTGAGAGAAGTATCCTGAAGGAACTCGGCAAATTGCTCCGTACCTTCGGAAGAAGGAGGCCCCATATAAGCGCAAGCTCTTATGGGGGGCACAGGCCAGGGGGTAGCGACTGTTTAGCAAAAACACAGGGCTCTGCTAAGTCGGCTTCAAGACGACGTATAGGGCCTGACGCCTGCCCGGTGCCTGAAGGTTAAGAGGAGGTGTGCAAGCACTGAATTGAAGCCCAGGTAAACGGCGGCCGTAACTATAACGGTCCTAAGGTAGCGAAATTCCTTGTCGGGTAAGTTCCGACCTGCACGAATGGCGTAACGACTTCCCCACTGTCTCCAGGATATGCTCAGCGAAATTGAATTCTCCGTGAAGATGCGGAGTACCCGCGGTTAGACGGAAAGACCCCGTGCACCTTTACTGCAACTTCAGAGTGGCATTAGGAAAGAGCTGTGTAGCATAGGTGGGAGGCTTTGAAGCATCGACGCCAGTTGATGTGGAGCCATAGGTGAAATACCACCCTGCTGTTTTCTGATGTCTAACCTCGTACCGTTATCCGGTACAGGGACCCTCTGTGGTGGGTAGTTTGACTGGGGCGGTCGCCTCCTAAAGAGTAACGGAGGCGCGCGATGGTGGGCTCAGGACGGTTGGAAACCGTCTGTTAGAGTGCAATGGCATAAGCCCGCCTGACTGCGAGACTGACAAGTCGAGCAGAGACGAAAGTCGGTCATAGTGATCCGGTGGTCCCTCGTGGAAGGGCCATCGCTCAACGGATAAAAGGTACGCCGGGGATAACAGGCTGATGATTCCCAAGAGCTCATATCGACGGAATCGTTTGGCACCTCGATGTCGGCTCATCACATCCTGGGGCTGGAGCAGGTCCCAAGGGTTTGGCTGTTCGCCAATTAAAGTGGTACGTGAGCTGGGTTCAGAACGTCGCGAGACAGTTTGGTCCCTATCTGCCGTGGGCGTCGAAATTTGAGAGGAGTTGACCCTAGTACGAGAGGACCGGGTTGAACATACCTCTGGTGTACCAGTCGTTCCGCCAGGAGCGCAGCTGGGTAGCTATGTATGGACGGGATAACCGCTGAAAGCATCTAAGCGGGAAGCCTCCCTCAAGATAAGATTTCATCGAGCCGTCGTAGACACGACGTTGATAGGCTGGATGTGGAAGTGGAGTAATCCATGAAGCTAACCAGTCCTAATTGCTCTGTTCGCGCTTAAACGGTTCAGCAATGAACCGCAGAGTCCCACCATCAATGACAGCACTGGCAACAGTTGTTCGAATAAGATGGCGTAGTTCTTAGGCCAGCCAGAATATCAAAACTAAATATGTGCACGGTATCGATTATAAACCCTGATTTTGCGCCAGCTTCATTGCTTGGTGACCATAGCGTCTGTGACCCACCCGATCCCATCCCGAACTCGGCCGTGAAACCAGTCTGCGCCGATGGTACTATTGCTCAAGCACTGGAAGAGTAGGGCGTCGCCAGGCATTGAAGCTCGCGCAAAATCAGCAAAAACCCATTCACCTTGTCAAAAAAGGCGGCCCCAAAGCCGCCTTTTTTGCGTTACCCCAAAACCAAGGGGCAACCAGTGTCGCGGGATGGAGCAGCCCGGTAGCTCGTCAGGCTCATAACCTGAAGGTCGTAGGTTCAAATCCTACTCCCGCAACCACCGAAACCGACATTCCACAAAGCCCCGACGCCAAAGCGCCGGGGCTTTGTGCATGCTCGGCCACTCGACGCTGCTCGATCCACTCCAGGATCCTGCCAAACTCACCGTAGAGCATGGCGTTGACCTCACCGCGCTTCGCGCCGGGCGTAAGCTCGATCCGCTCGATCAGCGCCCGCAACGCATCGGCGGCTTCCTGGCGCTCTTCCGGCTGCGATAGTGCGTGAGTCAGTCGCTCGACTTTGCGCCGATAAATCTCAGAGATGTTGGGGTGGATGTCAGGCACGTCAGCAGGGGCCGCAGCCAAACGAGCGCGGATCGCATCCTCCTGCGCTTCCAGCTCCAAAAGCTCATCGACAAGCGCGCGCGTGCCCTTGCCTTCTTTCGCGAGTGTCACAAGGCCTTTGATCGCCTTGAGGACTTTCTGCAGGTCGGTTCGATCGGCGATCTCTGACGCGCGGCGCTGGTGGTTGATGCGATTATTCTCCTCGACGTAGGTCCGAATGGCCTCTGCCGCGACCTCGGCGGTCATCATGCGATCGCGCAGACCATCAAGGACGCGCGCTTCGAGTTTGTCGCGCGTGATGCTATGCCCGTTCGAGCAGCTTTTCGTATCACCATGGTTCGAACAGGCAAACCGCCCCTGCCCGCGAAGGGAATAAGGACCGCCGCAGCAGCCGCAATAAACCAGGCCGGAAAGAAGGCTTTTTGGGCGATGCGTTCGATTAAGAGCTGTATGGGCGGAGCGGGTTGCCTCGATGACATCGGCATATTGGATCGCGATATTCTCCTGCCTTGCCTTCACAGCCTGCCAGAGTTCGTCATCCACGATCCGTAGGTCAGGAACCTCGGTCACAATCCATTCGGATTTGGGATTGATGCGGGAGACGCGCTTGCCGGTTTGCGGGTTCTTCAGATAGCGCAGCCGGTTCCAGACAAGTTTGCCGATATACAGCTCATTGTTGAGGAGGCCTGTGCCGCGCTTGGCGTGGCCGCGGATCGTGGTTGATGTCCACAGCTTGCCCGTTGGGGCTGAAATCCCGGAGTCATTCAGACGGCAGGCAATTGCATGGGGGCTGAGCCCATTGGCGAACTGTCGGAAAACCTGGCGAATGACTTCAGCTTCCGCGGCATTGATGCTGCGCTCACCGTGGACCGGTTCGCCTTCGCTTGAGAAGCGCCGCACGACGTCATAGCCAAAGCAAAGCCCGCCACCCGATTTGCCCATTTCGACGCGGCCGCGCAGACCGCGATGGGTCTTCTTCGCAAGATCCTTGAGGAACAGCGCGTTCATAGTGCCCTTGAGGCCGACATGCAGTTCAGAAACTTCACCTTCTGCCAGGGTAACTATCTTCACGCCGGCGAACTGGAGATTCTTGTAGAGCGTGGCGACGTCGGCTTGGTCGCGTGACACCCGATCCAACGCCTCGGCCAGCAGAATGTCGAAGCGCCCCATCTGCGCATCGTGCAAAAGTGACTGGATGCCCGGACGCAGTATGACGCTCGCGCCGGAGATCGCGGCATCTTTGTAATTGGCGACAATCCGCCAGCCTTCGCGCGCCGCCTGCTCACGGCATATCAAAAACTGGTCGTCGATAGATGCAGGGCTCTGCTTGTCGTCGGAATAGCGGGCATACAGCGCTACGCGGGGCATTCGGAGTCTCCAGAGATGAGCTTTGGGGTTAGTCTACAGATTTGACCATGCTTGCCAATCTGAGGAAGAAATCAAAATTAGAGCGCGGCTTTATGCTGTCCTGCAGTCGGCCAACATGGATGAGCAGGGCTTCGAGATCGTGATCAATCGACCCTCGCGACGTGCTGCCGTCGGTTCTATTCGGTTAATCGTCGGAATATATTCATTTCACGTGTGCCGTTCGTTTTCTGCTAATCTGGCGGGAGTCGACCAACTCACGCCGTTCCGATGCGGCTGCAGGAACATTGCCTTGCGCTGGAACCGATCATTCGCACGTTCGGCAGCTGTCGGACAGCAAGGCGCCCTAATTCCGGTTGTTTGGACGAAGATCGGAGCAACCTAAAGGGGTGGCTGATAAAGGCAGCAAAGAAAGGGACTGCCATTACGCCAATAGGCAGTGGTTGTCAGGGCTGGGCGGGGTCAAAGCAAATATGTCGCAACTTGATCCATTTAATGCTTCATGCTGGTGCCCGATTTCCATACAGACGGCGCGGGGGAGTTTCGACATTGACCTTGCACAATTGCCCACCGCCGAACGCTGCGCTGAAACGATGGCTTAAGGATTATCCGAGCGATGTCGATAATTACGGTCATCTGTTGCTCGAGCAAGATTGCTACTGCGACGATGATCTGATCGCCGATTTCGTGTCTTATTTCGAATCCGCGCATGCAGATGCCCGCGCGTTTTTTCACGAACAGATGGGCATCGAGCTTCACCCCGACGCGGATAACCCCGCAGTGCATATCACTTATCCGACCTGCCTGCCGTCGATCACGCGACGTGGCCTGTTCGGTGAAGTCATGGCCGGCATGCTTACTGAGCACTACGATTATATCGGTAGCCATGAATGGACGATCCCGGTCTTCCTATTTCGTTATCACGAGGATGCGGAAGCTTATTTGTTCGCGCTCGTCCGGGATAAAGAACGCAAGCGCGAGGTCTACGGCAGGCGTGGCTCCGACTTCCTCGCGCTCGCGTTGAATGACGAGGGCGATATAGAACGCTTCATCGCGGGTGAAGCCAAATGGCGAAAGAAGCTCCAGCCGGCCGTCGTTGCCGAGCTGATGTACGGCAAAAAGAAGAAGAACCCGGATGCCGAGGAGCTTGAGCACGACGGCAAGGGCATTTGGTTCCAGATCAATCGGGACATCCCAGCGCCGCACGGCTTACGACAACTGCAGCGCCTGCTTCGCGAAATCGACCCTGACGGCTATTCCGCCGCGATTACGAAGCTCGACCGCGTGCTGGTCGTAAGGAATGCTGAACCACTGCCGCGGACCAACCTAATCATGATCTCGGGCGGGGATGTGCCCAGCCGCAGGTCCAAGACATTTCTGATCCCGTGGGAGGCAGTGCCCGAGGAATACACGGCTCCGCATGACCTACAGGTGGTCGAGCTCATTCTGAACGACGGCGACGACCTGATCGATGGCGTCTATGACGCCCTCTGGGCAATCTGATGCCGGCGAACGACCCGCAGCGGCTTGAGATCGCCAACGGCGCCCGTATCGGACTGGCGCTGGAAAACGAGATATCTGCCAATCAGGCGCGCTCTTATGTCCGATGCCTCCAGATCGGTTGGCAGGTCGATACGATCGGCTGGAACCGCGGCGATTCCGAAGGCCAGCTGGCGGATGCACGAAATTTGTTGCAGGCAGCAGAGATCTTTGCAGAGATCGAAGGCCATGAGGCGCCGCGCGCGATTGACTGCTACCGGCGTGCCGGAGAGATCCTCGAATGGCTGGCGCGCTCGGCAGACGACATCCGGACTATCGCGCCGATCGAGCTACTCGCCGGCGCTGCCTTCCAGCTCGGCGGTCTGCCAGCAATGGCGTCTGGTCTTCTCAAACAGCTCGATCTCGAGGAAGATGGCGCGAAGCTTTTTGCCGCGTTCGTTCAGGCCGATTTCGACGCCGTGCTCGTCAATGCGATGGCTTTCTGGGATCAGAATGGCGACCTTACTGACGCTGGTTCTTCCCGCCGGATCCTCGAAGAGGACGAGGATGACCGGCTCAGCTGGTATTTCACAGTCGAACTCGTTCGCGCGCTTGGGCTGTTTGCGGATTCGATCCGGCGCGGGGACGATGGCCGCCTCGCCAAGGCCGCTGCGAAGCTCAAGGCCCTCGACGCCATGGCCGTGCGAACCTTCAGCGACGATGTCTCGCTGCTTATCAGCTTGTTGCGGCAGGTCGGCGAACGGTTTGCCGACGCCAGCATCTATCGGTCGGTCCGCATGCTTGGCGAACTCAACCTCGATCGCATGCCGCGCATGCTTGCGTTTGCGCGTGACCAATTCTCGCGGGGTCGCGGCATATTGTGGTCATCGCAGCGCGCTGGTCTCACCCGCCTGCTCGAAAACTCTTCCTTTGCGCTCTGCACGCCGACCGGATCGGGCAAGACGCTCGTCGCCAATCTCGGCCTCGTGAAGGAACTGCTGCTGCGCGATCATGGCGAGATCGTGCCGTTGGCCCTTTACATTGTCCCGTCGCGCGCGCTCGCCGGTGAGGTCGAGGCGAAACTGACCTCTGAACTCGGCCGCGATCTTATCGTTACCGGCCTCTATGGCGGCGCCGACTGGGGCATCACGGACTATTGGCTGAACGCCGACCGCCCGACCGTGCTCATCGCCACGGTTGAAAAGGCTGATGCGCTCATGCGCTATCTCGCGCCACTGCTGCTCAGCCGCCTAAAGCTCCTGATTGTCGATGAAGCGCATCAGGTCCTGCCCGAGGATACGGAAAGCGGTCGAAGCGACTTCGCCGATCACAGCAGCCGATCGCTCAGGCTTGAAAGCTTTGTCGCACGCTTGCTTACCCAAGCGCCCGACATCGTTCGCATCGCGCTTACGGCCGTCGCCGGCGGTGCTGCCGGGCCCGTGGCACGGTGGATGGAGGGCACCACAGACGCAGCAGCGATCGGCACGCGTTATCGCAGTACCCGGCAAGTGATCGGTGTGCTCGAGACCGCCTCGGAGCGGCGCAGCACGATGTTGCTCGAGCTTATGAACGGGCGGCCGCTCTATGTGCAGGGCCGTGATGCCGCAGTCTACCTCAACCTCACCATCCCGCCGATGACGCAGTTGCCCCCGCAGATGCGATCTAGCCTCAACCGTTTCAATCAGGTGACCGTGCTTTGGACGGCCCTACACCTCGCCGCGTCTGATCGCCGAATCCTCATTTCGCTGGCCCAGCAGCCCGAACAGACGATGGGATGGTATGCGGAATCCTTCGACCTCCCGGCTTGGCAGGGGCTGCCGGCTTTCGTGCCGCCAGACGGCAGGGGCGGTGACCTGTTCGCAGAATCCCGGGCAGCCTGCGTCGATTATTGCGGGCCGGATTCCTATGAGGTGCGGTTGCTCGATCGCGGGATAGCGACCAGCCACGGGCAGATGCCGCAACGGCTGCGGCGGTTGATGGTAGCGCTGATCGACAACAAGATCTGTCCGATCACGGTTGCGACCGCGACCCTCACTGAAGGCGTCAATCTGCCATTCGACATCATCTTCGTCACCTCGCTCAAGCGCAGCGCTTATGACAACGTCAAGCAGCAGCCAGTCATCACACCCTACACGCCGGCGGAGTTCCGCAATCTCGCCGGTCGCGCCGGCAGGCCTGGCGCGACGCGTGGGATGGAAGGGCTAACGCTGATCGCACTGCCCACCACGATCGCCACGACTGCGAACGGCCAGAAGCAAACTCAACGCAATCAGATGGACGCGTTGCGCGAGGACTATGACCTGCTGCGCGAAAAGCTTCGTCTCGACGAACTGGGGGGCGACGCAACGCTTAGTCCGCTCGCGATGCTTCTGAGCGAATTGCGCGAGAAGGCGCGGCACTATTTCGGGCACCTGACCGACGATGACTTCCTCGACTGGCTCGAACAGGTCGAACCCGGCGAGATCAGCGATGATGCCGGGACTGGCGCAACCGATGGGTTTGCCCGGCTGGCCGACACAGTCGACGAGTTAGACGCGTTCGTGATGACGGCATTGGAGGAGCTCAGCTTGCTCGGTCCGGATCTTGACGGACCACAGGCCGAGGCCAAGCTAGCCGCACTCTGGCAAAAGACATTCACTGTTGCTGCGGCAGCGCAGGAAGCATGGCTTGAACAGGCCGTTATTCGGCGCGGACGCGCGATCGTCGAGGACATCTATCCTAACGCAGACGAACGCCGGCGGCTCTACCAATATGGGTTCTCGCCCTATGTGGGCAGGCGGTTCGAGGCGATCGCACCGACAATCGCCGACCTGCTCGCGGCTGCCGTCGATTATGGTGCCGAAACCCCAGCGCAGCGGCGGGCGCGGTTCGAGGCCCTCGGCGAACTTTTGAGGGTGGATCGGGGCTTCGGCTTCCGCGTGCGCGATACGGTCGGTGATCGCGAGATTCTCGAGTCATGGACGGACGTATTGAGTTGGTGGATGCGCGCGCCAGGCGGAGAAGTGCCCGAGGCCGGCGACCTTCGCGCCCGCCAGCGTTTCGTCGCCGACAATTTGGAGTTTCGCTTGGGGGTCGCGATCGGCGCGGTCGTCGCGCAGAGATGGACTGCTGGTGCCGGTGATCCGCTCGCCGTTCCTTCACTTGCCGAATGGAAGGCGACAACGGGACTCCCATGGTTCGGCTTCTGGGCGCGCGAGTTGCTGCGCTGGGGAACGCTCGACCCCTTTGTCGCCTTCGCGTTGGCGCAGGGACGCGCGAAGACGCGTGAGGATGCTGAAGCACTAAGGCCCGAATTCGAGGATTGGCTCCGCGAGGAGATCGACGCGCCGACCTCAGAAGACCTTCTCGATCCCCAGCAGTTTCTAGCTTGGGAACGGAGCCTGCCTGCCCGCGAACGGGAGCGCGCCGGTAATTGCTCACGGGGTTGGCAGAAAAGTATTGCGCGGAGGTCGATTGGCTGATTCACCCTACGGATGTCACCGCCGCCGCTTCATGTGCTGACCGAAGCCGAGAAGAACGAGTTGCTGCTCGCGCAGCACGAGATGATCGAGCGACTGGTAGCGCGGATTTCTGAGTTGGAATCCCTGGTCGGCACGCCGCGCAAGACATCCAGGAATTCGCATATTCCGCCATCGAAGGACGACTTTGGCAAGCGCGGTGGCAAAGGCGGTAAGCCCAAGGCTGGCAAGCGCCCGCCGCGCGAAGGCAAGCACCGCCCATTGACCGAGACGCCGGACAAAACCGAACGCATCATGGCGGCAAGCTGCTGCCATTGCGGGACCGATATATCCTCGCAGGCCCAGCATTGCCGCCACCGCTACGATCATATCGACCTGCCGCCGATCCGTCCGATTGTGACCCGCATCGAATTGTTTGGTGCGCGCTGCGGGGGATGTGGCCGTCGCTACCGTGCCGCAGCACCGGCGGGCATGGAGCCGGGCACGCCGTTTGGCCCCGGCATCCGCTCGCTGCTGGCCTATCTGCATCACAGCCACCATGTCAGCTTCGAGCGACTTTCGCGCATTGCTGCGGAGCTGTTTGGCCTCACGATCTCCCAAGGGGCGATCGCCAACGCGTTCAGGCGTATGGAGGCCGGAATGACAGCAGCCACGAAGGCGATCACCGACAAGTTGCTCACGGCAAAGATTATCGCGTCCGATGAGACGTCCACGCGCACCAACGGCATTGCCCATTGGCAATGGGTCTTCCTCTCGAAAGACGCGGTTCTGCACAAGATCGCCCCGCGCCGGGCGCGCAGTGTTGCTGAGGAGGTGTTGGGCGGCCACCAACCTGATGTGTGGGTCTCCGATCGCTACGCTGGACAGCAGGAACTGGGCAAGGAGCATCAGGTCTGCCTCGCGCATGTCCTGCGCGATGTTCAGTATGCCATCGACTGCGGGGATACCGCCTTCGCCCCCAAAGTCCGCGACCACCTGCGCTGGGCGATCCGCATCGGCAAGCGACGAAGCAGCCTGAAGGACACAACGCTGGCCGCCTACGCTGCGAAGGCCGACAATCTGCTGACCCGCCTGGTACAGATGCCTGTCGCGCACCCTGCGGGACGTGTTCTGCTCAAACAAATCAAGGCTTGGCGAAGCAAGTTCTTCATCTTCCTCACCAACCGCAACGTCCCTGCGACCAACAATATATCAGAGCGCGAGATCCGCCCCTCAGTCGTGTTCCGCAAGGTCACCAACGGCTTCCGGTCCGACTGGGGCGCCCAGATCCACGCTGGATATCGATCCGTCACCGGAACCGCTCGTCTCAGCGGCAAATCGGCCCTCGTAGCCATCCGCGAACTCGTCGACGGCAGATTCATGGTCGCCTGATCAGCCCACCAATTGCCGACCCCGTGAGCAATTACGCGCGCCGAGGCTATGCCGGAGGAAGCCGAGCTGACCGGGACGACCGGTGCCATGAAACGCTACAATGTCCTGCCGATGGCCAGCGTGGACGAAGTCATCTGGCTCGATGCGTCTGGTTACGAGCTTGCCAGGTCGCCTGACGGGTTTGGGCTATATGACCGATCGGATCTTGCCAATGACTATGTGCTCGATGCAGCGGGGCAGGCTACCGTGCGCCGAGCATTCGCCCCCTCGGGGCGTCGGTGATCCCTGCGAAGCCACTCCGAAATGGTGGCCGGCGTCTCCATGATTTTTGTTATTATGGCCGAGTCGCAGTTGCCGTCGCGGTGCGAGGCCGGTCAGGCGAAAGCTGGGGTGTCGGGTTTCAGTGGAGCTGCCGCTGCAAACTTCTCGCGGGAATGACCGTAAAGTCCCGGTTTACGGCCTTTGATCTCCGCAAATCGACCCTTTGTAATCCTTCCCGGTCGCCTTTCCATTCCCCGGAAGCGGACGTTCCTGAAAGTCGGCTTCGGGCGTGCCGATAGGCGTAAGCGGACCTTCGCTTGTCCCGCGCGAGATCGAGATCAGTCCTGGCCATCGGCTCGTAGCGTAAAAATGGGACGGTAGACGTCCGCTCGTCTTGGTTCCCACCACCAAGTTCGACCCAACACAGACACTCAAGCATCAACTTGGGACCAACAAAAATGAACCGATTTCCGTAATAAATATACCAAGACACGCAGCGCTCTAGATAAAAGGGCAAAGATAGCCAGATATGTCATTTCGTGGGTTTATCCAACTTTCCGCTACTCCACTAAAATAAGGCTTCCAGATCTTCTCAAATTGAGGGATTACGAGTCGTTTATATTGCTCATCTCCCCTAAGCGCCTTCCACACTTGTCCCGCGTAATTCGCCAACACAAAGTCTATGGCAAGAATCCCGTCCATAGGAGGATGCATTAGTCTCGGTGGATCAAGAAGTAGGGTGTCGCCAAGCCGCTGATGAATCCTCGTCATCCGAGAACCACCAAATTGGAAGTGGTAGAGCGGGTGGATGTCATCAGTATTGTGTCGGTCTTCCTTCTTTACGTCTATAATATGTCGATCAAAATGCCAAGCTGCTTGCAAACTTGCGCCATTTTGCCCTTGGGCAAATTTCTCTAGGTTAACCTCAAGCTTAGTGAATTGGTCGCATATGTCGGCTGAAAATTGCCCGGCCACCGAAACGCTCAATTCGGCCCGAAATTTCTGCAGAGTAGTCGGTAGAGTCCCCTTCGGAACCGGTATGTTGAAGACGAGGTTTGAAATGTCGTAACCCCAACGATCATCCCGCTGTGAGGTATTTGAGCCACATTGATCAGCTGCCCGGCTGATCGGCGACGTATCGACGCAAACTCCGTTGCGCGATAGGATAGTTCCTAGATGCCGAAGAGCTGTCGCTGCTTTCTTGCGGTCATCCCAGTAATTATTCTTAGCCATTCTTCAGGCTCTGCATCAGGTCCTCTATCCGCCCTCTTTCGAACGGATGGATTTCATACCCGTCCGCCTTGTGCAGACGATCGAGGATCGCCTGCACGGACGCATAGACACCGTCTTGCCATTCCCTCCGATCGACGAACAGCTGCACGGCGTCGGCGTGTGAAATTGGCGCCTTCAAGAATTTACATACATACCAGTATCGCCGGTCGTAATCCTCTGCGATGGGAATAGCGGCCTCCAAACTTGGGAAGTTTGAGAAGCTTCTTTTGACAACGCGACACGTTGCTCAGCCTCCATACGTTGGAGGCGCCTTCATCGGTTAAGGCAGACCAAGCTTCAACAATCTTGTGCATCCACCAACGAGGCCACGCGGTACCAAACACGCCAGTGTATTTTGCTGGCTTGGCGAACTTGTCGAGCAGCTTTGCCCAGTCTTCAGACTTCTCAATATCGATCCCGAGCCGCAGAGCAGGGGTGCGCTCATCGATCAACGGGCCATTGCCGAAAATGAGATTTCGCAAGATCGATCGCGCAAAAAACATGAGCCGGATATGCCCGATCGTCGGCGATTCCCTGAGCTATCCGTGGATCGAGAATCTCGAACGCCGACGGCAGATCTATCAGTCGGCTGTACGGATTCTTGACAGTTTTCGATCGCGTTGCGCTTATCGCTTTGTAGCCGTTTGCCAGATCGATCATCTCGGTCGCTATATTGCTGGCATCTTTTGGTGATGTTGACCTTGTAAATATTGTTTTGTCAAAAAAAAGGTCGTGGCTCGTTTTCATCCTTGTCATAGGACAGCTTGAAATTGTCATCGACCGACCAGAGGACCATAGGTCGGCCGCGCCCGTCTTCCGTCATCCTGGTTCGCAACTCTTGAGCAAGCGCCAGCGCGCGGTAGTTGACCCGCTGGCCATCGGCATCAGCTGCACGATCAAGCCGTAGGTCCAGCAGAAGACCATCATAATCAAATTTGGTCAGCTGACGGACTTCCTCATCGAATTTGTATGGCGACCTGATTTCGATTGAAAGATCAGGATGTGCCGCTTCAAGCACCTGGACGATCGGCTTCACCTTCTCAACTTCGTCATCGAGACAGATATATTTAGTAGGCATTTGATGGGATTTCCTCATCGCTTGCCTCTGGAACGAGGACGCGCAAGCAAGTCGAGAACCCGGACTTGGGATCCTGAAGCACGATCTGACCTTCAGCCGTTTCAACGATGTCTCTAACGATTTTCAAACCATC
>NZ_JEMV01000059.1 GCF_000588875.1 Sphingobium sp. Ant17
CGAAAGTGCCGGATCGTATTCTCGTCGGGGGTGCGGTCACCCAGCGCAAAGCCCAGAAACCGCATCCAGCTGAGCCGGTCCCGGATCATATACTCCATCCGCGCATCGGACAGATTATGCTGGGTCTGCAGGATCAAGATTTTAAACATGGCAACGGGATCGAACGGCGGGCGACCGCCCTTGCTGCCATCGCCATAACCCAGTCCCTCGACCAGCCAGACCCGGAAATACTCAAAATCCACTGTCCGTTCCAGGATCTCAAGCGGATCGCCGTGGCAGCTCAGCATCTCAAGATGGTCGTTCAGGCTGAAAAGAGACTTGGGGTCCATGGCTCGTCACCTCCAATGGCTGCCCAATCAATGAATCACGAATAACCTAAATCCGCCAGAGTTTTTGCGGGTGTCCAGCTAACTAATCAAATTGGCACAAGTCGCAACCTATGTCCGGGTCGCTGTCCGCTTTGCGGAATGGCTTGGGGTCCGGGCCGCGCCCGAACCCCCAACCCGTCAGGCCCGCCGCGTCCCCGTAAAGGCCGAAGCCCCGAACGCGCCCAACTGCATCGTGCCCGTAATCGCATCGCCGCTGACCGTGGCTTCGCATTCCAGCGTCATCGGCATCGGCATGGTCATTTCCATCTTCCAGGTCAGGGTGTCGCCCGCGACCTTGCCATCGACCACGTCCAGCGACCCCATCATCCCGGCAAAGGTGCCGTTGAACCGGTCCCCGCTGCTGACGACGGTGAACACGCCATTCTGGTCGCCCATCGGCGTCTTGGCCACGCAATCATAAGCGCCATCGACAGTTGCCATTTCATTCACTCCTTTACGTGGCCGTCAATCAGCCAATGTGCCTGTTTCTACGGGCAAGCCCACCGCGTCAAGCTGTGGCCGCACCAGTTTGGCGTCGCCCACCACGACCCAGATCAGCCCGTCGGCGTTGATCGCTTCGCGCGCCGCCTTGTCGAAATCGGCGGCCGTCATCGCCCGATAGATTTTGGGCAGCGTCTCGTAGAAATCATCCGCCCGCCCAATCAGGTCGTTGCGCATCATCGCGCCCAGCAGGTCCGACGAGGTTTCAAAACTGCCCGGCAGCGAGAGTATCTGGCCGTTGATCGTCTGGTCGCGCTCGGCCTTGGTCGTGCCCTTGCTCGTCAGGAAATCCTTGATGTCCTGCCGCGCCGCGATGATCGACTCGCCCGTCTTGTCGCTCTGCACCGGTGCATAGACCAGCAGCGGGATCGTGTCCTTGACGCCGGGCAGTGCCGTCCCCGCGCCATAGGCCCAACCCTTGGTCTCGCGCAGGTCCATGGTCAGCCGCGACGTCGTGCTGCCGCCCAGCACCTCGTTGGCGGACTGCAGCGTCACCGGATTGTCGGTGCCCTTCTTGGCGGTCAGCACACCCGCCAGGATCATCGACTGCGGGCTTTGCGGCTTGTCGATCAGGATGATCCGCGCCGGGCGCGCCATCCGGTCCATGCGGAACAGCTTGGTCCCCTTCGCCGCCGCCGGGGCCTTCCAGTCGCCAAAGCGCTTTTCCAGCAAGGGCAGCAATTCGGTCAGCGTCGTGTCGCCGGTCACGAAGATCTTGGCATTGTCGGGCCGCAGCCAGCCGTCGTGAAAGGCGACCAGATCGGCCCGCGTCACCGCCTTGACCCCGCTCTCGGTGCCCGACCCGGTGAAGGGGATGCCATAGGGATGCGCCGTGCCATAGAGCAAGGGCGGCAGCATCCGCTGGGCGATCGCCATCGGCTCGGTCTTCTCCGCCGCGATCCGCGTCAGCATCTGCCCGCGCAGCCGCTCGACCTCCGCAGGGGCAAAGGCCGGATTGCGCACCACGTCGGCCAGCAGGCCAAGCGAGGCATCCAGATTGGGCTTGAGCGCGAATAGGCCGACCGTCGTGCGATCCATGCTGTTGCCCGCGCTCACCGCCGCGCCCAGCCGCTCCTGCTCCTGCGCGATGGTGAGCGAACTGCGGGTCTTGGTCCCTTCGTCCAGCAACGCCGTGGTCAGCGCCGCCGTGCCGAGCTTCGCCCGATCATCGGCGGCATTGCCCGCATCGAACGCCACCGACACCCGCACCGTCGGCACCGTGGCGCGGCGCGCGAAGACGACCGGAATGCCGTTGCTCAGCGTGGCATGTTCGACCGGCGGAAAGTCGAGGTCCGCCACCAGCTCGATCGGCGGTTCGGCGATCTTGGTCGGCTTGGGCGGCGTTGCGGCCGTCGGCGCAGGCGCATCGGGATCGCGGAAATAAGCGGGCTTCATCGTGGCATTGCCCGCCAGCGCATTATCCGCCGCCGTCCGTTCGCCCGGTGCCACCGTCAGGCGGAATACCGGCCGGCCCAGCCACTTGCGCGCCGCTTCCGTCACCTGGCGCGGGGTCGCCGCGGCATAGGCGGCCAGATCCTTCTTGTAGGTCGCCGGATCGTCCGAATAGACCGCGCCTTCGGCCAGCGTCACCGCCTTACCGGAAAAGCCGCCGACCTGCTCCAACCCCGAAATCGTCCCCGCCACCCGCTGCGTCGCAGCGCGCTGCACCTCGTCGGCACTTGGCCCGTTGGTCAGATAATCGGCCAGCAGCTGGTCGAGCCGCTTGCCCACCGCCACCGCATCTTCGCCAGGCTTCACGTCCACCGTGATCTCGGCAATGCTCAGCTTCTCGAACGGCTGGACATTGGCCTTGACCCCGACCGCCAACTTCTCGTCGCGCACCAGTGTCGTGTAGAGCCGCGACGATCCCAGCCCGCCGAACACAGACAGCGCCAGGTCGAGCGCGGGCAGGTCCGCGCCATTGACGCCCGGCACCACCCAGTTGCGATACAGCCGCGTCGCCGCGACATTATCCTTCATCAGCTTCTCGACATCCTTGTCGAGCGTCGGGACGGTCGCGTCCACATCCTGGGGCGGCGGCCCCGCGGGGATGTTGCCGAACCAGCGGTCCACCTTTTCTTGGCGGTCGCCATGTCGATATCGCCCGCCAGCACCAGCACGGCATTGTTCGGGCCATAATGCGTCTTGAACCACATCTGCACATCGGCGAGGCTCGCGGCATTCAGGTCCGCCATCGAGCCGATGGTGGAGTGGCGATAGGGATGGCCTTCGGGCAGCAGCGCGGCGAGCTGCGCATATTCGACCAGGCCATAGGGCTGATTCTCGCCCATGCGCTTTTCATTCTGGACGACGCCGCGCTGGGTATCCAGCTTCGCCTGCGTCACCGCGCCCAGCAAATGGCCCATCCGGTCGGATTCCAGGAACAGCGCCCGGTCGAGCGCGCCCGTCGGCACCGTCTCGAAATAGTTGGTGCGATCGAACCAGGTCGTCCCGTTCCAATCGGTCGCGCCGATATCCTCCAACCGCCCGAAGAACGGCCCATCGGCATTTTCCGACCCATAGAACATCAGATGCTCGAACAGATGCGCAAAGCCCGTCTTGCCCGCAGGCTCGAAGCGCGATCCGACATGATACCAGACCGACACCGCCACCACCGGCGCCTTGCGGTCGGTATGGACGATGACGCGCAGGCCGTTCTTCAGCGTGAATTCTTCATAGGGAATATCGACCGCCGACACGAGGCTGGAAAGCGGCGCGGGCGCGGCGATGGCGGCGGTGCCCTGCGCCACCGCCTGGGTCACGGGCGTCATCGCCAGCATGGACAGGCCGATCAGCAGGGGCAGGCGGCGCGGCAGGGAAGACAGGATCATGAAGGAGCCTTCTGACAAAAGCAGCGGGGTGAAACCGCCCGCAGGATGGCGCTAGAATAGCGGGGCGTTTTAGCAGCGCAATACGCATACGGCTGGACAGCGCGAACCGCGACGATAGGTTCCGCTCCATCATCGACCTTAAAAGAGTAACCCATGCGCTTTCGCCTTCCCGTCCTCGTCTCCCTGCTTGCCCTCGCCGCCCCGGCTTTCGCTCAGGAACCGACCTTCTCCCCCGACGCGATCCGCGCCGACGTGACATTCCTCGCCGACGACCTGCTCGAAGGACGCGATGCGGGCACGCGCGGCTATGACATCGCCGCCCGCTTCGTCGCCGCCCGCTTCGCCGCGCTCGGCCTGACCCAGGCGGTCAAGGATAGCTGGTATCAGCCGGTAACGCTGGCATTGGCCGATCTCGACAAGACCGCGCCCGCCGCGCTCACCATCGGCGGCCAGCGGTTCGCCAATGGCACCGATGTCGCGATCGCCGGCTTCGGCCGCGAGGCCAAGCAGAGCATCGCCGCCGGGGCCGTGTTCGTCGGCTATGGCCTGCAATCGGATCGGGAGAAGATCGACGATTATGCCGGGCTGGACCTCAAGGGCAAATTCGCGGTCGCCCTCTCCGGCTCGCCCGTCGGTATGCCCAGCGAAGTCGGCGCGCATCTTGCCGCTGAAAAGGCGCTGGCGGCGCAGAAGGCCGGGGCCATCGGCCTCATCACTCTGCCCAGCCCCAGCCTGCTCGCCCGCATGCCCTGGGACAAGCTGCGCGAGCGCAGCAATGATCCGGTCGTCAGCTGGATCGACGGCCAGGGCCAGCCCTATGTCCGCACGCCCGCCATCCGCGCCACCGCCACGGTCCATGGCCCGGCCGCAGAGGCGCTCTTCGCCGGGTCGCGCGGCAATCTCGCCGCCATCCTGGAGCAGGCAGGCAAGAAGGGTGGCCGCCCCAAGGGCTTTGCCCTCCAGCCCCTCGTCACGCTGGAGCGCGCCAGTTCCGTCAGCACGGCCCCCTCGGCCAATGTGCTGGCGATGCTGCCCGGCTCCGATCCGACGCTGGCGCATGAATATGTGCTGTTGATGGCCCATCTCGACCATAATGGCGTCAAGCAGAGCGCGAAGGGCGACGACAAAATCTATAACGGCGCGATGGACAATGCGTCGGGCACCGCGACCATGCTGGCGGTGGCGAAGGCCTTTACGGAAGGCGGCGCACGGCCCAAACGCTCGATCCTGTTCGCCGCCGTGACTGCGGAAGAGGACGGGCTGCTCGGCTCGCAATATCTCGCCAAGCACCCGGTCCTGCCCGCAGGCGGCAAGCTCGTCGCCGTCGTCAATCTCGACATGCCGATCCTGACTTACGACTTCCAGGACGTCGTGGCCTTCGGCGCCGAACATTCGACCCTCGGCCCGATCGTCGATCGCGCCGCCCAATCGGTCGGCGTCGCCCTGTCGCCCGACCCGCTGCCCGCCGAAGGGCTGTTTACCCGCTCTGACCATTATCGCTTCGTGCAGGAAGGCGTACCCGCCGTCTTCCTGATGACCGGTTTCGCCGGGCCGGGCAAAGCCGCGTTCGAACATTTCCTCAAGACCCAATATCATCAACCATCCGACCAGATCGACCTGCCCTTCAACTGGAATGCCGCCGCCAAATTCGCCCGCGTCAACTACGCCATCGCCCGCCAGATCGCCGACGCGCCGGAAGCACCACGCTGGTATGCGCAGGATTTCTTCGGCGACGCCTTTGCCGCCGACCAGCCCAAGGCCCCCAGCCCCAAGTAAATCGCCAGCCTGCGGAAATTGCGTATCGCCCCTTGTGTGCTTTTTAGGCAACACCACATGAGGGGCAGCATCACGAAGGGCCCGTTCTTCCAGAAGGCATGTTATGAACCTCGAAAAATTCACCGACCGCGCCAAAGGCTTCCTGCAATCGGCGCAAACCGTCGCGATCCGCATGAACCATCAGCGGATCAGCCCGGACCATCTGTTGAAGGCGCTGCTGGAGGATGAGCAGGGCATGGCATCGGGCCTGATCAAGGCGGCTGGCGGCGACGCGCCGACCGCCCTGCGCGAAACCGACGCCGCGCTGGCGAAAATCCCCGCCGTCTCAGGCAGCGGCGCGCAGCAGACGCCGGGCCTCGACAATGACGCTGTGCGCGTGCTGGACTCGGCCGAACAGGTCGCGGCCAAGGCGGGCGACAGTTTCGTCACCGTCGAGCGGCTACTCCTTGCGCTCACGCTGGCCACCACCACAGCGGCGGGTAAGGCGCTTAGCGCAGCGGGCGTGAAGCCCGAAGCGCTCAACGCCGCGATCAACAGCCTGCGCCAGGGCCGCACCGCCGACACGGCAGGCGCGGAGGATCGCTATGACGCGCTCAAGAAATTCGCCCGCGACCTGACCCAAGCCGCGCGCGACGGCAAGCTCGATCCCGTCATCGGCCGTGACGAGGAAATCCGCCGCACCGTCCAGATTCTCGCCCGCCGGACCAAGAACAACCCGGTCCTGATCGGCGAACCCGGCGTTGGCAAGACCGCCATCGCCGAAGGACTGGCGCTGCGCATCGCCAATGGCGACGTGCCCGACACGCTCAAGGACCGTACCTTGATGGCGCTCGACATGGGCGCGCTGATCGCGGGGGCGAAATATCGCGGCGAGTTCGAGGAACGGCTAAAGGGCGTGCTGGACGAAGTGAAGGCCGCAGACGGCCATGTCGTCCTCTTCATCGACGAGATGCACCAGCTGATCGGCGCGGGAAAATCCGAAGGCGCGATGGATGCAGGCAATCTTTTGAAGCCCGCTCTCGCGCGCGGCGAATTGCATTGTATCGGCGCGACCACGCTCGATGAATATCGCAAATATGTCGAGAAGGATCCCGCGCTCCAGCGGCGCTTCCAGCCCGTATTCGTTGGCGAACCGACGGTCGAGGACACCATCTCGATCCTGCGCGGCCTCAAGGAAAAATATGAGCTGCACCATGGTGTGCGGATCACCGATGGCGCGATCGTGTCGGCGGCGACGCTGTCCAACCGCTACATCACCGACCGCTTCCTGCCCGACAAGGCGATCGACCTGATGGACGAGGCCGCCTCGCGCCTGCGCATGGAGGTGGAGTCCAAGCCCGAGGAGATCGAGAATCTCGATCGCCGCATCATCCAGCTCAAGATCGAGCGGGAAGCGCTCAAGAAGGAGAGCGATCAGCCATCCAAGGACCGGCTGACCGCGCTGGAGGCCGATCTTGCCAATCTGGAACAGCAATCGAGCGAACTGACCAGCCGCTGGCAGGCGGAAAAGGACAAGATCGCAGGCGAGGCCAAGATCAAGGAGCAACTCGACGCCGCCCGGCTCGAACTGGAGCAGGCGCAGCGCGCGGGCGACCTCGCGAAGATGAGCGAGCTCTCCTACGGCACCATCCCGGCGCTGGAAAAGCGGCTGGCCGAAGCGGCCACCGCGTCGGAAGGCGCGATGCTGCGCGAGGAAGTGACCGCCGAGGACATCGCTGGCGTCGTGGCCCGTTGGACCGGCATTCCGGTCGAACGGATGCTGACCGGCGAGCGCGAGAAATTGCTCGCCATGGAGGAGACTCTGGGCAAGCGCGTGATCGGCCAGGCGCATGCGGTCAAAGCCGTATCGACCGCCGTGCGCCGCGCCCGCGCCGGGCTGCAAGATCCCAACCGGCCGCTCGGCAGCTTCCTCTTCCTTGGCCCCACGGGCGTCGGCAAGACCGAGCTGACCAAGGCGCTGGCCGGTTTCCTGTTCGATGACGACAACGCCATGGTGCGCATCGACATGAGCGAGTTCATGGAAAAGCACAGCGTCGCCCGGCTGATCGGCGCGCCTCCGGGCTATGTCGGCTATGAGGAAGGCGGCGTCCTGACCGAAGCCGTGCGCCGTCGCCCCTATCAGGTCGTCCTGTTCGACGAGGTCGAGAAAGCCCATGGCGACGTGTTCAACATCCTGCTCCAGGTGCTGGACGACGGCCGCCTGACCGATGGGCAGGGTCGCACGGTCGATTTCACCAACACGATCATCGTGCTGACATCGAACCTGGGCAGCCAATATATTGCGGGCCTCGCCGACGACGAGCCGGTCGAAAAGGTCGAGGATCAGGTGATGGACGTCGTGCGCGGCCATTTCCGGCCTGAATTCCTCAACCGGCTAGATGAGGTTATCCTGTTCCATCGCTTAGGGGCCGCGCATATGGCCCCGATCGTGGACATTCAGGTCGCGCGGGTCGGCAAGCTGCTCAAGGACCGCAAGATCATCCTCGACCTGACCGACGGCGCCCGCGCCTGGCTCGGCCGCGTCGGCTATGATCCGGTCTATGGCGCGCGCCCCTTGAAGCGCGCGGTACAACGCTATCTGCAAGACCCCCTCGCCGACATGATCCTGCGCGGGCAGGTGCCCGACGGATCGACGGTACAGGTCGAGGATGGCGATGGAGCGCTGGTGCTGAGGGTTTGAGCATTAACCGATCCGTCGGAGCGACAATCGTCGCTCCGACGGATCGGCTTGATCAGTTGCTCATGACTGTACCACTGCGATTACGGTCGACCAAATCCTGCGCTTCGCGGCTTTGATGGTCCACTATCGTCTTCCATTGGGCGTTGGTTTTGCAGACGCGGGTTTTACGCACCAATGATCCGATGACTTCTATTTTCCGACACCGGATCGCATCGGGATCATTACGGTTCAAAGCGGGGCGCTCATCTGCCAGCAGAGGCGCGGGCAACAACAATAAACTGGATGCAATCACGGCCTTGAGGAATGGCATAATAATTCTCCTTGGTAATCAATCCAATTTTGCTCGTGTCATAACCAGATTTGACAGGCTAGGCCCACATTCAGCGCGAGCGATGGTCGATACATCAAATCTGTGACAACTGCCGTGGATGGGCAAGCCCAAAGTGCAGCCTTCGCGTCTAGCTGCAATCTACAGCTTTGAAAAATCCTACCAGCTTGGGTCTGCCACAGGGAATCCGGCCTGACGATAACTTGTTTCCGATAATCCACCATGCCAACACGGCAATCATGACAATGACGAAGCCAAGTATCGAAACTATCATGGGTAGCGCGGAATGGCTGCCCCATCGCTATGATGCAACGCGAGATTGCTTTCATATGGTATCCGTGTCGCGTCAGCGGCACCGCAAAATGCCGTTCTTAACCGACCAATATCTGGGTGAAGGTGTCGAGCGCCGCGCCGTTTCCCGTGCGACCGCCATGATTCACGCTATGCCACCAGCACCCATCCATTTCATATTCCATTCTGCCTTCTGCTGCTCCACGTTGTTGGCCTCTGCATTTGATTTGCCCGGCATCTCAATGGGTTTGAAAGAGCCTGTATTGTTCAACGATATCATTGGCTGGCGCCATCGGGGTGCTACAGGGCCGCAGGTAGCAAAGGTGCTCGACGATGGCCTTGCGCTGATGGCACGACCCTTTGAACAGGGTGAAGCTATCATCGTAAAGCCGTCCAGCATTGCAAACCCGATGATTCCAGCTTTGATGGCGTTACGCCCCCAGTCACGCGCCGTGTTGCTCCATGCGCCACTGGCCGATTATCTGACGTCCATCGCCCGCAAAGGCATGGAAGGGCGGCTCTGGGTCCGCGACCTTTTGAAAAAGCTGCTGCGGGAAGGGATGATTGATCTTGGCATCGCCCCCGCCGACTATCTCGGTCTCACCGACATTCAAGTTGCTGCCATCGGTTGGCTCGCCCAACATATGCAGTTTCAAAAAATTGGCAGGCGCTTTGGGTGACCGGGTCGTCACGTTGAACAGCGATATGTTCATCGCTAAACCGAGCGAAAGCCTAGGCCAACTAGCCCGACATTTCGATCTCGATACGCATATGGAGCGCATCAGCGCTGTCGCGTCGACCGATCTGTTCAATCATAATAGCAAAAATGGTGAAGCCTTCACGGCAGTAAATCGGACAGAAGCCGCGGCAATGGGCCGCAGCATCCACGCAGAAGAGATCGATAAGGTTGAACAATGGGCACGAGTGATCGCTACCAATCGAACCATTGCGATGGAACTGCCCAACCCACTTCTTAGATCATAAATGTCCCATAAAAAAAGGGTCGGCAAATTGCCGACCCTTTCCTTTTGCGATGTATAACAGGATCAGAAGCGCAGCTTGATAGCAGCACCATAGCGACGACCCAGAGCGTCGTAGGTCGACGGATAGGTGTTGCCGCTGTTCCACGAGGTCGGGCCAGCGTCCGAACCGACAATCGGTGGCTTCTTGTTGAACATGTTCTGCACGGTCAGCGTCAGAGTGACGTTGTCGCTCACGTTGAAACGCGATGTCCAATCGAAGTAGTCATAGGCCGGGATGGTGTTGAAATCTTCTTCACCGGTGTAGCCAATCGGCGTTCCAACGAAAAGACCACCGTTTTCCGAGCGGAAACCGTCCAGATGGCGCCAGACCAACGAATGGTCCATGCTTTCAAAGGCCAGTGTCGTCCGCAACGTCCACTGATATTCCGGCTGCAGAGAACCACAGTTCACGCTGTACAAACCAACGCAATCACGATTGACGTCGCTCGGCGTCGATTGGAAAGTCGACTTGTTCGTCCAGTTACCGTTGAACGCCATCGCCAGCGTCGCAAAACCGACATCACGACGATAGTTCATGATCACGTCGATACCATCCGTAGCGAGACGGCCCAGGTTGGACAGACCAGCAAACAGGCCGCCCGTGGTGTTCGGATCGCCGTTCAAACCGCCCGTGAGCGGATCGCGCCGGATGATAGTGCAAGCCGGGTTTGAAACGCTGAGGTTACCCGCACCGAAACACGCATCAACAGCATCATCAGGCGAAGGCGTGGTGATCGCACCGCTGATCTTGATGTTGTAATAATCGACCGACATGCTGAAGCCGGGAATAAACGCCGGCGTCAGGATTGCACCGATAGTGTAGCTGTTCGACGTTTCCGGCCCGAGAGCAAGGTTGCCGCCGGTCGTTACGTTGGCCTGGCCAGCGATCGGAGCATTGATCGCTTCAACGTTGCCGGGCGTGGCACCCTGCGCAAGACAGACGTCGCGCAATACACCGGTGGGAGCCGGTGCGAAACGCTGGCCTTCGTCATTGATCGACGCGCATGGATCATCGGTCAGGTTGGTCAGCAGAGTGTTCACCGGAGTGAACAGTTCCGCGATGTTGGGTGCACGGACAGCGCGCGAATAGCCACCGCGGATGCCGATCCCCTGCGTCGGAGCCCAGGTCCCCTTCACGTTCCATGTCGTGGTGTTGTAACCCGGCTTTCCAGGTGCGTCGATCGTGTAGTTGGAGTAACGCACCCCAGCTTGGATCGTCAGTTCATCGAAGAACGGCTTGTCGCTGATGAGCGGCAGGACGATTTCACCGATGGCTTCGTAAACATCATAGCCACCGTCGATATTGGGGGCCGCGCCACCTGCACCGCCGAGATCGCCGGAACGGGCCAATTCGTCGGACTGCTGGGTCGCACCATATTTACGATATTCGCCGCCGATCGCGAAGCCGATTGGCTGTGCCGCCCACGGCGAAGTAACGCCAAAGTCACCACTGATCGTCGCACGAGCCTGAGCCAGCGTGGTACGGGTCTGCACAGTGCTGTTGGCGGTGAGGAAAGCTGCGCCTTCCGGCGAGATACCACCAACGCTAGGCGCGAACCAGTTGATAGGCACACATTCTGGATTTTCGCTCAGGCAGGTTGCTGTATTGGTTGCCAGCATGGACTCCTGGACGCGCGAGTTGAGCGTGTAACCCTTGATCGTCTGAACCTGGTCGCTTTCACCATAGGCACCATACACGTCCCAATCGATCGTGTCGGTGATGCCACCACGCAGACCGAGGCGATAGTCGAACACTGTGTTCGTGTAATCGCTGATGCGTGGGCCTACTTCGGCTGCACGACGGAACATTGCGCTCGTCACAGTCTGATAGTTTGGATCGTTGGGATCCGTGGCAAGAGCGGCCGCATCGCATGCAGCGGTCGAAATGCCATTGCCTGCGCAGAACTGATTACGAATGCCAGAGGTCAGGAATGGATTGCTGAGCGGAATATCAACGGCGATACCGAACGAACCGGAAGGCGCAATGATGGTGCTGACCGTGTTCTTCGTGAACATGCCCCGGCTGTAGACTTCGACAGCATCGCTGATCTCATAGCGACCGGCGGCGTAGATGTTGTAGCGCTCGAACGGGGTCTGGAAGATGTTCGCGGGCGCAAAGTTGAAGGGGGCGTATGTGCCAACAAGCGATTGGCCATCCGGCGCAACCTGCAACGTGCCACTCCCGGGAACGCTGAAGCGCGAGGGGATCGACGTACCCGAACCGGCACCCTGTCCAGAAATAGACCCGATGGTATTCTGACCGATCTTACGCGCGCCCTGATATACCGGGTCGGACTGCTGATAGCCAATGCCCAGCACGACGTTGCCACGACCGTCATCAAAATTCGCGCCGGTGGTCACGTCGAAACGAACGGTATGCCCGTCGCCCTCGTCGGTGATCTGGTTAGCAAGATTGGCTTCAAAACCCGAAAAATCGGACTTGGTGATGAAGTTGACGACACCCGAAATGGCGTCGGCACCATAGGTGGTCGATGCGCCGCCAGTCAGGACTTCCACACGCTCGATCAGGGCCAATGGAACGTTGTTGAGATCGAATCGGCCGTTCAGTTCAGCTGGAACGACGCGTACACCGTCCAACAGCACGACGTTACGGTTAGAACCCAAGCCACGCAGGTTGACGAACGAGAAACCACCATTGCCGTTGTTCACGGCCGAGCCGATGCTCGGAACGATCCCTGGAATCTCGCGAAGCAGTTCTTCTGCCACGTTGGCCTGCTGCAGATCGATTTCATCAGCAGTCGTAACGTTAACAGGCGAAGATGACGCCAGGTTCGGATTGCGGATCAACGAACCGGTAACGATGATGGTGTCGCCCGCTTCTGCACCAGCGGCCTGTGGCGCTTCCTGTGCGAATGCGGCGGTTGCGATCAGCGACGCACCGAGGATCGCCGGTGCGGCGCTGGCACGCAGAAGTGCCCTCTTTGAAAATGTCTTCACGGTCCAGTCCCTTGCTCTGGAGGTTGGCAGATGTCCTGCCACTATTTCTACTTATGGAGGGATAAGGTGCCCGACAGCGATCCCCCCATATGCATGGCCGTGAAACTGCGCGGGGAGCAGGGCGCTGTAAAGCGCGGGAAAAGGGCATTCACCGCTTTTAAATGTGGCTGTATCATAAATGCAACAAGAGCGTGGTAGAGCTGTTTTACGGCTGTTTAGTAACATTATTTCGTTCGAGCGCCGTTTGACAACCCATTGATGTCCGCACCTGTCCAGCGATCGGTTGATAGTGACACAGACGCGACAGGTTGTGGCGATCCTGCGATATATTGACCTTGTTTTCAGCCGAGGCATGCTAGGACGATCTCGGGTTGATTGATGAGGAGAGACGGCATGAAGCATCTGAGCATGAGTCTGCTGGGGGTGTTTTTGTGCCTCATGACCGGAAGCGCCAGCGCTGCACCAAAGCGCCAGCAGCCGCGCCCAGAGATTTTCACGGACTTGTTGCAGTGCCGATCCGTTGCGCAGGATGCAGAGCGACTGGCCTGCTTTGATCGTCAGGTCGGCGCGATCGACGCCGCTGCCCAGCGGGACGAAGTGGTCGTGCTGGACAAGAGCGAACTCAATAAGACCCGCAAGACGCTGTTCGGCTTTTCCTTCCCTAAGCTGCCCTTTTTGGGCGGGGGCGAAGCGGATGACAGCAGCGAGGCAAAGGTCGAGGGAGTCGATCAAATCGAAGCGGTGATCGCTTCCGTGCGCAGCCTTGGATATGGCAAGTGGCAGATCGGGCTGGAAGATGGCGCGGTATGGGCCACCACCGAAGCGATGACGGCGCGCGACCCCAAGGTCGGCCAGACGATCGAACTAAAGCGCGCCGCCATGGGCAGCTTCATGGGCAAGGTGGCGGGCGGCCGCGCCGTGCGGATGAAGCGGGTCAGTTAGACCGCTTCATCCGCCTTTCTTCACCGCCCTTGCGGCATTGGCCCTGCTATCAACAGCGGGTCGATGCGCGCGGCGTTCCACTTCATACCCCAATGGAGATGCGGGCCGGTCGCGCGGCCGGTCGCGCCGATCGCACCGAGGCGTTGCCCTTGGGTGACAGTGTCGCCCGGCTTTACATCGATTCGCGACAGATGAAGGAAAGCGCTGTTGAGACCATGGCCATGGTCGATCATCAGCAGATGGCCTTCCAACGTGAAAGGCTTGGCCACCGCCGCCAGGATCACCACACCATCGGCAGGCGCGACAACCGGTGTGCCGGTCGCACCCGCGACATCGACGCCACCATGATAGGCACCCGGCTGCCCTGATAGACGCGCTGCGCCCCGAACAAGCCGGAAATGCGCCCCATGGCTGGCCAGATGAAGCGCTGCCGCCAGCCCTGGGCATCGGTGTGGAGCGCACGGGCGGCCACGATCTGCGCCAGTTCGGGCTTGCGCAGCGCCAAGAAGGCGGCCGTGCTGCTGGACGGCCGCATCGGGGCATTGATCCGCTCAATCCGCCAGGCGCGCGGAGCGATGGTCAGGCTTTTCTCGATCGTCCGCCCGTTGGCGAGTTCCGCCGTCAGCCGGGCGGTCGGCGCGGCGTCACGATCGAAGGCGATCAGAAAGCGGCCATCGGCATCGATCGCGACGGATTCGTCGCCCAAACGAAGCGCAACCGTATCGGCGGGCGCGGTGCCAGCCACCACTCCGCCCTGAATCATTGTGCCCGTGAGTCGGAGATCGACAGGCCCGGCCCCAGGCCCGGCCAGTGGCGCGGCGCTCGACGTTCCGGCAAAGGCAAACAGCAAGGCAAAGGTAAGCGACTTCATCCGATGCGCTTAGCTACGCGTTCGGCCTCAACGGATGCTTCCGCGCTGGCATAGGGTTCCTGCCGGGCGATGCTCCAATAGCGTAGGTCTTCCAGCGCGATCTTCCGCCCCGTCATGGCGCACAGCACATGATCCCCCGCCTGCAGCACACGGAAGCTGTAGGGCATATAATGGAGCCGGGCGATCCGGTCGCGGTTGGACATCAGCATCAGTCGGGCCTTTCATGCGGTCAGGAGAAAAGATCTTGCTGCGGCGGTGCGTCAGCACTGCGCGCCTTGCGGGGCGCGCGTGGTGCTGACGATATAGCGGCAGGGTCGGGCTGCTCAAGCAAGGCCGCGCCCTGCCCGACGGTTGCATCGACCGTTCCGTCCTTGAAATGCAGCGTCACCGCGCCTGCGCCCTGCGCCGCCGCAACGGACTGTATCAGCCGCCCTCCTGCCATCACGCGGGCATAGCCGCGCGCCAGCGGCCGGTCGGAATCAAGCGAGGTGAAATGGCGCGACACCCGGTCGAAAGCGGTCGCGCGGTCGGTCAAGACGCGCGCCAGATAATCGGGACGCGGCCGCAACCGGTCGAGCCGCTCGCTCGCACGGGCCAGTTGCTGCTGGAGCAGCGCCGGTCGCAACGCGCCGCCCGCCTGCCCCAGTTGCGCGCGGGCGTCGGCGATGCGGTGGCGCAGGCCGCTAGCCAGCGCTTCGGACAATTGGTCGAGCCGCTGCCGCTGCGGCGCAAGCAGCATGTCGGGAGTGGGCATGAGCCGCGCCTGCATGTCGAGGCGCTCTTTCGCCTGCGCCGCATTGCGACGGACCGCGCGTCCGGCCCGCAGGCCCATTTCAGCGAGGGTGGCGAGCAGGTCGGCGCGCACCGGCACCGCCATCTCCGCCGCTGCAGTCGGCGTGGGCGCGCGGCGATCGGCGGCATGGTCGCACAGGGTCGTGTCGGTTTCATGCCCGACCGCCGAGATGATCGGGATGGTGCAGTCTGCGACGGCGCGGACGACGATTTCCTCGTTGAAGCTCCACAAATCCTCGATAGACCCGCCGCCGCGCGCGACAATGACGAGGTCGGGCCGGGGCACGGGGCCGTTGCCGTCCATGGCGGAAAAGCCGCGCACTGCCCGCGCGATCTGCTCGGCGGCACCATTGCCCTGCACCAATACCGGCCAGACCAGGACGTTGGTGGGGCAGCGATCAGCGAGGCGATGGAGAATGTCGCGGATCACCGCGCCGGTGGGCGAGGTGACGACACCGATGGTGCGCGGCAGAAAGGGCAAAGGCTGCTTGCGATCAGCCGCGAACAGCCCTTCGGCAGCAAGCTTGGCCTTGAGCTTTTCGAGCAGCGCCATCAGCGCGCCTTCGCCCGCCAATTCCATCCGCTCGATCACGATCTGATATTTGGAGCGGCCGGGATAGGTGGTGAGTTTGCCAGTGGCGATCACCTCCACCCCATCCTGCGGCGAAAAGGCCAGCCGCTGCGCCCCGCCCTTCCACATCACCCCGTCGATGACCGCATTATCATCCTTGAGCGCGAGATAGAGATGGCCTGACGCGGCGCGCTTGAAGCCGGAAATCTCGCCGCGCAGGCGGACATGGCCGAAGCGGTCCTCGACCGTGCGCTTGAGCATGCCCGACAATTCACTGACCGAGAGCGGCGGCGCGTTGTCGCCTGCGCGTTCCTCCGCTAACAGGCGGCCCGAACTGTCATAGGCATCGAAATCCGGGGACTTGGGCGACATGAACATCCTTTTGCTTGGCGGCGGTGGCCGCGAACATGCGCTGGCGTGGAAGCTGGCGCAATCGTCCCGGCTCGATACGCTCTACGCCGCGCCGGGCAACCCTGGCATAGCCCAGCATGCCACGTTGGTCGACCTCGACGCGACGGATCATCGCACCGTGCTGGATTTCTGCACCCGCCATTCGATCGGGCTGGTGGTGATCGGTCCCGAAGCGCCGCTGGTGGACGGGCTGGCCGATAATCTGCGCACCATGGGCGTTCCGGTGTTTGGCCCCAACAAGAAGGCCGCGCAACTGGAGGGGTCCAAGGGGTTCACCAAGGATCTGTGCCAGCGCGCCCATATTCCGACCGCTGCCTATCAGCGCGTCACCAGCAAGGACGGCGCGATCGCCGCGCTGGACGATTTCACGCTGCCGGTGGTGATCAAGGCCGATGGGCTGGCGGCGGGCAAAGGTGTGATCATCGCGGAAACACGCGAGGAAGCGCTCGATGCGCTGGACACCATGTTCTCCGGCGCGTTCGGCGCGGCCGGAGAGGAAGTGGTGCTGGAAGAGTTCATGACCGGCGAGGAGGCCAGCTTCTTTGCGCTCACCGATGGCAGCGCGATCCTGCCCTTTGGGTCGGCGCAGGATCATAAGCGTGTCGGCGATGGCGATACCGGCCCCAATACCGGGGGCATGGGTGCCTATAGCCCCGCGCGCGTGCTGACGCCCGAACTGGAGCGCCAGGTGATCGACACGATCATCGCGCCGACGGTGGCGACGATGGCGGCGGAGGGGATGCCCTATTCGGGCGTCCTCTATGCCGGGCTGATGCTGACCGATGAGGGACCAAAGCTGATCGAATATAATGCCCGTTTTGGCGACCCCGAATGCCAGGTGCTGATGATGCGCTTCGATGGCGACCTGGTCGATTTGTTGCTGAGCGTCGCGCAGGGGACGTTGGCGGAGCAGGGGCCGGTGCAACTGGCCGACCGCACGGCGCTGACCGTCGTGATGGCCGCCAATGGCTATCCAGGCACGCCGGAAAAGGGCGGCGCGATTCAGGGAATCGATGCGGCGCAGGCGCGTGGCGCGATGGTGTTCCATGCAGGGACGGCGCAACAGGCTGGTGCGCTGGTCGCCAATGGAGGGCGCGTGCTCAATGTAACCGCGACAGGCGAGAATGTCGGCGCAGCGCAGGCGGCCGCCTATGCCGCCGTCGATGCGATCGATTTTCCGACCGGCTTCTGCCGCCGCGACATCGGCTGGCGCGAGGTTGCGCGCGAACAGGGGTGAAGGCTTGCCGTTCGGGACAAAGCGTCCCTACATAGCGGCACGATATTCAGGGAGGCGCGTGATGCAGGAATTTTTCATGGACTATGGGCTGTGGTTGCTGGTGGGTCTGCTGGTGATCATCGGCCTTGTCTTCCTGCTGTCGGGCAAGGGCAAGATGAACGAGGTTGCCCCCCCTGCTGCGGTCGAAGCGGAAACGATGCCGGTTGCAGCCGTGCCGGTCGCCCCGCCCGTTCCCGTTGCGCCCGTTGCGATTGCACCGGTAGCCGTCGAACCCGTCGCCGTAGCGCCGGTTGCGGTAGAGCCCGTCGTGGTGGTCGAAGCGGAGGCGCCTGCGCCCGTGGCTGCCGTCGCGCCGGAAGCGGGCGAGGACGATCTGCTGCGCATGAAGGGCGTCGGCCCCAAACTCAAGGCGTTGCTCAAGGACCTTGGCATCACCCGCTTTGCACAGATCGCCGCCTGGACCGACACGGACATCGCCGCGATCGACGCAAGGCTGGGCAATTTCAAGGGCCGTCCGATCCGCGACCAGTGGGTTGATCAGGCGAAATATCTGGCTGCGGGCGATATTGCCGGGTTCGAAGCGCAATATGGCAAATTGTAAGACGTAACGGTCAGCCCGGTACGTTGCCCAGAATTTCGCGGGCGCGCGGCGATAACCGGTCGGCGGCGGCGGCGTGGATGCCCGGCGCGGCGCAGAGCAAGCCGAAAGCGGTCGGCTTGGGCCGGTTGAAGCGCATGGGCGCACCCAGGGCGTCGGTGACCGTCGCCCCGGCCCGCTGACAGATCAGCGCGGCGGCGGCGACGTCCCACTCATTGCCCCAGCGTACCGTGGCGACCAGATCGGCCTCGTCCGCCGCGACCATCGCCATGCGCAGCGCGATGCTGTTGGGCTTTTCCACCGTCACCAAATCGCGGTCGACGCGGGGCAATTGATCGGCGGGCACGCGGGCGCCGGGCAGCGTCGTGCGGTCGCCCGCGCGCAGCGTCTGCCCGTTGCGCGTCGCCGGGCCGTCCGCCTGCGCGATCCAATATTCGTTGCGGGCGGGCGCGGCCAATATGCCGAGCCGAACCGCGCCGTCCTCGATCAGCGCGACCGACACCGCCCAGCCGGGCCGTCCGCGCAGATAGTCGCGCGTCCCGTCGATCGGATCGACCACCCAGACGCGCGGCACGCCCAGGCGATGAACCGTGTCGGCCGTCTCCTCCGACAGCCAGCCTGCTTCAGGGTCGATCTGGCCCAGCCGCTCGCGCAGCAGCGCATCAACTTCCAGGTCGGCCTCACATACCGGATGGCCCGGCACCTTTTCCCACTGGCGCACGCGGGTATCGCCCCCCGCCCAAAGGGTCAGCGCATGATCGGCAGCATCAGCGACCGCCGACACGATCGCGCGCAGGTCTATCTCAGCCCCCGGCAACGGTCATTCCATCCACGCGCAGCGTCGGCACGTTCATGGCATAGCGAAAATGCAGGTCATTGGCGGGGATGAGCGCGCGGAACATCGCCTTCAAATTGCTGGCGATGGTGATTTCCGACACCGCATGGGCGACCGCGCCATTTTCGATCAGGAAGCCCGCCGCACCCCGGCTATAATCGCCGGTCACGCCATTGACGCCCATGCCGATCAATTCGGTGACGTATATGCCGCGCTTCACGTCCGCCATCAGGTCGCCCGGCGACACCGTACCTGCCTCCATATGGACGTTGGTGATGCTGACGCCCGGCGCGCCGCTGCCGCCCCGGCTGGCATGGCCGGTCGGTTCCAGGCCCAGTTGCCGGGCCGAAGCACTGTCCATCAGCCAGCCGGTCAGCACGCCCCGGTCGATCAGCGCGCGCGGTGCAACTGGCAGACCTTCGCCATCGAAGGGGCGCGAGCGGAGCCCGCGTGGCACCTGCGGATTGTCGATGATGGTGACGCCCGCGTCGAACAGGGCTTCGCCCAGCGATTCAAGCAGGAAACTCGACCGGCGCGCAATCGCCGGACCGACCATGCCGCCGATCAGATGGCCAAGCAGGCTGGAGCCGATCCGCGGATCGAAGATCACCGGCATGACGCCGCTTTCCACCTTCACCGGATTGAGGCGGGCGACGGCACGCTGGCCTGCGCGCATGCCGATTGCCTCGGCATTGTCCAGATCCTCAAGATGGCGCACGCTATGGCTGGCATAGTCGCGCTGCATGTCGGACCCTGCGCCTGCCAGCACGCTGGCCCAGGTCGAGTGGTTGGTGCCTGCATAGGCACCGGCAAAGCATGGCTGGTCGCCAGCGCCACCTGGCTGCGGCCATTCGATGCGCCGCCGCCTTCGCTGTTGGTGATGCCGGGCACTGATCGCGCCGCTTCCTCCGCCAGCAGCGCGCGTTCGCGTAGCGCGGCAGGTTCAGGCTCCCCCTCATCAGTCAGGTCGAGCGCAGGCGGGCGCTTCTTCATCAGCCGGTCTTCGGGGGCGAGTCCCGCATAAGGATCTTCCGGGGCTTCGCGCGCCATCGCGACGGCACGATCGACCAGCGTGGCGAGCGTCGCCGGATTCATGTCTGACGCGGAGATGCTGGCCGACCGGCTGCCGATGAAGACGCGCAGACCAATTTCTTCACCCTCGGATCGTTCGACATCCTCCAACACGCCGAGCCGCACCGACACATTGGTCGAAGCGTTGCAGGCATAGATGGCGTCGGCCGCATCCGCCCCTGCCTTGCGCGCGGCGCTGACCAGATCCTGCGCGCGCGACTGGGCTTCTTCTAGGCTGAGCATGGAGGCGTGGGTGTCCCGAAACTGAAAATGAGCCTGTGGCCTTACGCGCTTGCGCCCATGGGAGCAACGCCCGCCAGCCATCGGTCGAGCAGGTGCCAGGCGACCGCCATGCGCGGCGGCGCGAGGAAAGGTGCGTCCTGTTCCTCCGCTATCGCCCTGCGAACGGCAGCGGCGTCGCACCAAAAGGCATCCTCTATCTCGGTCGGGTCGAGCGTCAGCGCGTCGTCGTCCGCCTGCGCGATGCAGGCGATCATCAGGGAGGAGGGGAAGGGCCAAGGCTGGCTCATGACATAGCGCACGTCGCGGACACGGATGCCGGCTTCCTCGAACAGTTCGCGCGCGACGGCTTCCTCGATCGTTTCGCCGGGTTCGACAAAGCCCGCCAGAGCCGAATAGCGTCCCTGCGGCCAGGCATGTTGTCGCCCGACAAGCACCCGACCCTGATATTCCGCCAGCATGATGACGACCGGGTCGGTGCGGGGAAAATGTTCGGCGGCACAAAGGTCACACCGCCGCGACCAGCCTGCCTTGACCGGCTGGGTCGGCCCGCCGCAGACCGAGCAAAAGCGATGGCGGGCATGCCAATGCACCAGGCTGCGCGCGGTTCCGTAGAGCGCGACCTCCGCCGCTGGCACCAGTCCGGCGATGGCGCGGCTGCGCGGGGTAGGAATGAGGTTGGGGCCAAGATCGGCGACCAATCGCGCGAAAATCGGCTGTCCGGCAGGGTCGATGCCGAGCAGGACGTGATCTGCAACATGGGCGTCTGGCTTCAAAGGCTCCAGCAGCAGGTGGCCGTCCACCTCGACCGGCTCCAGCCCATCAAGCACCAGCAATCGCGCGGCCGGATCAGCAAAGGTGTCCGCCAGCTTGGCAGGGTTGGAACGGATATGATCGACGCGATCGATCGTGCCGCCGACGAAGCCGGGCAATGCCTCACTCGCTGGATTAGTGCCGTGCATCGCTGGCCTCCTTTTCTCTTATTGCGGTTTCAGCCGCACGAACGAACAGGGTGGGCAATCCCGCCTCCGCCAGTCGATCGATCGGCCACCATTCGCCCGTGTCCTTCGGCACATGATCTTGATTCACCTGGATCGCATGAACCGTCAATGCCAGCGAGAAATGGGTGAAGACATGGGCGACCGGCGGCTCCAGCCTCCGCCATGGTCCCGCGAAAGGCGGCGTCGGATCAGGCGCGTCGTTCCATGCCGATCCGGGCAAGCCGCGCATACCGCCCAGCAACCCCTTGTCCGGGCGACGCATCAGCCAGACATGGCCATCCGCCCGCTCGATCCAGAAGGCGTGGCCCAGCCGATGCGGCTTGGCCTTTTTCGCGGCCTTGACCGGGAAGGCGGCTGGATCGGCGGTCAGGACGGCGGCGCAATCGGCGCGCAAGGGGCAGATGCCGCAGGCGGGATTGCGCGAGGTGCAAATGGTCGCGCCCAAATCCATCATCGCCTGGGCGAAATCCCCGGCGCGGGCATCGGGCGTGATTCTATCCGCCGCCGCGCGGATCGCTGGACGGGCAGCGGGTAGCGGGGTGGTGATCGCGAACAGCCGGGCGACGACCCGCTCGACATTGGCATCCACGACCACGGCGCGGCGGCCAAAGGCGATGGCGGCAACCGCAGCGGCAGTATAGGCACCCACGCCCGGTAGCGCGCGCAGGCCATCCTCCGTATCTGGGAATCGTCCGCCATGCTCGCCCGCCACCGCCCGCGCGCAGGCGAGCAGATTGCGGGCGCGGGCATAATAACCCAGCCCTGCCCAGGCGGCCATCAAATCGGCATCCGCCGCCGCCGCCAGTGCTTCGACATTGGGCCAGCGTTCGGTGAATTTGGCGAAATAGGGACCGACAGCCGCCACCGTAGTCTGTTGCAGCATCACTTCGGACAACCAGACGCGATAGGGATCAGCCGCGTTGCTCCCGGGCGGCGCGCGCCAGGGCAGGCGACGGGCGTGGACATCGTAATGGGCGAGCAGGTCGCCCGCGATTTTTGACTCTCTACCCTCGACGCGCATGGCGGCGCTATGCATGGTGCGAGCCATGACGGAACGCCCCCCAGTGCCGAAAGTGAAAAGCCGCGCCGCCTTGCCCGTCGAGCGGCCCCGGATCGGCGCGAGCCGCCAGATTGCCGACCTGATGCCCGACATCGGCCGCGCCGCTTTCCGCAAGTTCGGCTTCGTCCAGTCCAGCATCGTCACCCGCTGGACCGAGATCGTCGGCAGCCATTATGCCGCGATCACCGCGCCCGAATCGATTCGCTTCCCGGTCGGCAAGAAGGCGGGCGGGACATTGCAGCTGACGGTGATGAGCGGCCATGGACCGATGGTGCAGCATATGCTGCCCGACATGATCGAGCGGGTGAACCGCTTCTTTGGCTATGCCGCCGTCGCCAAGGTGGCGATGCGGCAGGGCGATATCCTGCCTGCCACCGCCGAACGCCGCCCGCCACCGCGCAATTTGCGACCGATCCCCGTCGAACTGGGCGATTCATTGCGTGGCATCGGCGATCCCGAATTGCGCACCGTGCTGGAATCGCTGGCGCAGGGGCTTGCCAACAGCAGCGGCCCGCCCAAAATCGGCTGATGCCGTTACGCTTTCGTTCAGCCGACATCCGCCAGGAACCTGCTCCCATGACCTTTGCCCGCTTCCTGCCCCTCGCCCTTATCGCCCTGCCCACCGCCCTGGTTGCCGCGCCTGCCACCAACTGGGTGAACCGCGTCGTCATCTCGCCGGTCGGCGGGCATGTGATGGGCAATCCGTCCGCCACGACCAAATTGGTCGAATATGTCAGCTATACCTGCAGCCATTGTGCCCAGTTCGTGGGACAGGCGAGCGGACCGCTCAAGACCGGCTATGTGCAAGGCGGCAAGGTCAGTGTCGAGGTGCGCAATGCCGTGCGCGACAAATATGACCTGACCGCCGCGCTGCTTGCGCGCTGCGGTGGTCCAGCCCGCTTCATGGGCAATCATGAAGCGCTGTTCGCCAATCAGGATGCGTGGATGTCGCACATCGAGACCTATGATCGGGATGCGACCAAGCCGACCGACCAGATCGCGGCGCTGCGCGACATCGGCCAGAAGACCGGGCTGTACACGCTGATGGGCAAGCGCGGCTATAAGCCGGCGCAGCTGGACGCCTGCATCGCCAGTCCCATGGGCATGAAGCAGGTGATGGCGATGACCGATGATGCGTGGAACAAAGTGAAGATCACCGGCACGCCCGGCTTCACCGTCAACGGCATACGGGTCGAAGGATCGACCTGGTCCATCCTTCAGGCCGCATTGCCGCCAGCCTCGCGCTGATCTAGACCCGCCTTTCAATCATCCATCATCGGAGCCTTGCCCGTCGTGAAAGCCTTTTCCGGTCTTGCCCTTATCGCCCTCAGCCTGACCCTCGCCGCGTGCGGCAAGAGCGAGGAAAACGCCACGTCGGCCGCAGAGCCGGTCGCGGCTGTCGCGCCGCCCGCTGGCACCAGCTGGTCGCAGACGGTCGCCGAAACGCCGGATGGCTATTATCTGATGGGCAATCCCGCCGCGAAGGTGAAACTGGTCGAATTCGGCTCCTACACGTGCAGCCATTGCAAGGATTTCACGGCCGAAGCGTCGGAAGAAATCAACAAGCTGGTCGATACCGGCAAAATGAGCTTCGAGTTCCGCCCCTATGTGCGTGACCCGATCGACATTTCGACGGCATTGCTGGCGCGTTGCGGCGGCAAGGATATCTATTATCCGCTGTCCGAGCAGTTTTTTGCCAACCAGACCGCAATGTTCGACAAGGTGCAGGCCATGGGCGACGAGCGCTATCAAGCGGTGATGAACGCACCACCCGTACAGCGATTCGGACAGTTGGCGAGCGATTTGGGCTTGGTTGAATTTGCCCAGCAACGCGGCATCTCCGCCGATCAAGCTAAGCAATGCCTGGCCGACATCGCCGCCGCTGAAAAACTGGCGAAGGGCGTAGAGACGGCCAACAGCCAATATCAGATCACTGGTACGCCAAGCTTCCTGATCAATGGCGTACTGGTCGACAATGCCGCGAACTGGGCCTCGCTCCAGCCCAAGCTCAAGGCAGCGGGACTCTGATTGCCGGCCGGGGGGCTGACATCGGCGGTTGAGGGAGCCGGGGCGAGACATCGTCCCGGTCCGATCCCGTGCAGATAAAGCGGTTGAAACTCTCCGGCTTCAAAAGCTTCGTCGATGCGACCGAATTGCGGATCGAGCCGGGCCTGACCGGCATCGTTGGCCCCAACGGATGCGGCAAGTCCAACCTGCTGGAAGCGATCCGCTGGGTGATGGGCGAATCGAGCGCGCGGTCGATGCGCGGCGGCGGCATGGAAGATGTGATCTTCGCAGGCACCGCGACCCGACCGCAGCGCGACTTTGCCCAAGTGTCGCTGCTGACGGTGCAGGAACAGGGCGAATTGTTCAGCGCCGTCGATGTCGGCGCGGATGGCGAACTGGAAGTCACGCGCCGGATCGAGCGCGGCGCGGGCAGCGCCTATCGGGCCAATGGCAAGGATGTCCGCGCGCGCGACGTCGCGCTGATCTTCGCCGATGCCGCCACCGGGCCGCATAGCCCGGCGCTGGTCAGCCAGGGGCGGATCGCCGCCGTAATCGCCGCCCGGCCGCAGGAACGGCGCGCCATGCTGGAGGAAGCGGCCGGGATTGCGGGCCTGCATGTGCGGCGCAAGGACGCGGAGCAGAAGTTGCGCGCCGCCGAAGCCAATCTGACGCGGCTCGACGAAATATTGATCGACATGGACGCTCGCGCCAACAGCCTGCGGCGGCAGGCGCGAGCGGCGGAACGCTATATCCGCTTGTCCGACCAGATCCGGGTGGCCGAGGCGCGGGTGTTGTTTGCGCGCTGGCGCGAGGCTAATGCCAGCGCGGAAGCCGCGCGCGCCGAAGCGAAACAGGCCGATCATAACGTACGTATCGCGCAGCAGGCGCAAGTCGCAGCCGTGGCCCAAGCGCAGGAGGCCGTTACCCTATTGGCGGACAAGCGCGCCGCCGCCCAGCAGGCGCGCGAGGATGCCAGCGAAGCCGGACATAGACTCCAGACGCTGCGGACGCAGCGCGATGCGGTGGTGCAGCGCTTGCAAGATCTTTCGCAGCAGGCGGTGCGGCTGGAAGAGGATCGCGTGCGGGAGGGGACGCTGGCCAATGACGCGGCCGAGGCGATTGCGCGGCTGACGGCGGAGATTGGCACACTCAAGGCGCGGATCGCCGAGACCGAGACATTGCGGCCCGATTTTGCGGCACGGATCGCGGCTGCCGAGAGTGGCGCACGCGATGCCGAGTTGGAACTGGCCAAGGCGATGGCGAAACAGGCGGGCGAGCAGGCCGAACTGCGCGTCGCGGAAGCCGCGCTGGTGGCTGCGCGCACCCGGTTGGAGCGGGCGGAGCGCGAGGCGTCTCGCCTTGCCGCTGAAGCCGCTGCGCTGCCTGATGCGGCACCGTTGGAAGCGCAGCGCGAGGAGGCTGTCGCGCGGCAACAGCAGGCCGGCCTGGACCGGGATGCCGCCGATATAGTGATCCGCGAGGCGGAAACCCTGCGACAGTCCGCCACCGAACAGCGGGCCTCAGCCCAAGCGGCGCTATCCTCCGCGCGCGCGGGGCTGGCGGCATTGGACAGCGAAGCGGTCGCCCTGCGCCGCGCCGTTGATAGTGGTTCCGCCGGGCGCGCCCGCGCGCTGGATCAGGTGAAAGCCGCGCCTGGCTATGAACGCGCCTTGGCCGCTGCCTTGGGCGATGATCTAGAAAGCCCCATCGCAACGGAGGGCAAGCGTCGCTGGGCAGGGGCGCAGGCGCAGCCCGATGATCCGGCGCTGCCCGATGGCTGCGCGTCGCTCGCCGACCATATCAGCGCGCCGCCCGAACTGGCACGTCGCCTGGCGCAGATCGGCTTTGCGGAAAAGGATGAGGGGCAGATGTTGCGCGTTGGCCAGCGGTTGGTCACCCGCGATGGGCAGATGCGCCGCTGGGACGGCTATGTCGCGATCGAAGGCGGCGCGGCGGCAGCCGAACGCTTGATCCGGCTCAACCGGCTGGAGGCGATCATGGCCGCCCGCCCCGCCACCGCCGCAGAAGTCGATTCGGCGCAGGACGCAGAGCAGGCCGCGCGGGCATCCGAACAGGCCGCGAGCGATGCGCTGGCGGCGGGACGCACTCGACTGACGCAGGCGGAGCAGCAACAGCGCGCCGCGCTGCGTGCGGCCGACGAGGTGACGACGGCATTGGAGCGCTTATCGGGACGGCGCGAAGGAATAGAGGAACGGCTGGACGAGGCGCGGCGCGATTGCGAATCGGCACGGGCCGAGCTGGATAGGGCGCAGGCCGCGCGCATGGCGATGCCCGATGGGGCGGACACGCGAGCGCTGGTCGCGGCGCTAACGCAGGCGAGCGAGAAGGCACGTGCCGCCGTCAGCCAGTTGCAGGCCGATCAAGCCCTGGCCGATCGCGCCCTGTCGAGCGACCGCGAGCGGCAGGCAGCCGCCGAGGCGGAAATCAAGGGCTGGCGCGCGCGGGCTGGCGAAGCGGCCAAGCGCATCGCCGCCATGGTCGCGCGCGGTGAAGCGATCGCCACCGAACGCGCCACCATCGAGGATCAGCCCGACCTATTGGCGCAGTCCATCGCCGCATTGGACGACCAAGGGGCCGCGCTGGCGGAGGCAGCCGAAACCGCCCGCCGCCTGGAATATGAGGCGGAAGCGATCCTGCGCACGGCCGAAGGCCGCGCCGCGCAGGCGG
>NZ_JEMV01000060.1 GCF_000588875.1 Sphingobium sp. Ant17
GGCGCAGCGACGATGCAGGGAGAGGAACTGGACCATGCCCGCGCGATGCTGCACCAAATGGGTGGAGAGCGTGGTGGCGGTGGTATCCTCGCCGGGGGTCGGACGGGTGTCGCTGATCCATGCCGATGGCGGCGAATCACGTATCTCTTTCGCCAGCCCTGCCCTATCTTTCTGTCCCCGACCGGGCGCGCTTTACCGATCAGGGCTGATTATCAAAGCCCCGCGGCGTGGCGGGGCGGCGATATAGCCGAAGACCAGGGAAGGACCGATGCTGCCCCCGCGCCGACATAGACATTGCCAATGACCGATGCGGTGGTGGTGCCGGTGGCATAGAGCCCAGCGATCACCTGGCCTTCGGCCTTGATCACACGCCCGCACGCGTCAGTAACGACGCCGCCATAGGTGCTGACATCGCCGGGCACGACCGGCACGGCGTAGAATGGCCCTTTGTCGATCGCGCCCAGGGCTCTTTGGGCGGAAAAGGGATCGCCGACGAAGCCGCAATTGTCATAGGCGCGGGCACCCCGCTGGAAATCCTCGTCCACGCCCTTAGCTACAAAGCCGTTCCAGCGGGCGACGGTGGCGTTCAATGTAGCGGGATTGACCTTGATGCTGCTGGCCAGTTCGGCGATCGTGTTGGCGGTGTGGAGATAGCCGCTTTCGATCCAGCCGTCGGGGATTGTCTTGTCGATATATTTGCCCGCGATGGCGTAAAGTTCGACATAGTTGCGGTCGACGATCGCCCAGCTTGGGATGGCGGGGACTAGCGCGTTTCGCTTGCGCATGGTTTCGCAATAAAGTTCGTAGCTGCCGCCCTCGTTCATATAGCGCTGGCCGCTCTGGTCCACCAATATGGCGTGGGGCTTGCCGGTCATCGATTGCGCGCCTGGTGCGACATAGGTTTGATCCCAACCGGGCGCGGGCGTCATCTGATAGCCGACCAGCTGGTCCATCTGCGCCAAAAGACCGCCGATCCGTTCCAGTTCCTGGTGCATGTCGCCGGTATCGCCTTCGGGCGTCTGTGACCATAGGACGCTGGTGCCGGGCATATAGCGATCGCGCATAGCCTGATTTTGCGAGAATCCGCCCGCGTTGATGAGGATACCAAGCGCGCGCCGATACGCCAGCCTTGCCATCCCGCTTCGTTTCGACGCCGGTCGCGGCGTCATCGGCGATGATGATCTGGCTGACGGGGGCGTTCAGCCTTATGTCCACGCCTGCGGCCAGGGCGGCCTTGAGCATCCGCCCCTGCAGCGCCGCGCCAGCGTGGTATATTGGCGCCCTAGCAGCGTGTCCCGCAATGTCCGGCCAAAGATGCGCAGCAGCATCTTGCCCGACGCCTTGTTGGTGCGGCGATGGCCCTGCGCCTCCATGCCTTCAACCAAGGTGACGTTGAATTCGGCGAAACCCTTGCGCAGCTTGTCGCGCCATGGCCCCAATTCCTTGCGATCGAAGGGCTTGGCGACGACCGTGCGCGACGTTTTGCAACCGCCGGGCAGTTCGTCATAATAATCGGGCCAGAAGGTCGCGCCGCGTTGCAGGGCGACGCCCTTGTCGACCAGAAAATCGATCGCCCGCGGGGCCTGCGTTACATAGGCGCGCCGCTTTTCGGGCGAGGTGCCGGGGGCCGGATGTTCATCCTGCGCGGCATCGAGATAGGCCATCGCCGCGTCGGCGCTGTCGCTTTCGCCATCGGCCAGCATGAAGCGGTTGGCCGGAACCCACATGACGCCGCCCGATTTCGCGGTGGTGCCGCCGACGAAGGCGGTCTTTTCGAGAATGATGACCGATTTTCCGGCGTCGCGCATCACCAGCGCCGAAGCCATCGACCCGGCGCCGCTGCCGACGACGAGCCAGTCGACCATTTCGTCAAATCCGGTCATAATGTGCGCTCTCCTGTGCTTATGGCGCAGGCTATATCGGTTATGCGGCCCGCCGCCACGCCAGCCCCCCGCTTATCGCCGGGGCGACGTTGGCGGCGGCGCAGCGCGTGATATGGGGGGCGTCGAGGAGACCGACCGATGACCCAGATGCTGCCCGCCTATGAGACGATTCTGCTGGAGCGACGCGGGCGGTTGCTGGTGGTGACGCTGAACCGGCCCGATGCGATGAACGCGGTCAATCGCGTGCTGCATGACGAATTGCCCGACGCGCTGACCTTTGCCGGGACCGATCCCGATTCCGACGTCGTGCTGCTGACCGGCGCGGGGCAGGCTTTTTCGGCGGGGGGCGACATCGGCCATATGGCGCATAATGCCGCGAACCCGCATCTGTTCGACCATGAGGCGCGGCAGGCCAAGCGAATCGTCTTTGGGATGCTGGACATCGAAAAGCCGGTCGTGTGCCGGATGAATGGTCATGCGGTTGGGCTAGGGGCGTCAATCGCGCTACTGTGCGATGTCGTCTTTGCGGCGGAGGGCGTGAAGATCGGCGACCCCCATGTCGGCATCGGCCTGGTTGCCGGGGATGGCGGCGCGGTCGTATGGGCGCAGCGGATCGGGCTTGCCAAGGCAAAGGAATATCTGCTGACTGGTGAGATGCTCAGCGCGCGAAAGGCGGCGGAGATCGGGCTGGTCAACCATTGCGTTGCGCCGGAGGCACTGGACGCGGCGGTTGATGCCTTTTGCACGAAGCTGCTGCTGGGCGCGCCGAATGCGATCCGCTGGACCAAGATATTGACCAATATCGAACTCAAGCGGATCGCGGGCGCGGTGATGGAGGCGGGGATTGCCTATGAGTCGCTGAGCGTGCGGAGCGCCGATCATCGCGAGGGGATTGCGGCACTCAAGGAGAAGCGCGCGCCGCGCTTTACAGGGCGGTAGGGCGGCGCGAGCGTTTCTCGACTACGCTCGAAACGAACGGACGAACTAAGCGACGTCCGCCAGTCGGATCCAGCAGCGGCGAGCGCTCGACAGGCGGATGGCTTCCTGCAGGCGCTCTACCTCCAGCGCTTCGGCGAAGTCTGGGGCGGCGTGGCCACGGCCCTCGATGGCATCGACCATGGCCTGCATCGAGAGCGCCATGGGAAAGCTTGGCTGGGGCTCGCTTTGCCAGTCGAGCGTTATGCCGGGTGCCGCCTTGAAGGCATCGGGAATAGCGATCTCTGCCATCGCACCGCCCAGTTGCCCGGCCCGCAACGTGCAGTCGCGCGCCGTCGGGAAGGTCGGCGACGAAACGGCGATCCGACCTTTGTCGCCGAACACATCGATCAGCCAGCCATCGTGCAGTGCCATGGACCAGCTGATCTGCATCTGCATCGTGAGACCGCTTTCGAAGCCCAGGATGACGTTGGCGAAATCGGTTGTGTCGGGGGTGATCGTCTCGCCATCGGGGAAATGCCATTCGCGCAATATCTGGCTGTCGTCGGCGACCAGTTCGGCGACCGGGCCGAGCAGATGGCGCAGCATGTAGAGCGCATGGCTACCATTGTTACGGACGGCCGACACCCCCTGCCCGCCTTGCGCAAACCAGTTATAGGGGAATTGCTTGATGGGGCTGTTGAACAGCGAGATGTTGAAGTGGCAGGTGCCACCGAGCGGCTTGCCGACATAGGCATTGTCGAGCATCGCCTTCATCTGGCGGTGGGCGGGCAGCCATTGGGAGAAGGCATCGACCACGCCGATGCTGCCGCCCGCGCGCCAGGCGGTGTCGATCGCCTTCGCTCCTGCCCAGTCGGGGGCATGGGGGCTTGCATTATAGACATGCTTGCCATGAGCCAGCGCCGCCAACACCATCGGCAGGCGGACAGAGGGTCGGGTGCCGAGATCGACAATGTTGATGTCCGGGTCCGCGCACATGTCCTGCGCATTCCAGAATGCGCGTGGCAGGCTAAGCCGGTCGGCGGCAGCGCGCGCCGTTTCCTCGCGTGAGGTGCAGATGGCAGTGACCTCGACGCCGGGGACGGCACGCCAGGCAGGCAGATGGGCGAAGGCACCCCAGGCGGCGCTGACGATGCCGACGCGCAGGGTCATTATTCGATCGTGCCCAGGATGGCCCCGACTTCATAGGTTTCGCCGGGTTGTGCGACGATGCGCAGCGTGCCGCTAGCAGGCGATTCTACTTCATTGGCCGACTTGTCAGCTTCGAGCAGATAGAGCGGCTGGCCCTCGGTGACCTGCGCCCCGTCTTCGGCGAGCCATTCGGCGATCTGGGCCTCGGTCATCGAAAAGCCGATTTTGGGCAGCAATATGTCAGTCGCCATGGGTAATGTCCTTCGTAAAGATCTGGCGCTCGTCATGCCCGCGGGGGCAGGCGCGTGGCAATGCGCAACAGGCCCAGCCGCCCCGATATCGTTGCCGCGATAGCGCCTGCGTCAATAGCCGCGGCTGTCGGTCCAACCCTCGGTCTCGCCGGGTTTGTAGGTCTTGCCGGGCACCTTGCCCGATGCGGTCCTGAGGTCGAAGCCGATCGGGTCGGCACCCCCTTCGATCCCAACGCCGAAGGCGGACAAGGCCCAACTGGTCATGACATAATGGCCGATCGAAAAGACCAGATCCATCTGCTGCTTCTTGTCGAAATGACGACCAAGAACGGCCCATGTCGCATCGCTGATTGTACCGTCGGCGATCAGTTCATCAACCGATCGCAGGACGGCGTCATCGGGTTCGTCCCAGTCGCCACCGGCGGGATAATCGCGGATCGCAGCGATGTCGTCCAATGTCAGCCCGGCGTTGAGTCCATAGCCAACATGATTATGCCATTCATAAGCGGACTTCACCGCCCAGGCGACACGCAGGATGAGCAATTCCAGATGGCGCGTCGAGAGCGTGTTCGACATCAAGAGATGCTTGCCCCAGATATTATAGACTTTGCCCAGATCAGGATGGTTGGCCATAATCATAAGGACATTGGTCTTGGAACCTTCCTCCCATGCATTGGGCTCGCCCCAATAAGCAAAGACTTCGCGGGCGTCGTCGGTCCATTCCGCGCGGGGCAGTGGCAGGATGCGGGGCTTGATGTATGTCATGGCTGGGTACCTCCTTGGGTCAGGGCAGCAGTTTCCGCGTCGCAGCGAGCGGGCGGAGCCTTGGCACGCCCCAATTCGGCGCACGCGCCTTCATATCTTTCTGGAAGGCAGGTTCGGCATTGAGCCGAGCGAGCGTTGCCGAAGCGGCGAGCCGCCCCTCTTCCGTATCGCTCAGCCAATGGGCATTGCAGATGCGCCGACCATCGCCAAAGGCCCGGCCCCGCGCGACGAGAGTCGAAGCCAGGTCAGGGCGTAACTGGGAGAGGATCAGTCCCCAGCCATAGCCGATTGCATTATAACCGGATGGGTAAGAGCCATCCTTGCGCAACACTGTTTCCATGTCAGGAGTGCAGGTCGCGAGGCCATTAACCATGAAGGGGCGCGGGCGCGTGTAGCGCTGCTTGATCTTGCTGGTCGAGCGCCCGAAATCGGCAATGGTTCGGCGCAGCGGCTTGTCCAGCCGGGGCGTCGTGGCTGGGTCGATCGCAACGCCAACCGTGCAGGAAAAGGCTGCCGTCGCGGTTGGACCGAAAAGCTCTGCATCAGCCGCCGCCAGCGCCCAGTGCGGGCTGTCCCGCAGTAAAAGGGCGGCCTTCGCGGCTTCATCATCGCGGGCCTGTGCCGCCGAGCCGGGGGCCGGTGGCGGCGGCGAAAAATCAGCGGCTAGTGCTGCATCTTTGAGATAGCCGCTACCCAGACGGGATGGCGGTGATGCCGGTGGCGTGGCCGCGGCGCACGGCAGCGCGACAAGGCACAGACAGGCGATGATTGTGGCGAATTTCATGGCTTATAGTCCCTCGACCAGCAGGGCACGATAGGTTGCGCCTTTTGCCGCAAGGCCTTGGCCTCCTGATATTCCGGGCTGTCGTACCAGGCGCGGGCCTGGGCGGCGTCGGGGAATTGCAGGATGATGATGCCATCGGGTGCTTCGCCCTCCAGCGTGTCAAGCGCACCGTAGACGGCCAGCGGCTTAAGCCCATAGTCGGCGACGAAGCGACCCGCCTGGGCACGGTTCATGGCGCTATAGGCGTGCATCGCCGCCTGATCGCGGACCGGCCCCTCGCGAGTGAAGATCATATAGGCGGGCATTGTGCGTCTCCTGTTTCAATGCGGCGCGTGGATGATAGCCGCCCCGTTCCAGCCGCCCGCGGCCGCGAAATCGGTGCGGCAGGAGCGGCTGGCGATCCAGGCGAGGAAGGTGCTGGGAATGCCGACCAGCAGCGCCCAGCGCATCGCCATGCCGAGCGAATCCTCGCCGTAAATCGGCCGCAACATGTCGCTGAGCCAGCCGACCAGCACGGGACCACCGCCAAGGCCGATGACCTGGATCGACACCATCAGCACCGCGATCGCCGTTGCGCGCGAGCGGGAAGGTACGAGGCCCGCGACCACGGCCATCAACGGCGCGGCGGACAGGCCGCCGATCAGCATGTTGAGGCCATAGAGCGGGAATACGCGGTCGGCCGAGCCGGTCAGGATCATCCAGCCGATGCCGGTGGCGAGCGCGCCGCTGATCATGAGCATCCAGACATACCAGCGCATGTCGCGACGCCCAAGGAAGTCCGCCAGGGGACCGCCGACCGTATGGCCGATCGCCGAACCAAAGAAGAGCGCGCCGCCCATCTGCAACCCAGCCTCATTGGCTGGCATGCCATGCGTGCGCTCCATGAAGGCCGGTGCCCAGCTGATGAAGCCCATGGTCAGCAGCGCATTGAGCGAGGCTGCCAGGATGAGCGGCGGCAATGTTCGTATCGCCATCAGTTCGCGCGCGGTCTTGAGGAAGGAAGGCGTCGCGCCTGTTTCGACCGGCGCGCCATCGGCAAGGCCCGCGCGCGTGTCGCGCAGGGTGAACCAGACGATGGGTGCCAGGATGAAGCCGGGAATGCTGGCGGAGATCAGCGTGTTGCGCCAGCCATATTCCTGCACCGCCCAGCCGCCGACGGCCGGGCCGAGAAAGGTGCCGAGCGACGCGCCGAGCAGGAAGATGGAAAGCGCGGTCGCACGCTGGCGGATGGGGAAGAGGTCGCGATCCAGGCCTGGGATGGCGGGGTGAAGCCGCCTTCGCCAAGGCCGATCCCGGCGCGGCCGATCAGCAGCACCCAGAAGCTTTTGGCGAGGCCGCACAGGATGATCGCCGCGCTCCAGACCGTGGCCGCGATCGCGACGATCTTGCGCTTGGACCAGCGATCGGCGAGGCGCGCCAGCGGAATGATCGCCAGGATATAGACGATGGCGATGATCATATCCTTGACCATGCCAATCGCGGCGTCGGAGAGACCCAGTTCTCGGCGGATGGGTTCGACCATCACCACCATCAGATAGCGTTCGCCCTGCACTGAGGCCGACACCAGCACCATGATGAAGAGGAACCAGGACCGATAGGCCATGCTCGGCAAAGCCTCTGTCGGTGCTGGCGGGCGCAGTTCGATGTCGGCCATGGAGTAGCTTGCCTCTCTCGTTGCTTTGGGGCCGTTCGTTCCGGGCGGCGCCTTTCGCCGCGCGATGGCGGTCGGACATGCGGGATGTGCGGCACGTTCGACCATAGGGGCAATGGCGGGGCGCGAAGGATCGCTTGCGCGATGGCGGCGGGCTGGATGGTGCCGTTCTCCACCCCCTTTACGCGATAGCGCCGGGGCGATTTGCGCCATGTCCGCGGACATGGCAGCCAGGCGGCCCCGCCTCCGCTTCCACAGCGGCAGGCCATAAGAATTTAGGAGGCGAGGATGGGATCGGCCTATTGGGGCGAATTTCGGACGCATTGGCGACCGTTGCTTGCCGCGACCATGGGACTGGGTTTTGGCATCGGCCTGTCGGCCTATACGATGAGCCTGTTCGCGCCCAAACTGATCGCCGAGTTCGGCTGGCCAAGGTCGCAATTCGCGCTGCTGGGCAGCATGGGGCTGTTGATGCTGATCGCGCAGCCGATCACCGGGCGACTGACCGATCGCTTCGGGGTGCGGGCGGTGTCGACGGTGGGCGTACTGGCAGGGCCAAGCGCCTATATCGCCTTTGCGATGCAGCCAGGCAGCATCCGCGCCTTCTTCGCCATTGCGGTGTTGCAGATCGTCGTCGGCACGCTGACCACCTCGCCGGTCTATACCCGCATCGTGGCGGAGCGGTTCGAACGGGCGCGGGGGCTTGCCTTCTCCATCGTCATGACCGGGCCGCCACTGGTCGGCGCTGTGCTTGCGCCGCTGCTGGGCCGGTTCATCGAAAGCGAAGGATGGCGTAACGGCTATCTGCTGATGGGCGGGATCACCATGGCGTTCGGCCTGATCGCGGTGGCCATGACGCCGCCGCATATCGGCACCCGCCCGGACGAGGATGTGCCGGTCGAACCCAAGGCAAGCTATGGCGTAATCGTGCGCAATCCGGCCTTCTGGGTGTTGATCATCGGCATGATTTTGGTGAATTTTCCCCAAGGATTGGTGTCGGCCCAGATGAAGCTGATGCTGATGGACAGCGGCGCGCAGTCGCAAGCCGCGACCTGGTTGATTTCCATCTATGCGGTGGGCGTCATGGTCGGCCGCTTTGCCTGTGGCCTGTCGCTCGACCGGATGCAGCCGCACCATGTTGCCGCGCTGACCCTGTCGATGCCGGCGATCGGCATGATGCTGATGGCATCGCCCTTCGACGCGACCATCGTGCTGGCGCTGTCGGTGGCGATGATGGGACTGGCGCAGGGGGCGGAGGGCGATGTTGCCGCCTATCTGGTATCGCGGCGCTTTGGCCTCAATGTCTTCAGCCTGGTGATGGGTCTGGTCGGCGCGTCGATCGCGGGGGGTGCCGCGCTGGGGGCGGTGACGCTCAGCTATACGCTAGGGCTGTGGGGCAGCTATGCGCCGTTTCTGGTTATCGGAGCCTGCGTCACATTGGTCGGGGCGCTGCTGTTCCTGACGCTGGGCCATGGTTCCTGCAAGATGGAGGTCGCGCGCGCATGACGGATCGGCAGAAGATAGCGGTCGTGACCGGCGCGAGTGCGGGTATCGGCAAGGCGGCGGCGGGTGCGTTGCTGCAACAGGGGTGGCGGGTAATCGGCGTCGGACGCGACGCGGGCGATGTGCGGCGGCGGAAGCCGCGTTGTCCGCTATGCCCGGCGCGGATTTCACCATGATACGGGCGGACATGGCGCTGCTGAGCGAAACGGCGCGGGCGGCGGCGGAGATTGCTGCGCTGGCCCCGGCGATCGACGCGCTGCTCAACAATGCAGGCGGGGTGATAGCGGAGCGGGTCATCACCGGGGAGGGGCATGAGGCGACCTTTGCGTCCAATCATCTCGCGCCCTTCCTGCTGACGCGGGCATTGCTGCCCCATCTGACGGCGGCCGCCGCGCAGTCGGAGCCCGGCAGCGTGCGCGTGGTGGCGGTATCGTCGACGGGCCATGAATATTGCGATGGCGTCCGTTGGGACGATCTGACCTTTGCCGAGGGTTTCGTGGGGGGTGCGGCCTATTGCCATGCCAAGCTCGCCAATATCCTGTTCATCCGCGAATTGGCGCGGCGGCTGGCGGAGAGCGGGATTGTCGCGCATGCGATGCATCCGGGCGTTGTGGCGAGCAATTTCGCCAGCCACTGCGATGCGCCGATGCGCGCCTATATGGAGTCGATCGCCGAGCAGGCGCTGACGCCGGAACAGGCCGCCGATACGCTGGTGTGGCTGGCGAGCGCGCCGGAACCGGGGCGGTCGAGCGGCGGCTATTTCCATAAGCGCAAGGCCGTGCCCTGTTCGGCGGCGGCGCAGGATGATGCGGCCGCCGCCAGGCTGTGGCAGCTGAGCGAGGCGCTGGTCTCAGGCTACTGAAAGCAGGCGATGACCTGGGGCAGATCGGCGGTGGTGCGGATGCCGGGCGGTGCTTGGCACAGGGCAGCGACGGCGTTGACCGCGCGATGGGCGGTGAGGCCGGGGGTGAAGGCGGCATAATCCTCCGGCGCGACCGGAAAGCTGATCGCGACATCGAGCGGCGTGTCACCTTCCACCCGGATGCGCCAGCCCGACGGGCGCAGTTCCCAGTCGGTGCGATCGATCCGGTCGCTGCAATACCAGTTGGCGCGGAAGCGCAGCACGGGTTGGCCATGGCGCATACCGGATATGGTGATGCGTTGGGCGACGACCGTGCCCGCATCGATGGTTCCGGCGGCGATGGTGATGGCCTGGCTGGCCACGCCGATTTCGCCGATCGCATCCCATTGGTCGATGGCGATTCCGGCAGCGTCGGCCAGTTGGGCGAGCGACCCGGCGAAATCACCCTTCACATGCTCGATCTGGCGCGGATCGAATGCGCGCGGGGCGCGGCCGAAGCCCATCACGCCGAACAAGAGGTCGGGCGAGGCGCGGCTCGACAGGTCGGCATATTCGTCGATCGTCAGGCGATCGAGCCGCCGCGAGAGCGAGAGGAGCGGGATGGGCAGCGCTTCGGTGATGAAACCGGGGCTGGAGCCAGTGCTGTAGATCGACGTGCCGCCCGCTTGGCAGGCGGCGTCTATTCTCTCGCGTGTCGCAGCGTCCATGGACGGGGGGTGGTGGAAGTCGCCGCGGGTCGTCACGACATTCTTACCGGATGCCAGCAGGCGGCATAATTCGTCGATGTCGGTGCCCTGCCGCATGTAGAGGACGCAGTCGGCGTCGATTGCGACCAGATCATCAACCGACCCGGTGGCGAGGATGCCGCAGGGGTCCAGCCCGGCGATCACGCCTGCATCCTGGCCCCGCTTGGCATCGGAGCGGACCCAGAGGCCGACGAGATCCAGCGCGGGATGTTCGATCACGGTGCGCAGCGCGCGGGTGCCGACATTGCCGGTCGCCCATTGGATCACCCTATATCGTCTGTCGTTCATCGTCTCTCCTGCGGGGATCAAGGCCCGATATAGTTGATCATCCCCTGTTGCGGGTCGGGCGTGTCGGGGCGAAATCGCACCGATCCGAACGGCCGTTCCAGCCGCCGCCGCACGCGCAAAGCGCCCGGACTGTTATGGAAGGAACTGGCGTGGGACTGGATGTCCTTGTCCGCTTGCGTGAAGCGTTCGCGCATGTGCAGATAATCGCCCCAGGTCGGGCATTGATAGCGTTCGGTCCATCGGGTGGGGTCGGCAATGTCGCGCGCGATCGACCAGTTGAACCCGCCATTGCGCAGCCGGGTGCGTTGGACCTGCAACATCGCCCCATAAAATTCGCGCGCACGGGCGGGATCGACATCATAGTCGATCTCGATGATGATTGGCCCCGAACGGCGGGTGAGCGCCATGCCGACTTCCGGCTCGTTATTGAGCAGGAAGGGTTCGACATCGGCTTCATTGGTGTCGGGCAAGGGCAGGAGCATGCCGATGAGCGGCAAGGCGGCGAGCGCCAGGCCCGACAGATAGAGCGCGCCTTCGACCGAAATCTGCCCCGCGACCCAGCCCCAAAAGGCCGCGCCGATCGCAATGCCACCGGTCAGCGCCGAGGAGAAGAGGGAGAGCGCACGCGCCGTCACCCAGCGGGGCGCGGCGAGTTGCACCGCGACGTTGAACAGCGCGATGGTCAGGATATTCGCGCCGCCCGCGATGAAAAGGGCAAAGCAGGTGAGCGGCACCGATCGGCTAAAGCCCACCAGTACCAACGCTGCGCCGCTGATGACGGCCAGCAGGGTGACGGTGCGATGGGTGCCAAACCTCTCGCGGCAGGGACCGACCAGCAGCGCGCCGCCGACCGCGCCCACACCGCTGGCACCAAGTAACAGGCCGAAGGTGCTGGCGTTGCCACCCAGCAATTGCTTGGCGATCAAGGGGGCGAGCGCGGCGGCCGATGCGCCCGCCAGCCCGAAGAAAAAGGCGCGCGCCAGGACGGTACGGATTGGCGCAGCGTGAAGCGCATAGCGTGCGCCCGACACGATCGCGCGGTGGATCTGTTCGGGCGGCAGGCGTGAGGAGACATGGCGGCGCTGCCACAGGTAGAAAGCGATGAACAAGGGCAGATAGCCGATCGCGTTGACAGCGAAGGCGGCATGGGCACCGGCGGCCAGCACGATGATACCGCCGATCGCCGGGCCGAAGCTGCGCGCGACATTATAGCTGATCGTGCCGAGCGCGATGGCGGCAGGCAGATGGTGGGGACCGACCTGTTCGCTGATCGAGGATTGCCAGGCAGGCGAATAAAGCGCGACCCCTGCCCCGATCAGGAAGCAGAAGGTCAGCAGCATCCAGGGCGAACTATAGCCCGCCCAGGCCAGCGCCGTCAGAATGCAGGCGCAGACCATCGAGAAGGCAAGGCCAGCCATGGCGATCCGCCGTCGGTCGAACATGTCGGCCAAGGCACCCGCAGGCAGCGCAACCAGCATGAGTGGCAGCATCAATGCGCTCTGCACCAGCGCGACCATGCCGGGCGACGGGGTGAGCCGCGTCATTTCCCAGGCCGCGCCGACGCCCAGGATCAACTGGCCGAAATTGGAGATAAGGCTAGCGGTCCAGATGCGGCGGAAGACCGGTTCGCGCAGGGGCGCAAAGCTGCCGCCGTCCTTTGCCATTCCGCAACTCTCCCTACTGCCTGTCCTTTGGCCGACCACCCTGCGCGCGGCCCGGCCGCAGCGTCCATCCCGTGCCGCGATCAATCGCCCATGCGATTGGGGATGCGCGCGCATCCATGCGATAGCGCGAGCAACAATATCGTAGGAGACGCGCCTTGGCAGAGGCCTTTATCATCGACGCGGTTCGGACGCCGCGCAGCATCGGCAAACTGGGTAAGGGTGCCCTGTCCCATCTCCATCCCCAGCATGTCGCGGCCACGGTGCTGCGTGCGATCCGCGACCGCAATGGCATCGACACGGCGGACGTCGACGACGTGATCTGGGGCACCAGCGCACAGATGGGATTGCAGGGCGGCGACATGGGGCGGATGGCGGCGCTGGACGCGGGCTATGATGTGCGCGCGTCCGGCGTGACGCTCGACCGTTTCTGCGGCAGCGGGTTGACCGCCACCAATTTGGCCGCCGCGCAGATCATGGCCGGGATGGAAGATCTGGTCGTGGCGGGCGGGACCGAGATGATGTCGCACGTTATGTCCTATGGCCAGTCGCTGCGCGAGGCGGGCGTGCCATCGGTCGGCGGCCTTGGCACCGGCAATCTCCGCTTACAGGTCAAGCATCCCCAGTCGAACCAGGGCGTCGCCGCCGACGCGATCGCGGCGATGGAGGGCATCACGCGAGAGGATCTCGATGCCTTTGGCGCGGAGAGCCAGCGGCGGGCAGGGATCGCGATCAAGGAAGGGCGGTTTGCCCGATCGACCGTGCCGGTGGTGGACGATGACGGCGCGGTCATATTGGACCATGAGGAATATCCACGGCCCGACACGACGGCGGAACAGCTGGCGCAGTTGAAGCCCGCTTTTGCGGCCTTTCTCGACATGCCCTCGATCGCCGATGGCCCGACCTTCCGCCAACTGATCAACCAGACATATCCTGACCTGGCGATCACGCCACTACATCATGCGGGCACATCGTCCGGCGTGGTCGATGGCGCGGCGGCTCTATTGCTGGCGTCGGACGACTATGCGCAGCGCCATGGCCTGACGCCGCGCGCGCGGGTCGTTGCGACCGCCAATATTGGGGATTGCCCAACATTGATGTTGAACGGCCCGGTCCCGGCCGCGCGCAAGGTGCTGGCGAAAGCAGGATTGCGGGTCGAGGATATCGACATTTTCGAGGTCAACGAAGCGTTTGCGGTCGTGACCGAAAAGTTCATCCGCGATCTGGGGATCGACCGGGCAAAGCTCAATCCCAATGGCGGCGCGATTGCGCTTGGCCATCCGATCGGGGCGACCGGCGCGGTGCTGATCGGCACGGCATTGGACGAGCTGGAACGGACGGGCGGGCGCTATGGCCTGATCACTATGTGCGCGGCGGGCGGCATGGCTCCAGCGATCATCATCGAACGTGTCTGAGACACAGGACATGGCGCCGACTTGTGCATTGCAGGATGAGCTTTCTTTCGTTTCGCCACGATGGCGCTATGGTGGCCAGGTGATGGCGAAACCGATCGATCAATTGCTGGCCGAAGACCCGACCGCGCTCAAGCGCAACGCATCGTTGAAGCTGACGGTGACCGCGCGGCAGTTGCGCGCGCATTTCGACCAAAGCGTAGTGCGGCTGGGCGTGACCCGGTCGCAATGGACGGTCATTGCCGTCGTCGCGCGGCATCCGGGTGCGTCGCAACGGACGATCGCCAATATGCTGGAGATTGCCGAGGCGTCGGCCGGGCGATTGATCGACCGGCTCTGCGCCGACGGGCTGCTAGAACGGCGGGTCAAGGATGACGACCGGCGCGCGCATGCCGTGTTCCTGACCGATGCGGGCCAGACGATCACGACTCAATTGGCGGGCATTGCCCGTGCAAACGAAGATGTCGCCTTTGCGCGCTTCGATGTGGACGACCTCAACCGGTTCAACATGCTGCTGGACATGATTTCCGAGAATATCGCCAAACCCTGATCACGGGGTAGGCGACAGACGCAAAATGGCCCGCCTTCCGCGTTGGGAAGGCGGGCCATTTTTGATGGGTCATGCCGGTCAGCGGGCGGTCAGCAGATCGCGCTTGGACAGGTTGGTGACGAGCTTGCCATCGGCAGCGGCGAGGCTGGCGGCGGGGACGACGACCATCTTGCCGTTGAGGATGATCTGCGCGGCACCATCGGGCCCGACGCGGTAGACGGCAGCGAGGCGGTCGCCCGACGCGGTGTAGAGCATCTTGCCCTTATAGTCGGCCGCACTGACGGCGGCGGCGGACGACAGCTGCACGGCTTCGTCCGCGGCGGCGCCTGCGGCAGGGCGGAAGCGGCAAGGGTGAAGGCAAGAGCGATCTGGGCAAAAGCAGTCATGGCGAACCTCTGGGCTAGAGAAGAGAGTGATTCATTTAATACTAAGCTGGGTTAGTAGTTCGCCAAAAAAATGTCAATCTAGCTTAGTATTATTTTTGCAGGTGCGAACGAAACAGGGCGCGCCGTGGTTGGGCGCGCCCTTGTTCCTTGTCATGATGCAGAGAGGAAGGTAGGTCAGCGCGGCGGGAAGCGGATCGCCCCGTCGATGCGGAAGGTCTGCGCATTGATATAGCTGTTGCGGGCCAATTCCATTGCGAGCGATGCAAACTCTTCCGGCAGCCCCAGGCGGCGCGGGAAGGGCACCGACTTTTCAAGATTGGCATACATGGGCGGGTTCATGTCCTTGAACCGGAGCATCGGGGGTGTCGCGAAGATTCCGGGCATGATCGCGTTGACGCGAATCCCCAAGTCCATCAGGTCGCGCGCCATGGGGAGGACCATGCCGTTGACCGCAGCCTTTAGCGAACCATAGGCGATCTGCCCCACCTGCCCGTCTTCGGCCGCCGCGCTGGATGTCAGGATGATGCTACCGCGTTCATCGTCGGCCAATGGATTGAGCGATGCCATGCCGAGCGCGGCGATGGAGGCCATGCGGTAGCTGGCGACCAGAATGCCCTGCGCGGACAGGGCATAATCCTCGGTCGAAAGGCGCTTGAAACCGCCATTATCCTTGTCCTTCGATACGGTCTTGCCGCCCTTCGTCACCATGGCGCAATGGACCAGCAGCCGTTCCTGCCCCTGAACGGCGCGGGCCTGGTCGAAGCCGGCAAGTGCGCTGTCTTCAGAGAGGATGTCGACCTTGCAGAAGGTCGCGCCCACGTCTGCGGCGATCGCTTCGCCCTGATCCTGGTTGATGTCGAAGATCGCGACCTTTGCGCCGGTAGCACGCAAGGCTTTCACCGTGGCAAGGCCAAGGCCTGACGCACCGCCGGTGACTATGGCGGAGAGCGAGGAGTCGATCAGCATGGGAGTCCTTTCCGGTGACGTTTGCGCCGCACACCTTCGGCCCGTAGCCCGTGCCGCTCAATCCCGCTTTTTTGCGGGGTTCGCATATCGTGACGGCGTTGGTGGCCGCTGCGGCATCGTGCGAGCGATAGCCCGCACCCAACAGCCTGTCGGCTCTTGCGGCAATGGCCGCAGCTTCTACGCTTTCTTGCAAGACATGGCGCTGCATCGTGCGGCGCGCGAAGGGATTAGGGTAAGGTTATGACCCAGGTGATGAAGGGTGTGCGCGTACTAGAAGTCGCGCAATTCACCTATGTACCGGCGGCGGGCGCGATCTTGGCCGATTGGGGGGCGGACGTTGTCAAGATCGAGCATCCCGTGCGCGGCGATACGCAGCGCGGATTCTTGAACATGGGCGGGGTGACGCTCGATCCGCTGCGGCATACCTTGTTCGAGCATCCCAATCGCGGCAAGCGCAGCGTAGGCATCGACCTGTCGACGCTCGAAGGCCAGGACGTCCTTTATGAGCTGGCCAAGACGGCGGACGTGTTCCTGACCAATTATTTGCCGCAAGTGCGCCAGAAGAATAAGTTCGACATCGAACATATCCGGGCGGTCAATCCGAACATCATTTATGCGCGGGGCAGCGCGTTAGGCGACAAGGGGCCGGAGCGGCTGGTCGGCGGGTTTGACGGCACCTGCTTCTGGTCGCGCAGCGGCGTCGCCTATGCGATGACTCCCGAAGGCCTGCCGGGTCCATTGACGCAGGGCATTCCCGCGTTCGGCGATTCGATCGGCGGCATGTTCATCGCTGGCGGCATTTCGGGCGCGCTGCTGCATCGCGAGCGCACCGGCGAGGTGACCGAGGTGGACGTGTCGCTGCTGAGCGCCGCCTGGTGGGCGTCGGGTGCCCTGATATCTCAGGTGATGGAAACTGGGATCGAGACGCGCAACGGCATGCCGACATCGGGCGGATCGCTGCGCAATCCCTTCATGGGCAATTTTCGCACATCCGACGGCGGCACTATCAACCTGTGCATGGTCAGCCCGACCGGCCTGATCCGCGACACGTTCAAACATGTCGGCGTGCCGGAAGCGGCTGACGATCCGCGCTTCAAGGATGTTCTGTCGCTGATCGAGAATGCGGGCGCGGCTAGCGACATCCTCGTCAAGGCCTTTGCCCAGCAGAGCTTCGCCTATTGGCGCGCGCATCTCAAGACCATGAAGGGCCAATGGGCGCCGGTGCAGAGTTTCAGCGACCTGCTAACCGACGAGCAGGCGCTGGCCAATGACATGATCATCGAGGTCGAAGGCGCGGATGGCAGCGGCAAGCCGCTGCGGCTGGTGCGGGGGCCAGTGCAGTTCGATGGCAGGCCGCTGGAAACCACCCGCGCGCCCCAGGCATCAGAGCATACCGAGATGGTACTGATGGAGATGGGCATCGAGTGGGACAAGATCGAACAGTGGAAGGCCAGCGGCGCGATCGCGTGAGGCTGGGAATAGAGGCGAAGATTGATATGAAACCAGGAACGAAATTGAAGAGCGCGGCGTGCGACACCGAAGTCATGGTGATCCGCTGTGGCGATGGGTCGATCGAATGTGGCGGCGCGCCGATGTGCGAGGCGAAGCCCAAGACGGTGGCTACGCCTAGCGGCGAGCATATCAATGGCACGCTAATGGGCAAACGCTATGTCGATGCGGCAGGCACGTTCGAATTGCTGTGCGTGAAGCCCGGCAAGGGATCGCTTTCGGTCGATGGCGTGGCGTTGCACGTCAAGGACGCCAAGCCCCTGCCCGCTTCGGACTGAACGACAGACCGATGAACATCGCCCTCTTCCTGGAAATGGCTGCCGACGCCGCGCCTGAACGGACCGCCCTGGTATGCGACGGCATGCGCTGGAGCTATGCCGACCTGCTGGCGGGTGCGCGCGGCGCAGCGGCGCTGATCCGACAGAGTGGGGTCGCCCAAGTCGCGCTGCTTGACGAAAGCAGCGAAGCGGCGGCAATGGCGCTGTTCGGCGCGGCGCTGGCCGGGGTTCCTTATGTGCCGCTCAACTATCGGCTGGCGGACGCGGATCTGGGCGCGCTGCTGGCGCGGATCAGCCCTGCTCTGATCATAGGGGATGTGGCGCGGGTGACGAGGCTGTGCTCCGATACCGCTAATGTCATTTTGTCACGCGCGGCGTTTGTCGCGCAGGCCCAGCGGCTAGCGGGTGATGTGCCGGTGGAAGCGGACGAGGGTGACGATGTCGCGATCCAGCTGTTCACCAGCGGCACGACCGCAGCACCCAAAGCGGCGATTTTGCGCCATGCCAATTTGGTGTCCTATATCCTTGGCACGGTGGAGTTCGCCGCTGCACCGGAAGAGGATGCTGCGCTGGTCAGCGTGCCGCCCTATCATATTGCAGGGATCGCTGCGCTGCTCAGCTCCATCTATGCGATGCGGCGGATATTAATGCTGCCTGCGTTTGCGCCGGAGGCCTGGCTGAACTTGGCAGCAGACGAGCGGGCGAGCAATGCCTTCGTCGTACCGACTATGTTGGCGCGGATCATCGAGGCGATGGGCCAGATGGTCGCAGAGGGCGCGCTGCAGCCCGACCTGTCGGCCCTGCGCGCGATCGCCTATGGCGGGGGCAAGATGCCAACCGAGTTGATCCACCAGGCGCTTGACCTGTTTCCAACGACCGGCTTCACCAATGCCTATGGCCTGACCGAGACGAGTTCAACCGTCGCACTGCTGGGACCAGACGAACATCGTGCCGCCCATAGGTCGGACGATCCAGTGGTGCGGGCGCGGCTGGGATCGGTGGGGCGGCCGTTGCCGACCGTCGAGATCGAGATACGCGACGAAGACGGCCGCGTCCTCCCGCCGGGTGTGCCGGGCGAAATCTATGTGCGCGGCGAGCAGGTGTCGGGCGAATATCGTGAGCGCAGCGCACTCGACGCCGATGGCTGGTTCCCCACCCGCGACGCAGGCTATATCGATGCGGACGGCTATCTGTTCCTGTCGGGCCGTGCGGACGACGTGATTGTGCGCGGTGGCGAGAATATCTCGCCAGGCGAGATCGAGGATGTGGTGATGACCCATCCCGCCGTGGCAGAGGCGGCAGCGGTCGCCATTCCTTCGCACGAATGGGGCGAAGCGGTGGGCCTGATCGTGGTGCCGCGCGCAGGGCATAGCGCGCCGGACGAGGACGAGCTGAAGCAGATGGTGCGGGCGCGTCTGCGGTCGTCGCGGGTGCCAGAGCAGGTGCTGTTCGCCAATGCCTTGCCCTATAATGAGATGGGAAAGCTGTTACGAAGGGAGATCAAGACGCTGTTTGCCACCAGAATGTCCTAAGCGAACAGCGACTCGGACAAGGGTTGCGGCTTTATGAAGGGTGCGGGTTTCCGCGAAGCACACCGAATGATGCCTCCTTGTCACTTGGGAAGCTATTGCGAAGATGGGACTATAAATCTTGAATATCAATGACTTATGTGATATTGTCTGCGGATGGTTATGCACGATAGCGCGGCATAAACGAGAGTATCTCATTTTCAATTGACAGGTCTGCCTAGGTAGTGAACAACTGTGTTCATAAACCGAAGGAGAGGACCATGGCTCAGTTAGAGTCCAACAAGGCAAAGATCGCCAAGCGCGTCATCGAAGTGCTGGAATTCTTCGATGAAGATCATCCGCACGCCACGGTGATGGATATCGTGCGCCGTTTCGACCGACCCCAGTCCAGCACGTCCGAACTGCTGTCGAGTCTGGTCGATCTGGGCCTGCTGCACAAAGATCCCTGCTCGCGCTCCTATTCGCCAACACCCCGCGCTGCAATGCTTGGAGCGGCGGTGCAGCCCAAGCTGGTGCGTGATGGCGTCCTGACCGGGCTGATCGATCGGCTGTCGGCTCAGACGTGCCTGGGCGTTGCGGTGTTCGGTATGGTGGGCCTAAAAGCCAGGTGTTCAACTGGCGCGCGGGCACTCGCACATTCCGCACCGCCGGTGCCGCCGGTTTTTGTGGCGGCCAGCAGGATCATCTGTCCGACAGCGCGGTGGGATGGCTGATGCTATCGACAGTGCCGCAGCCACGGCGCGACGGCATGATCCGCCGCCTGAATGCGGAAGCCACGCCGGATCGCAAATTCATACCCGCCGACATGAGCAGTCAGGTGCTGTCATGCCGGGAGCAAGGCTTCGCGATCGGCAAGGTCGGCTTTGGTTCGATCGCCGATGTGGCCGCTGTGCTGTTGCCCAACATGCCTGAAAGCCAGCCATTGGCCATCGGTTTCGTCTACGAGCCATCGGACCAGATCGACGCGGACAGCCTGCTGCGGACACTCAATGAAGCGGTGTGTCGCTGCGTGGAGGAACCGGCACCTGCGCCCGTTTCCCCGCTGTTCGAGGGCAGCCGCCAGCCGATGGAGATGAAGCATGGCTGATGTGAAGGACAAGACTGACAGCGAAATGGCGCAAGCCGCCAAGAAATATTGGTCGGCCGAAGGTTATACCGCAGGCGGCGTGATCCGCGAGGTGGATTATGCCACGCAATCGGGCGGGTTGGACCCCTCGCTGGCGGGGATCAAGATCGTCGATACCGACACGCATATCACCGAGGCGCCCGACCTGTTCACATCGCGCGCGCCGGCCAAATATAAGGGCAAGGTGCCCTATGTGAAGCAGGACGCCGATGGCGTCGAACGCTGGTATGTCGGTGACCGCAATTTCGGATCGATGGGCGGCAACGTCATTCGTGCCGACAATAACAAGCTGCTGGGGCGGCTCGCCTTCCCCAAGCTGGAACAGGCGCATCCGGGCGGCCACCTGATCAAGGAACGGTTGCAGGCGATGGACGATATGGGCGTCTATGCCCAGATCGGCTTCCAGAATTCAGGCGTGACCCAGGCCGGGTCGCTGATGTCGCTGGGTGACCCCGACCTCGCGCTCGCCATCGTGCAAATGTATAATGATGCATCGGCCGAATATCAGCAGGTGTCGGGCAACCGCATCTTCAACATGGGCCACCTGCCCTTCTGGGACCAGAAGGCTTTGGAGACCGAGGCGCGGCGTTGCTATGACATGGGGATCAAGGGCTTTGTCCTGCCCGATACGCCCGAACGTGTCGGCGTGCCGAGCTTCATGCACGATTATTGGACCCCGTTCCTGGAGATGTGCGAAGCGACCGGCATGCCGCTCAATTTCCACCTCAACAGTGCGGTCGATCCCAATACGCTGACCTGGGACGGGTTCGGGTTCGAGCAGACGCTGTCCGTGGTCGCGACGATGTTCTCGATCGGCAATGCCGCGACGTTGGGCAACTGGATGGTGTCGGGCCGTCTCGATCGCCATCCCAAGCTCAAGATCGGCCTCATCGAAAGCGGCATGGGTTGGCTGCCCTTCGCGATCGAGGCGCTGGAGCATCAGTTCAACGAGATGCTGCCGAGCAAGGCCAATATGCTGCACAAGCGGCCGTGGGAATATTTCCGCGACCATTTCTGGGTCACTTTCTGGTTCGAGAAGGTCGGTCCCAAGCTGCTGCTGGAAACCATCGGCGTCGACAAGGTGATGTTCGAAACCGATTTCCCGCATCCCACCTCGCTCTATCCCGGCGTGCAGGCGCATGTCATCGGCGTGCTGGGCGGCTATGATTTCGAGGTGAAGAAGAAGGTCCTGCAGACCAACGCGACAGGCCTCTACAACCTGCCCTTCTGATAGCGAAGGGACGATAAGGGGCGCGCCTTCCCTCTCCGGCGCGCCCTTTTTTTTGTCTATCGCGGGCGGAAGGCGTGACCATCGAAATGGTCGAGCGGGGTTGGCGACGCACCGCTGAAATCGATGACCTGGCCGACCCGCCGCGCGTGGACGGCGTTGTCCGGCTGGAAAGTGAAGCAGTTGGGCGGCACCTTCGTCGCGGTTGATTGCCGCTCCATCGGAATCAGGCGGCCATTGGCGAGGATCGCGCCCCATTGCAGCAGGCGGGCAGCTTCGCGCTGCGGGTCTTCGAGGCTGTCGATCCAGGGGCGCAATTTCAGGAGCGAGAGGCCCACGATGGCGGTCGGGGATTCCAGGATATGCTGGCGGCGCGTCAGCCTGAGCAGTAGCGCGCCGTCGCGCCGGATCTCTGCGACCGCCAAGCCATCGACGGGGTCGCAGGCGACGATGTCATAGAGGATCGGTTCATCGTCCGCCGCGTGAGCGGCGGCCAGTACGGCCAGATCGTGCAAATGGGTGCAATTGGCCTTCTTCTCTCCGCGCGACGCGACATCCGCCAGTGCGACACCGGTGAAGGTCGCGGCCAGCACCGCGGGCGCGCCGGGACAAGTGGTCCAGGGTACGCGCTCCATGAGGGAGTCGACGCCAGTGACGTGCGTGCCGTCATGGTGCAGGGTGACGGCCATGCAATGATAGTCATCCTCAACCGCAGCGATGACCGCCCCCTCAGAAGGCGTGACGCGGAAACGCCGCCGGAATCCCGGCAGCGCGTCGAGCCTAGCACTGTCCATGCCGGGCTAATCCTTGGCCAGCAGCAGCGCCGCCGCCATGGGACCACCGCCCGACGTGGCGATGGCGACGCGGGGATCGCCGCTGATCTGGCGTGCGCCACCTTCCCCACGCAATTGGACGACCGCTTCATAGGCAAAGCCGAAGCCGTGGAGACGGCCCCAGCCAAGCTGGCCGCCGCCGGTATTCATCGGCAGCGCGCCATCGCGCGCGATGCGGGTGCCACCTTCGAGGAATTGACCGCCTTCGCCGATGGCACAAAAGCCCAGCCCCTCGAGCCAGGTGATGGGCTGGAAAGCGAAGCCGTCATAAAGCTGGACGGTATCGACATCATCCACCGTATAATCGGTGTTCTTCCACAGGTCGCGGCCGGTGGGATAGGCGCCCGCCCATTCGGCCTGGTCCCAGCTATAGCGTTCGACCGAACCCGCGCTCGCGGCGATTCGGATGGGTGTGGCCTTCACCTCGCTAAGCGCGTCGCCCGCCGAGATAATCACCACTGTCGAAGCATCGGTGAAACGGTCGCAATCATAGAGGCAGAAAGGCGAACTGATCATCCGCGCGGACATATAATCATCCATCGTCAGCGGCTTTTTGACCAGCGCGCGCGGGTTGACCGCGGCATTGGCATGATCGTTCAAAGCAACCTGCGCCAATTGCTCGCGGGTGAGGCCATAGCGTTTCATATGGCGCATCGCGAACTGCGCGGTCCAGTTGGCGGCGGAGAAGGCACCGAAGGGCGAGACCCATTGGGAATTGCCCGACACATCCTTGCGCCGTTCCATCGGCGGGAATTCCTCCGGCCGGGCAAGCGCGGCGGCCTCGTAAACCGTGCGGAAGCAGAGAACGTGGCGGGCGAGGCCTGCCTTTACCGCATTGGCGGCTTCGATGATGGCCCCCAATTGCGCGGTCGATTCCGCCGCACCGATATGCCAACGGGTTTTCAGCCCCAGCACTTCGATCAGGTCGTCCGAACTGACGGGCGAGAAGCCGAGGAAACTCGGCATCTTGCCGGGGTAGGTGGCGACGCCGTCGATCTGATCGAGCGTCAGCCCGGCGTCGGCGATGGCTTCGCGCACGGCATCTACCGTGAGCAGCAGCGGCGAGCGGGTCAGGCGCACCCCGACCTCCGACATGCCGATGCCGCTGATATAGGCTTCGCTTTGCGCCATGGTCAGGCGACCTTTTCGAACAGGGGAAACCAGATGCCGTCCTGTTCCTCGAACACGACCTGCACGCGATCATCGATATCGACCGCATCGACCGGGCTGCCGACGATATTGGTGGTGAGGTACACGCCGGGCGCATCGTCCAACTTCACTCGCGCGATGACGAAGGGCACCTCCATATCCTTGGCCCAGGCCTGATGATTGATAGTGTAGGTGTCGATGATGCCCGTGCCCGCCACTGCATGGGGGGCGACATTTCCCGACTGGCAATGGCGGCACAGCTCGCGTGGCGGATGGGTATAGTTGCCACAGTCACCGCAGCGGGTGATGTGCAGCTTACCCTCCGCCCCGCCAGTCCAGAAGGCACGGTTGTCCCGGTCGAGACGCGGGCGCGAACGCTGCCACGCCATGGATCAGACGTCCCAGACCAGGTGCATGCTTTCGATGCCGATGACATGGCCGCCATGGAAGACCGGCGGATGATCGGGATCAAGCCGGAATTCGGGCATGCGTGCCAGCATTTCCTCATAGAGAACCTGCAATTCGACGCGCGCGAGGTGCGAGCCGAGGCAGCGATGCGGGCCGACGCCAAAGGCGATGTGGACGTTGTTTTCGCGATCGAGATCATAGACGTCGGGCTGCGGAAATTCCTTGGCGTCGAGATCGGCGGCGGGCAGGAACAGCTTGACCATGTCGCCGGGCATCATCTTGGCCCCGGACAGTTCGACGGGGCGCTTCACGACCCGCATCGGCACGGTGAAGGTGTAGCGGCGCAGCATTTCTTCGGCGGCTTCGGCGATCAGCTTGGGTTCGGCGCGCAGCTTGCGCTGAAGATCGGTGTCCACGGCCAGACCGCGCATGGCGAGGCCCATGCCGTTCATCACCGTGTCGAGCCCGGCGATGAAGAGCAGCACGCCATAATTTTCCATGTCGGCGAGCGTCGTCGGCTGGCCATCAATTTCCAGCTTCCAGAGCATGGAGATGATGTCGTCGCGCGGATTGTCGCGCCGGTCGAGCAACGTGTCGCGCATGGCCGCCGCGATCGTCTGAAGGCGACGCATCGAGCCTTCGCGATCGCCGTCGATCGCTTCCATATGCTCCTTCACGATGGCGCGATATTCGGGCAGCCGATCGAGCGGCAGGCCAAGCATCTTGAGGAACACCTGCACCGGCAAAGGTTCAGCCACCGCGCTCATGAATTCGCAGCGGCCATCGGGCTTGATCGCCTTGATCAAGTCGCCTGCCAGTTCGCGGATGCTGTCGCGCAGCGCCGAGATGGTCTTGGGCGAGAAGACCTTTTGCAGCGGCTGGCGATATTTGGTGTGTTCGGGCGGATCGAGCGTGATCGGGATTGGCTGGGGGATATGCGGCGCGCCGGGCGGCAGCGAGGCGAGCATCGCCTTCATCTTGTCCTGCGGCACAAATTCGCTGGAGAAGCTTCGCTATCGCGTGACGCCTCATAATTGGCGGCATGCGTCAATATCATCCAGCCGCCGCCATTTCGCGGGGTCCAGAAAACCGGCGGCGCGTTGCGCAGCAGGTCCATGATGCGGACATGCGGATCGTTGAGCAGGCCGGAATCGGCATGGATGTCGAAATCATAGACCAGTGCGTCGGGCACATGGGCGGGCTTCGGGGCGGCGGGGCTGAGGGCGTGATCCATGCAAGTCTCCGGCAAGTCTGTTTATCGTTTATTTCGGTTTCGCGCGCATGGAGCTTAAAGGCAAATGCGTCGCGCGGCCCCGGTCCATATACCGCTCGGACGATTGCTGGCCGGGACGCCTCCCTTGCGTATCGTGGCAGCGATTGAGCGGTTGGACATGTTGATCGGTCCCCCAATCTCCTTTCTAAGGAAGACAAGTATCGCTGGAGTGCCGCATGAAGATCCGCATCGATAAGGCCGGTTGCGTGGGCAATGCTCGCTGCGCCGCCGTGTCCGCAACCCTCTATCCCTTGGACGATGACGGCTATATCCAAACCGAGGGCTTCACCATCCCCGAAGGCATGGAGAAGGCCGCCAGACATGGCGCGCGGGCCTGCCCCGAACGCATCATCTTCGTTGAAGAAGAGGATGGCCGCATCAGCTGGCCTCCGGCTGCCAAAGCCTGACATTCCCATATAATCGGAGAGTATGATGAGCGACCTGTTGGGCTACAAGGGCAAGCGTGTGATCGTGACCGGCTGCTTTTCGGGCATGGGGGAGGCAACCGCGAATCTGTTGCTTAGCCTGGGCGCGGAGGTGCATGGGCTGGATTATAAGGACAGCGCGCTGCCGCTGGCGTCCCTCCAAAATGTCGACCTGCGCGATCCGGCTACGATCGACGCGGCGGTGGCAGGCATTGGCGGCAAGGTGGACGCGCTGTTCAACTGCGCGGGACTGCCGCAATCCTTTCCGGCGATGGACGTGATGAAGGTGAACTTCATCGGCCTGCGTCATTTGACCGAGCAGGTCTTGCCGCTGATGGGTCCGGGCGGCGCGATCGTCAGCATCGCGTCCACCGGCGGGCTGGGCTGGAGCCGCCGGATTCCGACCAACATGGAATTCGTCACCACCAAGGGGTTCGACGGGGCTGTCGCCTGGTGCGAGGCCAATATGGACACGGTCAAGGAGGGCTACAGCTTCTCCAAGGAGAATGTGATCGTGTGGACCCAGTTTATGGGCGCGCACCTCATCAAACAGGGCATCCGCATCAACTGCACCCTGCCGTCCCCCACCCAGACGCCGATGATGGCCGCGTTCGAGGCGACGTCAGGCAAGGATGTGGTCGCGGCCGCAGCCGAGCCGATGGGGCGCTATTCGACGCCGGAAGAGCAAGCGGCGGGACTGGTGCTGATCAACAGCGATCTGGCGAGCATCGTCAACGGCGTCGTGTTCCCGGTCGATGGCGGCTTCATGGGCGGGGTCGCCACCGGACAGGTGGACCTGAGCATCATGATGCGACGGTCCGCGCCTGCGCAAGCTTAGTGGGCAGACACGCATCCTATTCGTCCTCCCGTTTAAGGGGAGGTGGATGGCCAAAGGCCAGACGGAGGGGTGTCGCCCC
>NZ_JEMV01000061.1 GCF_000588875.1 Sphingobium sp. Ant17
CTCACAAACCCAAGCGAAATCCGGGCGGAAAAAATCGGGGAAGAAATCCTCTGCCCTGTGCGTGACAAAGTACCGCGCTGCCGTCGATCGCAGCGGCAATCATGCCTTCCACCCCGGGATCAGGCTCTGAAAAAAAAAATCGTTGACCTAGTCCGCGAACACGTGAGTCCGTTCTACCGACGGTGCATTTCGCTCTGACAATGGTGATATCAACGAACTAAGGTATCCCGCGCCGCGACGTTGGCTTCGGCTTGTTTGTGGGCAAGACCTAGTTAGGTACGAACGAGGAGCCGTGATGCCCGATCTAATCGACTTTGAGGAAGCGCTAAAGCGTACGGATGGCGAGGATCGGGCGCTGCTTATCGGCAACGGCTTTTCCGCCGAGTATTTCAGCTATCGAAACCTGCTCGACAAATCGGGGCTCGGGTTCCGGGACCCAATCCGGGACCTTTTTCGATATATTTGAATACCGTCGATTTCGAGGCTGTGGTTCGATCACTCGAAGGTGCGGTTTTGGTCGAGCGCGCTTACGGGGCACGGTGCCCCATGCGGATGAGATCGAGGCCGATGCGCAAAAAGGTGCGGGAGGCGCTTGTAGCGGCTGTAAATTCCACGCATCCCGCGCATCGGGAGGACCTCGGTCTCAAGTACCTTAGTAGTTCCGCTTTCCTATCTCACTTTCAAACCGTTTTCTCGCTCAACTATGACCTGCTCCTCTACTGGGTGAAACCTCGAAAAAWAAATCTGTACTGAAAGATGGATTTGGACTTGGGACAACAGAAGGTGCGTTTCATGGACCATTCAAAGAATCTGCACATTGTCACATCTACAGTCTCCACGGCGGCCTTCACCTGTTCGAGGACAAAATCGGTGATGTCTACAAGGCTATCGATCGTGGATCGGGTGTCATTGCGACGATCACCGATGCCATCGGCAAAGGGAGGCGATTCCCACTCTATGTGGCGGAAGGGTCCAGCGCCCAGAAGATGCGAAGGATCAACTCCGTCGCGTATCTGCGCCACTGCTATGACATGCTCGTGTTGAACCCGGCAACGGTGTTCGTGTATGGCCATAGCGCCGACGAGAACGACGCGCACATCTATCGCGCGATCTTCGGATCCTCCGCCAAGAAGGTGTACTTCGGTGTATACAAGCCCAATGGGGAAAAACTGAAGGAACTCGATGGCCTCCTCGCAAAATATCAGCGAACCTCTGGATCGAGCACTGGCTACGCTTTTTTCGACAGCGAGAGTGCCCAGATCTGGGCGTAGGTTCCGTTATCCTAAGTTCCGATTAGCTGCATTAATGAATGGCCAATTCGGACGGCCAAGCGAAGTGTCGCAAACGACCGCTATGTTGGCGGTAACTGACATCGGTATTTCTGAGCCGGAATGTCGGCTATCCCATTATCAGTGCTCCGAACCTGACTGTCGCGAATGTCCCAGAGCTTGCCAAAAAGCGGGCCGCAATCAACCGCAAAACGCAGCCTGCTCCGCTAACGCCGAAAGCGGATGGATTGCATAGCTCATGTGTGATCCCTCCCATTGCGTTTGCTTTTGCGTCGTCAAAATCTGGTACATCATCCAGACTTATGAACGGCTTCGCTTTCGGCGGGGACAAGATGATGCAAACGCAGGGACAAGTCCCTCATTCCCACGATTTGGGCGGGACGTCCGTGCGCTTTTCTCGTTGCTGTCGCTCCAGATCAAGTTCACGCGCGATCTGACGGCCCAGGAGGCGCGCAAGTCGAAGGATGGCGGCATCCGCTTCGGCAGAAAGACTGGGAGGTGCATCTCGATTGGGCCGCTTCTTCTTCATCGCGGCCGTGTCCAGGATTTGAAGTAAGTCCATTTGGTAGAACCGTAAAACAAAGCTCGGTGGAGAGGGGGAGGAAAAAAGGGGGCAAGATACTTGCGGTGGCCATGGGCGATCGGTCCACGGTGATCAGGGCGGATCGGTTTCCAGTCGGATGAACCTGTGTTATTTTTCCAGATGGAAAGGCTCTGCAGATGCAGGATGTTGATCACGTTGAAAGAACAGATGAGGCAGGCTCGCCATCGCCGCGTGCTGCCGATTGGTTTTGGCGGCCATGGTACGCGAAACTCTACTGGGTGACGGCGCTGCTGTACTGGATTGGTCTCGAGATCATGATAACCATCCCGTATGACCGAGTGAATAGCTCCGTGGCCAACACCATGGTGCTGCTCATCATCGTCTTCAATCCGATCACGGTGATAGCCGTGCTGGGATATGGCTTCCTCAAAGCCAAGGTCGCATGCGGGAAATGGGTGATAACGCCAGGCCCACCTTCGCAAAGACCTATGATCGATCCTTACACAGATCCCTTTGATATACGATCTGGGAGTATCCACCATAGACATATCGGCTCGTAGAAAGATGAACATTAGGGATCTCGGCGCTCCTTGAAGCTCGGGTCTCCGTCCGCTGGACCCTTATCTCGATCCAATAACGATCGACCTGAACTCAAGATCGACGATTGTTCCATCGATGTCAGAGGGGCGGTAACCTGCATGGTACCGCGACCAGAATCTGCTTGTTCTAAGTAGCGATTTCGAAGGCCTTGATTGCCGAGAACGCCGTCGCTCAATTCCTTTGCAAATGCTTCCTCGGGGCGTCCCGAACGGGCAGCAGCTTTTTCTGCCGACGCGATGACCTCACGAACATCGTAATTCACGATGTCCATCGACGACTGTGCCGAAACGGTCGCAGCTCCCCGATCAGAGATATCCATTCCCAGCTTGCCACTCAGCGATCCGGTGCCGTTACCGGAGGTACCCGCTTTACTTTCGTTACGTTTGCCGCTGGCACCCCTGCTAGCCGTTGCGGAGAGATCCCCGGACACGCTCTGGGTGTTTGAAGTCTGATGGTCTGCGGTACGGGAGAGCGACCGTTGCCACCCGGTCTGCACCATGATCGCGGTGACGTCGCGCTCCAGCGTATCAGCGACCTGCGGTTTCAGCCGCCAGTCACCCCGCCGATCCATCTCGAACCCGCCGCGCAACCAGTTGGCCATGGCGGTCTGGCCCTGCGCGCCGCTGCCCAGAAAATGCTCGATCGTATCTGGTCCTGCCTGTTTGCCGGCTTCGAACCGCGTACTCGTGTCGTTGCGCGCAGACTGGCTGAACCCTGTACTGCTGGAGACGAGCAGATCATTATGCGCAAAACTGAACCGCGCATGCCCACCATTAGCGATCGCGCCAAGCTGGCTTTCGTTGATAAGCCCGCCCCGCCACATCTGCGCGGCCAGTTCCGGCGTCAGATTGAGGCCGACATCGCCATTCTGGTCCATGGCGATCTGGCGCTTCGACAGTTCCACGCCATGCTCGCGCAGCAGTGCCTGGGTGCGGGTTAGCCGTTCCTTGTCGACGATGCCGGTCAGTCGCTCGTTGCGTGCGCGATCGGCGATGCCTTCCGCACCGCCTTCAGCCATATCGACCTCGTTTCCGGCAGTGCCCGCCAGCGCGCGGATGAAAGAATCCAGACGCGCGGCTTCGCGGACCGACACGCCAGCGGCAGCAGCGCCTTGTGCAAAACCGGCATTGTCCGCCTGGCGCCGTTGCTCGCCTATTTGGGCCGAGCTGCGCACGCCATCAGGACCGATCTCGCGTTGGGCATCAAGCTTGCCCGACCGCTCGGCAAAATCATAACCAGCGGCCTCGCGCGTGCGGCCATAGACACTCGTGCCCTCGCGCGCGGCTTGCGCTGTTGCTCCGTCGGCAGTGCCGACCTGAACAGCGGCGTTGTAGCTTTCCAGGGCGCGCAGGACCTGCGCCTCGTTGCGGCCGGTTGAACGCGAGAGCTGGGTGATCGCCGTCGACCGCGCCTCGCCTGAGAGCGCATTGATGAACCCGATACGTTGGCTCGTTTCGGTAACCGAGAGACCGAGCATGGAAGCCGCCTGGCGCTGTCCTTGATTTTGTCCGGTACGATGTGCCTGTTCCGTCGACACATTGCCGCGCTCGACCGCCGCAACCCGGTCGCCGGCATAGTCGCGTCGTCCCTCCATCGCGCCAACCTGCGTCTGCGCGGCAGTCAGGTCATTGCGGAGCATCTGTTCCTGATCGAAGGCGTTGGCCGTGATCTTGGCGAAGGTAGGATCAGCACCGGCCTGGGCGATCACGGTCGACGCCTTGAGCGCCGCATCCTTTGCATCATAGCCGCTGCGCTCAAAATGCCGCTGCGCCCCCGATTGCATCATCTCATAGGCTTGGCCGTCCCCGAACGCCTTCCACTGCACCATGTTCTGCGCGAACGCGGCAAAGGCGCGTTCGCCGCCCTGGCCTTCGCCGAAGTAGTTCGTGCCAAGCTTGCGGAGCGCGTCTCCCTGCGCAAAATTGTGGATTGCGGACGTCGCCGCATTGGCGCGGATCGCGCTGGCCGTGGCGTGATCGCTTAAATTCCGCCCGGCAAGGGCAGGGGAAAGCCCGCCCAGTTCCCGTGCGGCATCGGCCCGACCAAGCCCGAACGCCGCAGTTCCGGTCGCGCCGCCGCCATGTTCTCCGATGACCGACCCCGCTGAAGAGAATGCGCGATCGAGCCCAAAACTGCTGCGCTCGCCAAAATCGCCGAACCCCGTCGATGTCGAGCGCCGCGCCATCGTGCCACCAGCCGAAGCCTGTGCCTCCAGCGCGGAGGCATAGCCCTCGTTGGTCCCCACGGTTGCCGCCGCCATGCTGCCCTGACCCTGGACGCCGAGCATACCGGACGTGAACGCGGTGAACATATTGCCCGAGAAGCGGAACACGGTGAACACGAATGCGCCCGCCAGGCCCGCGGCTGCGGTTCGGAACGAGCCGAAGATGGCCAGCGCCTTCATTGCCGCCGATGGCGCAAGGATCCAGCTATCGGCTGCGACATTGGTCGCGCGCAATTCGGCCAGCACATCCATCGCCCGGCCCAGAGTAAGCTGGTAAATGCCCGCATCGATTACGCCCCACAGCGCGACGAACACGAACAGGCCAAGTGCGAAGCTTGCAACACGAAGGTTGATTGGCGTCAGGATGAATAGCAGCGCGATCGGCATCATCATGAGCATGATCGCGAACACCGAAGCCCGAATGGTCGGCATCCACTCATTGGCCGTGGAAAGCGTCGCAAGCCCGTTGGACTCGATCGCCCGGTTCGCCATTACCCGCGCCGTGGCTGCAGGCGAATCTTCAAACAACACATCGCCGACCGTCTGACCGAGCAGGATGTTGGTGAGGAATGTCTGTCGGCTCATCGATTGACCCAGCATCATGTCGCCCAGCGCATCGATCTGCTGGCGGCAGCGATCGCGCTGGCTGGTCTGGTTCACATCGAATCCGGTGCGCGCGCAGACCTGATCGCTATAAGCGTCGAACACAGTGGAGTCCGACAGGCGATCGGCAATATGGTCCCAGGTTGCATCGCAGCTCATCGTCGTCCCGCCTTTGTCGCTCGCCGTGAACACGGTCGAGAAGGTAGCAGGGCCAGCCATCGCCGCGAAGGAAGCGGGGAGGTCGGTCGATGTCCGGAACAGCTGATCGTCATCGACGCCATAGGCCGGCGAGACACGCGCGACGGGATAGCATTGCCGCACATAATCCTTCACCGTTGCGTCAAGGAAGGTGTCGACGATCGGGCTACGCGGCGAGACTGCGTTCAGGAACAGGTCGAACGCATGGCCGCCAGCGCCAAATTCCAGCTTGGCATTGGGATCGGTAGTGTTGTCGTCGATGGTTTCGGCCAGCGCCCGCTCCATCAGGTTGGTGACGCCGGCAACCAGCACGATGAGATTGGGAACGTCGCCGACCGGCTGATAGGCGTTGCGCACCCGGTCATAGATGTGGACGGTGCCGGTCGTGGCGATCATCCCGGCGAACAGGCCTATACCGACCAGCATCTGGAAGCCGAAGGCGACCAGGCCCATGCCAGATCCCCGGATACTGGCGATGACCGCGCCGAACGCGATGCCGACCACCGCGACAATCAAAACCAGTGTTTCATAGCGCGGATCACCGAAGATCATCGCCACGAGGTGGAAGGCATCGACGGTCTCGGAGAAGCCGTCCCAAGTGTGATAGCTGGCATCGATCGCTAGCGCGGGCGCGGCGCTCAGCAAGCCGAACAGGACACATGCCAGGCGGATCAGATAGCGCATAGCTCGCCTCACCGGTTGCGATTGGCGTTGGCGCCAGCGGCGTCACGCGCATCACGGTCGCGCTGGCGCACCACCCCGGCATAGTTGGCCGAGAGGTTCGCCTGGTTCATGGCCGCGATATAGGACTGGCGCATCTGTGCGCGCTGGCGCAACACCTCGTCGCGCAATTCGCTTAGCTGCTCGATGCCCTTGGTCAGGATGCGCGTCTGGCAGATGTTGGTGTTGTCCGCGTCAGCCGCGCCCGCCGTTGTCACGCCGCGCTCGGCATTCTGGAGCGCAAAGTCGATAGAGCGGGTGAGATCATTGAGCATCTGATAGGCGAGGGTGAGGGCGACCAGCTCGTCGGTGTCGGCGATCACGCTGTCGGTCAGGCCCTGCCGCACGCCCCATTCGAGCAGGCGGTAGACCGGCAGGGTCCGCACATTGGCGACGAACTGCTTTTCTTCTGTCGTCAACGCGGCGCGGGTACGGATCTTGGCGGCCACCGATTCCATCCTTTCCCGCGCCAGCAGCAGCGCGCCGCGCCCGGCGCCGTTCACCGAGCAATCCGAAGCGGTCGCGGGAATGTTGAGCGCACGGGTGGGCACCCGTCCGGTCAGGAAATCATCGGCGCTCTCGCTATCCTGGCGTGGGCAGGCGGGGATTGCCGAGAAGAGCGGCACCTTGTCCTTATCATCCCAGCGCATATAGACGTCGCCCACCCGTGCGCGCATCACGCCCGCCCAATCGGACGCGCCGACGCGCGCGGCAGCATGGCCAAGCAGCGAACCGGTCTTGAAGATGTCGGTGACCTCGGACGGGCAATTGGCGAGCGCGTCCTTCAGATCCTCGGTGGGATTGCCCTTATTGGCCTGGATCTTCTCGCGGCTCTGTTGCCAGCTATTGGCATAGCCTGCACGGACCGACTTGTAGCCGGTCATCTCCTCGACGATCCCCGACATATTATCGTCGCCCCTGGCGATCTGAACCATGCGGTTGGCGAGACGGCAGTCGTTCACCTGGATGGAATTGAGATAATTGGTCGCTGCCTCCATCTTCGAGATGATGTTACCCATTTTCTCATCGAGCGTTTCGAGCAGATATTGGAAAGCGACGGCCGGCGCGGCCTGCAGGATCGTCTCCAGCTTCTGGACCAGATAGTCGGGGTCGAGAAACGACATGCCCCCTAAAAACATGTCGATACCGCCACAGCCGGCCTTCACCTTGGGAAGCGTCAGGCTCATCAGATAATCGTCATGCACGTCGACGCGGCCCGACATGCCGCCTGCGGTCACATAGCCGCGGGTCTGGTCCTCGAAGCTGCCCGGCGAGCTATAGGTGACATTATCGAACCAGCTTTCGGCCCAGCCTTGGGCATAGGCAGGGGCCGCTTGGCCGCATGACGCGACGAGGATGGAGAGCGTAAGGATCAGACGATGTGGATGATGTCCCATGGCAGGCTTCCTGATGAAAATGGACATGTGACGCCGCCCCGCCATGATCAGCGTCGCTTTTGACTGGAGGAGGTCGGCGCCCTCACGCCGACGATCCCGGTAAATTTCGACATGGCGCGCACGCCAACCGCTGCCCGGGTTCCAGTCAGCATCCGGGCGGCAAGCCAGGCGTTGCGCGCGATATTAGCGCTATGGTCGGTGCCGATCGCGATCGGCACCATGCGGTGCGGGTCGGCAAGCGGGCGGACCCATGCGACGGGGTTTCCGAGCCAGGGAAGGCCGAGACGTCCCGATCGCAGCATCGCTTCCTCTTGCCCCAGCGTCCGGACCTGCCAACCATAGCGGGTGCGGAAAGCGGAAAGCTTGGTCCACAGATCGCCGCATGGCAGGCAGGCTGATGCCGTGCTCATCTCGATAGTGTAGAGCGACGCTTGGCCACGCAGCATGGCCTCGAAATCGGCAGGAAAGTCGCGCGTCACCGGCACACGGGCCAGCCACATACGCATGTCTGCATCTGTCGACACCGGATGAATGGCGGCTCTCCTGGCAACGACGCGATCTGCCTGTTGCGCAGCGCCCATTGCGGGCGTCTGCACCGATATTGTGAGCATGAGAGCCCAGGCAAACCGGGCTTGGCCAAGGCGCGTCACGGCCTTGGCTCCCGGGCATCGACGAGGTCGCCGCCGATCACGCGCGGATCGGTCGAGGAGACGGGTCCATTGGCGAGCGCATCGAAGAAGCCATCTTCCTCGCCGGCTCCCGTCAGCCATTGTTCGGGCCGGATGTCGCCGCGCAGCAGCCGGACCGCCTGATAGGCCATCTGGGCGAGATTGGGATAAGTCTCCACCCCCGCGGCGATCACCATGCGCTGGGCGCTATCCCGTCGGATGACCATGGTGGTCGGCGTTACCTCGACCCCGAAGCGCTGGCCGAGTTCGGGTTTGCGGTCGAGATCCATGAGGCTGACCTGCCAGCCCATATCCTCCTGGAACCGCTGGACGATCGGCCATTGCACCTTGCAGTAGCCGCAGGAATCCCGCGCGAACATGACCAGCGCAAATTCCCCGGCATGCGCGCGCAGATAGTGGCGGCGGACCTGGTCCTTATGTGCGCCCAGCACATCGCGGGCCTCGCCGACCATTGGATTGGCAGCCCGGGCATTGAGCTGCGGATAAGTGAGCATCGCAAGCTGGGTCACGCCGGCAAAGGCGCGGGCCTTGCGCCGGGCAAAATCCTGCAGCCGCCAGAAGTCGGCGACCGCATCGATCGTGAGAATAGTGGCGGCATAGTCGCGCTGCTGTTCGATCAGCTTGGCGATCCGGGGCGGCGCCCATTTGGCCAGTTCAACCATCGGCGGTATGACGGGTTTTGGGACGACATCATCGGCCGCTTCTTCCGCAGCGCTGGCCTTTGGGGTTTCATACCACCAATATCCGCGTGTTCCGCGATCTCCCGGGCCTGGAGGCGCGGGCTGCGCACCCGCAATATCGACGGGCAGCAGCAGCAGGGCACCCAGAGCGAGGAGGCGCTTCACAGCAGCTTCTCCATGCGGATGAGCCGCGCAATGGAGACCGGACCATAATAGCGGCTGTCATATCCGTCGGGATGGCGCGAGCGACGAAGATCATTCCATCGGGAATATGCGGACTTTCCGGTCGCCAATGGTCAAGCGCCTTGCCGCTGCGCGATAAGGGTTTGGCGACGCCCATCAGCCTGCCATTGCAATAGTAGCAGCCGGTCCAACCGCGACCCACGGTGGCAGGCTTTTCAATCATCATGATCCGGTCGCCTGGCAAGCACAGCGCATATTTGGTGACATTCACAGGCTTGGGGCCGGCAAGCGGATCGGACAGAAGGAACGAAACGAGGTCGCCGTGACGGATCGGGCCGGGGGAGCGGTGCACGACCCACGCATCAATGGAGGGCGTCATGACCAATGTGATCTGCGGCATCGCCCACCAGGCAAAGAGACCAATCGGCAGCACGATCCCATAGGCCTTGAAAAGCTGACCCCGACGGGGCGGCTGCCCAAGACCAGCAGCGCCTAGCGCCACGGCTGCGCGCAGCGGCAGATCCTTGAGTTCGCGCCAGACCCGGTTACCGGCGCGCCGTGTGAGCAAGAGCATCCTGCACCTCCGCCTTGCCGCCAAGGCGGCCATATTCCTCGAGAAGCCCGGACAGGGCAGCATCGCCCAGCACGAGATGCGCTGCGCGCGGGCTCGCCTCGTCGCGCTCGCAATAGGGCCGGGTCGGGTCGCCCGGGACCATCGCGAGCGCAGGCACCTGGGTGACGCGATGCTGCTGGAAGACCAGTGGATCGACGATCAACTGCACGTCGCGCATGGCGCAGGCGGGACCTTCGCAGCCTGGATCGCGGCGCAGTATCGCGGCCGACAGTTGCGCCATCGGTCCAACCTGCCGCATCCCGCCCGGCATGCCGCGAAAAGTCATGACACCCCTGGCCCGTTCGAGCTGCCCTGCATAAGTGCGCAGTGTTTCAACTGGCATGGAGGAGGACACGAACAGTAGCGGGACCCACTGGTTCGCGCCATTGCCGGAAACAACGCCAGCCAAAGCCGCTTCTTCGGGCTGTTCAAGACCCAGGGCCTGCGCGATCCGCCGACTGGCGGTCTCCCGTTCGATGGCCAGGGCTTTGCGCGCCGCCGCGACGTCTGCTTTGACGCGATTTGCCATAGCGGGATCCTGCTTGCGCCCGCTTATTCCCTCGAACGCGCGGCGCTGCGCCGCGGCGTCAGCTTTGGTCGGCAGAATCGGCGAAGGTGGCGCGGACGCCCTGGCTTTGCTGACCGCGCGTTTTACGCGTTCGAGGGCCACATCCCCCTGGTCGTCAATCCGCGTTCGCGCGTTCTGTCCTGTCGGCTGATTACCCGGGGAACGCGGTTGGCTCGCGTGGAGCAATCCCGGCACAAAGGCGACGACCGCCAGAAGCAGGGCGCGCCTAATTGCTGATCGTCTGCATATGGGCATCGATCTTGTCCTTCATGTCGATCTGGATGTCGGATTGGGCGCGCGCCTCGATTTCCGTATAATATTTGGAGAGGTCCATTTTGCTGAAATCGAGCGCCTGGAATTCTTGCGGGCTAAAGCCCCGGCAATAGGGTTGCTTCGCCGTGCCCCAGCCAATCGCGGCGAAAGCCTTCAACTGCGGGCGACCCTGTTCCTGGATGATACGGCCAAGCTTCGTGTTGAAGCAGCAATGGCCCCGGGCCTTCTGGACGCACACGCCAAGGATGCTCGACGAACAATAGCTGCCGATCTCATGGCACATGCCCGAACCGCGCAGCATGCCCACTTCCATATCCTGCTGGTCGCAGCCCTGGAGCAGGAGATCGATCATGAAATTGACCGCAAGACTGATCGCGATCGATGTGGGATCGATGCCGACGATGATCGCATTGGCGCCGGCACTCGCTGCCTGGCTTGCGGTCGCGCCTGCCTTGAAGGCGGTGTAGGCGGCTTTCATGCCGGTGAAGACGCCCTTGGCGACCGCGATCTTCGTCGTAATCGACGAGATCGAGCCGCCCATGCCGTCCTTCACGATTTTCCCCTTGTCCTTGCAGCAATTCTGAAAGGTGGTGCTGAGCCCGGCAGGCCGGCAACGCGCGGCGCGTCCGGAGAAGATCTCGATCGTGCCAAGCAATTGCCATCGGCATCGACGGTGCCGTCGGCCGCGACGCCGGGATCATCCACCACTGGCTCCTCGACGATGGGATTGGTGCTGGTGTCGATACAGGTGTTGGCCGAGCAGCTTGGCGCGCCGCCGCTGGCCGGCACAGCGCAGGCATATTGCTCGCCGAGCGGGCAGCGCATTGCTCCACCTTGATCCGCCAGGCACGGCGTTTCGCCAATGGGGCACATCCATCCACCCATACCGGTCAGGTGACAGCTTGCCGTTTCGCCGTCGTCCGCCGCATCGCCATTGCCGTTAAGATCGACAGCGCAAAGCTGCTGAGCGCTTGCCGTGCCGGGGAATAAGGAACCAGCGCCGACGAGGAGGATCAGCCCCAAAAGCAAGATACGCAGCGACCTCATCGCACGGCACTCGTGCAGACCATATCGGCGCCGCCCAGACGTACGGTCTGCATCATCACTACCGCTTCGGGAAAATCATCGATGCAGCCACAGCCCTGCACCAGTTCCTCGCCCTCGCCCGCAGGGCAGACATCATTCTCCTGGCAGGCGTGATAAAAATAGTCCCAGCCCATGGGATCAGTCTGTCTGGAACCGGTCACGCCATCGGGGGCTGCGGCTATATTGGCCTGCGCCTTGCGGGTCTTGCAGATGGGCTCGCACGCATTGACGCTGCCGGACACGGGTAAGGAGAAATTGCGGGTTGTCAGGCTATGGCTGCCATCGGCATTCTTCACCCGGTCAGCGAGCAAAGTCTCGGTCGAATGATCGATGATATAGGCGCTACGGGAAAGATCAGGCTGTGGAACCGCGCCGCTATCGACCGTGCAGGTGTAGCTGCGCTGGCGCTCGAAGAAGGCGCGGCTGATCGACATCGCGCAGGCGCCCGTGCCGATCAACCGGGTCTGGGGCAGGGGGGTGAGCCCTGTTTTGACGCCGTTGCGATAGGTGATGACGCCATCGACATCTTCATCATCGAGACGACAGGCATCATTGGCCGCATAGCCTGAACAGCTATCGACAAGCTGCTCGCTGGTCTTGCAGCCGGCGTCCACCTTCGCTTCGATCGCGGCATAGGCTTCGCCGCCATCGGCAACCGCGACGCGTAACCAGATATCATGATCGCCTTGCGTTAGCCTCGAGGTGAGATCGAGACCAGGATCGACATAGAAGGCACTCTTCTTCTCGCATTTGCCCGGCGGCGGTCCCGATCCGGTCCAGGCTTCCGGGCCTGAGCCAACCAGTTCGCCATCGATCCTGATTTGTGCCCAATCGTCTCCGCCAAAGCGGGTCAGAAGTAGTTGCTGAAGCCTTGCGGCGTCCTTGACCCGCAATGTCATGTGAAAATCGATAAGCGTGCAGGATCCGCCTGTGAGGCTATTGTCGGAGGGCGAGCCCATGACGAAGGTGCGGCTGTTTGGATCTGCGGCATAGGTTGCGTAGCCGCCCGCCACGCGATCGACGATCATCTCGGCGGTTATTTCTTCCTGCGTGATCTGCCGGGTGATGGCGCAACTCCGGCGCACCTGCGACGTGCCGGTCCCGGTCGACGAGGCGGAAAGTGCCCGGAAAACACTGCTCGTTTGCGCGGCACCAAAGGCGTCGCCCGCCATGGCGCCCGGATTGGCCTTATACGCTGTGGCGCCAACCTGCGGTTGCGCCGTGCAGGATGTGGTTTGCGCGCCGGTATAGCGGATGAGCGGGCCATCGATGGCGGCCTGCGCGATGCCGATACGCGGGTCGGCCGTGGTGAGCGCGCCGACAACGCCGCCGCCCAGATCCTTGAGTATCGAAGCCATATTGCCCCAGACCAGATTGCTGCCGCAGCTATTATTGACGCAGTAACAACCGGCCAGATCGGTCAGCTCGACCTGCGAAAGCTTCAGTGCCCCGGATGCAGAAGCGTCCCAGCGGAAGAAGCGGCACGCGTCCCAACTGCCAGGCGCGCAGGAGATGATCCCATTGGCGCAAATCCCGGACGTGGGGACCGGGACGGTCAATGCCTCATCGAAGCTTCCGTCCAGATCGCTGTCGCGCGAGATGCTGAGCGTGCCGATATCGCCGGTGGCGCTGGGCTGGGCGAGCAGTTCGAGCAGCGTCGCGCTTTTCTGGCAGGCAAGATTGGGGGTGAAGGTCTTTTTGGTATCGACCGTGGTGATGGGCTGTCCCGCCAGCCCCGGCGTCACATAATTGCCCAGCAGCGCATCGCTGTCCGCGCTCTTTGCCCGCGCGGCGGCCGCCGCAGCGCGGGCGCGGTCCTGCGCGGTCTGCGCATGGAGCGGGGCAGGCAGGCTGAACGCTGCGACAAGGGCGAGAGTCGCTCGCTTCATGGCCGGATCTCGCGCAAAGCGATCTGCCGCGACCCGCGCCGCAACCGGAACAGAAATATAGCTGGAACAGGGTCGGCAAGTTCTGCCCGGAATACAGCCTGACCTTCAAAAACGGTCAGCGTGGCCACGACCATATGCGGCGAAGAGGGGACCGCCGCATGATCGTCTGTATCTATGGCCACGCCGACCGTCCGACCCGTGCCGCAGGGGGGATGCGACACCGGCCTGACCGCATGGGGAACGCCTGGCTCGGTGGAATGACGGGCAGACCATCGGCTGATGCCAGGCGAGGGCATGCGGATCGGGAAAGGCGACCTGTTCATGGCGTCGAAACCCCGGCGCAGCAGATCGTCTTTTCAAACAGCATGAACTGCGCATTGTCCTTGCCGGGCGCATGTTTGGCGGACGTCCACAGCGCGCCTGGCCGCCCGACATTGACGCACTGGCCACCCTTGACCGGTTCCATCAGTTGGAACTTGTAGCGGCTCTTGGTCCAGACCGGCTGCGGGATGAACGAGCAGCCATCCGCTGAACTGACGGTAAGGGCGCCAAGCCGCCCCATCATGAAGACGCCGCGCGCAGCGAGCCCCGCCCAGGCCTCGACGCTATCGCCAAAATGGATGTCGCCGGCGATCGGATAGGTCGCGCCCCAGGATCCCATGCACCAGAAGAGCGGATCGACAACCTTGCCCGCAGCGGCCGCGGCGCTGTCGGCCATGCAGGCAAGGCCGGCGGCCGGATTGCCGAACAGGATCGCCTCGGGCTGGATGATTGCGCCCAAAGTCGCCGACTGCCATGTCGGCAGCACTTCGGTGATTAGCGCGACGTCGAAGCCATCATCCTCGATGCAGGGCAGGTCGGTGAACATGTCGAGCATCTTCCAGACCGGCGCGATATAATAGTGCATCTGCGCGAACATCTTGCGGGTGTTGGTGCCGTCGGCGATGCTGGTCTGGCTGCCCTGCAGCCTGCCGCCGGTCGGCATGATGTCAGCGCCCAGCGCCATCATGCAGCCAGGCTCGGTCACAACATCGACCATGCGATTGGGCGACCAGAAGCTGACCTTCACGCCGAACCAGAATGTCACGCCCTTGCGGCACGCACATAAAGGCTTCGAGGCCGATTGCGCATCGAGCGCCTTGCCGAGCGGATCGCTCGGACCCACTTTTACCCCGCCGATGGTGATCGGGAAGATGCAGTTCCATCGCACCTTGGTGATCGGATTGAAGATCGTGCCCGCCTCGCATTTGGAGGCATGGGCGGGGGACGCGAATGCCAGTGCCGCGAGGGCCGAGCCGAGCGTCAAAATGCTGCGGACGGAGAGCATCTTCATCGCGCAGCCCTCCGCGGACTTGGGGGCATGACGACCTCGGTCAGCACCAGCTTTTGCCCCGCCTGCGCGACGATCACTGGCGCGACCGTCAGGCCAAGCCGTGCCTTGACGCGCTCCTCGAGCAAAAACAGTACCCGGCCGTGCTGCTCACCCAATGTGATGGCATCGGCATTTGTATCACTAGCCTGGGAAAGACCACCGGCGGCAAGAAGGATGAAATCAGCGGGCCTTGCGGTGCGCAGTGCCCAGGCCAGATCGCTGGAGTGCACGACGATCAGCCGCTGAGGCAGCGACACATAGGCAAGCGGATTGAAGCTATAGCCTTTGGCGTAAAGCAGCTTTCCGCTCGGCAGTCGGATATCCTGATCGAGGGTATAGAAGGGCACCACCGTTCGGTTCCGATCGGCGCGGGCGATGCCGAGCGCTGCAGGCTTCATGGCCGACCAGCGCTCGCGGGGGCCGAAGGCGGCTTTGATGTCGGGGACATGCGCGGCGCGGCTTTCGATCTCGCTCAGCGCATCGGGCTCGGCGATCGGCCAGGTGCGGCCGATAATGCTGGTCGCAGCCGTGACGGGCGCGTGCGTCAGCAGTCCGGTAATGAGCGCCAAGGGCGCTATTACCCATAGGGCATGACGAGAGCGCCTTGGACCCATGCTTCTAGCGCCCATGACGCCGTCTCCAATATGGCGCACGGTTCTCGCGCGCCTCGCCGATCGCGGCGCTGATCAATGCCGCTATCGCAATGACGGCAATGACCGCGCCGAGAATGCGGACGACCGCGGGCACGGTCGGCAATTGCCAGGCGATACAGGATTGCACGAGCACAAGGCCCTGGCTGCCGATCAGCAGACGGATGGGTCCTGGCGCGGGCGTGGCGGAGAAGATGCCGTTCACATCCGCCTCCACCGCTGGGTGATGGTATGAAAGCGCTCGGCGATTGCATCCCAGGGAATAAGGATCAGACCTGTCGAGCCCGCGCCCATTCCGGCGCAGATGCCGATGAACATGCCTTCGGCAAGCGGCGCCTGGAAGAGCCACGCCGCCGCAAATGCGCAGAACGCGGCATTGGCGATGCCGCCGGTCACCAACAGGGCGTAGCTCATCCGCGCAAAACGCCGTTCCGCCTGGATGACCGTGACGATCGCCTGCGCGACCGCGTCGATACCAAGCGCCGGGTTGCTCACGCTGCGCGCGTAGGCAAGGAGCCCATGGACATCGTCCCCGACGTCCAGGCCAAGATCGAAGCCATTGCTGTGATCGGCCTTCATCGCGCCCTCCATTGCCGGAAGCGTGAGAAGACCATCCCGCATGCGCCAGACAGGCCGATCAGCAGCATGCCGCTCGCACAGCAGGCGGCAGCCACAAGGATGCCTGCCCGTATGGCCTGCAGCGGCTGCTGATGGAGCGCGATCCCGGCTATGATGACGAGACTGCCCATCATGCAGGTTTCAATGGCCACAAGCCGCAGTCGCCAATGGAAAGCGGCGGCCTCCGCGCGACGGGCGACACGCGCCTCGATCATCGCTTCGATCGCCGGGTCATTTTCCCAGTCGAGTGCCAGCTGATCGGGATGGGTTGCAGGCTCGTGCGTCATGCCGCCCTCCCGCCCTGGCGAGTATTTCCGCCCAATATTTGGGCTGGGTCGACACCGGCCAGTTCGCACACTGCCTCCAGCGGATTGCGACCGGCCCGCACCAGTGTCTCGAAGGCGGCAACCTCGTTGGGCGCAGAAGTATTGATCCAGTAGCTGAAGGGGTCGACCACCAGTCGCGCGATGCCGAGGCCCAATGGACTGTCGATGAACACTTCGGAATAGTTGGGCTTGGCGTTTCGGACCGATTTCAGGAGGTCGAGGACGAAGCCTGAATAGTCGAGGATCTTGTTGTCCACCGCCTTGTCATAGGTGGAACCCTGGAGCAGGAATTTGGTCGCGGCATTTTCCAGGATAACCTGTCCGGTGCCGCCAAAGAGCATGAGGTCGTTCATGCTTTGGAGCACGATGCCAAAGCTCCCCTGATATTTGCGCGCGCGGCGATAGCCCTGGCCGAACGCCTCGGCGAGACGGGAGAGATCCTGCCCGTCGCTGCGGGTCATGAACTGCGCGGCCTCGTCGCACAGCACGAAGCGGGGTTTGTCGCGGGCCGAGAGATAGAGTTCCTGGGTGACCGCGTTCACCACTACCATCACGATCACGTTGAAGAGGTCAGGCAGCGCCTTCAAGCGTTCGAGCTCCAGCACCACGAACTCGTCGCGCGAGATGTCGAGCGTCGAAGGACCATTGAAGAAATGGCCATAGGCGCCCTGCGACCCGAAATCGCGCAGATTGAACGCCAGTTCGCGCGCGACCGGCACCAGATGGTCGACCCGGTCGAGATCGGAGGCGGCATTGTCGGGATAGCGGCCGAGCCAAGCGCGCACCGCGTCGATGCCATCTTCGCCGCGCCCGCTGTCGACCGTCCATTGGACGGCGGATTTGAGCAGGTTCCATTCCGATGTGGTGACGGGCTTGCGGGTCGAGGCGTTCGCCATTTCCGCGACGATCGCGACTGCCATGGCGATCGCCGACTGCTTGTCTTCGCCATCGAGCGCGAGCCCCATGTCGAAGGGATTGAGGATGAGGCGCTCCTCACCGATGTCGATATAACGGCCCGAGCAAAGCGTGCAGAGCTTGCGGTAACTGCCACCGATATCGATGATGCGGATGAGCGCGCCTTGCGCATAATATTGCTGGCACAAATTATTGAGCAGGAAGCTCTTGCCCGCGCCGCTCTCGGCCGAGACGATGAAATTATAATTGTTGATCCGCGGGTCGAAGAGATCGAGCGTGATGAGCTGGCCCTTGCGGCCTACGTAGAGCAGGGCCGGGCGGCCGCCGCCGCGAAAATCGGTCTGCACCGGCGCCATCAGGCTGGCGGCCTTCACGGCCATGCGAAAATCGCGCTCCAGCAGTTTCATTGTCTGCTTCTCGGGATAAAGCCCGAAGGGCAGGCTGGCAGCGAGCAGCACGGGCAGCAGATAGCTTTCTTCCTGCACCATGAAGGGCAGGGGTTCTGATTCCCACAATCGCTTGGCGCGCGCCGCCATCTCGCGCGCCTGCGCGCTGTCGCGACCGAAGACCCACATAGTAGGGATCACCGAGACGAACCGGCTGTTTGACGCTTCATCGAGAATCCAGCCAATCTCCTCGATCTGCTTGCCGACCTCGACCGCGAAACTGCCCGCGGCCTTTTGCGCGGAGAGGATCTGCGCGCGCTTGTGGATTTCGAACTGCGAATGATCGAACAGGACCGAGAGGCAATAGAGGAATGGCCCGCCAATCTGGTCGCTATCCTCGGCGCTCCCACGCATCCCGCCCATGAGCCGGTTGGCCCGTTCGGCGGTGATCCGGCGCGCCGGCGCCTTGGGCGTGAGGCAGCGCGCCACCTGGTTGCCCAGAAATACTTCCGGGCCCTCGAAGCAGAGGTCAGGCCCAGCCTCGATAATCTGCCGCGCGATCGATGGGGCGGGCATGCCGCCCATGCTCTCGCTGAGGAATACCCCCGGCGCAGGCGCGAAAACGCCATTGAAGATCCGGCGATAGAAGCTGACCAGTTCGTCGGGCGGCAAACGCCGGATACCCATCTTCGCCAGTTGCTCCTCGACCTGGCGGCGCAGGTCCGCGCCGAGCTTTACCCGCGTCTTGATCGCGAGGAACAACCGGAAGTCGCGTACCGGGATGGCATGGAGTGCATCCAGGCCCCTGGTTCCGCCGCGCAGATAGTCGGCGGTGCGCCGGGCCGAGGCCTGGACCAGCGGGTCTGGCCGGACCTTCATATCGAGATAGGCATCGAGCGCCGGATCGATCAGTGGATCGGCAAAGGTGATGAGCTGGAGGACCGTGCCTTCGGGAAAATGGATATTGAGCAGCCCGAGCAAGGCCTGTTGCACATGGGCGAACATATAGGCGGACGGAACAAGCTCCCAGGCCTGGCCCCAGCCATCGTCGATGCAGAGGAAAGCTTCCTCCTCCTCGACCCAGGCGACCATCGGCAGGAAATCCGAATAGGCGTCGCGGGTCACGGCGGCGCGCAGGCGCTGATAGCTCAGACCCTTGTGGCCGGGCCGCGCGCTCATGGCCGTTTCTCCGGATGGAGGGTAAGCGGCATGGCCTCTTGCGTCGGCACGTCTGTGCTGCCCGGTTCGGGCTCGCGCATCGTGCGCAGCACCGGTGGCGCAGGCGTTCGCCCGCCCGGTTCCACCAGATAGTCGCCTACGACCCATGCGGGCCGGTCGATGATCGAATAGACATAGCGGGCCATATAGAGCCGGTCGGGGCGCTGCTTGTCGGCATAGGGAAGGATCAATGTCCGGATCGTGCGCGAAGGGCGCAGCATCGGCGATCCGGGAGCCTCGATCAGCGCGCCGACATGGCCCTGGCCAGGTTGCGCCATAGCCGAGGGTGTCGCAGCAGCTTTGGCGGGGACCATGTCTATGCCGCGCGCTCGCTTCTTGTTCGGGGTGAGCAGCTTGCGATCATGGGTGACGGCAGGATCGGATCTGGAGGCGCGGCCTGCTACCGCATCGGCATAGGCTTGGCCCGGATGAATGCACTGGCCATGGTCGCTATTCTTGCACGAGAATTTCTCGCTATAGGGCGACATCACCGATCCCATGGTCGCGCAGCCGGACAGCGCGAGAAGGGGCAGGACGAGGAGGCAGGGTCGGAGCATCTTCATGGCTTTGTCTCCCATGGGCGCGGACATCAGAATGTGGCTCCCGCGCCGGGTTTGATTTCGAGGGTGGCGCCCTCCTGGATCACGACGACCACATCCTTGGCGGCACCCACCTCGACGATGGGACCAGCCTGGCGGGCGAGATCGAGATAGAAGTCGGTGAGCTTGTCGGAGGATTTGGAGAGCCCGCCGGCAATGCCGGTCTTGGCAGCATCGCCGGCATCGAGCGTGCGCACCGTTCCCAGCGCCGAGGTCGAAGTGTTGCCGAACGTGCTTTCGACCGATTGCGAGATACCGCTGATGGTCCCGGCGATGAAGGCGCGCGCCAGCGTCGCCCCGGCGCGCGTTACCACCTTGCCCGACAGGCCCTTCTTGCCGTCGGTATCGACGAAGAAGCCCTTGACCGGTTGATCGACGATCGAATGCTCGTCAAAATCCACACAGGACAGCGATACGAGCTGGACCTCGACCCGCTCCTTGGCAAGACTGCCGGTGGCGTTGCCGACCACGAAGCAGCCGGCAAGGTTGGCCTTCACCTCATTGGGCAGGACCGCGGGCGCCTGCACCCGGGCGATGATGGGTTCAGGATTACTGGTCGCGTCCCGGCTCGCCAGCGCGTCGATCCCGGTCAGGAGCCGCGCCTTCATGAAACCAGGCGGTAAATAGATCGTCCGATTCTTTTTTTCGACGATGCGGCATTGTCGGCCGCGCCCTGGGCCATGACCGGACCGGTCGCCGAGCCGATCGCGCCGACCGTCTTTTCGACCGGAGGCGCAGGCGGGGCAGGCGGCGCAACCGGCCCGATGGGCGGCGCAGGCAGCCTGTCTGCATCTGCGCTTATGTCACCGGTCTCTGGCGGGTAGGGCAGGGCTGGAACGTTGTCGGGCAGGGCGGGCGGCAGATCGCCATCGATAGTCTGGCCGCCCGGCGCTCCGGGGGTGCGTGACCCGGGAACCACATTGCCTTCCTCGATCGCGCTGACCCTGTCGCCCAGCAACTGCTGACCATCGAGGACCTTCTTCAAATCCCCGCGCAGTTTGACTTCAAGACTGTCGCCGCGCAGCCCCGCGCCCATGTTGAGCGATGCGGCGGGATCGGTAGGCTTGACGTCTTCCTTGCTGCCCGATGCCGCGTAGAGGCCGATCCCGAGGGCGCCGACGGCAACGCCAACGGCGAGCTGGCGCGCGCGCAGTTTCTGCCGCGCTGACATTTTGGCCCACTGCGCCTTAAGGTCGAGCAAGGCCGGGGACGGACGGCGCGCTGCGTCATCCTTCGGTCCGGCGCTCTGGGCGGCAAGATGGGCCTGATAGGGCGACAGGCCTTCCGGCGTCTCCGCTGCGTCTTTGTTCTTGTCGCCGCTCATTGTCCGGCTCCCCGGCGCACCACGACAAGTCGGGCGGCTTCGCCCGCATCGAGGCGGACCCTGTCCAGCGTGACCGAAAAAATGCCTGCCCCAAGCGCCGGATCGACGAGCTGGCGCTCGTCCAGCGTCACCGCTGCCGTGGTTCGCACATGATATTGCGAAGCTGAAAGTCCGGCGCCCTCGACGGCGATACGGCGTTGTTCGGTTATCGAGAGACCCGGCAGCGCTGGAATGCCGACCGCGTCGCCCGACGGCGCGACCTCGCTGAACGAGGCAGGAATGCGATCGTCGAGCAGGGCCATGGTGATGGAGACGGCGCGATCTTCATCGGCCAGCGCAGCCATCAACGCGCTATTGGCCTGGGCACGCTGCCGCGCGCCGGGCACGAGTATCACTGTTTGCGCGGGAATTTCCGCCGGCTCGGCATAGAGCGGGTAGGTCGCGCCGTTGCAATTGACAAAGAATTCGGAAGGTTGCGTCACATAGCTGCGTGTCACTTGCCCTGCGTCGTCGATCTCGCGGGCGAGGAACTTGATCCAGGCGTCCGATCCGCCTTTCTCGACGGCAAGACCTTTCTCGGCCGAGAATTTTATATCCTCGATCTCGCCGCCCTCGCACACGACATGGTTGATGTCGCGGTTGGAGAGACGGATCCGACTGGTCTGATCGGGCAGCGCATGGAGCGTCTGGCCTGAGGCCGGGATCGCCAGCAGCATGAACCCGGTTAGAGCGGCGCACGCTCCTATGCGCTGATTAGCGTGTTTCGACATCGAATTGCTCCTCGGAAAGGCGCGTCAGCCAGAAACGGCCATTTTCGATGCCGTAGCCGATGCGTAAAATGCCCCGGAATTTGCGGATTACGCCGCCGATGACACGGACCTTCTCGACCGGGACGACGATCTCATGGGCGGTCCAGCGGACCGGCTGATCGCCCCGGATATAGGTGGCGATCGACAGCGTCGGGTTGTTCGCCAGTTCATCGAGCATGGTATTGAGGCTGTCGCGCATCGCGCCATAGGCGGACGGGTGAACGAGCCCCAACAGCTCCTGGAACTGCCGGTCGGCCGAGTAAGCCGACCAGGTGCCTGACAGCGCGACGATGTTGCGCGTCATGGCGACGATATAGGCTTCGGATGGTGTATTACCCGAGACATGAAGATCGCCGGTGGCGCCGAACGGGACGATCACGGTCCGGGCATTCTGGTTGGTCGTGTAGATGACCACGCCCAGCACGGCGGTGACGCCGAACATGCCCGCAATGGCGACCTTGAGCAGGCGGTTCTCCTCGAACAGGTTGGCCGAGCCCTGCAGGTAGCGATGGATGCCGTAGCTGGCCGGTTTGCCCAGCAGCGGATCCTCCTTTGTCTTTTTGTGCCCGAACATGCCCATGGCGCTCACTCGAAGAAGCGGGTCTGGGTGGGACCCGGATAATAAGGAAAGGAAACAAGACCCCAGCGCCAGGCGAGATGGGGGAGATAGCCCCTGGGCTTGGTCCGCTTCCACGGGATGAAAAGGAGAAGGGCAGCGATGAGCGCCCAGCCGACAAGTCCGCCCACGATCGCGGCCACGAAAATGCTCGAGGTCGCGAGCAGAAACTCGTCAGATCCAAACCACAGGATCTGGACGGGCCGATGCAGATATTGCGGAAGGCGTTCGTCCATCTGCCCTTCTCCTCTTGCTTCATGATACCTTCAAAGGTATCATTCTCCGGGAACCGACCATCGGTCCCCAGCCTGTTGCCGGTGGGGGAAGCGCCTGGTCAGCCAGGTGCCTGCCCCACCTTCGCGTTTCAGATGACCATCCCGAAGGTCTGGAGAATGGAGTCCGCCTTGATGAGGCAGACGGCCGCGACGATGGTCGGGATGCCGATCATGATATTCGAGAAAAGGCGCGAGACGCCGAACAGGAAGGCGGCGACGCCGCCAACAAATCCCATCGGACCTTTCACGCCCTGGTTCACGACGATATCGTATATGTCGTACCCAAGATCGCCCTGGGCGGGTGCCGAGAAGGCATGGACCGGGCCACCGACCAGGGCCATCGCGCCTAAAGGGAGGCCGACATTGGCCACCGCCAGGACCTTGTTGCCAAATTTCTGCATCATAGCATTGCTCCAAAAGGAGCCGTCCAACCAAAGCCTGCCGGCATCGAAGCAAGATCGGTGTCGGCCGGGGCGTCGGTGGACGGCTCCATGAGCCCGACGCCGCCGGCATCCTGGTTCATCCGCGCAGGCCAGTTGGGGCCAGGCCGGATGCCCTCCGCAAAGAGATTGTGCGCAGCCGCGATGGCGCGCGCCCGTTCAGCGCCGCACATCGGACACTGCCTTTGCAAGCGCAGGCTTTGCGTGCCGATCGAGGAACGCTTCGAGTTCGGCCTGCTGAAAGCCCGAGATGAGCTTGCCATCGGCGATCAGCGTTGGCGTTCCTGAAACGCCCACTTTGACGACCAGTTCAGCATCCTCCGCAACCTTGGCACGGCCCTCCGCGCATTGACGCAGGACGGGCGGTGTCTGGCCTGAATAGGCCGCCCGGAATGCCGCCTCGCGATCGGGCGAGCATAGGATATGCTCGGCCTTGGCGGCCGCGGTCGGGTGGATGCCGCTCACGAAGAAGATGAGACGCCTTACCGGCTTGCCCTCGGCGGCCTTGGCGCTCCAGAACCGATCGAGCGCCTGGCAGTAGGGACAATCCGGGTCGGTGAATTCTATGACCGTGGGCGCATCTGCAGGGCCGATCGCCAGTGCTTGGCAGGGTCGATGGCTTTAAGACGGCGCGTAGCGCCCTGTTCCTGCGCCAGCGCGGTCAGGTTGACGCCGTTGCGGTCGTAGACCGTAGCGAACAAGAGATGCTCACTTTGCGGCGCATAGTAGATGATCCGGCCGCCAGCGGTCGCCTGATACAACTGGCCCGTGACGGGAGCCACGGCAAAATCCTCGAACTGAAGATTCGTGAAGCTCTGATGGAGCTTCGCCTCGGCTTCGGATGTGGCTGCCCTTAATATCGCAGCCTCATCGGCGGGGTCTGCGATAGCTAGGCTGGGCGATACGGCCAATGCGGCTCCTGCGAACAAAGCGAGCAGCGCCAGCGGCTGAGATGTGACCGTCATGGGCGTTGCTCCGGTTTCCTGGAATTGAGCGAGAAAAGCGCGGCGTCAATGCCGATGGATCGTCCGATCGGCACCGTTGTCGGCCGGGCCAATTGCCGCCGCGGCGTGGCTGCTATGATCGCATAGTCGCCGCCGACGTTGCGGATGACGCGTGTCGCCCTGTCTACGGCGCGGGTTGATCGGACGAAGGCCTCTTGTTTTGGAGCCGCAATGGAGGGCATAGTGACGGCCATAAGAATGACGAAGGTCGGTGGCCTGTATGGGAATCCGCTGGCCATGGTTCATACCTCCTTGGACTAGAGCGGCCATTGGCCGCCTGGATGAAGGGACTGTGTGACCGGGGAGCTTCGTTCGTTCGGGTAGACTTGCCATCACCGGTCCGTTGAAATGGATCGTTGTCCAAGCTTCCCCAGCCCTGCAATGGCCAGGGCAATGTCGTGCCGGTGCAGGGTAGTGACGTGCCGCTGGAAGGCAGTGAGATGCCGCGATCAGGCAACATCATGCCGAATGGGCACGTCAGTGCCGATGGGCCGTTCACAATGCTTTGATCCCACGCTGCTCCCACGGCTGGGCACGGCGTATTTTCAACGGACATGCGGGCTCGATTCGTTGGGCCACCGCGGGGAAAGGAGGCATCTATGGCCGCGCAGGCGACACGAAGTTACAGGCTGACAATGTCCGAGTGCGGGCTAAGCCTTTTCTTGCAGTGTCATTCACGGTTCTGCACCGCCGCCCATGATCTTTTGTCGTACGGCAATACCTTGCATGCGGCCGTCACGCTGCTAGCCGCTCGGGACCTTGACGAAATGGTTGCCGACCTTGCCGATCCCGATATTGCGCGCCTTTCGGGGACTATGCAGCATTATGTAGGGGCACCGCAGGAGCTGGGAAGCTTGGCCCGAGAAATCAGAGAGAAGGTCTCGCGGGCCGGTGCTATATATGCGCCGCCTCTCAGCACCGTGTATGTCGCAGCCGTAAGTCATATGAGCGTCGCCAGCGAAAGGGATATGCGTCGCCTATGTGCGCTGTTGCGCCGGCCTCAATCAGCATGAAAAGGGTGACTGTTTATTCGTGATACCTGGAATGACAGGAGAAAATTCGTCTCAGATTGAGAACGATAGCCTTTGACCGCATGAGCAAAATGCATAGCCTATCGTAATCGGGTAAGTGCCATTGGGAGTTTCGAGACAATGTCCGGGGGTGCCTGTACATGCAGACTCGAAAACTTCAGACCAAGGATGACGGGCTGGTTCTCTCCACGATCAAGGAGATTTCCGGCAAGCGCATCGAAGAGCGCCGCCGACGTGACCGGATCACTCAGCCCCAGCTGGCACGCGCCGCCGGGGTTAGTGTTAGATGGTTGCGGGAGATTGAGGCGGGCAACCCAAAATCCAAGCTGGACGAGCATTTGGCATGTGCACACCGGCTGGGGCTATCGACGGCTCATATCATGATCCCGCTTCTTCTCATGGAGCGAAAAATGTCGATCCCCCAGGAACTGCTTCTCGACGAGGACCTGTCCGAGCTGGAGGATCGCTGCATCGCTCTCATTTATGAACATTCGTCCAGCACGATCAGCAGGCGCAGAGCCTCCTTTTTTACAGATGCGGGCGATCAGGAATAAGGCTTGTCGCGCAATGTCTGCCGAACCGATCACCGCCGATCGCATTTACCGGCGGCTCAAGCAGGATATTCTGGACGGTATATTGAGACCAGGCGCGCCGCTTGTCGTGCAGGCGCTCGCCGATCATTATGGTGTCAGTATATCACCCGTACGCGATAGCGCCCACCAACTCGTTGGTGAGCAAATCCTGGTATCGAACCAGGGCGGCGGTT
>NZ_JEMV01000062.1 GCF_000588875.1 Sphingobium sp. Ant17
CGGTCGCACCCTCGCGCGCCAGCGTTTCCGAGCGAGCGAGCCGCTTGCGCGCGGCGCTCAGCTCCGCCTCACGCTGCCGCACGGCGGCAAAGGCGGCCGCGCGCTCGCTCTGGCGCTGCGACACCTGGCTTTGCGCGATCAGGATCGCGTTCTGCGCCTGGGCGAGCTGCGCCTGTGCCTCGGAGCGCTGGGCGTTGAGGACATCGGTGTCCATATGCGCGACGACCTGTCCCGCCTTCACGAAGTCGCCCTCGTCGGCGACGATGTCGCGGATCCGCCCAGGGGTCTTGGCGGAAATGTCGATCTCGATCGCCTCGATCCGGCCATTGCCGCCAATGATGCCGTCCGGCAGGCCGCCGGGCTTGAGCAGCTGCCACAGGGTCAGAGCGGCGGCAATGACGGCCACGGCGATGGCGCCCCTGATGAACCATTTCTTCTGGGGCGTCGTCATTGTGCTGGATTCCCGGTTTCAGCTGCGTTGATGTCGAAGGCTGGATTCTGGACGAAGCCCCCGCCCAGCGCCGCATAGAGGGCGACGGCGCTCCCGAGATGGGCGCGGCGAAGCTGGACAAGCGCCTGCTCGGTGTCGAACAAGTCGCGCTGCGCGTCGAGCACTTCGAGATAGGCCGAGCGCCCGTTATCGAAGCGCAACTGGGCAAGGCGCGCGCGCTCCTGGAGCGCCGCGAGCATGGTGCGCGTCGTTTCGATCTGGAGGCCGAGCTGCCGGCGCCGGACCAAGGCATCCGACACATCGCGGAACGCGGCCTGTACCGTCCCTTCATAATCCGCGACCGCAATCACCTGCCGGGCCTTCGCCACGTCGAGATTGCCCTTGAGGCGTCCGGCATTGAACAAGGGCAGGCTCAGGGTCGGCGTGAAATTCCAGGAAAGGCTTCCCCCCTTGAACAAGCCGTCCAGTTCGCTGCTCGCCGTCCCGAAGGCGCCGGTCAGGCTGATATTCGGAAAGAAAGCGGCGCGCGCGGCGCCGATATTCGCTTCGGCTGCGCGAAGCACATATTCCGCCGCCACGATGTCGGGCCGGTTGACGAGAAGCTCTGACGGCAGGCCCGGAGGAAGCACGACCTCCGGCGCGGCTTCTGCAAGGCCGAGCGGCCCCGGCCGGATGTCGACCGGACGCCCGACCAGCAGTGCCAGCGCGTTGCGATTGACCTCGCGATCCTGATCGAGCGCCTGCAGCGCCGTCTGCGCCTGCGCCAGCAGGGTCTGCGCCTGCGTCATCTCGAGCTTGGAGCCCGAGCCCACCTCATAACGCCGCCGCAGGATCCGAAGCGCGTCCTCGCGCGTCGTGATCGTCCGGCTCGCCAGCGCGACGCGTTCCTCATATTCGCGCTCGAGCAGATAGCCGTTGGCGACCTGGGCGATGAGGTCGGTAGCGATCGCGCGTCGAGCTTCTTCCGTCGCCAGATACTGCGCGCGCGCCGCCGCGTTGAGGTTGCGCAGCCGGCCCCAGAAGTCGATCTCCCAGCCGGCGCTCAGCTGCGCATAGATCTGGTTGCCCGTCACGGCCTGGCCCGTCACCGACAGATCGGCAGGGGTTCGTCCCCGCGTTCCGGTCGCCACGGCATCGAACTGGGGATAGAGCGCCGAGCCTTGGATCCGCCAAGACGCCCGCGCTTCCGCGACACGCCCCGAGGCGATCCGGATATCGCGGTTGTTCTCCAGCGCCGCAGCGATCAGTGCCCGAAGCTGCTCCTCATGGAAAAAATCGTACCAGCCGACCCGGGCGATGGACGACGAGTCGGAGGCCGATGCGGCATAGCCCTGCGGAACGGGCTGCGGCGGACGGACGTGTGCCGGCGCGAACGAGCAGCCGGCCAGAAGCATGGACGCAGCGAGACAGGCAACGCTTGTAGCTGGCCGTCGGTATCTGGCCCTCATGATCTCCGGAACGGCCATATCGTCGCGCACTGCCCCTGGTTCGGTCTTCAAATAGCCGGCTCCCGTCCGGGAACCGGGCGGGAGCCGTTGTTCGCCGTGAGATGCGACCCTCAGGCTGTCTCGGTAGCTTTCGCAGGCGCGCGCACCGGGGCCGCGGGAACCTTCGCCTTCTCCGGCTCGGCCGCCGACTTCTTGAGCAGGGGCTGGAACCACGCCTGGATGGTTCCGGTCAGTTCCTGCTGGCTGGTCGTCTGCGAGAGCAGATCTTTCCAGCTACCCTGCCATTCGTCGACGGCCGCCTTGATCTTGCTCACCGAGGCCTCCCGGCTCTTTTCGACCTCGCCGAGCAGGCTCGTGACCGCGTCGCTCCTGAAGCTCGGGACAGTCCCCGGCTTCAGTTCCTTGAACTGATCGACGAAGAGGGTCGCCGCCTTGCTGCCGATCTGTGCATAGTCCTCGCCACCGCTCCGGGCGATCTCGGCGAATTTGAGGACAAGCTCGCCATTGGCCTTGGCAAGGGCGGTAATCTGATCGAGGGGATAGCTCATGGGTCAGGTCCTTTCGAGAATCGAGGCGGGAGGAAAAACAGTTTCCGTTGCGATGCTGCGCTGCGATATGAGGGATTGTCCTTACGCACGATGGCAGACGAGGCTCAGCCATTGGCGATATATTGCCCTCCGTTGATGGTAAGCACCGAGCCCGTGCAGAAAGCCGCCTTTGGCGAGGCGAGATAGGAGACCGCTTGCGCGACCTCGTCGGGGTCGCCGAGACGGCCGACAGGGATGCCGGCGATGATCCCGGCGCGCACCTCCTCCTTGACGGCGGCGACCATGTCGGTGTCGACATAACCGGGGCAGACCGCGTTGACGGTTATGCCGCGCGCGGCATTTTCCTGAGCCAGCGCCTTGGTGAAGCCGATCACGCCCGCCTTCGCCGCGGAATAGTTGACCTGCCCTATCTGGCCCTTCTGCCCATTGATCGACGAGATGTTGATGATCCGGCCGAAGCGCCGCTCGCGCATGCCCTCGATGATTGCGCGGGTCATGGTGAACATCGAGTCGAGGTTGGTCGCCAGCACGGACCGCCAATTGTCCCAGCTCATCTTGTGGAAGACCCCGTCGCGGGTGATGCCCGCATTGTTGATGAGGATGGACACCGGCCCAAGCCGTTCTTCGACCTGGGCCACGCCGTCCCGGCAGGCCGCCTCGTCCGCAACGTCCCATTTGAACACCGATATGCCGGTGTCCTGCTTGAACCGGGCGGCGGCGGCGTCATTGCCATGATAGACGGCCGCCACCTCATGGCCTTCGGCCTTCAGCGATCGGGCGATGGCCGCGCCGATCCCGCGCGTGCCACCGGTTACGAGTGCGATATCCGTCATGATCGTCCGGGTCCGTTCCTGTTTCAGATGCGCCGCGAGGTTTCCCCCACAGCTCCTCCCCGGACAATGCGTATGTATACTTAGCGGTTTTGTTATCGCCTCCTGGCGATACCGGATCAAGTCAAAACTCATGCAAGACCTGGATGATCGGGTTAGAGACGGTTTTATGACAAGAGCAACATCAACCGGACGTGCCAGGCGCCTGCCGCCGCGTGACCCCAAAGGGGGCCGGCCGACGCAGGAAATCGCGGCGCTACTGGGCGTTCATATTCTTGATGTGGCGCTCGAACAGTTCATCGCCCATGGCGTGGAAGGCGCCAGCATGGAGGGGATCGCGATCGCCGCCAGCGTCTCCAAGCGCACGCTCTATTCCCGGTTCGGGTCCAAAACGGCGCTGCTTGTCGCTGCCGTCGAGCATGGAATCGCGCATCATCTCAGGCCGATCGCATCGACCATTCCGGCCGGCTCGACGCGGGACAAGCTGCTCCATGTCGGCAGGAAAATCCTGGATGCATCGCTCAAGCGTGAGGTTATCGGCCTGGATTCCCTGATCAACTGGATCGCCGATCATGAATCGGAAGCCGGCCAGGCCAAGCCTGCGATGGGAGCCAAGGCGGGAATTGCGATCATCCAGTCAATTCTCGAGCAGGCCCATCGCAACGACGGCAGCGACAGCTCGGTCGACCTGTCGTTCCTGGCGGCCTTCCTCTTCGACGCGTTCGTCACAAGCCCGCGGCAGCGCATTCTCCTGCGGCATGAGCTGGAAAACACGTCTCGCGCCAAATCCGACTATCTTGAGCGCACCATGAATCTCATCGCGCGCGGAATGCCCTTCCTGGACGAAGACTGTTCCGGTTAACTCCATGTTCGATCCTGTTGGACATGGACTCCGACCGCAAATCTGGCACCATGCGTCGCCCCGATGCATGAGCACGAGCAGGACGCCGTCAAAGATGGCCTGTGCTGACCGACGGCAACGGAGCGCTATGATCAACCAAAGGATAGGTCACTGCTCATAGTCCTCACCAAGGTAGAGTCTGCGCACATCGGGATTGTGAAGCACCGCGTCGGGCGTCCCCTCGAACAGCACCCTTCCCTCATGGATGACATAGGCCCGGTCGACCAGTTCGAGCATCTCGTGGACATTATGGTCGGTTATGAGAACGCCGACGTCATGCTGCTTGAGGTCGCGCACCATCAGCTTGATATCGACGATCGACAGGGGGTCGATGCCGGTAAAGGGCTCGTCCAGCAACATGATGGCCGGCTTCGCGGCCATCGCACGAGCAATCTCGGTGCGGCGGCGTTCTCCGCCTGACAAAGCCGGAGCCGGCGTATCGCGGACATGGGCGATGCTGAATTCGGCGAGCAGATCATCGAGGCGCGCCGCGATCCCCGCGGGATCGTCCGTGCGGCACTCGAGCACCGCGGTGATGTTTTCCGCCACCGTCATTCCCCGAAAGACCGATGGCTCCTGCGGAAGATAGCCCAGACCCCGTGCCGCGCGCCTGTCCATCGGAAGCGCCGTGACATCCGCTCCGCCAAGCAGGATCCTGCCGGCATCGACGCTCGTCAGGCCGACGATCGCATAGAAGCAGATCGTCTTTCCGGCGCCGTTGGGACCAAGCAGCCCCACGATCTCGCCCGGTTTGACGGTGAGCGAAACGCCGTGGAGAACCTTTCGGGCGCCGAATGATTTTTCGATCCCCACAATCGAGAGCCCTTCGGCCGTACCGGCGGAACTCTGCAATTCGCCTAGTCGACCGGTCACCGGACCGCCACCCGTATGAACAGACGTGCCGCTATCCACGGCTCTCCGGTTCCCCTGCGAGAGTGGGTTTTCCAGAAAGCTCGCGATGAGCATGGGCACGCGACACCTTATCGGTTGCGTTCGGACCGGAGCGGCGTCGACGGAAGATCGATCGCCGCCCCAAGCCTCTTCGCTCAGGAGACGGCTTCAAGAGCCAGGGCAACGCCCTGCCCGCCCCCGATGCAAAGCGTGACAAGCCCGCGCCTGAGCCCGTCGCGCCGCATCGACTCGAGCAGCCGCGTCGTCAGCACCGCGCCCGTCGCGCCGATCGGATGGCCATGGGCGATCGCCCCGCCTTCGACATTGACGATGTCCTCCGGCAGCCCGAGTTCCCGTACGACGGCGATGGCGATCGCGGCAAAGGCTTCGTTGATCTCGACCCGTTCGAGATCCGACACCGACCAGCCCGCACGGGTGAGCGCCTGGCGCACGGCCGGGACCGGCCCCAGCCCGAACAGTCCGGGCTCCACCGCACCCACGCCGAAAGCGACCAGCCGACCGACCGGAGCTACGCCGTGCTGGCTGGCCCAGTCCTCGCTCGCCACGATCATCGCCGCCGCGCCGGTATTGAGGCCGGGCGCATTGCCTGCCGTGATTGTTCCTTCCGGACGAAAGGCCGGCTTGAGGTGGGCGAGGCTTTCGAGCGTCGCATCCGGTCGGTTCTGCTCGTCCCGCGAAAAGCTGGTCGGCCCCTTTCGTCCCGGAATTTCGACCGCCACGATCTCGCTGTCGAACTTGCCGGCCGCCTGGGCCGTACTGAACCGCTGTTGCGAGCGCACTGCCCAACTGTCCTGGGCGTCGCGCGAGATCTGAAATTTCGTGACGAGGTCCTCGGTCACCCAGCCCGAATGCTGATCGACGAACGCGTCGTTGAGACCGTCATGGAGCATGCTGTCGAAAAGCTTGCCGTCGCCCATGCGATAACCCCAGCGGCCCTTCTCGATAAGGTAGGGCGCCTGGTCCATATTCTCCATCCCGCCCGCGACAGCGGCATTCGTCAGGCCCAGCATGATCTCCTGCGCGGCAGTGGCGATCGCCTGGGCTCCGGAGCCGCAGACCCGGTTGACGGTCATCGCCGGCACAGTGTCAGGGATTCCGCCACCGATCGCCGCCTGCCGCGCCGGGTTCATCTTCGCCCCGGCCTGCACCACCTGGCCCATGACGACCGTATCGATCGCGTCGCCGGTTACGCCGGCGCGCTTGAGCGTCTCGGCAATGGCGATACTGCCGAGTCTCGGCGCGGCCATGTCCTTGAGGCTGCCGCCATAGCTTCCGATCGCGGTTCGCACGGGTGCGCAAAGAACAACATTCCTGGTCATGATCTTCTCCTTCCATTCGGCCGCTTCAGGCCATGTATTTGCCGCCGTTGATCGAAAGCGTGGCGCCGGTGACAAAGCCGGCTTCGTCCTCGACAAGGAAGAGGACGCCGCGCGCGATCTCATCGGGCGTGCCGAGACGGCCCACGGGAACGGCGCCAAGAACAGCCTTCATCGCCTCCGCCGATACCGCGGCGACCATGGCGGTGTCGGTATAGCCCGGCGCTATCGCATTGACCGTGACGTTGCGCGCCGCGCCCTCGAGCGCGAGCGCCTTGGTGAAGCCGATCACGCCCGCCTTGGCGGCGGCATAGTTGGTCTGGCCGAACTGCCCCGACAGCGCGTTGACCGAACTCACATTGACGATCCGGCCGAAGCGCCGCTCACGCATGCCCTCGATCACCGCGCGGCACATGTTGAAGCAGCCGCCGAGGTCGACGTCGATCACGCTGCGCCATTGCTCCTCGCTCATCTTGTGGAGTGTGCCGTCGCGGGTGATGCCGGCATTGTTGACGAGGATGTCGACCGGCCCGACCTCCGCCACGACCTTGGCGACGCTCGCCTGGCTCGCGGCAAAATCGCCCACGTTCCAGCCATAGACCGGAATGCCCGTCTCGTCGTGAAACGCCTGGGCTTCGGCCTCGTTGCCGAAATAATTGGCGACGACGGTGTAGCCATGCGCCTTGAGGAGTCGTGCGGTCGCGGCGCCGATACCGCTCACGCCGCCGGTGATAAGCGCTATACGGGACATGAGAAATTCCTTGCTGCTGGTGCTGATGAAAAGGGAGTGGGCGACGCGGTCACTGCGCGAGATAGCCGCCATCGACGGGATAGTAGCCGCCGGTCATGAACGAGGCGCGATCGGAGAGCAGAAAGGCGACAAGCGCCGCCACCTCCTCGGGCCGGCCGAGCCGGCCAATGGGATGCTGATCGATCAGCGCGGGCGACGGTTCGCCCTGCGCCCGGATCAGCGGCGTATCGATGACCGCTGGCCCCACCGCGTTGATGCGAATGCCCTTGCGGGCATAGTCGACGGCTGCTGTCCGGGTCATGCCGACCACGGCGTGCTTGGCAGCCGCGTAAGCGATGGTGCCGGGCAGGCCGAGCATGCCGCAGATCGAACTCATGTTGACGATCGCCCCGCCGCCCGAGGCGAGCATCGCGGGAATCTGATAGCGCATGCCGTAGAACACGCCGTCCATGTCGACGCTGAGCACGCGCCGCCATTCGGCAAGATCATATTCACCGGCCGGAGCGGAGGCGCCGCCGACGCCGGCATTGTTCACGGCAAGATCGAGCCGGCCGAAGGTCTTCACCGCGAAAGCCACCATCGCCTCGACATCCGCGGCATTCGCCACGTCCGTCCGAAGCGGAAAGGCCCTGCCGTCATCGATCTGGGCAGCGAGAGCGTGTACGCGGTCGATATCGAGATCGGCGAGCACGAGCCGGGCGCCGGAGGCGGCCAACTCACGGGAGATGGCCTCGCCCAGCCCGCTGGCGGCTCCGGTCACGATCGCGACCTTGTCATTGAAGTCGAACATCCGGTTCTCCAGAGCGCACGAAAGCCGCCGCCCAAAACGGGCGTCGCCAAGCCGATCCGGCACCTCTCCCTGGCGTTTTGGATTCCCGATCACCACGGGATATGCGGTTCATGTGCATCGCCGGAGCACCACCCCGCCATCGGGAACTATACTTATGCGTTTCGTATCGACGCTAATTCGTTCCTCTTTCCATCCGGGAAAGCGTGAGGAATGGACGACGGCTGGAGCGGCAGGATCGTCACAAATCGGATGGCGGAGGACATATTCTGTGTCGGGCCAGGCGCAAATATACTGATGGCCGGGGTTGCGCCTTATCTCTCCCCTGCAGTACCGTTCTGTGAAATTGGCGACTCTCGGAAAGACATGCGTGGTGGTAAGATGAGAGTAGCCGCTTGATAACGATGGTATAATCGGAGGCGGTTTCAGGGGAGGATGCTGAGTCAGGCTACGTCATCGCGTAGTGCGTGTTCCTCGCTGTCAGGCGATGGAAGGGCATGTCCGATTGGAGATGAGGAACATGGACACATCCGCCGCCACTTCGCCACCAGACCCGTTGGAAGACGTTGCAGAGACATTCATTCGCGCCGCGGTTACCCGGCTCGCCTCGGCTTTTCCGCCCGCAATGCTCCTCCAGGTCTTCTCCGACCGGACATTTCACCTCGCCCTCCCGCCGGGCAAGCGACCGCGGCGCAACGCCAGGATCGCGCGCGAACATACGCGGCTGTTCGATTATCCGGTCCGTGGTGCAGGCGACAGCGGTTGGCACCTGCGCGCATGACGATCCGTCCGCACTTCTGGTTCATGGCTGGCGCATCGATTCTCCTCGCGCCGACGGCCCATGCCGCCTCGCCGGTCGAGATCCTGATCGGCGACGCCGGCCAGCGCGACCAGGACGGCGCCATTCTGGTCGATCTGCGATTGCTCAACGGGGACCGAGATCCACAAACGGTATCCTTGCCCGACCGAATCGAGGCACGGATCGGGGCTGCCGGATCTGTCCGGACCGTCTGGCTCGAACGCGCCGCGAATGTCCCGGCCAGCCTGACCGTGCCGCCTGGCGGGTTCATGCGCGCTCGCTATTGCTTTCGCGCGCCTTCCGACCTGACGCTGGATGGCGCGACGCTTTCCATTCCGGCGTGGCGTTCGCAGCAGATCACTGTTGCTTTGCGGTCGGCGACGCAAGTGGCGCAAGCCATATCCGCACCGCAGGCGCCTTCCGAGCCGGAGCGGGAAGCGGCGCCGCCGCCCGCCGACCGTTCGGCTGGCAATGCCTTTCTCGTCAATCTCTCGGCCTATGAGCCGATCTACGCCGTCTACGGGCCTGGCACCAACAGTGAGGCAAGGATCCAGATCAGCTTCAAATACCAGCTGTTCGGATCGAGACGGGCTGATGGGCTGCCGGGGTCCTGGCGTGATGGGCTTCACTTCGCCTATAGCCAGCGTATGTTCTGGGACCTGGGCGGGAACTCCTCGCCGTTCCGCAATGTCGATTATCAGCCCGAACTCTTCTATCTGACCCCTTCCGCCACTTTGTCGAACGGCATCTCGGTGAGCGCGCAGGGCGGTATCCGGCATGAATCGAACGGGCGCGACGGCGCGGCGTCGCGCAGCATCAACAGCGTCTATGTCGCGCCGATGGCGGCGATCCCGCTCGGCGGAGACTATCGCCTCTCGGTCGCACCACGTCTGGCGCTTTTCGTCGGCGACAAGTCGGACAATCCCGATATCCGCCGATACCGCGGCATCACGGGGCTATTCGTGGAGATCGGGGAGGATGAAGGACTGCGCCTCTCCACCTCCACCCGGTTCAACTTTTCGAGCGGCAAGGGCGCGCTCAGTGCCGATCTCTCCTATCCGCTGCCTCGTCTGCTGGGGGGTGGTCCGGACCTTTATCTGTTCGGACAGAGTTTCGTTGGCTATGGCGAGAACCTGCTCGACTATGATCGGCGCATGACGCGGTTCAGAATAGGCGTCGCGCTCGTGCGATAACGGAGATCGAGACCGGGATCGAGACGGCGATTCCGGACGAAACCTGCATCCCCCCACTCGACGACACTCTTCATAGGCCAAGCAGACAATAGCTGGCATATGAGTGCGGGTCCGGCAAGGGTCGGACCGGCGGGCCGCGTCGACTCTGCCGATCTGCGGCATTGAGTAGGAATGGAGAAAATCGGTCGTACCTCGCGTCGCTTCGGGGTCGGGATCGTCGGACGTTGGCTGGGCTGGACCTTAGCCGCCTCCCCTTCTTGCAGCTGGGCCCCGCGCCTGCCCGGCCATCTTCACGCGATTCCATCCTAGAATCTGAGAAATATATTGTTCAACATTATATTGTATGCAATTTGATTGTGTGCACCCATCAGTCGGATCCGTGGGAACGGATCCTGGCGCCTCGTGAGCGATAATCACGGGACGTGACTGCGATCGAACGAGAAGGAGATCATTCCATCCCCGGAGTTGCCCAGCTTCTGTGCCGCAGAGAACATCGGTCCCGACTGCGAGACGATCGTGATCGGCAATATCAGCGACGCCCGCGAATGCTTGACACGGACGAACGTGAAGTACCGCTTCGTCATAGGCATGGCCACGCTGTCTGGCACATCCGCGACTCGAAGATATTGAGGGCAGCGGCTCCGAGAACAATGGAACGCCGGGTGTGCATACCATTTCAACTGGAGAATTATCATGAGCACACTGTATACGACGAGAGTCAAAGCCGTGGGCGGCCGTGCGGGCACGGTTCGCAGCGATGACGGACTGCTCGAACTTTCCCTGGCCCTGCCGACGGGGCTGGGAGGCAAGGGCGGAGCCACCAATCCGGAGCAGCTGTTCGCGGCCGGCTATGCCGCCTGTTTCGAGAATGCGGCCATTCACGTCGCGCGAAGCAAGAAGCTCGCTATTGCCGATGATGATCTTGAAGTGGTCGCCACGGTCAGCCTTCTGCCCAACGGCAGCGGCGGTTTCAAATTGGCCGCCGCTCTCGACGTTTCGATCGCGGGCCTGGAGCAGGTCGCCGCCGAAGAGCTGATCGCAGCCGCGCATGCCGTCTGCCCTTACTCGAACGCAGTCCGGGGTAATGTGGACGTCGCGATTAGCGTGAGCACGCGCTGATGGTGAGGCGGGAAGCGGACGCTGACGAGATCTCGGCGGAAACGGCGATGACGGAGGACGATCCCCTGCGACTGGACCGTCAGGTCTGCTTCCCGCTTTATGCCGCCTCGAACCTTTTGACCCGGCTTTATTGTCCGGTTCTGTCAAAGATCGGTCTCACCTACCCCCAGTATCTTGTCATGCTGGTGCTCTGGGAGTCTGAGCCCCACACCATTGGCGAGCTCGGCGCCACGCTGCATCTGGACAGTGGAACGCTCACGCCGCTCCTGAAACGGATGGAGGCTGCCGGACTTCTCACGCGTCGACGGGATCTCGCCGACGAGCGCCGCGTGATCGTTGCGCTGACCGAGGCCGGGCGCCGCCTGCGGGTGCCGGCGAGTAGCGTGCCCGCGACGCTGGGCGAAGGCCTTGACCTTTCTCCAGAGGCGGTCGTCTCGTTGCGGGATGCGGTGCAGAATTTGGTGGCGGTGCTTACGAAACGACCGCGGCACAAAGGAACATAAGCCATGTTGACCGTCCATCATCTCGGTATATCTCAATCGGAGCGGCGGATTGTGGCGCGGGCTGCCCGCCGGACCGCTCAGCCTTGCCTCAACCCGCCGCGTTCCGCATCAGCTAGCCACTTGAGGCATTGATCAGTGCTATCTTGCTGTCTTCGTTTCAGCACAGCTGGCCTCCTCCAGTGCCCTCCACTTTGCGTAGTTGCTTTCATCCTGGGCCTGCAGATAGGCTGCGGCCGCCAACCCGGCCTGTAGGCACCGATCCGCCGCGCTGGCCCCTTCCGTGTTTATCTCATATTGGGTCACCGCCGCCGCGGCCGCCCTTCTGTTGGTGTCATTGCTGCGTGGATCCACCATCTTGTTACAGCTTGCGAGGCCGAGTGTGACCAGGACCAGCACGATCTTTTGCGACGTCACGATCACTTGCGCTGATCGCGCGTTTGCTTTTGGAGCCAGCGACCGCCCGCCCCCTATGTCGACAGCGGTCAATGGGACAGCATTGTGCATCTTACGGGATCCAGCAACAGATCGGCGGTCACGCCACCAAACGCCCATTCCCGGAGCCGGCCGTGCCTATATGCTCCGGCGACAACGACATCGGCGTGCTGAGCGCGAGCGACCGCCGCAAGGGCAGCCACATCATCGCCGGTCGACGGCGCCACCAGCGTCTCCGCCAGAATACCGTGTCTTTTGAGCCATGCGGCCACATCGGTCAGCCGCCGACCGGCCGCAGCTTCGTCCTCCTCCCTAGCGACCTCGACAACAGTCACATGGCCGGCCATTTCCAGTAGCGGCAATGCATCAAGTGCGGCACGCCGGGCTTCACGGCTGTCCTTCCAGGCCACCAGCACCTGCTCCGGTCGCAGCCCCTTAGCGTGCGTAGGAACGACAATTACCGGTCGCCCGGTCTGCATCACCAGATCGCCGATATTTGCGCGTCGTGTATCGGGAAGCAGCGAGCCGCCACGATCCGGTGCGGTCAGGATGACATCGACGCCGCGTGCCTCGCGTGCGAAATAGTCCGCAAGCGGCGTGGCCATCTCCACGCAGCGCCATTCAATATCCGCGACTCGACCGTCCAGCAGAGTTCGAAACTCTGCCTGGGCCTCCTTGGCTTCGCTTTCAATTTCGCCACGATCCAGTTCGACCGCTTCACCGGAAACATAAGCGCCAGCAAATGCCGTCGCCATCAACGGCTGGGACGCGGCAATTCCGATGACGCCAGCCTGCGATCGTTCGGCCAGGTCGGCAGCAACATTGAGCAGCGCGGCATTGGACCGGCCGAGCTCCAGATGCACCATCAAAGTTGCGTAACTCACTGGCGGGCCTCCTACGATGTGTCGCGTTGCCGGGACGAATTCCCAAGGTATCGACAGAAGATATCCGTAGGCTATGCGACATTGCTTCCCTATCGGGTCATCTACTTACAGGCGCGACGATGAGCGCTCTCGTCGCGTGGATCGCTCAGTAGGTTTGGCACCTGGACGGGCCTTACGGTCCCGCTCGACGCCACCGGAAACAGGCTCTCGCGCCGCGGCGGAAATCGAGACGACCTCGAATGTTGCGTGTCCATTCGGCGGCGATGCGGGTGGATATTTCTCATGCGTGCATGATACGATTCCAGGCGCTACCGGCCATTCCGACAACGCCGTTCGCGCCCGCTGTGCCCTCTCACGTGCGCGCGAACGTCTATTGGTCGAGACTATCGCGCGATCGTTATGCTATGGCGAGGTCACCAAATGCGGGATGTGTCCAGCATTGGATTTCCTCATCGCAATATCTTCAGGTTCGTTCTTGCAACGACCTGAGACGGTGAATAGCCAGTGGCATGATGCAGATTCGCAAAACCTTGACGCTCCGCCATTCAGGCGGCGGAAACGCGCCGGAAGATGAGGGAGAGAGCGTCTTCGCCCACGCGATCACCCATCAGCTGTGTGTGCGGGCAAGCTACAATCGTGGGCTGGTGATCCTTGCGCCGCACATCCTCTACACGCGGCACGGCGACCGGTTCGCGGATGCTGTGGTTATCGAGCGCAATGGCGCCAGGTCCACCGAAACGAAACTGGGCACCTTCAAGCTTTCGGGTCTTCGCGGTGCGGTCATCACCTCAGAGCCGTTCAATCCGTTCGATGGCTATGATGCAGGTGATGACCGTTATACCAAGACTATCATCGCCCGCATCGATTCCTGACCATGTTGGTGGATACCAAGGTCTGAGGGCGGTCGAAGGACCTGCCGGCGGGATCGCCTGCCCATGATTCCGCCGAGGGTTTCGGGCGCTTCATCGTCGGAAATCAGGCACCGCCGTCTCGCGCCAACTTTGCAAGGGTCTGAAGGCCTCGACGCAGCGATCCGGAAGGCTCTGCGATGATGTCCTCAAGCAGAATGAAACCGGCAGCGTTGCCGTGGACCCGGCAGCAACGAGCATTGCCATTGCCTTGCGGCTCTATATTTCCCCTGCCAGGACCGTGCCTCGCTTGGCCGAGCCCACGCGCAATCTCCCGGGGAGAGTCCGTAGGATTGCGTATGACATGCCCACCGCCCCCTTCGTAGGTTGCACGAGTGGAAAGGCGGGACGGTGAAGGATTTATCGGCGGCTGCGGGAACTCCCGCAGTCTACTGTATCGGCAACGAGCTGCGCCCTGAACTGATGTCAGCGCTGAGTGGTGTCGCTTCGCGTTGCTTTGCGACGCTTCACGACTTTCTTGTGGCTTCGACGCGGCTGGCGCCGGGTATCGTCCTGTTCGACGCCGACAGTGTTCAGGATGACGTGTCGGATGCCATCGCCACCCTTCGCAAGCGTGGATCGGTGCAAGCTGTGTTGCTCGCGAAGGCAGCGCCGGACTTCGCATTTGGCGTTGCCGCTATTCGGGCCGGCGCTGTCGACATCCTTGAAAAGCCGCTGTCCGAGCAGCGTCTTCTGGATGCCATCCAGCTGGCGACCAGCAAATGCGGACACCTTCACCGGCCGCCCGATGCCAGGGACATCGATCGGCTGACGGCACGTGAGCGCGAAGTCGTGGCCTGGCTCCTGCACGGGCTTACCAACAAGGAAATCGGTCGGGAGCTGGGAATCAGCCACAGGACAGTGGAAATCCATCGCGCGAGGCTGATGCGGAAGCTCGCGGTGCCGAGCCTTCCCGCGTTGATCGACATTGCCCTTGCACAGCGCGACAAGCTGCCCGATGTCGGAGCCGCGCAACCCTCGTAAACGTCCCGTGTGTCGGTCCTTGCCCCAGCGGCAGAATGCTGACTCGGCGTAGAAGCCTTCCTCCCGCAGACGCACCAATCGATCCAACTGGTGCGGAGATTCACGTAGCGACATCTACCCCGTCAGGCGGCACCTTCTCATGGAAGGAGGCCTGCCATCATGGATGATCCCGACATTTCCTACCTGCTAGGCCGCTGCCGTTCACACCGGACATTGGCCCGTATCACCAGCTGTGCTGAAGCCCGTTGCATTCATCAGCAGTTCGTCAGCAGTTACCAACGGCGGTTGCTTGCCCTGCGACGCGCGCGCGCATCGGCAACTCCGATGTATCAGGAGCGGCTGGCCGCATGATGCCCGCCCGCTCGATGCGCTGGCGCCGCCGTGTACGAGCGGTAACTACACACCTGTCCCCAACGACAAACTTCGATCGGAGAAAAGATGAGTGAACTTGGCCACGATCTGCACGCGCTGTTTCCCGCGCAGCGCGAGATCCTTCACGCGCTGAAGCTGGAGAGCGCGCATTACCGCGACCTGGCCGACCGCCATCATAAGTTGGCCCAGCAGATATACCGGATCGAGGCGGGACTTGATGCCGCTTCCGATGACCGACTCGAAGACCTGAAAAAGCAGCGCCTGAGCCTGCTCGATGAGGTCGCAGCGATGATTGCGGAAAGGCAGGATGCGTGATGGATTTCGACCTTATGCGCCAGCGTCTCACCGATCGCCTCTCCGAACTGAACGCCCAAGTCGAGCGCATCGAGGAGGAGCAGGGCCAACCTCTCGACGCCGATTTCGAAGAACAGGCGATAGCCCGCCAGGATGATGAAGCACTGGATGCTGTCGAGCGCTCGACGTTGGCCGAAATCGCCCTCACGCGACAGGCGCTCGCAAGACTGGATTCGGACACCTATGGCCTGTGCACCACGTGCGGGGAGCCGATAGCGCCGGCACGGCTCGAGGCGCTGCCCGCCGCCGCACATTGCATCCGATGTGCAAGCGCGGCGGAGCACGACAGGGCCTGATGGACCGCGTATGCGCCGCATCGAGGACACGAGCTTTGCTGTACTCATCCTGGCCGTGTCGATGGCCTTCGCGTGGATCGTGCAACCGCTGTTCGGCGCCATTCTCTGGGGCGTCATCGCATCGATCCTCTTCGCGCCTCTCAACGATCGCCTGCTGCGTGCGATGCCGACGCGGAACAACCTTGCCGCTCTGCTGACGCTGCTCGTGATCATGGCGATGGTAATCCTCCCCGCCATCCTGCTTTCTGCGTTCCTGCTTCAGGAGGTGGCGGGCGTCTACGCGCGAATGCAAAGCGGCGAGGCTGATCCCGGCACCTACTTCCTCCGGTTCCAGGCACATCTGCCGCAATGGCTGAAGTCGCTGCTGACAGGGTTGGGCCTGAGCGATTTCGATTCCGTCCGGACCAAATTGACCGCCGGGATCGCCGCTAGCTTCCAGACCCTGACGGCGCGAGCATTCAGCATCGGCCAGAGCGCCTTCGGCTTCGTCGTCGCCCTGGGCGTCATGCTCTACCTGACTTTCTTTCTTTTGCGCGACGGCAAGCAGGTGGCTGCCCGGGTGGAAACGGCCATTCCGCTGGATCCGGACCAGCGCGCCGCCCTGCTGGTGAAATTCGCCGCCGTTATTCGGGCGACGATCAAGGGCAGCCTCGTGGTTGCGGTCATCCAGGGCGCCATCGGCGGGATCGTCTTCTGGGCGCTGGGCATCCATAGCGCGTTGCTCTGGGGCGTGCTGATGGCGTTTCTGTCGCTTCTGCCGGCGATCGGGACAGGCATCGTCTGGGCGCCGGTCGCCGTCTATCTGCTCGTAACCGGCGCGGTCTGGGAAGGCGTCATTTTGATCCTGTGCGGCCTGTTCGTGATCGGCCTCGTGGACAATCTCCTGCGCCCGATCCTGGTGGGTCGGGACGCGCGCATGCCCGATTATGTCGTCCTGATCTCCACCCTCGGCGGTCTGCAAGTACTCGGCTTCAACGGGCTCGTGATCGGTCCGGTGGCGGCGGCTTTGTTCATCGCTGCATGGGATATATTTGCACGCTCGCGATTCCAGCCTCAATCGGATGCATCATAGGCACGTGTCACGTTCGCGGCTGCCGTGCAAAGCTTGACGCCCACCGCAACTCGACCATCTTGCTCGCCTCAAGCAGGATCAGGAGCAACGCTGCTGACCCCATGGTGATCGCGAGGTCGGGGCCATGGAGCGGACCGAATTTAAGCAGGCTACGAAGTGCGGGAACGGTCATGATGATGGCCGCGACCGCAACCACCGCGCCCAGGACGTAGCGCAGGGCCGCATTGCCCCGGACCAGCGCGTGAAGGAGCGATGTGTCGAACGAGCGATTGACTAGGATCAGCACCAGGATCACGCCGATGAGCGAAAAGAAGGTCAACGCGCGCGCATCGGCTTCCGGCATGCCGGAATAGCTCGATGCCAGAAATATCCCGGCGAGCAGCACAAAGCCCAGCCCGCCCTGGAACACGCTCCAGCCGATCATGCGCAGCGAGAAGAGCCGTTCCTCGGGGTGGCGCGGCTTACGGTTCATCAGATCCTGCTCCTCGCGCTCGGCTTCGAAGACGAGCGCGCAGACAGGATCGATGATCATCTCGAGCAACGCGATATGGATCGGCCCGAACAGGATGGGCAGGCCGAAGGCAAGCGGCAGCAGCGCGAGGCCTGCGATCGGAACATGGACGGCAAAGATGAAGGCCATCGCCTTGCGGATATTGTCGTAGATGCGCCTCCCGAGCCGCACCGCCTTCACGATCGACCCGAAATCATCGTCGAGCAGGACGATCGCCGAGGCTTCCCGGGCGACATCGGTGCCGCGCTTACCCATGGCGATGCCGATATGCGCGGCCTTGAGCGACGGTGCGTCATTCACCCCGTCTCCGGTCATGGCGACGATTTCGCCATCCGCTTTGTATGCCGCCACGATCCGCAGCTTCTGCTCCGGCATGATCCGCGCGAAGACTGTCACCGTCTTCAGCCGTTCTGCAAGCGCCGCGTCGTCCAGGGCAGCGAGCTCGGTCCCGGTCAGCACATCGCCGTCCATGATTCCGGCCTGCGTCGCTATCGCTCGCGCGGTGGCAGCGTAGTCGCCCGTGATCATCACGACCCTGATCCCGGCGCTACGGCATTCGGCCACGGCGGCCGGCACACTGGCGCGCAGGGGATCGGCAAGGCCGATCAGACCGATCAGGGCAAAATCATGCTCCTGCTGGGATTCCGGCAAGCTGTCGCCCGGGCCAGTCGATGCCGTTGCGACACCCAGCACGCGCATGCCCCTTAGAGCCATGGTATCGACGGCAGCCTTCAGGCGCGCGCGCTCATCCGGCGACAGATGACAGAGCGCAGCGATGGCCTCCGGCGCGCCCTTGGCCGCCACCGTGCAGGCCGCCTCGGGGTCGGGCGCTTGCCAGACGTTCGACATCGCCAGCAATTCAGGCCGCAGTCCATAGCTGTGGGCCAAACTGAGCTTGGCACGGCGTTCTGCAAGGTCCGGGATGCCCGCGCCTGCCTGGTGAAAGGCGACCTCCATCGGATCGACCGGCACCGGGGCGCTGGCCAGGATACTGGTATCCAGGAGTTCGTGAAACCGGGTCGAAGGCTCGGTCACGCCGTCGACCGTCGCCGTCTCGCCCGACGCCAGCCACAGCTCCGTCACGGCCATCCGGTTCTCGGTGAGAGTTCCGGTTTTGTCGGTGCATAATATTGTCGCGGAACCGAGCGTCTCAATGGCGGCCGCCCGGCGCGTGAGGACGCCGGCTTGGGCAATGCGCCATGCCCCCATCGCGAGGAAGATCGTGAGGACCACCGGGAACTCCTCCGGCAGCATGGACATGCCGATCGCGATTCCCGCGAGCATAGCGTCGATCCATCCTCCGCGCAGGAGCCCGAAGAGCAAGACGACAAGGAGGGCGACGAAGCCGCCTCCGATCGCGCAGAGCCGGACGATCCGGGCGGTTTCCCGGCGTAGGCGCGGCGGCTCGGCATCGAGCGTCGAGAGCGACTGGCCGATCTTGCCGATCTCGCTGCGCGGGCCGGTCGCGATCGCCAGCGCCAGCCCCGAGCCGCGGGTGATGAGCGAGCCCGAATAGACAAGCGGCTGGTCCTCCCCGCCCGGCCGTCGCCGCAACGATTCCTCGCCCTGAAGCACCGCCTGCTTGCGGACAGGTACGGACTCACCGGTAAGCAGCGATTCATCGGCCTGAAGATCGTCCGCCGCGATCAGCATCGCGTCGGCGGCGACCCTGTCCCCCTGCTCCAGGACGAGCAGGTCGCCATCGACCACCTCGCGCCCGGCAATGCGGATGCGGGTCCCGTCGCGGATCACCAGCGCACGCGGCGCCGACAGGTCGCGCAGCGCCTCTAGGACATGCTCGGTGCGGCTTTCCTGGATGACCGTGATGCCGATCGAAAAGGTCGCGAAGCCAAGGAGGATGAGCGCTTCGCCAAGGTCACCCAGCAGCATATAGGCGACGCCGCCCGCAAGCAGCAGCGCCAGCATCGGCTCCCGGACCACTTCAGCGAGAATGTGCGGCACCGTGCGCCGCCCTGCTCTAGGCAGTTCGTTCGGTCCCTGGGCATCAAGGCGTCGCCGGGCCTCCGCTGCGGTCAGCCCGGACCGGGATGGCGCGGTAGGTCGCTGGTCAGTGGCGATCGGCATCCATTCTCTTCCTGTTCGAAGTGAGCGACGTGCTGCGTCGCCGGCCTGCTTCAAGATCATTCTGGTGCAAGCCGACTACCGGCACATTACGGGTACTTACGGATTCCTCTGATCGTCATTCCTGTTATCCTATTATGCTCGCTAAGATTGGCGCCGTGAGCCTTGGCCGCTACCCGCAGCCAATAGATATTCGCATTTGGATTGGGTCATACGGTCGCATCAAGGCCATTGGACGACCTTGCATTCAGAACCGAGGACATAAGTGACGGCGTTTGAGATGGATTTTGCGATAGCCGGAGGCGTTGCTACCATAGCCGGCATCGCGCTAGCGCTGGCCCTTGGCCTTCTCATCGGCGTCCAGCGTGGCTGGACCTTGCGCCATGAACCGGCCGGCTCCCGCTTCGCGGGCATCCGGACCTTTGGACTTCTGGGGCTGGCCGGCGGCGTCGCGGGCGCCCTTCGGTCGATCGAGTCCGGCGTGGCGATCATCCTGATCGCATCTGCGGCCATGCTGGTCCTGATGGGATATGCGCAGGCGGCATGGCGTGGCGGACCGGTCAGCGGAACAGCGAGCCTTGCCGGGATGCTGACGCTCGGCTGCGGGTTCCTCGCGACAAGCCAGCAGGAACGCCTCGCCACGATCATCGCAGTTTTGATGACGCTGGTACTTGCGCTCCGCTCGCAGCTTCACGGCTGGATCGGGCGGTTGAGCGAGGTTGAGGTAAGCGCAATCGCCCGATTCGCACTGATCTCGCTCGCCGTCCTGCCAATCCTTCCCGATCGCCCTTACGGTCCCTACGATGCCTGGAATCCGCGGCAACTGTGGATGGTGGTCGTCCTTGTTTCGGGCTTTTCCTTCGCCGGCTATATGGCCAGCAAGCGCCTGGGCGCATCTCGCGGGACACTCGCAACGGCCGCTGCCGGCGCCATGGTCTCATCCACGGCGGTAACCGCCGCTTTGGCGACCCGGCTGCGCGACGGTACGGAAAATGCTCCCATTCTGATAGCAGGGATCACCACCGCCTCCGTGGTCATGCTGGTGCGCGTGCTGGTGCTAGTGGGCGTGCTGGCGCCATTTGCGCTGCCGGCGCTTGCGCTGCTGGTCGCGCCGGCGGCGGTGGTCAGTGCCCTCGCCACGGCTTGGCAGCTCCGGGCAGCGGCGCTGTTGCCCTCATCGTCCAGCCGGGAAGTTCCTGTTCGCAACCCGTTCAACCTCGCGCCGGCGCTCGGCCTCATGGCGCTGGTGATGGTTCTGTCGCTGGCCTCGCGTTGGGTGCTCGGTCGGTTTGGCGATGCCGGCCTTGCCACGGTTCTGGCCCTGTCGGGGATGGTGGATGTCGATTCCGCTATCATCACGATGGGCGGGTTGCCAAAGGGCGTGCTGGACGGACGAACGGCGGGCCTTGTTCTGGCCGCCCCGGTCATGCTCAACACCCTCGTCAAGGCCGGGGCCACGATCAGCCTGGCCGGGAGGCATCGGGGCAGATCTGCCGCCCTGGCCCTGATCGCGAGCGTCGCAGCGAGCCTACTGATGCTACCCGTCCTCTTGCACTGACCGATCGGGGGCGTCCGGCCACCCCGAATTCCCAGTCAGGACGTCGCAAAGGGCCGTTGCACCGACCCCAGCATTGGAGAGGTGATCTGAGCATTCGTCAGCGATGCTGGCGCCTGACGGGACAGGTCCGCCAACGAATAATCGTCAAGGACGGCAAGAAATGCGCCCAGGGCTTCGCCGAGCGCGCCCTGCAGGCCGCAGCGATGCGTGATGACGCACGAAGCACAATCGACAAGGTCGAAGTCCCCTTCCATCTCCCGTACGACAGCGCCGATATTGATGGCGTCGGGCGGCCGGCAAAGGCGCATGCCGCCGTGGCAGCCGCGCACGCTCTGGACATAGCCCGCCTTGCCCAACTCGTGGACGACCTTCATCAGATGGTTCTTGGAAATCGCATGCGCGGTGGCGATCTCGGCGATCGCGCAAACACGTTCGGGACGCTCGGCGAGATACAGCAGCACCCGGAGCGCATAGTCGGTGTAACGGGTCAATCGCATGCCGCCAGATATGGGAGAAAGCCGGTCCAAGCACTATAAGTATATATCACAAATGCATGTTTCTCTGTGCCCCGATAGATGCATCTCCAATACATGATTGGAGGACGAGACGGTGGCGCAGCGTACCGATATCGACGAAATGGGGCTGCGGCAGTTGGTCGACGCTTTCTATGCCCGGGTGCGGGCCGATAAGCTGATCGGCCCACTCTTCAACGGCGCGATCGACGACTGGCCAGGCCATCTGACCAGGCTTGCCGACTTCTGGTCCTCGGTCATGCTCGGTAGCGGACGCTATAAGGGGCAGCCGGTGCCGGCGCACGCACGCTATCGCGCGCAGATCACGCCGGCCATGTTCGACCGTTGGCTCGCCTTGTGGGCGGAAACCACGAACGCGCTGATGACGCCCGAAGCGGCGCATATGTTGCAAGGCAAGGCCGCCCGCATTGCCGAAAGCTTGAGCCTCGCCCTGTTCTTCAAGCCATCGCCTTCCCCGACCGGCCGCAGGCCGGCCCGATCTCCAGGAGTATCGTCATGTCCGTGCTTCCCGTGGAGACGCAGCCCGCCCCCTATCCCGCGCATGCCAAAGACATACGCCTCGCGGCCTGATTTCCCGGTTCGACCGCAGCGAGGGGCATGCGGCCGATCCCACCACAACGCCCCAATCTGGAGAATATCTGATGGCACGCACGATGTCGGCTGAAACGATGGCTATCGTCAAATCCACCGCACCCGCGCTTCAGCAGCACGGCTTGGCGATCACGACACGAATGTATGAACGCCTGTTTGTTGATCCCGAGATAAGGGCATTGTTCAATCAGGCCGCGCAACGGTCGGGCGAGCAGCCGAAACGCCTAGCCGACGCCATCCTCGCTTTTGCCAAGAATGTCGACAAGCTCGACGTCCTGACTTCCGCGATCGAGCGCATCGCGAGTCGGCATGTCGAGACGCATATCAAGCCCGCGCATTACCCGGCCGTCGCCGATGCCCTGCTGCCGGCGATCAAGGACGTGCTCGGTGACGCGATCGACGAACAGGTACTCGCGGCCTGGGGCGAAGCCTATTGGTTTCTTGCCGACGTGCTGATCGCGCGTGAGGCGGCGCTCTACGCCGAGGCGGCCTGATCCGATGGAGCTGGCTCCCGCAGCGCTCACTTTGCCCGATGGGCTTGCCGTCTATCGGCGGACCGCCGAGTTTACGTCGGAGACGATCCCGGCGGCCCTACTGCGGGACCACAACACCAAGCCTGGCACATGGGGGCTCGTCCATGTGACCGAAGGCGCGTTGCGCTACAGGGTGACCGATCCCCGCCGGCAGCCGGGCGAACGGCTTTTGGCCTCTGGCGGGCCGCCCGGTGTCGTCGAGCCGACAATCCTTCACCATGTACTCCCGGTTGGCCCGGTTCGCTTTTATGTCGAATTCTGGCGCGCGGCGGACAAGTCGTGATCGACGATCTCGCCCTCGCGCGGACTCTGCATGTGGCAGCTGTCGTCCTTTGGATCGGTGGCGTCGCCTTCGTCACGACGGTGCTCATGCCGGCCATCCGGCGACGCCATCCACCTGGCGAGCGGCTCGCGACCTTCCATGCATTCGAGGGGCGGTTCGCGGCGCAGGCGCGACTGTGGGTGCTGCTCGCCGGGTTAAGTGGCGGCTGGATGATCGGGCGCGGCGGCATGCTCGAAAGGTTCGCCGACCTGCATTTCTGGTGGATGCATGCGATGCTGCTGCTCTGGATCGGATTTGCCGCCATGCTCTTTGTAGCCGAGCCGTTGGTCGCTCACCGGCGCCTGGCGGATCCGGTGACGCCGGCGGCCGTCTTCGATCGCATGCAACGGATGCATAATGCTGTGCTGGTCCTGTCACTCCTGACGGTCATGGCTGCCGTCGCGGGAAGCCATGGCCTCGTCTGAGAGTCTGATTCGAAATTATCCGTCGTAATTTCATGACGTTGCGATGCGTCGGACGAAGAGTTGGATTGAGGCGATGAAGATCCAGGCGGTTGCCGAGGCGATGGTCTGTTCGAAGTCCTTGGCGAGGCGGCGGTTCCGGTTCAGCCATGCCAGCGTGCGTTCGACCACCCACCGCCGGGGCAGCACCTCGAAGCCTTTCGTTGCATCGGACCTCTTGATGATCTCGATGGTCCATTTGCCGAAGCGGCGCAGGGCGTCCTTGAGCTTGTCTCCGGCATAGCCGCCATCGGCGAAGACATGACGCAGCCACGGGAAGCGCCGGATAATCCCGGTCAGCACCAGCGGGGCACCGTCGCGGTCCTGGATGTCGGCGGTGTGGATCACGGCATGAACGAGATTGCCATCGGTGTCGGTGAGGATGTGGCGCTTCCTGCCCTTGATCTTCTTGCCCGCGTCATAGCCGCGAGGACCGCCGCTTTCGGTGGTTTTCACGCTCTGGCTGTCGATCACCCCGGCACTGGGCGACGCCTCGCGGCCCACGGCTTCCCGCTCAATCAGCAACAGGGCATGGTTGAGCGAGAGCCACTGGCCATTGTCGCGCCACAGGTAGAACCAGCGGCGCACCGTCGAGACCGGTGGAAAGCACGGCGGCAGCATTCGCCACGGCAAGCCTCCGCGCAGCAAGTAGAGGATCGCCTCGATGATCCGTCGCAGCGGCCACTTGCGCGGACGGCCCACCCGCGAGGGCGGTGGAAAAAACGGCTCCAGCACAGCCCATTCGGCATCGGTCAAATCCGTTGGCAAAGCCAAGTCCGCGCGGGCATACTGCGCCCGAGTGGTGTCGGTCCACATCGTCGATCTCCGGAAGTTTGTAGCAAAACCCCCTGAATCAACGACTTGGTTAGACGTCAAGCTAACCAACTGATACCACTCAACTTAATTTCCAATCAGGCTCTGAGCAACGCTGAACTCGCAAACTATCGGAGGCCGTCGGCCGGCCGGCGGCCAGTCCCCGGGGGTACGCCACCGACAATGCCACCATCCATTTGGTTTGCCGCAACGCGAAGGCGCTTTGCCGCCACAGGTTGCTGAGCGAACAGCCATCCAGCGATCGCTGCAGTCACCATGTGACTGTCTCGCATCAGTATAGTCCCGCATATTCTGAGCCGTGGGTCGCAAATAGAGTCCCTCCATCAATATGGAGGCGACGATGAAGAACATTCTTTTGCTGGTTCACGCCGACGATGGGCAGGAAGCCAGGCTGCAGACGGCGCTCGACCTGACACGTGCCCTTGATGGGCATCTGACCTGTATCGACGTCACGCAATCGCCGGTGGTCGCGGGCGACCTCTATGCCGGCTTTGGTGAAGCCGTGATGCTGACCGACGAGCGGGAGAACGAGGCAAAGAACAGGGCTGCGCTGACGGAGCGCCTCTCGCATGAAGACGTTCGCTGGGACTGGACCGACGCGACCGGCGATATCGCCAGTTGTGTCCTCGAGGCGGCGACGCTCGCGGATCTGATCGTGCTCAATCGGACGCTCGACGCCTATCCCCTTCCCGATATGCGCACGATCGCCAGCCGGATTCTGATGCACGCGCGCAAGCCCATCGTTGCTGTTCCGGAGAACCTGGAACGGCTCAACGCGGCCGGTCGCGCGCTCATCGCCTGGGATGGTCAGGCGTCTGCGGCAGACACGATGCGCGCCTGCGTGCCCCTTCTTCAGCTCGCATCCGACGTCCATATCTTCATGGCTCGCGACGGCGCCGAGAAGACCGAACCGACCGAAGCCGCCGAATATCTGTCACGCCATGGCGTGCACGCGAGCGTGAAGATCGTCGACGACGGACTTCACGCGCCGGACGCGTTGATCGCCGAGGAAGCGGCTCTTTGGCACGCCGACTATGTGCTGATGGGCGCCTATAGTCACGGCCGACTGTTGGAAGCGTTTGGCGGCGTCACGAAGCGGATGCTCACCAAGAGCAAGCTGCCGCTGGTGCTCGGGCACTGAAGGGGCCGTGCGCGTAAGTGCGACGGTCGACTGCCGTCATCCAGAGGTTCGCGCCGCCGTGGCCATGCAAGCAGTCGCAAATTTCACTATGACTCCTTGAAGGGCATATCAGCCCCACATTGCATATTTTGACCACGATCAAAGAGAGAAGCGCTACCCTCGCCTAACACCATACCGGACGCGGGCCATCTCCTCCCCGCCCGCGAACGGAACTCGCCCCCTCCGGGCAACCGGGTGGGGCGTCCTTTCGTACGTATCGCGGAAACGAAGCTCAAACCTCCGCATCCCCTTGAAGTATTCATGTTCGGTCGAATCATATCCCGGAACGGCCCGAGCAAGCAACGCGGCGGTATTGTTCGAGAACGGCCGCGACACCACCACTTGAGAGAGCCTATCAGGCGCGCTTCGAACCGCGCGCCAGAGAGCGGATCGGATCCGCGGCAATCTGCGCGATATCTATCGCGCCAATGCACATAATTTCCGCCTCTGTAGTCCGACGAAACCAATGCGACCGGGTCTATTGGAACCAACTCAGATCGCGCACATATGTTTGCGCTCGGTCAAAGTTCGAAGTCGGCAAGTCTCCTAATCCATATCTAACCCGTCTTATGCACCGGGGGCACGGTTTTGGGTTGGCGATCGTAGCGTAACTATCTGATTTGGTTTAGAGAAGGGTTGCTGAGACCAATCCTCAAGCCGGACAGAAAGTGCCACGACCGCCATGGCAGACAATAGCGTACTCTCTTTCGCATTCCCAGCGGTTCATGGCCGCAAAGTCACGGCCGCCTTCGATGG
>NZ_JEMV01000063.1 GCF_000588875.1 Sphingobium sp. Ant17
CTCCAGCGCCTGGTGCAGCATCATCATATCTCCTGGGTCAATTTTCGCATTGAAATTCAGGATGTCAGGATGGCAAACCTGTAGGTTGCGCAATAGGACCTTTGGTCAATTGCGAGAAGCCACGATAATCGCTTCTTCCAAGGCTAACCGCGCTGTCAGTGATTGTGTGTCCACGAAAGGCTTGATCCCATTCTTCGATAGAGTGTGTTCGCGTTTATGGCCGGTTCCGCCATGATCCGTCGTTCCGCAAACCAAGCGCGAATGACAGCTTTGTCCCACGATACGGCGGTCGCTTCCGACGGCGGCCGACCAGAATCAGCCATTCACGATAGCCATTATGAATTTCGGCTCCAGACAAAAACTGCCGATAGCACGACCTAATGCGGCCAGGCAGCTTTGCCCCTCGACCCCGCCTTTGAGACCTATCGGCAAGCATGCCCGCTTTCAGGCGATCTTTAGGCGCTCCGCTATAGTCAACATTGGGGCGCAAAGCAGCCGCAAGCTCGAATCACCGTGCTTCGAGATCAGATTGCCGTTGATCGGCCGGTGAACATATCCACGGTCACATCGCTCAACCAGTCCAGAAAGACCTTCATCCTGCCCAATCGACTGGCCTGCTCCGAATACAGCGCACTGACCTGTAGAGCGGGTGTTCTGAGCTTGTCGGCAAGGAGCGGCACGAGCTTTCCAGAGCTAATGTCCGCATCGATCATGTAATCGGAAAATTGCGCCAACCCGCACCCTGCAAGGACCAACGCACGCACCGCTTCACCGTTATCCGCATGCAACGAAGGAGGGATGCGGATCGGGCTTGAGTGCCCTTCGAACCACCAGTCGTTGAGGCGCACGGGGTTCCTGAAGGCGACCTGCTTGTATCGCTTCAGAGGTCGTGTCCCGGCGCGTGGTGTAGGTTTTGAGGGTAGCGAAGCTGACCGGACGCGCGCTCATCGATAAAGCGCTGTAGCGGCCGGTCAGTTTCGCGGGTGGTCACCGGCGAACTTCGGATAAGTTTGGGTTGCGAAGCTCAACTTACGGAGACCACCGATGACCAATGACAAGATGGACCTGCACGCTCTGGTTGGGAAGACAGCCGACGGCGATTTTCTACGCGACATGATCGGCTTTGCCGCGCAGCGGCTGATGGAACTGGAAGTGGGCGGTGCGACCGGCGCTGCCTATGGTGAGAAAGATCCTGAGCGCCTCGCGCAGCGCAACGGCTATCGGGGATCGGGGACTGGGGAGACGCGRGCAGGSACGGTCGAGCTGCGGATCCCCCAGCTGCGCAAGGGAACATATTTTTCCAGGGTTTCTGGAGCCCCGCCGTATGGCAGAGAAGGCACTGACGGCCGTCATCCAGGAAGCTTATATTCAGGGAATCTCGACCCGCTCTGTGGACGATCTGGTCAAAAGCCATGGGGCATGAGCGGGGATCTCAAAAAGAGCCAGGTCAGCCGACTGTGCGTGGAGATCGACGAGCGGGTGAAGGCTTTTTCTCGATCGTCCGATCGAAGGAGACTGGCCCTATCTCTGGATGGACGCGACCTACATCAAAGTGCGGCGGGCTGGCCGCATTGTCTCGGTCGCCGTCATCATCGCCGTCGGCGTCAACAGCGATGGCCGGCGCGAAGTGCTCGGCATGGCGATCGGTCATTCCGAAGCGGAGGTCTTCTGGACCGAGTTTCTGCGCAGCCTTGCCCGTCGCGGTCTGCGCGGCGTGAAGCTGGTGATCTCAGATTCCCATGAAGGCATAAAAGCCTCCGTCGCCAAAGTCTTCAGCGCCACCTGGCAACGATGCCGGGTTCATTTTATGCGCAATGCGCTGGCGCATGCTGGCAAGAGCGGACGCCGGGTCGTGTCGGCATTCATCGCCACCGCTTTCGCCCAGGAAACTCCAGAGGCCGCAAAGGCCCAATGGCGTAGCGTCGCTGATCAATTGCGCCCTACCGTGCCAAAACTCGCTGCCCTGATGGACAGCGCCGAGGAGGATGTGCTGGCCTACATGACCTTCCCAGCCCAACACCGCACGAAGTTGCACAGCAACAATCCGATCGAGCGGCTCAATGGCGAGATCAAGCGGCGTACTGATGTTGYCGRYATCTTCCCCAACGAAGAGGCGATTACCCGTCTCGTCGGCGCTATCCTTCTGGAACAGAACGACGAATGGGCCGTCCAACGCTGCCGCTACATGACACTTGAGAGCGTCTCAGGTTTAAGCGATAATCCCATCATCACGTTGCCTGCCATGGCAGCATGATCAATCCGGCTTAGCCGGAGGTCGCTGTGGCTATCCCAGCGAACCTACACCACGCTGTGGGACACGATCAGCAAAGGCAAGTCGCACTCACCCATTTAGCTGGCTTGGCGCGCAGTCCCGCGTCGCGCGCATATGACACGGTGGTCCTCAGCTTCCATTCCAGCTTATACCAAGACTCTCTGATCAGAACCTGTGCGCCCATTGGCGAAGTCCGATTGTCATGATGCGCCAGGGCTGATCGATGAGGCAGTTCCAGGCAAAGCAGCAATGGTCGACGATATTGTCGTAGGACGAAAAGATGCGGTTCGAAAGCCAGTTATCGCGCATAAACTGCCATAGATTTTCGACAGGGTTCAACTCCGGGCATTTGGGCGGCAGCGGCAGCAATGTTATATTGGCGGGGATGGTCAGTGCGCCGGACATATGCCACCCGGCCTGATCGAGCATGAGGACGGCATGGGCCCCCGGCGCCACCTGGCTGCTGATCTCAGCCAGATGCATGCCCATCGCCTCGCTGTTGCAATGGGGCATAACGAGGCCCGCGCTTCCCTTCAGCCGGACAGATAGCGCCAAAGATCCAGGCCGATGCCGACGCAGATCGCGGGGCGGCTATTGGTCTGGTTCCCCGTTTGGCCCAGCGCCGGGTGAGTTTGGTCTGCTGGCCGATCCGGGGCTTCGTCCTGCCACCACAGCTCTATGGGCGTGCCTTTGGGGAGGTCTTGCGGATTTGCGCCAGACGGCGGGAACTCTTTTTTAAAAAATGGCAATATTTGCGAGGTCCTGCGCGTGATGCGCGGGCGAGCCGAGAGCTTGCGGTAGCCCATGGTCCGCAGTTCATGCCCCAGCGCCTGCTTGCTGATCGAGATATTGAACTCGTCCCATAGCCACTGGCCCAAATCAATAATGCGCCAACGCACAACGCCATGGATGGCAGGGGTCGGCCCCGTATCAATGATCTCCTCCAATGCGCGGCGGTGCCTGTCATTGAGGATCGTTGTCGGCCCTGGCGCCTTGCGGGTCATCAACCCGTCGGGGCCCTCAGCGTTGAAGCGAACGACCCAATCCCGCACGATCTGACGCGTCACCCCGCCGACAAGGGCTGCATCGCTGCGGCTGTGCCCGTCCAGGATCGTCGCGATTGCCAATAATCGACGTACTTGCGCCCCGTCCTTGCAGCGCCGCGCAACGGCACGAACATCGCCTGCGCTGAAATCTCCACGGAGCTTGATCGGAACAGACATCGCAAACCTCCTCCAGTTTGCGATGTTGAATCACGTTATCGCTTCTTGCGATAGGCCCAACGAGTCAGATCCCACAAGCCTTGGTATTATTCTTGACTCCGCCCCATGTCGCGCAACCTCGGAACAAATTTTTCGTCCCCCTACCATTGGGCAGGAGGTTCAACGACCGCCCCTTCTTAAGTCGACTGCATTAATAGGGAGGGGACCAAAATGATAAATCGTTCCGTGTTCTGCGTATTATTGTCCGGCGTGTCGGCTTTCGGCATTCCCACTATGGCTCGCGCCCAACTGGATGGATTGCCGCAGTCCGACCAAACTGCATATCCTCGGGGTCAGGAGATCATTGTTACCGCCCGGCGACGCGAGGAAAATCTTCAGGATGTGCCGGTTTCGATCACGGCCTTGGGTCCAGCGGCGCTTGAACGTAGTACAATCCAGTCGGTTCAGGACATTGGGACCATCGCGCCAGGCCTTCGCTATGGAGCGGAGGGTGGCAAAACTAGTGCAACGGTGTCGCTGCGGGGTCTGAGCCAGACCCCGTTGGGTGCCGGTACGCCGGGTGTCGTGCAATATTTCGCTGATATACCGCTGCCGTCCGAGGGTTCGAACATCCCGACCTATGACCTAGGCAGTATTCAGGTTTTAAAGGGGCCGCAGGGTACATTATTCGGGCGCAATACTCTGGGTGGCGCGATCTTGATCACGCCGCAAGCACCAGAACGTGAGTTCGGCGGATATGTAGAAGCGACCTACGGCCGTTTCGACTACAAGGAATTGGAAGCTGCCATCAACATTCCGCTGGGCGATATCGGCGCATTCCGTGCCGCGGGCCAGATCCGTCGCCAGGACGGACGCACCAAGAATTTCGAAGGGGGGCCTGACTTCGACAATATCCATCAGGACAGTTTCCGCCTGTCGCTCTTGCTCGAGCCTTTCGAGGGGTTCAGCAATACAACGATTTTCGACTGGTATGAAGGCGATGAGCGTGCAGGTGGCTTGTATCTATATCGCAATAATCCGGGAGTCGTCCCTGGACTCTCGACGATTCTCGATCCGCAGATCCAGTCTGCCTTATCGACGCAGCGCCAGAATTTTTACGGGGCGTTCCAAGGAGAGACCAATGGTGGCATCGCCTACAGCAAATCATGGGGTATCACCAATCGGACAACGCTCGAACTAGGCAAATTCACGCTCAGGAATATTTTTGGCTATCGAAAAAGTCGGCAGGAGCAGCTGATCAATTCTGGCGCCGTGCCAAGCTTGCTGCTGCCCAATGGCGCTCCCTTCACGCTCTTCAGCGCAGCGTCTCTAAACGACCGAAAATATCTTACCAACGAGACACAGGTTCTTGCCGAATTTGGACGCGTTGAGGCGATCGTCGGCGCTTTTTACGGGAACGACAAGCCAAACGGTCCGTCAGGCAGTGGCTTCAAGGCATTCTCTGCCGTCGCTGCGCCACGGCCGGCAGTTTCGATTCATTATGTGAATCGAAACTACGCGGTGTTTGGTCAAGTCAATGTGCCCATCACCGAACGCCTCAGCCTCGACCTTGGCGGCCGATACAGCTGGGATGAAGTGACATCCTGCGGAGGGGCTATTCCAGGTGGTTATGCCGATTATGCAACATGCCAAGAAGTGGCAAATAGAGGATTGCCTACGGATGGCGTTGGCATTGTTGGGACAAAGAGCGAGGAGCCAAGTTGGACAATTGCGCTTAATTACCAGTTGACTGACGATGTCCTGCTCTATGGCACGACCCGTCGCGGCTACAGAGCCGCGAGCGTAAACACTCCCTTGTTCGAAAGCGCATTCACAACCGGAGGTGTTGCTCCCGGCTGTGGTTTCACCACTCCGCCTGCAACAGGACAGTGTCCGGATCTGCGACCCTTCCAGTCGACTGGAAAGGAAATTCTCACCGACTATGAGATCGGTTTCAAATCCAAGTTCCGCTTGGGAACAGCGACTGGCCGTTTCAACATTGCCGCCTTTTACAACGACTATAAGGACGCGCTTCAGTTTCTCAACGTCTTGGGGACGGGGATACCGCAGCAAGGTGTGCCAGATGCGCCCAATCGCACGGCGATCGCCGCGAATGCCGCCGATATTGCGATCTACGGCATCGAACTCGACGCATCCGTCAGTCCATCGCCGGAACTGACAGTGTTCTTCAATGCGGCTTTTACGAAATCAGAAATAAAGAAGATCGTGTTGCCACCCTTGCAAGGGTTTGCATTCAGCGAAGGCAGCATCACCCTACCGACGCCAGATTTTTCGGGCACGATCGGCGTAAATTGGATCCTGCCCTTCCGACCCGCCGATAGCGATCTCGTCTTCAATAGCGACCTTTATATGACCGATGATTTCGGTGGCCAGAATGGCGAACGTCTGCCGGGCTACGTCCTCGCCAATGCGCGCCTAGATTGGAAGGATATCGGGCGATCCGGCCTGGATTTGGGCTTCTACGTCAAGAACCTGTTTGGCGAACGCTACTTCTCCTCTCCGTCGATCCTAGGCCTGCCACTTCCCATCGCCTCGCTTTACACCGGCGATCCACGCACTTGGGGGGTGAGCGCACGTTTCGCATTCTGATGTCGTAAATTGAGTGGCGGCGACCGACACCGCCGCTACTCACCGACCTCATCCTCTCAGGCAGCGAGTGGTGCATGAACCAAATATTGGAATTTGCCGTACTTGGGCTCGGAACCGGCGCAGTATATGCGCTTGCCGCCCAAGGGATGGTACTGATCTATCGCGGATCCGGCATCATCAACTTCTCTCATGGTGCCATGGCTTTGTTCAGCGCAGCGCTGTTCGTGGAACTACGCGACGACAATGGCCTTCCCGACATTTTTGCGGGTCTACTGGCCGTTCTGGCAACCGCGATGATCGGACTGATCGTCGACGCGGGAATTATGCGCCGTATTCGCGCCGCTTCGCCACTGGCGCGATTGGTCGTGACGCTGGGCGTGCTAGGCGTTATCGAATCCATTGTTATCATCCGCTATGGCTCCAGCCTTCGCTTTGTCGAACAATTCCTCCCTTCCGGGCAAATTGATCTTGGTGGCAACGTCACTGTGGGCGCCGACCGGATCATCCTGTGCGCAATTGCCATCACCCTGACCGTACTTCTCTGGTTGGTCTATCAGCATAGTGAATTCGGCCGCCAGACAACGGCGGTTGCTGAAAATCCTCGATCGGCCGCTGCGCTGGGCATTTCGGCTGAACGAATCTCCACGCTGAACTGGATGCTCGGCAGCGGTCTTGCCGGTCTTGCCGGCGTGCTGCTCATCCCGCTGACCGGACTGATGCCGGTCATCCTCGTGCTGATGATCATTCCGACCCTAGCGGCCGCGCTGGTCGGACGGTTTTCTTCTTTTCCTCTTACACTTTGCGGCGGCGTGGGTATCGGTATCGCACAATCGCTGATCGGCATGAGCGGCTTGGGAGCGGGCTGGACGACCTCACTGCCCTTTCTGGTCATCATCGCGGTACTGGTATTTCAGGGGCGAAGCCTCCCGCTGCGCGGATTCATCAACGATCAGTTGCCGGCAGTCAGCATGCCTCGACCGCCGGGCTGGGCAATGGCGGGCGGCATCATGCTGTGCGTCGTACTGATCCTGTCCCTTTCAGAGGATTATGTGAACGCTATCACCGGATCTCTGATAGTGGGCGTCATCCTTCTGTCCATTGTCCTTCTGACCGGGTTAGCGGGGCAGGTTTCGCTTGGCCAATATGCCTTTGTCGGCCTGGGCGCGTTCATCTCGGCCCGTTTGGCCGATCTGTACGATTTGCCCTTTCTCGCCGCTTTTGTGTTCGGTGTGGGACTGACGACGCCGCTCGGCCTACTGCTCTCCCTCCCGGCATTGCGCACCCGTGGCGTCAATCTGGCCGTGGTGACCTTGGGACTAGGCGTCGCGCTCGACAATCTGATCTTTAAGAACAAGGATCTTACCGGCGGATTCGAAGGAACGCGGATTGATCCGCCCAGCCTGCTGGGATGGGAGATTGATTCCATCCTATATCCAGAGCGATATGCACTTGTCGCTTTGCTTCTGTTTGTGCTCTGCGCCGCTGCAGTCCTCAATATTCGCAGGGGCGCCAGCGGCCGACGCCTGCTGGCAGTTCGGTCCAACGAACGCGCAGCTGCGGCGCTTGGAATCAGCGTGACGGGCGCCAAACTCTATGCCTTTACCCTCGCAGCCGCGATGGCATCCTCTGCGGGTGTACTGTCGGCATTCCGCTTTCCCAATGTCCGTTTCGACATCGGCTACACCATGTTCAATTCGATTCCCGCCGTGCTGATGGCATTCCTGGGCGGGATCGGTTTTGTTCTGGGTGCCGTGATCGGCGGGGCCATCGCGCTCGGCGGCATCGTGAACGAGGTGCTATCGGGCCTGTTCGACCTTCAAGAGTGGCAGGGGCTTCTCATTAGCGGCAGCGCGATCGTAATGGTGATCGTCCATCCTGACGGCCTCGCGCCCATTCTGGCTCGGCTGGGCGCGAAGCGAAATAACGCCCATACCCGCAAGAATGTGTCTGTGGTCGACGATGGGCATGTCACTCCCTGCGATGGAAAGCCGCTAGTAGTCAGCGACGTCACCGTGCGTTTCGGAGGTCTTGTAGCGCTGGAGCGGGTCGGTTTCACGCTGCGCCCGGGCGAAGTTGTCGGCTTGATCGGACCCAACGGTGCCGGGAAAACGACCCTGATCGACATGATTACGGGCTTTACGCGACCCCAGTCGGGTTCACTAGTGCTCGATGGAAAGTCGATCGACAGGCGCTCCGCCGTCAAAAGGGCGCGCTGCGGTATCGGGCGCACATTCCAGAGTTTGGAACTGTTTGACGACCTAACAGTAGCCGACAATATTCGCGTGGCATGCGACTCCGCCAGCTGGCACAGCTATCTGAGGGACCCCTTCCGGCCCAGAAACGTGCCACTGCCTGCGGCCGCGCATTATGCGGTGCGCAGTTTCGGTCTGGCCGACAGCTTGGACCTACTTCCATCTTCGTTGAGCTATGGAGAACGCCGCCTGCTTGGCATCGCGCGCGCCGTTGCGGCCCAGCCTTCGGTCGTCCTGCTGGACGAACCGGCTGCCGGCCTGGGACAGGAGGAAAGAGCGAACCTGGCCAAGCTGATCAGAAGCCTAGCAGACGAATGGAATATGGCGGTGCTGTTGGTCGAACATGACATGAATTTGGTCATGGACGTCTGCGACCGCGTGGTCGTGCTGGATTTCGGACGGAAGATCGCGGAAGGTCCGCCGGGCGACGTCGCCAATAACCCCGATGTCGTCCGGGCCTATCTGGGTTCGGCCGATATGCAGGAGGAGGAAGCGTGACAGCCCTGATCGAAACCAGGGGTCTTGCGGTCGGCTATGGTTCGCGCGCAGTAGTCAGCGGCCTCGCTCTTCATGTCGAACCCGGCGAGGTCGTTTCGTTGTTCGGTCCAAATGGCGCGGGCAAGACTACCACGCTGCTGACCTTGGCAGGCGCACTTGCCCCCATCTCCGGGCAAGTCGTTCTGTTCGGTGATGTGGCATCCTCGCCTTTGCACATGCGCGTGCGGCAGGGACTAGCTTCATAACTGACGAGCGGTCCATGATCAGCAAGCTGACGGCGCGCGACAATCTGCGCTTGCGCGGAGGGTCGGTAGACCGGGCGCTGGAGATATTCCCCGAACTGGAAGATCATCTCGATCGTCCGGCTGCGCTCCTTTCGGGCGGCCAGCAACAAATGCTGGCGGTCGCTCGCAGCCTGGCCTCGCAGCCACGGCTCCTGCTGGCCGACGAGCTTTCGCTGGGCCTCGCCCCGCTGCTGGTGCAGCGACTTCTGAAAGCCGTGCGCGCGGCGGCCGATCAGGGCGTTGGCGTGCTGCTGGTCGAGCAGCATGTGGCACAAGCACTGGCCATCAGCGATCGCGCCTACTTGCTGGGGCAGGGCACCGTGGCGATGGAAGGGAGCGCGGAATCGCTGAAGGAGCGGCTCGACGATGTCGCGGCCGCCTATCTTAAAGGCCACCCGGCCTCCCATCACCCGGCTTGAGGAGAAATGCCGATGCAGTGGACCAAGCCTTTACCCGCCGCTCTTTGCGCGATGGCGCTCTCATTACTGCTTGCGGGGTGCAGCGAGAGGGCAAGCAAGGCTGTAGATGACGGAAAGTCGATCAGGCTCATGTATATCGGCCAGATCACCGACACCGCCAATGCGACGCCCTTGCCCGAATCTCTGGCCGGTGTGGAGGCCGCGATTAAGCGCATCAATGCCGAGGGAGGGATCAACGGTAGGGTGATCACCCTGATAACCTGCGACGACAAGGCAGATGCCAACGAAGCCGCCAAGTGCGCCCGGCAGGCGTTCGGGAAAATGTCTCGGCGACGATCGGCAACAACTCGAATTTCGGCGAAGCGATCCTTTCTGTGCTGGAACGCGGAGGCGTCGCCAGCATCGGCCAGCTTCCTATTACCCAGCAGGATTTTGCCAGCCCCGTCGCCTTTCCCCTGCAAGCCGGTTCGGCGGGCATGATCGCCGGTGCGGCCAAGCTCCTCGCCTCGCAAGGCGCGACGGCTATTGCCCTTGCGGCCGTGGACAGCCCAGCCGGCGCGCTGAATGAACAGTTCGCCAACGCCGGACTTGCGGCAACATCGGCGAAAGTGCTCGGCTTGACATTAGTACCAATAGAGGCACCGGACTATGCCAGCTATGCGGCGACGGTCGCGCGCGGGAGCGACGGAATACTGATTGGCATGAATTCCGATCAAGCCGGCCGCTTCGTGCAGTCGCTCAAGCAAGCGGGTGCGAGCCAGCGCATTGCACTCACTGTGGGAGCGGTTCCGCCGTCGATGGTTATCCGACTAGGCGCGGCGTCTCAAGGGCTGCTTGTCACGTCCCCCTTCCGGCCAATTGAAGCAGGCGGCGCATCTAACGCCCAGTATCTCGCGGACATGAAGGCCTACGCCCCGAGGGCAAAGAAGAACGTCTTTTCGCAGGGCGGATGGGTTGCGGTAGAGACGTTTGTTAGGGTGATGAAGGCCAGAAAAATCACCGATTTTTCGCCGGCCAACGTGCTCGACGTCATGGGATCGCTGGAAGATTTCGACGCCGGCGACATGATCCCACCGCTGACGACGAACACGACCTTGCCGGCGCCCTATAACCGCCTGTTCGTGAACAAGGTCATGTTTGCCAGAATTCAGAATGGGCAGCTCGCGCTTATCGACGAAGAGTGGCATGGCGGGCTGATCCAATAATGCTCGAGGCAACCACCACTGTTCAGCGGCGGAGGCAGCGACCGACGCGAATCCATGCTCAAACCACACGCATGCATCTTCTTGAGGTGGCCGAACGCCTTTTCGCCGAACATGGAATAGAAGGCGCCTCGCTCCGCGCCATTTCGCTCGCTGCGGGACAGAGCAACAGCGTAGCGGCCCAGTATCATTTCGGAAACAAGATCGGTCTGATCGAAGCCATTTTCCAAATGCGTACCCCTGAGGTCGAAAAGCGCCGCGCAGCGCTGTTGGACAAGATGAAAGGGAAGGATGCGCTGCCCGATATCAGAACCCTTGTGGAAGTACTCTTTTTGCCATTGACGCAAATGGTCGAATTGGACGGACGGAATATCTACGCAAGGTTCCTCCAGCATTTCCTCAGCGATTCACATTTGCTGGCGATCAGGAGTCACCCATTAGGCCGACAGAGATTGGGTCTGCCGTCGGATGGCAACAGTGCCACTTATTCAGCGGTAGAGATGATGGTCCGGCAATTGCCCAACATTCCTGAAATTGTCGTGCGAGACCGGATAGTAATCCAACTACGCTCTTTTCTGGGCGCTCTCCTGCATTGGGAAGCCGCGCAGAAATTCGACAAGCACCCTTGGCCCTTTGAAATAATGGTGACTGATCAACTTGACGGCATCGCAACCGTCATATCCATGCCCGTATCCAGCGCCGTGAAGGATCATTTCAGCGCCATCGCGCTCCTGTGATAACGAATATCCCGCTATCTGGCCGCGCCATCACGCTCCTGTGCGTCAGCAGTCTTTCGCTCCTTTCGGGTGCGGCAATCGCTCCCGCGCTGCCTGGCATTGCCGCGCATTTCGCAAATGCACCGCACGCGCCCCTGCTTTCCAGACTGGTCCTCACCGCCCCGGCCATTGCCATCGCCATGTTGGCGCCGATCATAGGCATACTGATCGACCGGTCGGGCAGACGAATACCTTTGCTGATCGCGATAATGTCCTACGGCGTGGCTGGTCTGGCCGGACTGGTACTCAACGACCTGACCGCGTTGCTTGGCAGTCGCATCGTCCTGGGCTTTGCGGTCGCCGCGACCATGACCATATCCACCACATTAATCGGGGATTATTACAACCACGAGACCCGTGCCGATTTTTTCGGTTTACAGACCGCAGTTCAAGCTTTGCCGGCCTCGCCTTCACATTGATCGCCGGCATGCTTGCGGAGATAAGCTGGCGGTGGGCCTTTATCCTCTATGGCGTCGCATGGCTGATTCTGCCGGCGGCATTTCGTTTTCTCGCCGAACCGCGAGGGGAACGTGCCGCTAGTTCGGAAGCGATGGTGGTTCCTGTCGGCTTTCCCTGGTCCCTCGTTCTGCCGCTATACATGTTGCTTGCGCCAACAGCATCCTGTTTTATCTGGTGCCAACGCAATTGCCGTTTTTGATGAATGATCTGGGTGTCGCCAGCCCGACGATGATCGGCCTGGCGATCGGCACTACACCCGTCCTGATGACAATCTGCTCCCTCAACTATAACCGGCTTCGACGGGGGCTGACCTCCGACCGCATCTTTGCCATCTCCTTTGCGGCGATGGCGGTGGGCAATCTGCTGCTCGCACTCGCCAGTCATTGGGCGTTGGTTATATTGGGAACAGCCGTCATCGGCGTCGGCATGGGCTTTTTTTTGCCGAACATCGTGTTGACGACCATGGCGACAAGTCCGGAATCCCGTCGTGGCAGTGTGGCCAGCGGTTTGACCAGCACGACCTTCCTCGGCCAGTTCCTGTCGCCGCTAATCTTTTACCCGGTGTTCGATCACTTTGACGGGGCAACTACCTTCCTATTGGGGGCTGCTTGCCTTGCCATAATTGCTGTCTTGATGTCAAAATCATCGTCCCGCTAACACACAGGTTGCCATCTAACGTGCTCCAGTCACCAGCAATGGCAGGAGAACCGGCCTCATTTGGAATTGAATACATCTACATTGGCGCGCGGCGAATCACAGCTTACCCGCGTCACCAGCTTGAACATCTTCTCATGGATATGAGTGTCCTCATCGTCGTTCATGAAGGCATTGGAACGTCGTTAGCTGGGGTGAGGAGCGGACTCAGCCGTACACGTTGCAGAACACATCGATTTCGGTCACGAGCCGCGCATTCGTGCGCTAATGCCGTGAATACCGGCACCGCGTGGCTACGTCATCGCAGGCGGCGTCCGACAATCACTGTCGGATTGGCTAGTTGTCCGACAATGGTGGTCGAAGGGTTTTCCGTCACCTTTCGATTGTCGCTGGGCGAAGCCGAATGGCCGCGCGCTACATAACAAGCGCCGAAGCGGCCAGTCGGCTTCTCGAAGGAAGCCCCAAGCCGACCGATCAAGGTTGCGACATCCTTACTCTGACCGTGCAACTTACCGGCCCCTTGGCCTTAGCTGCTGCCCTCTGACATGCGGAAATGCTGTCGCGGTTCTCCCGCGCAAGGTCGGCGGCGTCCACAATCGCCTGCCAGCCGTCCGGGTTACCGGCGCGCATGAGTCGGATACCAGCATCCCATAGTGACGGCTCGCCCAGCGTGCGACGGGCAACCCTTTCCGGCCAAAGCCAGCTTTGCGGGCCGATGCTGGCCGCCCAGCCGGGATAGATCAGCCACAGGAGCGACACGGTTAGTGCCGCGCCTCCGCCGCTATAGAGCATCTGCCAACGCTGTTCCTGCTTGGTGCGAACAGCGCCGACCGCGCGCATCTGATCCGCATGGGCTTGATGATGCAATTCCAGCGATTTCTTGATGGTCGCCTTGTCCGTCTCGCGCGCAGCCTGCGCCGCGTCGCCGATCCGTCCCGCCATGTTCTCCGGCGTCAACTGCATGGCGGGTGCATCCATGATTGTCTTCGTCTGCCCCGCCAACGTTGCAAGATAGCCGTTCATCTTGGCAAGCGTTGGCCCATAGTCGGGGAACTCGATACTCTGCTTCTCGATGGCGATATGCTCAAGCGCGCGGGCCATCACCGCCATGCGGCCTTCAAGCCGTTCCTCCATAGCAGCCACGCGCTCTGAGAGGCACGCGAAGGCCTCGGCGGCGGCATTGGGCCGGGGTTCCGGTTCGTTCAAAAGGCTCTGCTCGTCGTCCATGTCATGGTCTCCTTGGGGTTAGCGGCTCATGCCGCGACTGATGTCGCGTCCGTGATCGAACGGGATGGATGATGTGAGGTCATGGGATAGGCTGCGGCCAACCTGCTGGCCGACCTCAATGCCAAGTTCGCGGCTGCGCAGGCCCAGCACCGATTCAAGCTGGGCGTCGCGCTCAAGGCTTTTCGCCATGCCCGCCATCTGCTGAGCGGCACTTTTCGCCCCCCGGAAATTGCCATCGCGCACAAGCTCGGCATGATGGCGCTGCAATTGCTGCCACCCTTCCACGAAGCGGTCGGCCCGCTGGAAGGGGTCCATGCGGATTTCGGTTTCCAACTGCATCGCCCGCACCGCCGCCTGGCCGCGCCCCTCGGCGGCTTCGCGGACAAGCTCCGGGCTGCTGCGGAACGCGCTGTTCAAGTCGGACGAACCTTCGGGCCGGATGGCGTCCAGAGCATCCCGCGCCCTGTCGAACGCCTCGCGCTGGTGCGGCATGGTGTCCATACCCTGTGCGCGGGTCTGCTGGATTGCGTCCAGCGCTTTGGCGTAGCGCTCCACCGCCCCGCGCACGCCGCCAGCCCGAAGCGGCTGCGCGTCATGTTCGGGTTGGCGCTGAACGGCCCGCTCCTGCGCGGGCGGCTCAGCCTTCGGCTGAAAGCCCGCAAATATGTCGCGTTCCTGCTGCGGCGGGATAGTGGGCCGGAAATTGTCGAACATCCCGCGCGCTTTCTCGACAATCGGCCTGACGATTTCCGCGACCCGCTCGCCAAAGCTAATGCCGCGCCGTTCAGCATATTCCCTCGCCGGGTCGCGTGTCTGTAATCGGTCGCCATATCCTTGCCGCGTTCACGGCTGAGCGTGCGGACAAGCCGGGACTGATCGCGGAAATCGTCGCGGCCATAATGAAGCGCCATGCCATCACGGTGGCGGGACATGCGACATAAGCGCCGTGACGATCCATGCCCGGCGTCGCCAGCACATGCGCCCTGTCCACGGTCATGCCCTGCGCCTTGTGGATGGTGGCGGCATAGCCATGGTCGAGGGCGCGATAGTCTTTGATGTCGAAAGATACGGAACGTCCATCATCGGTGCGGACGGACATATGGCCCTCGCTTACCTTCTCGATGGTGCCCAGCGTGCCGTTCTTCACCTCAAGGCTGCGCTCGTTGCGCAGGAACATGATGCGGTCGCCAGATGCGAACAGGCGGTCGCCGCGCTCGGTCTTCACCTGGCGCTCGTCGCCCAATTCGCCCGCGCTGCGCATTGCCGCGCGCGCCGCCTCGTTGAGGTCGCGCACCTCTGCATTGGTGTGGGTCAGGATGATGCGGCTCGCATCTGGGTTTGCCTGCCGTTCGCGATCACATCGCTCGACGAGTTCACGCCGCGCATCCTCGCGTGTCTTGGCCTGATGCACCATGCCCTTGTCGGCATAGGCTGCAACGGCCTCGCCGGTCCTCCCGGTGGCGAGATGCCGCGTGGCGTTTTGCTGCCATCCTTCATGCTGGCGACGGACCTGGGTGATCTCGACGCCGCCATGGCGCTCATGGATCGCGCGGAACGCTGCGCCTGCCTCGATCGACTGCAATTGCTGTGGATCGCCCACCAGCACGACCTTCGCGCCAACATCGGCGGCATGGGACAGCACGCGCTCCATCTGGCGCGTGCCGACCATGCCCGCTTCGTCAATCACCAGAACGTCACTGGCGGTCAGAAGATCGCGGCCCTGCGCCCAGCCATGTTCCATGCTGGCGATGGTGCGCGAATTTATACCCGAGCCGTTCTCCAGACCCTCGGCGGCGATGCCCGCAAGCGCCGTGCCGCGCACGTTGAGACCCGCACTTTCCCACACGTCGCGCGCCACGCCCAGCATGGCGCTTTTGCCGGTCCCGGCATAACCCAGCACCAGTGACAATCCGCGTCCGCCCGTTATATGACGCAACGCGGATTCTTGCTCTGCCCCCAGGGTAAGGCCCGTACTCTCGGCGGCGCGAATGGCGTAGTTCGCAGCGCCGAGAGACCATCGCTCCGGTCCATCGCAAGCCGGTCAGCGGCGCGGCTCATCCGCTGCTCGGTCTCGATCATGTCGCGCGAGGTAAACCGATCATCGCCGCGCCCGTCCTTGCCCAGGGCGATCAGGTCTGGCGAGCCGCGCACTGCGCGCATGGCGGCGTTGAACTGCTCCTGCCCATCACTATGTCGGTGGATGAACATGGCCATGTCGCGAGTGGTGAAGGTCGCCTGCTGGTGGGTAATGGCGTTGAGCGCGATGCCGGGATCGGCGATGATGCGTTCGCCATTCTCCCGCGCGATCTCGCGGTGCAGTTCGGCGCGGTCGGCTTCCAGTCCTTGGCGCTCCATCCGGTGCGCGGGACCGCCGATCTTGCTTTGCGGTTCAAGGTCGATGCCCTGATCGGCAAGGCTGCGGCGGTCGATGCGCGCGTCTATATCGAGTTCGGCAAGGCGCGCGTTGACGTGGGTCTCCCAGCGTTCGCGCCAACGCTCGACATTCTCATGATCGTTCCATTCGCGCACCTTCGCTCCGAAACCAGCGGTGCCGTCCTCGCGCTGCACAACCTCTCGCATGGTGAGCATGACATGCGCGTGCGGCTTGGGCTGGCCGTCCGCGCCTATGTCCCAATGCACATTGAGGTCGGCGATCATGCCGCGATCGACAAACTGCGCGGACACGAAATCGCGGGCCAGTTCGATGCCCTGCGCCTTGGTCATTTCACGCGGAATGGCGAACTCGACCTCGCGGGCAAGCTGAGCGTCCTTGCGCTTCTCGAATGCCTCGACATCGTTCCAGAGGCGTTCGCGGTCGCGCCATTGTTCCGGCGCGCCTTCGGGCAACATGATTTCGCTATGCTCGACGCCTGAGCGGGCGCGGAAATCTTGGGGCCGATCGAGGCGCTCGTCGTGCAGACGCTCGCCTGCGCGATAGGCGGCGGCAGAGACGGCGGAGCGGCCCGCCGCGCGACTGATGACCTGAACGGAGAAATGGAAGATCGCCATGACGATCGTCCATCTACTACGCGCAAGCGCACGTCGGAACGACGTATAAGCGCGCCCTTCTCGAAAATTTCTCGGACGGGACTAGGCGGTGTCAGGCTGTCCCGGCGACTCTACTGCGCAACAGGAGCGATCACCTTATCATAGCGCCATCATCACTCAATGGAGACTTTACGATGCGCAAGCCCCGCGATTTTGATGCGGAACTCAAAGCCCTGGCCGATAAGGCCAAGGCGCTCAGGGAGCGGCGCGTGCGCCAGCTTGGCGAACTGGTGACGGCGACCGGGGCCGATACGCTCGATGCCGATGTGCTGGCCGGGGCGCTGCTCCATGCCGCTACGGTGAAAGACGCAGCGACAAAGGAGGGATGGCGCAAGGCGGGCGCGGCCTTCTTTCTCGGCAAGGGCGGCAAGCCTGCGGGCGAACCTGCTGGCCAGCAAAGCGGCACTCTCCCGCTCGATGGCGGCGCGGCATCGGCTTGAGGCTCGGAAGGCACGAACCGACATGCGGGATTGGCAGGTCAAGCGGCGGGAAAGAACGCGGCATCTGATCGAACTGGGCGGCCTCGTCATCAAGGCGGGGCTGGTCGATTTGACTGACGATGATCGCGCCACGCTCTATGGCGCGTTCCTCACGGTTGCCGATAGACTGCGCGGACAGGAACGGGCCAACGCGCTTGCCCTGTGGAAGCGCAAAGGCAAGCGGGCGTTTGAGGCGGAACAGGGTGGCGATTAGCGCGAAACTGACAAGCGCACATTGCTGTCCGGTTCTGCCTCATACTCGACCGTCGCCACCACGGGCGGGCTGCTCTTGTCGCAATAGCGCACGGTGATGAAGTCTTCTCGGATCGCGGGGCACAGGCCGGAGCCATAGAGAATGTCCGCGAGCGCATCGAAGGTCGTTGCCTTGGCGCGGTAGGCCCCGGTCCATCGCACCGTCCAAATGTCCTCGTTGGCCTTGACCCGGTAGCCCGCCCTTTCCGCAACGTCCATGACCGCGCCAAGCACCGTGTCTGCGCGCACGTCGAAGTCCAGCACGGCGGACAGGTCGGCTGGTTTGGAACGGACGACTTGCGCGGACTTTACCCGCAATAGAGTTGCCTCGGCACCCGCCATGAAGAAGCACAGGCAGACGATCGCCAAGGGCAGATGGTCGACCCAGCCCATGAACCTGTCGGAGCGCCAGAATCTGCGAATGGGAATGATCGGATTCCATTGGCCCTGCGATGGGGCGGCACGTCGCACGATACGCCATGTCCGTTGCAGCATATTGGCGCGGCGCGCAGGCTGGGAAAGGGCTATCGCCGTTGTCGGTCCTGCGGGCGGCGGAAGCATTGGCGCTGGCTGACTTTCGCCGAGCGAAGCCTGATGATCCGCAACCGCGCACGCCGCACGTTCCGCCAGTATCTCTACCCGCGCGAACGCCCATGACAGTTCGTCGCCCGAAATGCGGTAGGATCGCCCATAGCGCGCTTCGACATAGGCGCGGCGAATACAGCCGAACGCGCGCCGCTCGAATCGGCTGTCGCGCGGCCATGCAGAACACAGGTGCGGGTCCAGCGCTTCCGCTGCCTCTCGCAGTTCATCCAGCGCATGGGTGCGCGGGGCCTGCAGGCTGATCGACCACAAGACGGACAGATAGAAATGCTCGCACGCCTGATGCAGCATCAGCGCCGCCATCGGCATGTCGCCCCGGTTCCGGTAGAACGCTGCGCCTGCTAGAAATCCGGTGCCGCGCTCATGCCACCGGATGAACTCCGCCACGCCCCGGATAGCCCGTTCTCGCGCTGGCAGGTGGCGCGGCTCTTTCACCCGCAAGCCCTCCATCTGGTAGAGCGCGATACCCTGCTCGGCGATGGTGACGAAATGCGGGACGCCTTCGACAAGCGCGCCGTTTAGCCGCTCAAGGCTTTCGACCGCCAACCGAACCGGGCGGGTGATTTCGCCATGCTCCCACGCGCGGCGGAGCCGATCACGCACCAGCCGCCAGTCGCGTTCGCTGCGGGCAAGGCGAGGATAGTTGACGATCGCCAGCAGGCGAAATGCTTCACCCGGCGCGATTTCGTACCAATCCTTCTCGGCATGGGGACCGTGCAGGATCAAGGTAAGGATACGGCCCGCCCGGAAATGTTCGGAGCATCGGCCCTTGGTCGCTACCTCGAACGCCTCGAAAAGGATCATGGTAACGTGAAGAAGCTCGTCGCGGATCGGCGCTGGCAGATGCTCGGTATCCGTGCGCAGCATCATGACCACCTCTCCTGACGATAACGCTGCCAGCCGTTGGGGCGAGGATGGCCGGTCACTGCGTGCACGCGATCAAGCAACGCGCGCAGCAGCGGGTCGATTCGCTCGACCGTGAAACCGCCGTCATCGGGTTTCGGTTCGCCAAACAGGCGAACCCTGTTCCATTGCCAATAGGGGCTGAGGATAGCTGCCAGTCGGCCCATGTCGGGACAATCATGGCCCAACCCCGTGGCATTGGCATAAGCCAATGACTTGGCGACGCGCAGGCCGATATGCCGGGCGTTCCAGCGTCGGGAAATCCCACATCGAGCAGGTGCGATGACAACGCAAGCTGGGCTGTTATGCCGGCCTTGTAGAGATAGTCATGCCAACCAAAACCGGTTGCCTGCTGCTGATCCGGGAAGAACCCCTCGGCAATATGATAGCGGCGGCGGCTCAACGCCCGCCCGTCCTTCGTCCGCGTCATGATCACGGGCTCATCGCCATAGTCTTCGTGGAGCGACGTGAGAGCATCGCTCCACGGCGATTTCGGCGACATGGCGGCGGCTGTAATTGGCGCGGTAGCGAGCGCGCGTAATAGACCGCGCCGTGAGGTGCGGGAATCGTTCGAATCAACAGAAGGATAATCACGCGCAGCCATAGCCATGCCCTCCATCATTCCGCCCTTCCGAACGGCAACCACCGTATTCGGAAGGGCTATCAGATATCGCTTATAGGCAGATTGACGATTATTTATCAATAACCGATATCCGTTATCTGACTTGCGATTGAATGAGCGCTATGGCGGGTTACGACACCCGGATGGGAAGACCGCCGCTTGGAGTGAAAACCACCGTCATTCGCTTGCCCGAAGGGCTTGCCGAGCGGATCGATGATCTGATTGGCCCCAATCGTCGTGCCAAGTTCATCCGGGAAATTGTTGAGCGCGAAGTCGAGAAGCTGGAAAGCGCACGAGCCCAGAAAAAATAGCCGGGAGCCTCGATGCCCCCGGCTTCCAAAATGTCATGCCGCTTGGGGCAGATTAGTTTCGTTTGAGCCTCCCGATGTCATGCTGGCATCTTCTGACGGTGTCTCGCCTAGTGTGGAAACAAGGTTCCAGCGCTCCACGCTCCCGACGCCACCACGGTCGGTATAAGCGCTCGGCGGAAAGGCCATCCAGCGCGGCACCCACCCGTCCACTTTGCTGCGCCCGCCTGTTCCAGCAAGACAGTCGCGCAAGATCTGGCGCTGCACCTTGACGCTTTCCTTGGCATTGGCGGCGGCAACTTCTTCGCCTGCCACCTCCGCGACAATCCGGCCGATCACTTCGCGGTCGCGGACAAGATCGAGCAAAGTGTCGTCAGCCTGCCAGACCGGGGCCATATCGACGCCCAACTGCATACCCAACAATTCGATGATTTCGCTACCGGCTGCCAAGGATTCGCCCATGACGATGGCAAGGACGTCCAGCACCGCCTCGTCGGGCAAGGTCATCAAGCGGAGGAACAGGCCGGGCAGGCCATGGTCGTCACAATAGCCATTCACCACGGTCGGCGTATCGGGATCAAAGCCCAGCATTGCCAACACCGCGCGGCGCTTGGCGTCAAAGGTCGCTTCCGATGCGCTATTTTCCACGCTCTCGGCGATGGCATCATTATGGGAACGCTGCCGTTCCACGTCGATCCGCCACAGGGGTGACCCGACAATGGCATGGGCGATCATTAGCCGCAGGGCTGTCGATGGCTGCGATACGAGCGACGCGCGTACTGCGGCATGACGATGAAGGTCGATATAGTTCTGGATCGGCGCGCTGATTTCAGGACGGATTGGCTTGGCAAGCGTTTCGCCTTTCTCTCGCTTCCGCGCCTCCTTGGTCGTGACATAGCCTTCGTGGAAGGTAACATCGCCGCGATGAGTGATGGCAACGAAGACGTTACCGCCCTTGGATTTGACGCACCGCTCATGTTCCCATGAATGGAAATGGGCACCCCGCTCAAGAATGACGACGTCCCGCCATCCTGCATCGCGATAGGCTTGCGCCCGATCCTCGACCGCTGCCATCTGCGCCGTCCAGAAGTCGGCGGCACTGGCAAAATAGCTGTCCTCGCCGAACAGGTCTGAAATGATCTCGCCGCTATAGCTGGCAAGGTCGAACAGCGCGACCTTGGCGGAAATGCTGCTCCCGCCAAATAGCCATGATTTCAAATTCTGACCGTAAGGTGCGTGATGGGCAGCATCGTCCAACAAGGCCAGCCATTCACGCTGCTGCACCTTGGAGGCAAGGGTCAGGTGCCGAACAGTGACGGCATCGATTTTCTCGGCTCGATAGAGATTGCGGATGCGCGGCAGGAGATTGCCCAAGGCAAGGGTGCGCTTCACCTGCAAGGTCGTAAGGCCGAAGGTCAGCGATATATCCTCCACGCAGCGCCCTTCGCGCACCAACCGGGTGAAGGTTTCGCACTGGGTCATTTCGTCGGGGTCGAGCCGAGCGATATTCTCTATCAGCGACGCCTCCAGTGCTGCCGCATCGTCTCCGGCTTCTATTACGGCACAGGGCAGCGGCTCCACGCTCCCCTCTTCCTGCGCCACGACCATTGCCGCATGATAGCGCCGCTTGCCTGCCACGATTTCATAGGTGGTCGGTGAACCATTCTGGCGCACGATAAGCGGCACGAGGATGCCCCGCGCCCGGACGGACGGGAGAATATTGGTGAGGTCCGGTGCCTTCTTCACGCCACGCATGTTGGCAGGCGAAACCGAGAGGCAGGCGATGTCGATATGCTTGAGTTCCATTGTCCTTACTCCTTGCTAAAACACCGGCCCCGAAATGCGGGGTGGGCGGCAAGAGCGACCGGAAGGCGCGTCGGCAGAGGCGGGCTGCACCTGCAAGGCTGAAACGAAGAGGAAGACCCGGCACCGCCGGGTTGCGGCCCGCCGCGACGCGCTTACAGGGTAGCGACGCCCACACCGCTTGTCGGAGCCATGCCAACATCATCGCGCCCGGCGCGATGGCCGCCAGGAGCGGCGAAGCCGATCCCTCGCGTCATGCGATCGTCACGCCGAAGGCGACGAGACGGCGCGCAGCACCGGCTCGGTGGAGCGCAGCGGAATAGAGCGCGACCGGGCGGCACGCACGGGGACGCCCTATGGCTGAAGAACTTTCCGCTATACGTTTACTCGATTTCATGAATCGGAATTTCGATCGCGCTTCTCTAACCCTGCAGCGGCGCGGAGCGATTTGGCATGTGTATTTCAATTGACGATTGGGTCCGTGCCGCCAAGATAAATTCTGGCATGGATTGGGGCACGATCGTAACGCCGGAACACGCTGTTCCATTTGCGATAATCATCAGGGAGGTGGCACCACTAGTAGATTGATTCCAACATTTGGTGCCCGCGCCTACCCTCGCTCAACCGGGTCATACTTTACTTCTGTGGTAAGGCGCATGGTTTGAGCTAGTTGCTCGAATACTGCGGTGAAAGTGGCGCGAACATAGGGTTTTCTAAGTACGGGCCTGTCATCGAAATCCTGGCGATCGCCATGGTCGCCATAGCCCGTAGAGAATGCAAACGGGATGCCAGCATGCACCAGAGCATCGGCGACGGAGTAGCTGTTCTCGCCTCCTAGATTGACATCAAGAAGTGCCGCGTCGATTGCATTTTGCGCGAGCAGCGTAAGCGCATCAGCAACGTTGGCAGCAACGTGGATGCTGTCGCAGCCAAGTTCCTCGAGAGCTATTTCGACACCCCTTAACACAAGCATTTCGTCCTCTACGATGAGGATCCGACAGCCTGCCAACAGGCGGCTCATGTCTCGCTGCTTACTGGGGCGGGAATGTCGATCGTACAGGCCACGCCGCTCTCCAAAAAGTTTAGAGTCACTATGCCGTCCAGCTCATGTGCGAGCCCCCGTTCAATAACCCAGGACCCAAAGCCCTTATGCGTTGGAGGTGTCACAGGGGGGCCGCCATGCTCCTGCCACCGTAGAACGAGCCGATCCCCGGCCACATCCGGCACTAATTCCCAACTTACCGTGATTAATCCGGCATCAACAGAAAATGCGCCATATTTGACGGCGTTGGTTGCGAGCTCATGGAGCGCGATCGTCAGGGAGAGGGTGACTTTGGGGGAAAGATGAAAATTATCCCCAGAGATAGTGAAACGCTGAGTGTGTCCCGCGATGACTTCAAACGGATGCAAAGCCGTATCGACCAGATCGTGCAGGCCGACGCCTTCCCACTTGCTTATGGTGAGCAGATCATGAGAGCGGGATAGCGCCAGAATACGCGATTCAATCGCGTCTCGAATTGCCTCCGGCTCTCCCGACGAGCGAAGCGCCTGCGTAACAATCGACTGAACCGTAGCAAGGGTATTTTTCACACGGTGGTTCAGTTCGTCGATAAGCAGCCTACATCGAGCATTATCCTGTCGAAGTCGAGTGACATCGATGAGCGAAAGAAACTGCTGCACTATCGTACCATTATCGTCGCAAACCGGGCTAACATACAAAGACGCCCAAAACTCCGTCCCGTCTTTTCTTTTATAGTGAAGTTCCGGTTCAGCGCAGCCTTCGCCGCGAAGAGCGGCTTCTACTATCTCAACCGTCGTCTGATCACATCCTATCGTCAATAGCGACTGGAAGCTCTTTGCCAATATCTCTTCCCGTTTATATCCAGTTAGAGCCAAAAACGCGTCGTTGGCGAAAACGACTGAATAGGTCGCCTTATTATCCGTAAAAATCATAGGCATGCGTGTTTTTTCAGCTGCCACCACAAAGGGGCCTAGGTCATGGCGGAATGCATCGACCTCAGCTTCAGATTTTTTTTTGATCATCTGACTTTGGTGTTATATCAACCATCGGTTCCTAACACTATAAAGCTGATACATTAACGCATAATTGTTGGGCGATATTAATATAGATTATTATTGTCATGATACATAGCTTAACCATTTGGAATTACGTATTAATAATTGTTGGATTTTCGCCATGCGATAGAGAGGACACTGCTTTCATGACAGGTTTTTATTTTTAACTATCTGCTGCCGATTGTGGATGTCCCGAACCGTCGGATCGTGTCGCCGTGAAAGAGAATGGCGTGCACATTCCTGGGGTCAAAAGGCTTCGGTTAGAACCTGAACCCGCTACTTATCGCTCCCGCGCCACTACTATTCGGGCTAGGTGAACACCGTCGTCGGCCTCGTCCAGCGGTCTTAAGCCTTAGCGGACAGTCGCGATGAGCCAAGGAAATGCCGCTGTCGGCAATTGAGGATCGAAACCCGTCGGCTGAATGGCAACGAAGGGGTCGATATGCCTGAGGTTAAATGCCACGTTCAAATTGCGGGAGAGCAGCCCAGCTTTAGCTCAGCCGGTCATGCGCAACCGGCGATGCAGATAATTGTCGTCGAAACCAGCGATCTGAACCAGTTTTACCGGATCGAGAATAGTAACGCTACCGCGCTTCAGCGCCATTGCGCCTGCCAGCCGTAGATCCTTCAGCACACGATTGATGTGAACTGCAGTCATGCCAAGGGCATCGGCGAGAACGAGTTGGGAAAGGGGCAGGGAAAATTCTTCATCCCCAGTCAAACCGATATTCCGTGCCCGAAGGTAAAGTTCGCAGATGAGATGTGCCACGCGCTCAGTCGAACTGCGTCGACCCATACTGACGATCCAGGCGCGCATGACACTTTCGTCCACTAGTTGCGCAGAATACATCGCTTTCGCTATGTTTGGATGATCACGCATCATAGTCTCCATGTCTGTTTTAGAGACCGTTGCGACCGTCGCGGCCGTGATTGCCTGAATACCGTGATCCATTTCCGCAAGCAGCTTGATATGCAAGTCGCAGGCGTCGCCCGGCATCAGAAACGCCATTATCTGGCGCGTACCGCTCGGCAGGATTTTATAACGGCAGACCCAACCGTCCAGAACCACAAACATCGGCCCCGGCTCATCGCCCTCACGAATTAAGTCCTGCCGGGGCGAATAGCGGCGAGGGTGCGAGGTAGCGTTCTCGATTATTCGGACATCGCTGGCTGTAAGTTCAGCCAACCCGCCCAATTTTTTTACAAAAGGGTTAGCCATGGGCTGTCCTACCCCCGCTAGGTCTAATTTGATATTGATGAATGTTGTTGTTCAATATTATTGTATGTTGTTGTTCTTATTGCCACCGCCCTGTATCAGCTCGGTATCGTTGGCAGGCTTCACCAGCGTCGGCGGCTGAAAGCGCAGATATGCTTTTCGCCTGTACCTGAGGTTTTTATAATGCCCCCACAAACGACAATTATCCAGCAAAAGCCGGGGCGGTTCCCCTATCATCACCGGATGCACATGGTCCTGCAGCCTTGCTACTTATTGAAAGCCTGATCCACGGACTTTGTGAAAAATGGAACGCTCCTGACCTATGAAGCAATCGACATTGTGGAACGGGCAGTCAGTGTACAGCGTGATCGGGCTGAGGCGACAGATGGCTCCAACGCACAGATGTGGGAGTCGCATGTGCTCCTTGCATCTATCGTATCCTCACTCAGAGTTGACGAAGACAAGCCCTGAACCGCCCCCGGCTTTCCCTGATGCATTTTTCAAWTTCAGTCTTCGACCTCTGAA
>NZ_JEMV01000064.1 GCF_000588875.1 Sphingobium sp. Ant17
GGCAGCCCGCGATCCCACCGGCTCGGCAAGCACTGCCCGCGTGACGGCCGCGGAGGCCGGCGTCCGCCAGGCCGATGTGGGGCCGCGTCCAGTGGTTGGGGTCGACCTCGAGGACTTCGCCGGCACCGGTCCCTATTCGCCGGTCGATCGCTCGCAGGCCACGCTCTATTATGAGCGGATCTGGGAGCGCGGCGGCAAGCGCGAGGCACGGACCGGCGTTGCACAGTCTGAACTGAGCCTCGCGCAGCAGCGCGGACGGCTGCGCACGCTCGACCTGCTGGCACAGGTTCAGGCTGCCTGGGTCGAAGCACAGGCGGCGCAGGCGGCCATCATGGTCGCCGAAGACCGGCTCGCGCTCGCCGAGCGTGTGGAGCGCGATGTTGGCAGGCGGGTCGGGCGTGCGCTCGATCCGCTGTTCGTCGGCGAGCGTGCGCGAACGGCGGTGGCACAGGCGCGGATCGCCCGCGACCAGGCCGTCGAGGCTGCCCGCATCGCCCGCGCGAACCTCGCTTCCTACTGGGGCGGCAGCGATGATTTCGCGCTCGATGCCGCGGCATTCGGGCGTCTCGATCTTAGCGTGCCGATCGACGACGCCATGCCCGAGCTCGCACTGCTGGCGGCGGAGCGCGATACCGCCGAGGCGCGCATCCGGCTGGAGCAGGCACGCGGGATCACCGATCCGACCGTTCGCGCCGGGGTGCGGCATTTCGGGCAGGGCAATGCGGTGGCGCTGGTTGCCGGCGGATCGATCCCGCTCGGCGGACGGCGAGCCAATCGTGCCAATGTCGAACGCGCCCGGGCCGACCGGCTCGCCGCCGAGGCCGAAATCGCCGTGGCCCGGATCGACCAGAAGCGCGAGGCCGACCGGCTGACCGCGTCGCGCGCGGCGATCGCCGCGGAGATTGCCCGCATCGATGCCGAAGTACTGCCGAGCGCCGAGCGGGCGGTGGTGATGGTCCGCGACGGCTTCAACCGTGGCGGCACCGCCTTCACCTACCTCGAAGTCGCCGAAGCTCAGAGGGCCGTGATCGACGCGCGCACGCGCCGGATCGATCTGCTCCGGCGCTTCCATCTCGATGGCGTGCGCCTCGACCGCCTCGGCGGTCGCCACGCTTCCCTTATCGCCAGCGTGGAGAACCGCTGATGTTCCGATTGTCCAAGATCCGTCTGACCGCGGCGATTCTCGCCTGCACCCTGCTTGCCGCCTGCGGCGAAGCGCCTCCCGAACCCACCGGCGAGCCGGCCGCGGCGACCGCCGGGTATGAGCGCGGCCCCCATCGCGGCCGGATGCTGCGCGACGGCGATTCCGCGATCGAGATGACCATCTTCGAGGACGGCGTCGAACCCGAATTCCACGTCTATGCCTATCGCAAGGACAAGCCCGTGCCTCCCGGCGAAGTCCAGCTCAGCGTCGAGCTGGGCCGGCTCGGCGGCAAAGCTGATCGCTTCGCCTTCGCCCCGCGCGAGGACTATCTGCTGGGCAACGGCGTCGTGCATGAGCCGCACTCGTTCGACGTGAAGGTTCGTGCGGTCGAAGGCGGGCGGACCCACAACTGGTCCTATGCCTCCTATGAGGGGCGCACCACCATCTCGGCCGCTGCCGCCCAGGCGGGCGGGGTCAAGACCGAGGTCGCGGGTCCGGCGACCGTCAGCGAGCTGGTCGACATGGCGGGCCGGGTCGAGATCACGCCCGACGGCAAGGCCGATGTCCGCGCCCGGCTGCCCGGACAGATCGTCTGGATGTCGGGTCAACTCGGCCAGGCGGTGCGCAAGGGGCAGACCCTGCTCCGCGTCGAATCCAGCCATTCGCTCCAGACCTATGCGGTTCCGGCGCCGATCAGCGGGATCATCATCGAGAAGAACACCAATGTCGGCGATGTCACCGCCGACCGTGCGCTGTTCGTGATCGCCGATCCGACCCAGCTCCACGCCGAGTTCTTCGTTTATCCGCGCGACGCCGAGCGCGTGCGGGTCGGCCAGTCCGTCGCGTTGCGCAGCCTCTCCGGCGAGGCGCGGTTGTCGGGCAAGGTCGAGGCGATACTGCCGACCGCCGATCTCGCGAGCCAGACGCTGATGGCGCATGTCCATCTGCCGCCCTTCGCTGCGCGCGATTTCCGGCCGGGCATGGGGGTCGAGGGCTCGTTCGCCGTCGCTCAGGCGCAGGTCGCCCTCGCGGTGCGCACCAAGGCGCTCCAACGCTTTCGCGACTTCACCGTGGTCTTCGCCAAGGTCGGCAACACCTATGAGGTGCGAATGCTGGAGCTTGGGCGGCGCACGCCCGAATGGACCGAGGTGCTGGGCGGTCTCGAACCGGGCACCGAATATGTCGTCGACGGTGCCTTCCTGATCCGCGCCGACATCGAGAAGTCGGGGGCCAGCCATGACCATTGATCAACCCACCGAGCGTCCGGGCATTCTCGACCGCATCATCGCGGGCTCGATCCGGCTGCGCTGGCTGGTGCTGGCGCTGGTCCTCGCCTCGGCCGCGCTCGGTGTCTGGAGCTTCCAGCGCCTCCCGATCGACGCCACGCCCGACATCACCAACGTCCAGGTGCAGATCAACACCGAGGCGGCCGGCTTCTCGCCGCTGGAAGCAGAGCAGCGCGTCACCTTCCCGGTCGAGACGGCGATCGCTGGCTTGCCGGGGCTGCAATATACCCGCTCGGTCTCGCGCTATGGCCTCAGCCAGGTGACGGCGGTGTTCGCCGACGGCACCGACATCTATTTCGCGCGCCAGCTCGTCAACGAACGGCTCCAGACCGCACGCGATCAATTGCCCGAAGGCGCCACACCCGAAATGGGACCGATCGCCACCGGCCTCGGCGAGATCTTCATGTATACGCTGGAGGCCGGGCCGAACGCACGCAAGCCGGACGGCACGGGCTACACGCCGGAGGATCTGCGTACCCTGCAGGACTGGGTGATCCGCCCCCAGCTCCGCAACACGCCTGGCGTCACCGAGGTTAACTCGATCGGCGGGTTCGAGCGGCAATATCATGTGACGCCGCTGCCCGATCGGCTGTCGTCCTACGGTCTCACCATGAACGACGTGGTCGACGCGCTGGACAGGAACAACGCCAATGTCGGCGCCGGCTATGTCGAACGCTATGGCGAGCAATATCTGATCCGCGTGCCCGGCCAGGCAGCCGGCATCGACGATCTCAAATCGATCATCGTCACCAATCGCAGCGGTGTGCCGATCCGCATCGCCGACATCGCCGATGTCGGCATGGGCGAGGAACTGCGCACGGGCGCGGCGACCGAAGACGGCCAGGAGGTCGTGCTGGGGACCGTCTTCATGCTTGCCGGCGAGAACAGCCGGATTGTCGCCCGCGCATCAGCCGAACGGCTCGAAGTAGCCGCCAGGCGCTGCCGGCGGGTGTGATCGCTTCGCCGATCTACGACCGCACCGAACTGGTCGAGCGGGCTATTTCGACGGTCGAGAAGAACCTGCTCGAAGGCGCCCTGCTGGTGATCGTCGTCCTGTTCCTGCTGCTCGGCAACATCCGCGCCGCGCTGATCACCGCCGCGATCATCCCCTTCTCGATGTTGCTGACCATTACCGGCATGGTCCAGTCGAAGGTGTCGGGCAATCTGATGAGCCTCGGCGCATTGGACTTCGGCCTGATCGTCGACGGTGCGGTGATTATCGTCGAGAACTGCCTGCGCCGGTTCGGTGAGGCGCAGCACCGGCTCGGGCGTCTGCTCGACCGCGAGGAACGATTTGCACTGACCGCCACGGCGGCGAGCGAGGTAATCCGGCCGTCGCTGTTCGGCGTGCTCATCATCACCCTAGTCTATGTGCCGATCTTTGCGCTCACCGGCGTCGAAGGGAAGATGTTCCATCCGATGGCGATCACCGTCGTCATCGCATTGACCGCGGCGCTGGTCCTGTCGCTGACCTTTGTGCCGGCGGCGGTGGCGATGTTCGTCACCGGCCGAGTGGAGGAGAAGGACAGCTGGCTGATGCGCGGCGCCCGTTGGCTCTACGCCCCCGCGCTCGACGCGGCGCTGCGCCTGCGCACGGTGTTCGTCATCGGCGCGATCGCACTGGTCGCGCTCGCCGGATTCGGAGCGAGCCGGATGGGGTCTGAGTTCGTGCCCAATCTCGACGAAGGCGACATCGCGCTCCACGCGCTGCGCATCCCCGGCACAAGTCTGAGCCAGGCGGTGCAGATGCAGCGCGCGCTGGAAGCCAGGCTCAAACGCTTCCCCGAGGTCGAGCGGATCGTCGCCAAGATCGGCACCGCCGAGGTCGCGACCGATCCGATGCCGCCCTCGGTCGCCGACACCTTCGTGATGCTCAAGGATCGCAAGGACTGGCCCGACCCGAGGAAGCCGCGCACCCAGCTCGTCGCCGAGATGCACGCGGCAGCGCTCACCATCCCCGGCAATAATTACGAGTTCACACAGCCGATCCAGATGCGGTTCAACGAGTTGCTCTCCGGCGTCCGCGCCGATGTCGCGGTCAAGGTGTTCGGCGACGATCTCGAGGAACTGCTTGCCGCGGGCCAGGCGATCGAAGGCGTCGTGGGCGGCATCCCCGGCGCGGCCGATGTCAGCGTCGAGCAAGTGACGGGGCTTCCGGTTCTCCAGATCACGCCGGATCGCGCCGCGCTCGCTCGCCTCGGGCTCAATGTCGGCGACGTGCAGGACGTGGTCGCCGTCTCGATCGGCGGCAAGCAGGCCGGACAGATCTTCGAGGGCGACCGCCGGTTCGCTATCATCGTGCGGCTGCCCGAAGATATCAGGCGCAACGTCGACGAGATCGGTCGGCTGCGCATACCCCTTCCGGCGGGCGGCGCGGGCCCGCGCGGGTTCGTGCCGCTGGAGGATGTGGCCAGGGTCGAGGTCGTCACCGGCCCCAACCAGATCAGCCGCGAGGACGGCAAACGCCGCGTGGTCATCACCGCCAATGTCCGTGGCCGCGATCTCGGTTCGTTCGTGACCGAGCTGCGCGCGAAGGTGGATGCCGAGGTCGAACTGCCAGCGGGTTATTGGGTCAGCTATGGCGGCACGTTCGAGCAGCTCATCTCGGCTGCCGAGCGGCTGCGGCTGGTGGTGCCCGCGGCACTGCTGCTGATCTTCGGCTTGCTGTTCTGGCTGTTCCGCTCGGTCAAGGACGCTGCGATCGTGTTCTCGGGCGTTCCGCTGGCGCTGACCGGCGGGGTCGCGGCATTGCTGATCCGGGGGCTGCCGCTGTCGATCTCGGCCGGGGGTCGGGTTCATCGCGCTCTCGGGCGTGGCGGTGCTCAATGGCGTCGTGATGCTCAGCTTCATCCGCTCGTTGATCGCCGAGGGCCGTCCGCTCGACGACGCGATCCGCGAGGGCGCGCTGACCCGGTTGCGGCCGGTGCTGATGACCGCGCTGGTCGCAAGCCTGGGGTTCGTGCCGATGGCGTTCAATGTCGGTGCGGGTGCGGAGGTGCAGCGTCCGCTCGCCACCGTCGTCATCGGCGGCATCGTCTCCTCGACGCTGCTGACGTTGCTGGTGCTGCCTGCGCTATACCGGTTGGTGCATGGGCGAGGAGCCGCCCGACCATCCGAGTCGGCGCCAAGCCCGGCGGGAGCGTGATGATGTCCGTTCGATCCTGGGTTGCCTGGCCGGGCGCCCGCTCGCCATCGGTTCGGCGACGCTGTTCGGGGCGAGCACGCCGCTCGCCAAGGCGCTGCTCGGCGGCGGGGTCAGCGCGTGGCTTCTGGCAGGGCTGCTCTATCTTGGCTCGGGCATCGGCCTCGCCATCGTCACGCTGGGCCGGCGCGCGATCGGACGACCGACAAGCGAAGCGCCGCTTGCCAGACGCGATTGGGGCTGGATGGTCTTGGTCATCCTGTCGGGCGGCGTCGCGGGACCGCTGCTGCTCATGATCGGCCTGGCCATCACACCCGCATCCTCGGCTGCGCTGCTCTTCAATCTCGAAGGGCTGGCCACGATGGCGATCGCCTGGACCGTGTTCCGCGAGAATGTCGATCGCCGCCTGATGCTCGGCGCGCTGGCGATCCTTGCCGGCGCGATCATCCTGTCGTGGCAGGGCGGCTCCGGTGCGGGTGCGGGATTCAGTGGCCTGGGTCTTGGCGCGCTCGCCATTGCCGGGGCCTGTCTCGCCTGGGGAATCGACAACAACCTCACCCGCAAGGTCAGCGGCTCCGATCCCGTCCAGATTGCGATGGTCAAGGGCCTGGCGGCGGGCGCGGTCAACCTGACATTGGCCTTATTGCTCGGCGCCCGCTTGCCGGAACTCTCGCTGACCTTGGCGGCGGGTGTGGTCGGATTTTTGGGCTATGGCGTCAGCCTTGTGCTGTTCGTGCTGGCGCTCCGGTTCCTCGGCACCGCGCGGACGGGGGCGTATTTCTCGACCGCGCCGTTCATTGGCGCGTTGCTGGCGCTGCTGTTGTTCAGCGAGGCGGTCACGGTCCAACTTGTCGCGGCAGCCATGCTGATGGGGATCGGGCTATGGCTGCACCTGTTCGAGCGGCACGAACACGATCACGTCCATCAGCCGATGGAGCACACCCACGCCCATTTCCATGACGCGCATCATCGACACCCGCACGGCCCCGGCAATCCGACGGGCGAACCGCATGTCCATCGTCACGCGCATGCCCGACTGATTCATACGCACCCGCATTATCCCGACCTCCATCACCGGCACGGGCACAAATGAACAAGACCTGAGGTTCGACGAGAGGAATGCTTTGAACTTAGCTGATGCTGCCGACGCTTTACGGGTCCGTTGCTGAATGGAAGCCGCGTCGCTCCGAGCCTATGTAGGCGATGGAAGAAACCTAACCATGTCGCCGCGAACATCGCTCATCTGGCCCGGCGCTCCGCTCGCCAAGGTGCGATCAGCATGGCTCTATCTCGGTCGGCCTGGGCGACCGCCACCGCCTCGGTCTCGCCTTCAATGAAATGGTGGCGGGCGGCGAGCTGAAGGCGCCGATCGTCATCGGCCGCGACCATCTCGACTCCGGCTCGGTCGCCAGCCCCAACCGCGAGACCGAGGCGATGCGGGATGGTTCGGATGCCGTCTCCGACTGGCCGCTCCTCAATGCCCTGCTCAACACCGCGTCGGGCGCGACCTGGGTATCGCTCCACCATGGCGGCGGTGTCGGCATGGGCTATTCCCAGCATAGCGGCATGGTGATCGTGGCCGACGGGACGCAGGATGCCGCGCGCCGTCTCGAACGGGTCCTGTGGAACGATCCCGCCACCGGCGTCATGCGCCACGCCGACGCCGGTTACGACGTTGCGCGTGACTGCGCACGTGCGAAGGGGCTCGATCTGCCCGGCATCCTCGGCACTGCATGAACGGAATGATCCGTTTCGCCGATCAGCCCGAGCGCCGCTGGCGCGATGGCGGCGGTGCGACGCGCGAATTGGCAGTCGGGCCGCCCTCCCTGGTGAATGAGGATGGGTTTGCCTGGCGGATCAGTGTGGCCACGATTGACGCCGATGGTCCGTTCTCACGGTTCGACGGTGTGGACCGAAGTCTGTTGGTGCTTTGGAGGTGAGAGATTGAGGATCGATATCGCGGGCCTTCCATGGAAGCTGCCGCGCGTCCGACCTCACTAGATGCCTAGCTTTCGACCAGCGGCATCGACCATTTTTCTTCTGCGGCAGTGTTACATCGCCCGCCCACCCACCCGAAGGAAAAAATAGTCCCAGATGTGAGGGCAAACCGCCCCGCATGCGTAAGGCCAATGTGAAGCCGATTAAATCTGCCGGTGCAGGTTTGGGCTTAGCGGATGGTCGATGGGGGCGAAATGCAGACGGGAGACACGCGATCCGGCGATTCCGCGCCGCCTCCCGACGCTGATCGATGGCTCGCGGACCAGTTGATCCGCTTCATCGACCGCATGGACGACGATGCCACAATGGTGATCGACAGACAGGGGCGGATCGCCAGTTGGAACGGTGGCTGCCAACGTCTCTTCGGCTGGGAATCAGCAGAGACGATCGGTCGATATTTGTCGATCCTCCATCCGGACGGTAGCTCGACCGATCACGATGATGCTCGGCTGCTCGAAATCGCGGCGCAAGACGGACGGTCTGAAAATGAGGGACCCTGCGTCCGCAAGGATGGAACGATCCTTCTCGCCAAGGTTACGGTCTATCCGCTTTGCGATGACAGCGGGCCCCTGACCGGATTTGGTCTTTCGATCCGCGACGTCGGCGAAGAGCGTAGTGTGCAGACCGCGCTAGAACTTAGAGAAGCGCATCTGCGATCCATTCTGGACACAGTCCCGGATGCCATGGTCGTCATTGACGACAAGGGCCTGATTCAATCATTCAGCACTACGGCCGAGCGGCTGTTCGGATACGAAGAACGCGAGGTTCTCGGCCAGAACGTCAATCTACTGGTTCCCTCGCCCCACTTCGAGGCACATGATGGCTATATCGCGCGTTATCTGAGAACAGGTGAGCGTCGGATCATCGGTATCGGGCGCGTGGTTTCCGGCCAACGGCGCGATGGCAGCATATTTCCGATGGAACTGGCGATCGGCGAGGCCATGGCACCGGCGGGCCGCGTCTTTACGGGTTTCATTCGTGATCTCACCGCCCATCAGGCTATCGAGAGACGTCTGCAGGACCTGCAGGAAGAACTGATCCATGTGGCCCGGGTCAGCGCGATGGGCACCATGGTATCCACGCTCGCGCATGAACTGAATCTGCCGCTGACGGCTGTCGCGAACTACGTCATGGCCGCTCAGGCCCTCCTTAGGCTCGAGCAACCTCACGCAACCCTCGAGGCGCGCGATGCTCTGAGTGACGGCGTGCAGGAAGCTGTTCGCGCAGGCCAGATCGTTAGGCGGCTGCGCGATTTCGTCGCACGCGGCGAAATCGATTATCAGATCGTCAGCCTCTCCAAGTTAATCGAAGAGGCAGTCGCACTCGCACTCGTCGGCGCGAGCCAGCGACAAATCCGCGTCCAGATGGAGTTGGACTCAACGGTTTCGCGCGTGCTTGTCGATCGGGTTCAGATCCAGCAGATCCTGCTCAACCTGATTCGAAACGGCGTGGAGGCAATGGAGCCGAGCAAGACGCGCCTGCTCGCCATTTCGACGCGGGCAGCCGGCGCAGAGATAGTCGAACTCGCTGTGGCGGATACCGGACCAGGCATTCCGGAAGAGATCGCCGCGCAACTGTTCCAGCCTTTTGTCAGCACCAAGGCCAATGGCCTCGGCGTGGGTCTGTCGATCTGCAAACCATTGTCGAAGCGCATGGCGGTCTCCTCTGGGCCAAAGCCAATCCCCTGGCGGTACGATCTTCCGGTTCACGATCACGCGCGTCGACAGCCCCGGAGAATGAACGATGAGCGTTGAGCAGCGCGTATATATCGTTGATGATGATGCCGCCGTGCGTCGTTCCACTGCCATGCTTCTGCGGACTCGTGGTTATCTCGCCGACAGCTATGCTTCTGGATTGACGTTTCTGGAGGCGGCGCCGTCGCTGGGTCCTGGTTGCGTCCTGCTGGACGTGCGTATGCCCGAGATCGATGGCATCGCCGTTCTCGAGCGGTTGCAGGCGACGGATTTCAAAAGTCCGATCGTGGTGATGACAGCACATGGAGACATCGGCACAGCCGTGACAGCGATGCGGCGTGGAGCGCACAACTTCATCGAAAAGCCGTTCGATCACGCGACGATCATGCCGGCGCTTGAAGAGGCATTTGCATTGTTGAGCAAGGCCGAGAGTCAGCGATTGACAGCCGCGAGCGCGGCACTGCGTCTGGAATGCCTTACCGGCCGCGAGCGCGATATTCTGGAAGGTCTGGCCGCCGGCCAGACCAACAAGATGATCGCCATCAAGCTCGGGATCAGCCCCAGGACCGTAGAAATCCACCGGGCGAACATGATGGAAAAGCTGCACGTCAGCACACTGCCGGCAGCGTTGCGGATCGCCCTGGTAGCCGGTCTTGGTCCCTCTTCCTAGTCGCGGGCAGATCGCCAGATAGGGATCGTATCTATTATTCTCGACTCGCCGTCGCGATAGTCTTTTCCTTCAAAGCGCGTGTCAGGCTGTCGAGGATATTAGGTGAATTACGTGCGCGAACCCAAGGCCCCGGCACACTGCGTGTTGCTCGTGGATGACGATAAGGCAGTGCGGCGGTCGGTTGCCATGTTTCTCCGGGCGAGGGGCTATGACGTCCGTGATTATAGTCTGGGCGCCGAGTTGCTCGCGGATAGTGCGCTGGAACGCGGTACTTGCTTGATCACGGATTATGTCATGCCTGATCTGGATGGATTCGCGCTTCTCGAGGCGTTGCGCAATCGCAACTGGTCTGCGCCGGCAATCCTGATTGCCGGTCGTTACGAGCGCGATCTTCAGCAAAGGTCGCTTCGGTGTGGTTTTTCGGCATTGATCGAGAAGCCGATTACCGACGAACGGCTGCTCGACGCGCTCCATTTGTGTCTGTGCAAGGCAGGTACATAGCGCGCGTATCGGGGATCACTATCGGACCGCGCTCATATGATGGCTGCGAGAAGTCGTGCTACCGGCATCTGGGCGAAGGTGGTAGCTGAACCCGCGATCGAAAAGAGCAAGATGATGTGGCTAGCGTGATGCATTTGGTCTGCGGTTGGAAGACCGCGGGGTTTCATCTGCGTCGAGGTTAGGCCGCCCACACTGTAAGCCCTTCACAGCCATGCCGTTTAAGGGAAGCGCCGTCTCACCAATTTCTCCACTTCCAGAACCAATAACGGTAGCGCACCAACGCCGAGTGAAAGGGCGCAGTCGGCAAGCGAGAGCGCGCTGATCTGGAAGATTTCCTGGGTTGCGGGCATATGATGGATGGCGAGTTGGGCCAGGAGTGACGCCACGACAATCAGTAACAGTTTCATGTTGCTGAACAGCCCCACTTCCCAAAAGGGCCGGTCGGGGTCACGGGCAGAAAAGGCGCGAAGCAATTCGCCGAAGACGAGTACGGAAAAGGCAAGGTTTCTCGCCTCATCGAGATCGCGCGTATCCCGCGCCCACAGAAATATCCCCATTACGCAAATCATCTGAATGGCGCCTGCCAGAAGGATATGTCGCCATTCGGGGCCGCCAAGGATTTGTTCGTGTACTGGTCGGGGCGGGCGGCTCATTACGGTGGAAGTTCCTCGGTCTGTCACCAGCGCAAGAGCCGGAAGACCGTCGGTTACCAGATTAATCCAAAGCAAGTGAATCGGCAGAAGAAGCGTCGGAAAGCCGAGGGCTGCTCCGACAAATACGACAGCGAGTTCCGCCATATTGCCGGCAACGAGATAGGCAGTGGACTTGCGTATATTCTCAAAGATGCTCCGACCCTCTTCGATTGCGGCTACAATCGTTGCGAAGTTGTCGTCCGCCAAAACGATGTCGGCCGCTTCGCGCGTGACCTCCGTTCCGGTTCGGCCCATTGCGATGCCGATATGCGCTTCGCGCAATGCCGGTGCGTCATTTACGCCGTCGCCGGTCATGGCGACGACCTCACCGCGTGACTTCCACTCCTGGACTATGCGCAGCTTGTCTTCCGGCGTCGCGCGAGCGTGCACCACGTCTTCCGCAGCTTGTCCCGGCTGCAGGATGCCCATTTCCTGCGCAATCGCATGGGCTGTCAACTCGTGATCGCCGGTGATCATGACTGTCCGGATTCCGGCCGCCTTGGCTCGGGCGATTGCGTCGATCGCTTCGGTTCGGGGTGGATCCGCTATGCCAAGCAGACCGATCAACTCCAGGTCTGTTTCACGGTCGACCCGACCGATCGCAATCGCCAGAACCCTCAATCCGCGTGCGGCCATATCGGCGGCGGCTTCGCCCGCCCCGGGAGGAATCACCGTGGCGCGTTCCGAGATCGCCTCGACGGCACCTTTTGCATAGAGAATCCCATCCATGCGGTAGATCGACATGCATTTGCGGTCTGCATCGAAGGGGTAGACCGATGCCCGCGGGCGTTCGGCTTCGATTTCGATCAGCCGTATGCTGCGCTTGGCTGCGGCCACTACGATAGCAACCTCGGTCGGGTCCCCGATTCCGCCTTGTTCGTCGAGGGAAAGCTCAGCGTCCGAACAGCCCACTGCCGTTTCGAGTACGCGCAGGTGGTCCTGGCCCCAGACCTCCCGAACTGCCATGATTCCTGTCGTCAATGTTCCGGTCTTGTCCGTGCATATGACCGTCGCGCAGCCAAGAGTTTCGACAGCGGTCAGGCGCCGCACGAGCGCATGGCGAGCGGCCATCCGTTGCATGCCGACCGCCAGTGCAATCGTCACGATGGCGGGCAATCCTTCAGGTACTGCAGCGACGGCAAGGGAGATGGCAGGCAAGAGCAGATCCATGCCTGTCAAGCCTTGGCGCCAGCCCAGGGCGGCAACGGCAATGACGATCCCCAGGCAAATGATCATCAGCCGGCGACTAAGTACCCCAAGGCGTGTTTGGAGCGGAGTGGACTCGTCTGTTGCGGCAGCAAGCATACCGGCAATTCGTCCGAGTTCGGTATGCATCCCCGTCGCGATGATCTGTGCGAACCCGGTACCCGTCGCGATAACTGTCCCGGCAAAGACATGGTCACTGCGCTGGGCCAACGGCGCATTGGGAACGCCTGGCTGCGCAGTCTTGGTGACGGGCGTACTCTCTCCCGTGAGCGCGGCTTCCATCGCACTCAGGACATTTGCCTCCAGCAGCCGCGCATCAGCGGCGACCACATCGCCTGCCTCGAGTGACAACAAGTCGCCGGGTACTACGGCGGCAGCGGCAATCGCCTGTGTCCGGCCGTCGCGAATGACACGGGCGCGAGGGGCAGTCATCGCTCTCAAGGCGATGACTGCCTTCTCCGCTCGATACTCCTGAAAGAAGCCTACCAGTCCGTTGATAACGACGATCGTGCCGATCGCTGCGGCATCAAGGACTTCGCCGACCAGGGTGGACACGACACAAGCGGCGAACAGCATCCAGATGACGGGACTGTTGAACTGGGCGACGAGAAGGCGCCAAGCTGGCTTTTCCGACTTCACCCTCAATTCATTTGGACCAATTTCATCCAGAAGGCGTGCCGCCGCAGCACTCGTTAGTCCATTGACGGACGGCTTTACTCCATCGGGTTCTGACGACATCACGCGTCGCTCCGGACCGTGCCTGGCGCCTTAATCTGCGAGTGCCGCCATATGGCATATGCGGCGGGTATGACGAGCAAAGTCAGGAACATGCAGAACCAGAGGCCGCCGACTACCGGAGCAGCAGTGCGGGCAGAAAGATCTGCACCCACGCCCGATTCCCAAAGGAGCGGCATCAATCCGAAGACCGTTGTGGCGACGGTCATCAGCATGGGGCGAAGGCACCTTGAAGTACCCTCCAGCACCGCAGCATCTATATCCTCGGCGGTACGCACCCGATCCTGCTTCACTGCTTCCGCATATGCCTGGTCGAGATACACGACGACCACCGTGCCGGTTTGCGCCGCGACGCCTCCTACGGCGATCAGACCAACCCACACAGCAGTCGAAAGATTGTAGTCGAGTAGCGCCAGAAGCCAGATGCTGCCGGCCACGGCAAACGGAAGGCTAAGCATGACGAGCAAGGTCTGCTGCCAGCCACCCATCGACAGGTACAGCAACAGACCGACCAGGACGACCGTCAGGGGGACGACCGTCCGCAGGCGGGAAGTCAGTTCGGCCATGAACTCGTACTGCCCGGTCCACTGCAACCGATAGCCCGGTGGGACTTCGATCTGGTCTGAGACAATTTTTTGGCGTCATTGACCCATCCGCCGAGATCGCGCTGTGAAGAGTCGATGTCGGCGAAGACGTAACCTACCAACGTGCCATTTTCGTTCTTGATCATCGGAGGACCGGTGACGACCTTGATATTCGCGAGTGCCCCCAGAGGTACGACCGAGCCGGCCTGTTGTCCGTTGTCCCACTCAGCTCCGGTGGGCGCCGTCCCGCTCATCTGAGCGCTGGTTTGGGGCATGCCACTGCCGCCAGAGCCACCGCCACTCATGCTGCCCATGGTGTCCGTCCCGCTGCTGCCGGATTGAACCTGGCTCCGAGGTGCCGGCGAAGTACCGCTGCCGGCCGTTCGAGCGGCGGCGAACGACAAGGTCCGGGTTGGGGGGATCGGGACCAGAAGCGCATTCAGGGCCTGCGGGTCGGCTCGGAAGTCGGCTGCATAGCGCACGTTGACGGAGTAGCGGGCTCGACCGTCAATGACGGTGGACACCGGCATTCCCCCGATCGCCGCCTCTATCAGATCCTGAACGTCTCGCACCGTCAGGCCGTAACGCGCAATTGCATCGCGCCTTGGTTCGATGTCGATATACTCCCGGCCGCTCTGGCGTTCGGCAAAGGTGCTGCGCGTACCCAGGACCGTCCTCAGAACACCTTCAAGGGCGACGCTCAAACGCTCGATGCCCTGGAGATCCGGGCCAAACACCTTGATGCCGACAGGCGTTCGCACTCCGGTTGTGAGCATATCGATCCGGGTCCGGATCGGTGGGGCGATCGCCATTTGATAGCCGGGCATCCGCAAGGCTGCGTCGAGATCACGCGAGAGTTCCGAAACGGTACGCTGCTTGCGGTCCGGCCAGATTGTTCTCAGACCTTCCTGGAGCCACGATGGCGCCCAATCACTATACCAGCGTTTCGTAGGGATCGTGGGCCATTCATTGTGAGGCTTGAGGGTGATCACCGACTCGCTCATGTCGAGCTGCGCCGGGTCAGTCGCGGTTTCGGCGCGTCCCGCCTTGCCATGGACCATGGCCACTTCGCCGAAGCCCATGATGGTCCGATGCTGGGTGTTCAGTGCTCGCCGGGCTTCCTCTATCGAGATGCCGGGGAATGTCGTGGGCATCACCAGCAACGATCCCTCGTCGAGCGGCGGCATGAATTCGGAGCCCAGGCGCATGAAGACAGGAACGGTCGCGACCATCACCAGAGCCGCAACGACGACCACGCCGAGGCGCCAGCGGATGATGAAGCGCGCGATCGGTTGATAGACATTCGCAAGGACGCGGTTGAGCGGGTTTTCTGCCTCTGTGCGGAAACGCCCACGCAATAGCCAGATCATCAGTGGCGGTGCGAGCGTGATTGAAAGAATTGCAGCAAAGAACATGGCCAGCGTCTTGGTATAGGCCAGCGGCATGAAGAGCTTTCCGGCCTGCCCGCTCAGCGTGAAAATAGGCAGAAAACTGACGGTGATCAGCAGAAGGGAATAGAAGATTGGTTTGCCAACCTCCTTTGCAGAATCCACGATCACACGGACTCGGTCTTCCGGTCTTCCATTCTCCGCAAGTCTCTTGTGTGCATTTTCGATCATCACGATCGCAGCGTCACTCAATTCGCCAACCGCGATCGCGATGCCGCCCAGCGACATGATATTGGCGGAGATGCCAAGATAGCGCATTCCGATGAATGACAGCAGCACCGACATCGGAAGGATAATGAGCGCGATCAGGCTGATCCGCCGTGCATTAGGAATATGAGGCAAATGATCGCGATGATCGCACCTTCGATCATCAGAGTATCCGTCAACGTCTTGATGGACCCAGTAATCAATTCCGATCGGTCATGCGTCGTCTTGAGGCGCACGCCAGGAGGCATCGCCAACTGCCCAATCTGCGTTTTAAGCGCTTCAATGACATCCTGCGCATTTGAGCCCAGTCGCATGACCACAATGCCGCCGACCGCTTCGCCCTTACCATCAAGGTCCGCGGTGCCGCGTCGAATCTCCGGACCAAATTGTACACTTGCGACGTCACGCACGCGGATCGGCGTTCCACCATCGGCGACGGTAATGACGCTTTGTTCGAGGTCCTGCAGGGTCTTGGCATAGCCGCGTCCGCGCAGGACGTATTCACGCCCGCTCATTTCAAGGACGCGGGCACCGACTTCCGAATTCGCATCGCGTACTGCGCGCGAAACGTCGACCGGGGTGACCCCGAAGGACGCGAGCTTGTTTGGATCCAACAAGATCTGGTATTGGCGCTCGAAGCCGCCCATCGAGGCAACTTCCGCGACCCCTTTCACTCCTTGGAGTGCCGGGCGCACGGTAAAGTCCTGCAGGGCCCGCAAGTCGGCGGAGTTCATGCGCCCTGAGGTGTCCTCGAGCACATATTGATAAATCCAGCCCACCCCACTCGCATCGGACCGAGCGTAGGTACTACGCCAGCAGGCAATTGTTGCTGCACACGGCCAATCTGTTCGAAGACCCGGGTGCGAGCCCAGTAGATATCCGTGTCATCCCCAAAAATCGCATAGACGAAGCTCATTCCGAACATCGAATATCCGCGAACGGTGCGAACTCCTGGCGTGCTCTGCAGGGTTCGCACCAGCGGTAGGTGATCTGGTCTTCGACGAGATTGGGGCTGCGGCCCATCCAGTCGGTAAAGACAATCACTTGCGGATCGGAAAGGTCCGGCAGCGCATCGAGCGGTGTCTTGCGCACGGAGTCGACGGCCCAGGCTGCCAGGACGAGCGTGATTGCCAACACAATCCAACGCCGCTGCGCGCACCATTCGATGATACGCTCGATCATGGTTGATGCTCATGTTGTGCAGGCGCTTTTGTTGGCGGGGCGTTTCCTTCCCTCTTTGGCGCGGGTTGGGAACCGCCACCGTGGCCCCCATGCCCGGTTGCACCCGATGCACGTAATCGGCTTTCGGAATCGAGGAGGAACACGCCTGCGGAAACGACCTGTTCGCCAACAACAAGCCCTTCCAGTACTTCCACACGATCTCCTACACGAGTGCCGAGCTTGACCGGATGGGGTTCAAACTGGTTCTTAGCGCCACGCACGAACACATGCTGTGATATTCCGGTATCGACCACCGTATCGCGGCCGATGGTGAGTACGTATCGAGGGGCGGCCGAGATTTGCGCGCTCCCGTACATGCCCGGGCGCAAGGCTCCACCGATATTGGGCACGGCCATGCGGACCCGGACGGATCGGGTGCGTTCGGTAAGTGTCGGATAAATGAATTCCACGCGGGCGATAAATGGTGGTCGGCCCGACAGGGGGAATGTCAACGAAGCGCTCGAACCTACGTGAATCCTCGCCGCATCGCTTTCCGCGACTTCGGCGATGATCCAAAGCCGCGTCACGTCCGCGATCGATAGAATGTTGGTTGAAGGATCGACGGTAATGCCCTGGGTGGCCCCGCGGTCCAGTACAAAACCGCTCCGGGGCGCCGCGATCGTCACAAGCCGGTCGGCCTGGCGGGTTCTTTCGATCCGCCTGATTTCTGCCTCGCTCATTCCGAGCACCTTGAGGCGGGTCCGACCTGCCGCCAACACGACGCTGGCAGGGGCGGTGCCGGCGCGCCGCAAGGCGGCCAGATATTCGAGTTGGGAGGCGTACAATTCTTGAGAGAATACCGCACCAAGCGCCTGTCCTGCCCCCACGTTCTGGCCGGTAGTCCGCACATAGAGTTGCTCAAGCCAGCCTGATACACGTGGGTGGACCTCGACGATGCGGGATTCATCGATCACGGCAGAAGCGACAGCAGGAACGGTTTCGTCGAGTTTCCGGACCTCAGCAGTCTCGAATTGGACGCCGAGCATCTCAAGCTGCTTTGCTGTCAATTCTACTGATACGCGCGCTGCTGCGGCGCGGGATCCTTCGGTTTTCCCCGCTGCGGGTCTGCTATGACCAACGTCGTTCGTCTGGTGTTCCGGCGAGAACGGCCATTTCTCGCGCTGGGCCTGAACAAGGAGAAGTGTGACAAGTACCCCCACCGGGATGAGGGCACTGGCGATGAGGGCGCGGCCTGAATAGGTCTTCACGGGCGCACTCGCGCGCTGGTACCAGTCGCTCGATCTAGCCTCGACCAAGCCTCGCCCAATGCCGATTCGGCCATGACCTCTTCCCCCTGCGCTTGCCAAAGCCCCCGCGCTGCCTCGATGACCGCGATGAGCGAGCCTTGGCCCGATGAATAGCCGCCGAGCGCGGCATCCACCGCCACTTTGGAGCGGGGAAGGACGTCCTGGCGAAGCAGATTGACCTGTATCCGAGCAGCTACAACATCTTCCCGCGCAGCGAGCGCTTCACCTGAATTCATACGGCGCATTGCCTCCAGATCGGCGTCTGCCATGCGCTCCATGGCTTGTGCCTCTGCGACGCCGCTGCTGAGGCGTTTCCGCCAGATTGGCACGCTTATGCCGACCATCAGCATTGCCCCAGGCCCCTCGGCCATGGTCTCCGCGTATCCCGCTCGTACCGTCGCCATCGGTTTGTACATCGAACGCATTGCCCGGGTCTCAGCCCTTGCGCGCTGTACTTCCGCGGCTCCAGCGGCGAGTTCTGGCCGGCTTTCTGTGGCCCGTTCGAGTACTTCAGCAATTGACGCCGGTTCGGCCAGGCTCGGCTGATAGTGTAGTTCCGGAACCGGAGCATCCACAAGGCGGCCGAGTCCCGCGTTGAGCATCGCCTCTGCGCTACGAATCTGGGCGTCCAGCGACTGCCGTCTTGCCTTGAGACGGGCGACTTCCGCTTCGGCCCTCAAGATATCTGCTTGTGCTCCAGCGCCGCTTGCATAGCGGCTCGCTGCCACATCCACCAGCAAGCTCGCCAGAGTGATTTGTTCATCGACGACAGGCTGCATCCGTCGGCGTTCTAGCAGCATGAAGAATCCGCGGTGAGCATTGAGCACAACATCCAGCTCAGTCACGCCCGCAAGCGCCCTTGCACGCTCGGCCTCCGCAAGCGCGGCGGAGCGTCGATGGGAAAGAATCCCCGACAATGGGAATTTTTGTTCGACACTGATGCTTCGATCGTAGCGCCGTCCACCATCCATCATCGCGCTGAACGGGTAATGGTCGACCGACACCGACACCATTGGATCCTCGAGGGAAGACACAATGGCGGGGCGCTGAGCAAGAGCATCGGCACGGGCTTTTGCAGCGGTTACTTCTGCCCGGTTTTGCAGAGCAATGGTCGTGACGTCGGATATCCGCAGTGGGGAGGGAAGGCTCGCAGTCTGCTCGCGCGTAACGACAGCTTCGGTGGGACTTTGCGCCGGAGCAGCCTGAGGCAGGAGCAACCAGAAAGTGAGGGGGGCTGCGACCCAAATCCGATTTACCATGGGACCTGTCCCGATGGGTTGATGGGCCGGTAAGAAGGATGCATTAATCCGTCCGGTGTGCGGGTAACCAGAAGGAGTTCAGCGACACGCTCATTCCGGTAGCCTCGCTGATTGCATGAGATGGGCGTGTCCGTCCCGCGCGCGCGGATTGTGGCGCACGCCGTGGCCAGCTGCTGGATCGCGGGTTCTGGCCGGCGGTCGGCATCGGTGGCACGCCTCTTGTTTTCCGAAAGCATGGCCATGGAATCTTCCCAATTGCGTTGGTTTAGGTCTCGAAGGTCCGCCGAACCTTGTTGCCTGGCTTTTAACGCCCGCACTTCGGTCCGGCGGATTGCACTGATCAGCGCTGCTTCAGGATCTGCTGGCAGCGATCATGCGACAGGTTCATGGGGTTGCGCCCTTGCTGCTTCATTTCGCCATGGTCATGCGGCGTGGAGAGGCCCATGTCGCGTTCCATTTCCTCGCAGGCGGCAACCTGGGAAGGTGTCGGAGGCACTGTCGCACAGGCGCCGAGCAGCGCGAGCGGAACAAGTCCAAGAACAATATAAGGTTTCATGCCAGTTCTCCCTGTTAGTAGGTAGTGTCCACTCCTGATGCAGACCTGTTGTTGTCTAACTCCGTCGACTCGAACGGATTGTCCGAGGACAGGAACGCCAAAATCGGGCATTCGCTTTTGTCGGCGTCTCCAGGACACGCTGCAGCCAGACGCTCGAGGATCTCGCGCATCGTATTGAGGTCCGAGACCTTGGCTTCGGCTTGCCGCAACTTGACCAGCGTAACGGCGAGAATATCGGATGCGCGCGCCGTATCGGAATTCTGGAGTTCGAGCAGAGTCTGTGTTTCCGAGAGCGTGAAGCCGAGCTTTTGGGCCGAACGGATGAACTTGATCCGCCGAAGGTCGGAGCCGTCGTAGAGACGATAGCCTGCAGCAGTGCGTTGCGGGGACGGGAGCAGACCGGTTCGTTCATAATATCTGATGGTGTCCCTCCGCACGCCAGCAGCACCTGCCAACTCGCCGATTCTAAAATTCTGTATCATTGTCGCCCTGCCTCATGCGGGTTGGACCATGGTCCAGGGTCAAGGAGTTTGTTGCGCTGTGTCCGCATTGTTCTGGCCTTGCCCCGAGAATCGCCTTTCGAGCGCTGTCCGTGCCGTAAGGCGGGAAGTGGTGGGGACGACTTGCGTCCCCACGGCTCGTCAGTTCTTCAGCTCGACGATGTCATGCTTGGCGGGCGTGCCGTCGGTGACGCTGACATGCGCGAAATGGTCATCGAAGATATGGTCGATCGTCACCTTCCCGACCAACTCGCGGCGGTAGATCGGGCCGGTGCCCTTGCTGGACGACGGACCCGGGAGCGTCGTGACACGATAGACATCGAGCACCTGGCCGACCGTGGCGCCATCGGCCTTGCCGACGCACACGACAGTGCCGGTGGCATCGGTGTCGACGATCGAGCCGCGCATGAAGAAGCTGTGGCCGATACCCTGGGCAAGGCTCGGCGTTGCGGCGAGCAGGGCGATGCCTGCCAGAGCGAGAGTGATCTTTTTTTTCAACATTTTGAGTTCCTTCAGTAGCCAGGACCAGCCGCGGGAACATCCGGCGGCGAAGAAATCGCTTCTTCGGAACCAAGACTATGGAGCAGGGTCAAAGGTAGAAATACGGGCGGTTACGTATGCCGAGACCGTCGGGAAGGGATCATATCGCCATCGTGCCGGCCCGGACCGCCGACACGGCCGCCTTCACATGTCCTGAACAACGCACGGATGATTGGGACGGAATCCAGACAGGGCGAACAGATGAAGCCGGGGCGCGACAAAGGTCGTGTCCCGGCGCGTTCTCTAATCGCCACTGTCAACAGCTGACCTCTTTGCGGTTCGTCACGCGCGCTGGGCTCCAGGGTTCTCTCCGCGGTCGTCGCGCTGGACGCCGCATGTTAGCGTTCAAAGTAGGGTGAATCTAAGTGGTGTGCGCGGTCCGTGCCGCACTCGCGGGAACGATCTCACCCTCGCTAAGCGTCCCAGCGGGACGCGTTCTGTCGCGCTTGAGTTCAGCGTATTGCTTCGGATTTGGATCAGGCCATGGCCGCCTCCCGGAAGGTCGTGTTGGTACGCCACATTGCGTGCAATGTTACCGCCAGCTTCCTGGCCAGGGCGACTTTCGCTTTGCGAGGCCCGGTTCGGCCTGCGATCGCCTGTGCCCACTCACGCAGGCGAGGGACGCCAAGCTTTCGAGACAAGATCGCATTTGCTGCTTCGTACAGGCATTTTCGAGCGAACCTGTCACCGCTTTTCGAGATGCGCCCGTTCCGGCTGATTTCGCCAGATTCGTAGCGCCTTGGCGTCAGACCGAGATAAGCGCCCCGCGCTGGAAGATCGGTTGAAGCGTTCGGCGTCGTCGAATGCTGCAGTTACCGCCATCGCGGTGATCGGTCCGACTCCCGGCGCTGTCATCAARAGACGTACCGTACCATGCTGTTTGGCTACCGCCCGGATTTTGCCATCGAGAGCGGCAATACGGGCTAGAATTTCACTCCGGGCGTGCATCAACGCTTCAAAGATAGGTATGAGCTCCGGTGCGACTGCCAGCTCGCCTGTGATGATCTCCGTCGCACGGCGTTTTTGAAGCCCCCCAACCCCGTTTTTCCCGAACATCACGCCAAAAACGTTTTTCAGCAACCCTCTGATCTCATTTTTCAAGCTTCACACGCATGCCAACCAGCGTATCGCGCGCTGTCAGCATCGCCCGGTTAACATAGGCCTCATGACTCTTTATCCGGGCAGCCTTGAACCAACCTGTGCGGACAATCTGAGCCAAGCCGCGAGCATCATGTCTGTCGGTTTTATTTGGCATCATTTTGAGGACCGCATTAGCGTGACGCGCATCCAGGCAAATGATCGGGACACGCCGCTTCGTCAGCGCGTTCCAGAGCCAGACGGCAAGGGGACCTGTCTCCATTCCCACCCGTTCGACATCCGCGGCGCGCTTCGCTAGCCAGTCGGCTATCGCGTCAGGGCAGGTCGGCACCTTCGCCTCCGCGAGAATCTCACCTTCCGCCCCAACCAGGCAAATCGCCGTCTCCTCCTGTGACACATCCAGTGCTGCAAAAACTCCCATAACGTCCTCCACGTTCGACTCCGGCCGAGCGCCGAAGCGGCAATGACATCCTACCGCAACAAAGCGGAGGTCGAGTGTGGCGATTACGTTAAGTGGTGTAGGTTTTGAGGGTAGCGAAGCTGACCGGACGCGCGCTCATCGATAAAGCGCTGTAGCGGCCGGTCAGTTTCGCGGGTGGTCACCGGCGAACTTCGGATAAGTTTGGGTTGCRAGACTCAACTTACGGAGACCACCGATGACCAATGACAAGATGGACCTGCACGCCCTGGTTGGGAAGACAGCCGACGGCGATTTTCTACGCGATATGATCGGCTTTGCCGCGCAGCGGCTGATGGAGCTGGAAGTGGGCGACCTTACGGGCGCGGCCTATGGCGATAAGGATCCCGAGCGCCTCGCGCAGCGCAACGGCTATCGGGATCGGGACTGGGAGACGCGGGCAGGCACGGTCGAGCTGCGGATCCCCAAGCTGCGCAAGGGAACATATTTTCCAGGGTTTCTGGAGCCCCGCCGTATGGCAGAGAAGGCACTGACGGCCGTCATCCAGGAAGCTTATATCCAGGGGATCTCGACCCGCTCTGTGGACGATCTGGTCAAAGCCATGGGCATGAGTGGGATCTCAAAGAGCCAGGTCAGCCGACTGTGCGTGGAGATCGACGAGCGGGTGAAGGCYTTTCTCGATCGTCCGATCGAAGGAGACTGGCCCTATCTCTGGATGGACGCGACCTACATCAAAGTGCGGCGGGCTGGCCGCATTGTCTCGGTCGCCGTCATCATCGCCGTCGGCGTCAACAGCGATGGCCGGCGCGAAGTGCTCGGCATGGCGATCGGTCATTCCGAAGCGGAGGTCTTCTGGACCGAGTTTCTGCGCAGCCTTGCCCGTCGCGGTCTGCGCGGCGTGAAGCTGGTGATCTCAGATTCCCATGAAGGCATAAAAGCCTCCGTCGCCAAAGTSTTCAGCGCCACCTGGCARCGATGCCGGGTTCATTTTATGCGCAATGCGCTGGCCCATGCCGGCAAGAGTGGACGCCGGGTCGTGTCGGCATTCATCGCCACCGCTTTCGCCCAGGAAACTCCAGAGGCCGCAAAGGCCCAATGGCGTAGCGTCGCCGATCAATTGCGCCCTACCGTGCCAAAACTCGCTACTCTGATGGACAGCGCCGAGGAGGATGTGCTGGCCTACATGACCTTCCCAGCCCAACACCGCACGAAGTTGCACAGCAACAATCCGATCGAGCGGCTCAATGGCGAGATCAAGCGGCGCACCGATGTTGTCGGTATCTTCCCCAACGAAGAGGCGATTACCCGTCTCGTCGGCGCTATCCTTCTGGAACAGAACGACGAATGGGCCGTCCAACGCTGCCGCTAYATGACACTTGAGAGCGTCTCAGGTTTAAGCGATAATCCCATCATCACGTTGCCTGCCATGGCAGCATGATCAGCCCGGCTTAGCCGGAGGTCGCTGTGGCTATCCCAGCGAACCTACACCACGTTGTGGGGCACGATCCTCCCGCGCGACACGCCCATAGAGGTATGGTTCCAGGACGAGGCCCGTATCGGCCAGAAAAACAAGATCACCCGCCGCTGGGCCAGGCGCGGCACCCGGCCTTCAGCGCCCAAGGATCAGAGGACCAAATCAGCCTACATCTTCGGCGCTATCTGCCCTGAGCTTGGCAAGGGCGCTGGCTTGGTCCTGCCCTTCTGTAATACCCAGACCATGTCGCTGCACCTGGCGGAGATATCGCTCGCTATCGAACCAGGTGCCCACGGCGTGCTGCTGATGGATCAGCCGGATGGCACATGACCGGGAAGCTGGAAGTACCCGATAATATCAGCATCGTTCCGCTGCCGCCAAAATGTCCTGAACTCAACCCGGTCGAAAATATCTGGCAGTTCATGCGCGATAACTGGCTATCCAACCGCATCTTCACGTCCCACGACAACATCGTCGACCTTTGCTGCGAAGCCTGGAACAGGCTGATCGATCAGCCCTGGCGCATCATGACAATTGGACGCCGCAAATGGGCACGTGGGTCGTGATCAATGCAGGTTGGTATTAGTTCCTGCGCCCAAGCAACGCCACACGATGGAGGTGAAGGCAGCGATCCAACAGACTAGTAGCCCCGAGCGCCATAAGGGCAAGCCCGGCATCTCCAACAACAGCTTGTTTTCCCAAACGCCATTAAACCATAAGAGCCCGGCGGCCACGGGTCCATTCGCGCGTCACCTCACCCTCTTGCATAAGGCGGTGACCGATTGGGCATGTGGTAAAGGCGTGCGGGAATATCGATTGTTAAGAATTGGGCGATTTTTGTTCACTGGACGAGAACGCCGCTGCACCCGCATTTTTGTCGGTCAAAATGAATCAAAAGCAGGAACGATGCATCGGCCCAGTCGCTTATCTCTCACCGAACAGCAACGAACAAGTCTGATCAAAAATTGAATAAGGGCCAGCCAGAAGAGGCAATGCCGTGCAGAATCTATGGAGAGGGCGCCAATATCATAGTGGATATAAGGGATCTCATGCATTTCAGGACTTTGGCATGCGGGGCGGGCGAAAAAAACGCTGTCAGCGATGCGGCGAGCAGCTGAGGCCGCAGTCGTGCGGGGAAACCTCGATAGCGATCGGGGTGACGACGAACAGGCATATGGGTTGCGCCATTTCTCTCCTGGCCCAGCCTGATCGGCGATGCTTGCTTCAAAATTCTTCCACAGGATTGCCGGGGTTGGTCTGAGTATATTGGTCGCTATGGTGGTGCGATGACGAACTTTGTGCAGACGACGGTGATTCTGGCTTCCTACCTTATACTTGGCGCGTGCGGGCCCGACGCGCAGACGAGCCGGGAGGATGTACCAGCCCG
>NZ_JEMV01000065.1 GCF_000588875.1 Sphingobium sp. Ant17
TCGCCAAAGGGACCGCCCCGGCCGCGCCCGAAGCCGCCTCTCCCGAAACCGCCCCCGTCAAAACCATCGGGGCTGAGAAATCGGCCATGGCCGTGGTGGTGGCGACCATGGCCGCCCTGTGTATGTTGGAAGTGCATCATATGTCTTTCACTATGCTTCATGATGCATTGAGATATATCTTAAAAAGTCCGGACGTCAAGAGCTGCGATATATCTTTTCTATCTTAAGAGCGTCAGAGCGTCGCGAAATCGATCGGCGCGTGGCGGTCGAGCAGGCGCGAATGATCTTCCAGCGGATATTTGAGGCCGCTCGCACAATTGAACAGCAGCGCCCATTCATCCCGGCCGATCAGCCCTTCGTCCAGCGCCCGTTGGTACGCAGCAAGCGTCGCCCCACCCTCCGGGCACAGCAACAGGCCGTCGTCGCGCGCGACATCCCGCACCGCCGCCGCGATCGCCGCATCGGACACCGCCAGCGCCGCACCACCGCTCGCGCGGACTGCGCGCAGGATCAGGAAATCGCCGACCGCGCGCGGCACACGAATGCCCATCGCGATCGTATGCGCATCCTCCCAGCGGTCGGCAAATTCCACGCCCTGGTCGAAGGCGCGAACGATCGGCGCACAGCCTTCCGCCTGCACCGCGAACATTTTGGGCCGCTTCGATCCGATGAAGCCGATCTGCTCCAGTTCGTCGAACGCCTTCCACATGCCGATCAGGCCGGTGCCGCCGCCAGTGGGGTAGAAGATCGCGTCGGGCAGTTCCCAGCCCAGCTGCTCGGCCAGTTCCAGCCCCATCGTCTTCTTGCCCTCGATCCGATAGGGCTCCTTGAGCGTCGAGAAATCGAACCAGCCGCGCTGCTTGGCCCCTTCCCCCACGATCGCGCCGCAATCGTCGATCAGGCCATTGACGCGATAGACCCGAGCGCCCTGGGCCGCGATTTCCCGCACATTGATTTCGGGCGTATCGGCGGGACAGAAGATGATCGCCTCCATCCCCGCCACCGCCGCATAGGCGGCCAGCGCCGCGCCGGCATTGCCATTGGTCGGCATCGCCACCTGGGTCACCCCCAATTCCTTGGCCATCGACACCGCCATCACCAGCCCGCGCGCCTTGAAGGATGCTGTCGGCAAGCGCCCCTCATCCTTGGCGAGCAAGGTGCCACCGCCCAACCGCTTCGCCGTGCGGGGCAAGGGGATTAGCGGCGTCGCATTTTCGCCCAGGCTGACGATATTGGCCGTCTGCCGAACCGGCAGCAATTCGCGCCAGCGCCACAGGTCCATCGGCCGCGCATCGAGCGCATCCTTGGTCAGCGTCGCCCGCACCGCGTCCAGATCATAGCGCACCAGCAACGGCTTCCCCGCCGCCGACAGCCCATGCAACTGGTCTGCCGCATACTGTTCGCCGGTCAGCGAACATTCGAGATGGGTGACGAATGTCGGGCGGTCCGTGGTCAGGTTGAGGTCGTGCAACACAATAATCTCCGTTCGGGCTGTCGGGACGAGCCGCATGTCTCGTCCCGATGTCGAAGCCCCGCCCTTCTTTTCAGAAAGTGGGGGCCTTCGACAGGCTCAGGGCGAACGGGATAAACAATCCGGTTTGCTTATTCCGGTGCTTTCGCCACGCTGACCAGCGCCGGGCGCAGCAGCCGGTCCTTGATCATATAGCCCGCCTGCATTTCGATCAGGATCGTGCCTGGCGCGGCGTCGGCGGACGGGGTTTCCATCATCGCCTGATGCTTGTTGGGGTCGAGCGGCTGGCCGACCGAATCGATCTTCACGATACCGTTGCGGCCGAACACCGCTTCCAGTTCGCGGCCGGTGGCTTCCAGCCCGGCGACCAACCCCTTGAATTTCTCATCCTCGCGCAGATCGGCGGGGATCGCCGCCAGCGCGCGGGACAGATTGTCGGCGACGGACAGGATATCGCGGGCAAAAGCGGTCGATGCATAGGCGCGCGCGTCGACCAATTCCTTTTCCAGCCGCCGCCGCACATTTTGCGTGTCGGCATGGGCGTAGAGAATATCCTGCTTGGCGGTGGCGAGTTCCGCTTCCAGCGCGGCGATGCGCTCCCCCTGGTCATCGGCCACGGGTGCATCCTCCTCCGGCAATTGATCCACGACTTCGGTATTTTCGACGTTCAGATTTTCTTCGCTCATCTCATCAATCTCGACAGCGTTTGTGCAGTGAAATCCACCATGGGGATCACCCGGGCATAGTTCAAGCGCGTGGGGCCGATCACGCCGACGACGCCGACCACCCGGCCGTCCGCGCCACGATAGGGCGCGGCTATGACCGAAGAACCCGACAGGGAAAAGAGCTTGTTTTCCGATCCGATGAAGATTTTGGTCGCGCTACCCGCCAGCGCGCTCTCCAATAGGCGCGAAATTTCCTGCTTCCCCTCCAGTTGCTCCAGCAATTGCCGCACCCGTTCCAGGTCAGCGGCAGTGCCATCGTCGATCAGATGCGCCTGCCCCCGCACGATCAGCACGGGCCGGTCATCGGCATCATGCGACCAGATCGCAATGCCGCGCGACACCAGCTCGCGCGCCGCGCCGTCGAGCGCACTGCGTTCGCTCTCCATCTCCTGCGCCAGCCGGTCGCCCGCCTGCCGCAGCGTCAGACCGGCAAAGCGCGCCGACATGAAATTGGCCGCTTCGTTCAGCATCGACGGCGTCACGCCGCGCGGCAGGTCCAGCACGCGATTTTCCACCGACCCGTCCTGCCCGACCAGTACGGCCAGCGCCTGCCGATCGTTCAAGGACACGAAGCCGAACTGGCGCAACACCGGCTCGCGCCGGGGCACCATCACGATGCCCGCGCATGCCGACAGGCCCGACAGCGCCGCCGTCGCCGCCGACAGCGCTTCCTCGATCGGCCCGCTTTCGGCGAGGCCCGCTTCGATCGCACGCCGTTCCTCGGCCGATGGCTCGGCCGCCTGCATCATCCCGTCGACGAACAGCCGCAACCCCGTTTCGGTCGGCATCCGCCCGGCCGAGGCATGGGGCGCGGCAAGCAGGCCCAGCTCCTCCAGATCCTGCATCACATTGCGGATCGACGCGGGCGACAGGTTGAGCGTCGCCAGCTTGCTGATGGTGCGCGACCCCACCGGCAGGCCGGTGCCCAGATAGCCCTCCACCACCAGGCGAAAGACGTCCCGCGCGCGGTCGTTCAGTTCGGAGATGGGGGTGATCGACATGATTATGATGTAAGCGCGCGACGCGGCATGCTCAAGATCGCCGCCCATGCAGCGGTCATGGCGTCACCGCCTTGGGATTGAGCATATGTTCGACATCGAGAATCCGGGGCACCGCCGCGATCGCCACACGCAACGGGCCATAGCGCGCATCCATGCACCCCGATTGATATTCCAGCCGGGTCGCCGCCTGTCCCGGCCGCGTCCATTCGATCACATAGCCGGGCAGGTCCGTCGCGAACCGCTCGCATTCGGCGCCATGGGCGATCTTGCGGCTCGTCCCGGCCGCCGGTCGATGGGGGGCCAGCGTCGCCACCAACCTGCGATATTGGGCTGGCGTTATGGTGAAACGGGTCGGACCCGGAACGGAAGTTAAGCGTTGCGGCTCCAGCAGCCCGGACCCGTCCGGGGACACATGCAGGCTATAGGTCGGGCAACTGCCAAAGCAGCGCCCGGCGGTGAAGCGGATGACATCACCCGCCGCCCTGGGCGGCTCCAGTCCCGGTTCGGCCGTGGCACATCCTGCCAGCAACAGCGGCAGCGCAATCAACATCGTCTTCTTCATATCGCCTCATACGCACTTATTGTCGCCATGACACTGGCAACACACGCCGCCGGGCGCTAAGCGCCGTCACCATATCGTTTTGGAGAAATATTATGCGTCCTTCCGGCCGCGCGCCCGACCAGATGCGCGACATCACCATGGAGCCAGGCTTCACCATCCATGCCGAGGGCAGCTGCCTCATCAGCTTTGGCGATACGCGCGTGCTGTGCACCGCGTCGGTCGAAGAAAAGGTGCCGCCGTTCCTGCGCGGCAAAGGGTCGGGCTGGGTCACCGCCGAATATGGCATGCTGCCCCGCGCCACCCACACGCGCGGCAGCCGCGAAGCTGCCAAAGGCAAGCAGTCGGGCCGCACCCAGGAAATTCAGCGCCTTATCGGTCGCTCGCTGCGCACCGTCGTCGACATGAAGAAACTCGGCGAACGGCAGATCGTGATCGATTGCGACGTGATCCAGGCCGATGGCGGCACCCGCACGGCGGCGATTTCCGGTAGCTGGGTCGCGCTGCGCATCGCGGTGGACAAGCTGATGGCGTCGGGCGCGCTCAAGGAAGACCCGATCATCCAGAAGGTCGCGGCAATCAGCTGCGGCATCTATGAAGGCACCCCCGTCCTCGACCTCGATTATGCCGAGGACAGCAATGCCGAAACCGATGCGAACCTCATCCTGACCGGCGACGGCAAATTCGCCGAAGTCCAGGCCACCGCCGAGGGTGCCGCCTATGACGAGGAAGAACTGCTCCGCCTGCTGCGCCTCGCGCGTATCGGCTGCGCGAAGATCTTCGCCGCCCAGGATGTCGCCACGGGGCGGTAAAGTCCGGCGCATACATCTATTCGTCATGCCAGCGAAAGCTGGCATCTCCCTTTTCTTTTGACGCCGATGCAGCGAAAAAGAAGTGAGATCCCAGCTTTCGCTGGGATGACGGACAATGTTTTAGGGTAACATCATGACCGACCAATTCGGACAGGAACAGGCGATCCGCAAACTCGCCCCCGGCAAGCTGGTGATCGCCAGCCATAATGCGGGCAAGGTGCGTGAAATCACTGCCCTGCTCGGCCCCTATGGGATCGAACCGATCTCCGCCGCGTCGCTCGACCTGCCCGAACCGGAGGAAACCGGCACCACCTTCATCGCCAATGCCGAACTCAAGGCGATGCAGGCCGCCGACCTCTCCGGCCTGCCCGCGCTCGCCGACGATAGCGGCCTGTGCGTCGAGGCACTGGGCGGCGGCCCCGGCCTGTTCTCCGCGCGCTGGGCGGGCGAATCCAAGGATTTCGCGCTGGCGATGCAGAAGGTCTGGGACGGGATCGAGGCCAAGGGGCCGGATGCGGGCCATGACGCCCATTTCATCTGCGCCCTCGCCCTCGCCTGGCCCGACGGGCATATTCAGGCGTTCGAGGGCCGGGTCGATGGCACGCTTGTCTGGCCACCACGCGGCGAGCAGGGCTTTGGCTATGATGCGATGTTCGTGCCGCTGGGCCACGACATCAGCTTTGGCGAGATGGACCCCGACGCCAAGCACGCCATGAGCCACCGCGCCGACGCGTTCCGGCAACTGGTCGCAGCGGTTTTCTGACCGACCCCATGTCCCGCGTTACCGCGCGGGCACGGCTTTCAGCGTCGCCTGACCGATATGCCAGCGCAATTGGCCAGGCGATGCTCCGTCCACATCATTGACCCGCCGCACGATGTAATCGCCTGCGAAGCGCTGGACGGTGCCGTTCTGCAATTGCGAATCCACCGTCACCGGCACGGTCTGATAGATCGACCCCGCGCCAGCGCTACCTGGCTCCACGTCGCCGATCGTCACGCGCGTCGACCGGGTATTGGCAAAGCCGCCTGAAAGGCCTGCAATGTCTGGTTCGGCGGGCCGTCATCCCCCCATTGCGCCCAGGCCGTGCCATAATCCCTGGCGTTGATCGCGGCATAATAGCGCTGCACGACCGCGATCGCCGCCGCCATGCTCTTGGGCGCGGGGTCGCATCCCGACATCGGGTCGCCCTTCCCGTCGAACAGGGCGCAACTGCGCGCAATCTCATCCTCGATCAGGGCACAGCTATTGGCCGCGTTGCAGGGCGGATGCGTCGCGGGCGACACGTTGCGGCACAGCTTGACGCGCTCGGCGGCTGCCGCCGATCCGATGTCCGCCGCGCACGACAAACGCTGCGGCGCGGAGGCCGCCGTGGCGACGTTCATCGCATTAGCGGTTTGCGGTGCCTCTTCCGCTTCGGGGCTTGCAACCATAGGCGCTGCGGCATCATTGCGGCCTTCTGCGACATCGGGTTGCTTGGGCGCACCGCACGCCGCCAAGCCGATCAGCGCACAAACGGATGGCATCCATGCCAGCTTGGGGTAGCGCATCCTATTATCTCCTGCAGCGGTCCTGATCCTGTTCAATGCGCCGTCCCGCTATAATATCCATGCGCGCACCGGCACCCTGCCTGTAGCCGCGCCAGCCAAAAGGCTTTACGACGCCATCCCAATGTCCTCCATTACTTCCGCCACCGACGCGCAAGCGCTCTATATCCACTGGCCCTTCTGCGTGTCGAAATGCCCCTATTGCGACTTTAACAGCCATGTTCGCGATGGCGTGGACATCGACGCCTGGCGCAGCGCGCTGCTGGCCGACATGGCCTATGAGGCGTCGCTGACCGCCGGGCGGCCACTCTCGTCGATCTTCTTCGGCGGCGGCACGCCGTCTTTGATGCCGCCAGCCTGGTCGAAACGCTCATCGCCGCCGCGCAGGATCATTGGGGTTTCACCCCCGACATTGAGATCACGCTGGAGGCCAACCCCAATTCGGTCGAGGCCGCGCGCTTTGCCGATCTGGCCGCCGCCGGGATCAACCGCGTTTCGCTCGGCCTGCAGGCGCTGGAGGATGAAGCGCTGCATTTCCTCGGCCGCGCGCATGACGTGGCCGAAGGGCTGGCGGCGCTCGCCACCGCACAATCCGTGTTCGACCGGGTCAGTTTCGACCTCATCTACGCCCGTCCCGGCCAGAGCGAAGCCGCCTGGCAGGCCGAACTCACCCGCGCGCTGGCGTTCGGCACCGGGCACCTCTCGCTCTATCAACTGACCATCGAGCCGGGCACCCGCTTCGCCACGCTCGTCGCGCAGGGTAAGCTCACCCCCGCCGATCCCGATCATGGCGCGACCCTCTACGAATTGACGCAGGCGATGACGGCGACGGCGGGCATCCCCGCCTATGAGATCAGCAACCATGCCCGCGCCGGGCAGCAGAGCCGCCACAATCTGATCTATTGGCGCTATGGCGACTATATCGGCATTGGCCCCGGCGCGCATGGACGGCGCGGCGGCATGGCGACGCAACGCCATCGCAAGCCCGAAAACTGGATTGGCGCGGTCGCGCGCAACGGCCATGGCAGCCAGAGCGAGGATGCGCTGGCGAGCGAAGACCGTGCGCGCGAAGCGCTGTTGATGGGCCTGCGGCTGCATGAAGGCGTGGACCTGGCCCGCATCGCAGGCCAATCGGGCGTTGCTCCATCGCGGCTGGTGGATGAACACGCCGTAGCGCAACTGACCGGCATCGGCCTTCTCCGCCAACACGGCACCCACCTGCAAGTCACCCCCGCAGGCCTGCTGCTGCTCGATGCGATCCTGCCGCAAGTGGTGGCGATTTAGAAACCGGGCCAACTCAAACTCCGTTCTTTCGAGCGAAGTCGAGAAACGCCACGCACAGGTTTCTCGACTTCGCTCGAAACGAACGGGCATGCCGCCCTTACGGCTGCTCGGTCGGCGCGGTCTTATACCAACCTGCATTGATCACGACCCACGTGCCCATTTGCGGCGTCCAATTGTCATGATGCGCCAGGGCTGATCGATCAGCCTGTTCCAGGCTTCGCAGCAAAGGTCGACGATGTTGTCGTGGGACGTGAAGATGCGGTTGGATAGCCAGTTATCGCGCATGAACTGCCAGATATTTTCGACCGGGTTGAGTTCAGGACATTTTGGCGGCAGCGGAACGATGCTGATATTATCGGGTACTTCCAGCTTCCCGGTCATGTGCCATCCGGCCTGATCCATCAGCAGCACGCCGTGGGCACCTGGTTCGATAGCGAGCGATATCTCCGCCAGGTGCAGCGACATGGTCTGGGTATTACAGAAGGGCAGGACCAAGCCAGCGCCCTTACCAAGCTCAGGGCAGATAGCGCCGAAGATGTAGGCTGATTTGGTCCTCTGATCCTTGGGCGCTGAAGGCCGGGTGCCGCGCCTGGCCCAGCGGCGGGTGATCTTGTTTTTCTGGCCGATACGGGCCTCGTCCTGGAACCATACCTCTATGGGCGTGTCGCGCGGGAGAGCGGCTTTGATCTTTGCCAGCTCGGCTGCAAAGCCCCTTTTGAAGTCCTCCATCGCATATTCGTTCTGGGCATGGTGACGTGGGCGTGCCGTCAATTTSACATAGCCCAGCTTTTCAACTCTCGCCCTACGGTCGTTTCCGTCAGAGACACCCCAAATTCGTCATGAAGCCACCGCGCCAGGTCGATCAGCCGCCAACGCACAACTCCATGGATCGCTGGTATCGGTCCACTTTCAACGACCTCCGCGAGCGCTTGGCGCTGGGTATCATTCAGCAAGGGCGGCTTGCCTGGGGCCTTGCCGTCAAGGAGACCCGCTGGACCTCGGGCGTTGAACCGCACCACCCAATCCCGCACGATCTGCAGGGTCACTCCGCCGATGCGCGCGGCATCGCTGCGGTTCGCGCCATCATAGATTTCCGCCAAAGCTAGCAGTCGGCGTCCCTGGTTCGCGCTCTTTGTCGTCCGCGCCAGTCGCCTCAAGCCCGCTGCATCAAAGTCGTCTCGCAATCCAATCGCTGCACCCATGACAATGCCCTCCAACCCGAAGACATAGATTCATAGTTTCGCCGCTTTGGGAATCCCCCACGTGAGTCAGCATCACGGACGGATGGTATAAGATCGCGCTGATTGCCCTTCCCGAGTTTGCTACGGCCGATCACCGTGGTATCCAAACGGCCGAAAAGCTCGTCGATTGGTTCGGCGCTTATAAGGCGTTCTTCGAACAACCACGCTGCTGGCGGATCAACAACCGTGCTGCCAAGCTGCCCCAGAAAGCGCCTCCATTTTCACGTTCGGCCAGTGAATGGCTTGAAGCGGTCAGCCACTGGCGGCTTTTGTAGGTGTCTGGAAATCGTCGATTGAACGCAGCAGCGTTTTGGCCATCACAAGCGGGGTCACGCGGAGTCATCTTTGGCGGCGCGATAGAGCGCATTGAGTGCCGCCACAGCCTTTCCTCAACGCAACCAGAAAATTTTTAATCACCCCTGTCCAATCGAACGATATGCTGCGTTCAAGGCTCATCTTGAAGAGGATGTTCGACCCGAAGTAAATTGCCTCTACTTATCCGCACTTGTGCACAGATTTCCTAAAGTCCGGAATATATGTTTAGGGCGAGATCTACATCATCGTAGGTATCAGCCTTGCCTTTATCAATGATGACGGCCTTATTGCAAAACTGCCTCATAAAATCAGGGCTGTGCGAGGCTACGATCATCGCTCTATCCTCACGTTTTTCGAACATTTCTATCTGACATTTGCGCTGGAAGTTTTGGTCGCCCACGAGAATAATCTCGTCGATCAAGTAACAATCAAACTCGATTGACAAAGAAAGGGCAAAAGCCAGACGTGCGCGCATGCCAGAAGAGTAGGTCTTGACGGGCATCTTTAATTGGCTGCCAAGCTCGGTAAATTCTTCCACGAACGTCCTGACATCCGCATAGTCACGCTGATAAATTCGCGCGATGAAGCGTGCATTGTCATAACCCGTTAGACTGCCTTGGAAACCCCCGGCAAAACCCAGAGGCCAGGATACCGACATCTGACGAATGATCTTGCCTGAACTGGGCAACTCGACACCGCCGATAAGTTTTATCAGGGTACTTTTCCCCGCACCGTTTCGCCCCAACAAGGCAACCCGTTCACCTCTTTTAACGGTAAGATTGACGCCATCAAAGACGCGTTTATTTCCACGTCCGTGAGAATATGATTTTGCGACATCGCGACAGATGATCATTCGACCGTCAACATCCGGCGAACACGCCGACATAGAATAAGGCCTATCAGCGCAGCAACGGCTGAGCAGATGATCGGATTCCAAATATTATAGTATACCGTTACTTGATCGCCCCAAATACCTTTTCGCATCATCTCCATACCATTAACAAATGGTGATAAAAGGAGAAATTCTCTTGCGGCAGGTGTCAACCAAGACAGCATATAAAATAAACCTGAAAATGGAATCATGATATAAGTGGTCGCCGGTATGAATTTTTCCATTGCCTCCGACATTTCAGAAAGAGGAGCAATAATTAAACAAATTGCGAAGCAAAACGAAGAGTATAGAAACCATCCTGCAATCAGCAACCCAAAATCCGCGGGCATCGGAAATTGTCCGAATATCATCAACACGATTGCCATGAACAGATAAGCCATCATACCACCAAGAAATTCGATAACGAATCTGGTTAGGATGAAATCGACAATCTTTATCTGCCTATGATAAAGCAGGCTTTGGTTTACCGTGAATACAGCCACACTACGCGATACACCATGGCGAAACAGGGTGATGGGAATATAACCGGTAGCCACAAAAGCGATAACATTGATGCCATGTTCGGTGGCACCATGCGTAAAGTGCCATAGAGCCCCTACTAAACCCGCGAATAATAAGGGTTCCGCCATGATCCAGAGAAAGCCGATATTATCCCGTCCGAATCTGGTGATCAGTTCACGGATCATCAAGGCGTGTATCACCCGGACTTGAATGGCCCAACTGGCGCGGAGCTTAGAGAGGCTGCTGCTGGCCATCTTCAGTCTTCCGGCGCGTGCTCGAGAATGCCGATCGCAAACATCCAGACGATGAAATAGAGGCACAAGGACGCTGCAAACACGATCAAAATGTTGATAAAGCGTTTTGGCAGCAACGGTGTGTCGGGCGTGTTGGGATCAACTACACGCTCCAGATAGAATTGCTGACGTTGCGCTTCAGCGCGAGCTTGAACCAGCGCTGCGTTGGCTGAGGTTAAGCTTTCAGTTGCAAACTCTTGCTCCACAAGCAGGTTTTCATAACCACCCAATTGAGAAGCGATGCCGCTGCCCGTGCCCACGATGCGGCTGTCCTGCGAAGAGATCTGCACCGAGATGGCTTTGATCCGGTCGCGCATAGCCGGGATGGACGGGTTATTGGGCGTCAAGCGCTGCATGATATCAAGTTGAGCTTGCAGTGCGGCACGCTCCCCGATCATGCTGTTGGAAATTTCTAAAACACCTACCGCCTGCTTTTCCGGGTCGATTAGCGATTTGGCATTGCGGTATTGCGCCAAAGAAATTCGTGAATTTCTGGCCCGCTGCGTAGCGAGATCGACTTGACGTTGCGCCTCGACGATGCCCTTGGTGCGCGCGCGCTCATTGAGGCGATTCACCAATGCCTCACTCAGATCGAGCAGTTGCCTATTGATTATATAGGCATCTTGTGGGGTGAACGCTTCGACCTTGATGACTGCGGTTCCGGCTTCGGTGTCCATGAGTGCATCGACCCGCTTGCCATAATATTTGAACAGGCTTTCAAAGCTATTGTCAGAGAAAGGCAGGGGAAAGCGGCTCAGCATATCAGCTTGGGATGTCGCGAACTTGTCTTTGACATCGACGTTTTTTCCAATGCCTTTAGCGCGTCCCGGGAGCGGACGTAAGTCAGCACCTCGTTAGTCTGCTCCTGCCCGCCCGACAGGCCTGTAGTCTGTACCAAATTGGCAAGCGTCGACGTCTGGCCGCGTTTCTGATCCGGGCTTTTGATGACGAAGCGTGATTCCGAAACATAGATGTCGGACGCGATCAGGCCGTAATAGAGCATTGCCAGCAGCGTGGGCAAAGCGACAAAAATCAGAAACCAGCGTCGCTTTTTGAGCCACTGCGATAAGGCAGAATGCTGAGTGGGCATGTCGGTATCGACGGGAAAGGTGGGGTTGGCGTTCATAAATCTGCGCGGCGCCTTTAAGCGGATACAAGCGGCTATGCGCTAGGCGAACATGGGCAAAGGTGCAAGACCAAGCGCGTGTGGCCGCAAGCCCAAGAGGAACTATTGTCCATTGTTCGATCGTGATGCTAAGGCGTTGCGCTCACAAGCAGCCAGCCTTTCGAGACCACTATCCATGTATCTAAAGAAAATCGTATGTTTGGCCCTGTTCCCGGGGCTTGCAGGCTGCGCCACACTGCCCTCGAGCGGTCCAACCGGTAAGCAGATTGAGAGGTCCGCGATCGCTCCGAAGGATGGCTCGCCCATCCGGTTAGTCCAGATCCAGTCCGCAACCGGGATACCCGTCGCCCCTGACATTGCTAAACCCGTCGCAAGTCTCCCTGAAATCACCCAGACGCCAACCGACATGGTAGGGCCGGGCGATGTCCTCGACATCAACATCTACGAGGCCGGCGTTACCCTGTTTAGCGGTGGCGGCAATTCCGGCGGTTCAGGCCAAATGATGGCGACTCCGGGCGTCCAAGTTCAAAAGTTGCCGCCAATGCGCGTCGATGACGGGGGCGATATCACCATACCCTATGCCGGCACGCTCAATGTTGCAGGCCTTACCACGGGGGAGGTTGAGGCCATGATCCGCAATGCGCTGAAAGGCTTGTCGCAAAATCCCCAGGTTTTGGTGGCTCTTGACCAGGCCATCACCAATTCGATCATCATTGGCGGTGAAGTAGCAAAGCCAGGACGTCTCGTGCTTCAGACGAACCGCGAAAGCCTGTCAGACGTGATTGCGCTTGCAGGCGGCTATCGCGGCAGTTCGAAGGACCTCATGGTGCGCATCATGCGCGGAGCCTCCAGCGCGGACGTTCGTATCAACGATATGGTTGAAAATCCAGCACTTGACGTGCGCATCCGTCCAGGCGATCGACTAATGCTGGTAGATGATCCGCGAACATACTCCATTCTGGGCGCTTCGGGTCGAGTAGAACAAGTACCCTTCAGGCGTTCGTCCGTATCTTTGGCAGAGGCGGTTGCAACCGCTGGCGGCACCAACCCCAATCTCGGTGATCCCGCCGCCATCTTTTTGTTCCGCTATGTCCGGGACGAGAGCGGCAACGAAGTGCCAGTGGTCTATCATCTCAATATGATGCAGACAGGCTCCTATTTCTTGGCGCAGAAATTTGTGATGCAAGACAAAGATGTGCTCTATTTTGGTAATGCGGCGGCTAACCAGCCCAGCAAGCTCGTTCAACTCATTAGCCAGCTCTTCTCACCGGTCCTGACGGTGACCAGTGCTGTGTCGGTGATCCAGAACAGCAATAACTGATCGAAATCAGTCGCACTTTTCAGGAGAACATATGGAAGTCCAGACCTACGATATCGCAGGCGTTACGCTTCTGACCCCTCGCCATATCGGCGACGAGCGCGGTTACTTCGCGGAGACTTTCCGCGCTGATCTGTTCGCTAAACATATCGGTGACTATATGTTCGTTCAGGACAATGAGTCGATGAGCGCCCGGGTTGGCACCATCCGCGGCCTGCATTTCCAGAGTAATCCCCATGCCCAGGGCAAGCTGGTGCGTTGCACCGCCGGCGCGCTGTATGATGTGGCCGTCGATATCCGCGTGGGATCGCCTACCTATGGCCAGTGGGCCGGCGAAACGCTGACGCCGGATAATGGCAAGCAACTGTGGGTGCCGCCAGGCTTTGCCCACGGCTTCTGCACACTCGAACCCAATACGGTCATCGCCTATAAGGTCACCGGCGGATACTATAACACAGAATGTGATAAGGGGCTGGCTTGGGATGATCCGGCGATTGGCATCGTCTGGCCCGACGCCGCTGACGCCGACACCCTGTCTGCCAAGGATCGCAAGCAGCCGCTGCTGACCGACCTTCCTGCCTATTTCAACTGGAGCAAATAACCCATGCGCGTGATTGTCACCGGCGGTGCCGGCTTTATTGGCTCGGCCCTTGTCCGCTATCTGGTGCTGGAAAAGGGCTACGACGTCCTGACCATAGACGCGCTTACCTATGCGGGTTGCGAGGCATCGCTGAAAGAGGTCGAAGGCAAGAATAACCACCAGTTCCTGCATGCCAATATCTGCGATCGTGCAACGATGGACGCCGCAATCACCGGCTTCAGGCCCGACCGCATCATGCATTTGGCCGCCGAAAGCCACGTCGATCGCTCGATCACTGGCGCGGCGGATTTCATTCAGACCAATGTGGTGGGCAGTTTTACCCTGCTGGAGGCTGCGCGCGCATACTGGAATGGCCTCGAAGCCGACGCCAAGACCGCCTTCCGCTTCCTCCATGTCTCGACCGATGAAGTCTATGGCTCGCTGGGTGACAAAGGCCTGTTTGAGGAAACCACTCCTTATGACCCCAGTTCTCCCTATTCGGCGTCTAAAGCTGCGTCCGATCACCTCGCCAAGGCATGGCAGCGCACCTATGGCCTGCCGGTGGTGGTGTCGAACTGCTCGAACAATTACGGACCCTATCATTTCCCCGAAAAGCTGATCCCGCTTACTATCCTCAATGCGCTTGAAGGCCGTCGCCTGCCTATCTATGGCAAGGGCGATAATATCCGCGACTGGCTCTATGTCGACGATCATGCACGTGCGCTCGACATCATCATCGAGCGCGGCGTGCCGGGTGAAACCTATAATGTCGGTGGCCGTAACGAGCGCAAGAATATCGACGTTGTATTGCGCATTTGCGCCGTGCTCGACGAACTGCGCCCAACCCACAAGCCGCGCGCTGAGTTGATCGAATATGTGACTGATCGCCCCGGCCATGATGCGCGCTACGCAATTGACGCGACCCGGCTTGAAAACGAACTGGGCTGGAAGGCGCAGGAGAATTTTGACAGTGGCATCGAAAAGACGGTGCGCTGGTATCTGGAAAACCAGTGGTGGTGGCAGCCGTTGCGCGACCAATATGACGGTCAGAGGTTGGGGCTGAACAAATGAGGATTGTCGTAACAGGCCAGTCTGGCCAGGTTGTCACCAGTCTGATAGAGCGTGGCGGGGCCGTTGGGCATGAGGTGATTGCGATCGGTCGTCCACAGCTTGACTTGGCAGATCCAGCATCGGTCATTCGTGCGCTGGAAGCTTCCGCGCCTGAGGCGATCGTCTCGGCGGCCGCCTATACTGCAGTCGACAAGGCGGAGACGGAAAGCGACCTCGCCCATGCCGTCAATGGCGCAGGTGCAGGCGCTGTGGCACAGGCGGCCAAGGCGTTGGGCATACCGCTGGTCCATGTCTCGACCGATTATGTGTTCGACGGTACACTCGACCGCGCCTATTTGGAAAGCGATCCCACTGGGCCCACTGGCGTCTATGGCGCGTCGAAACTGGCGGGTGAGCAGGCGGTGTTGTCGACCCATGCCAATAGTGCCATCGTGCGCGTGGCTTGGGTTTACAGTCCGTTCGGTAGCAATTTTGTCAAGACCATGTTGCGGGTTGGCGCGGACCGGGACGAACTATCCGTGGTTGCCGACCAAGTCGGCAATCCTACCAGCGCCCTCGATATTGCGGACGGTGTCCTCTTAGTAGCGAGCAATCTGGTATCCGATAGTAGCCCGGAACTGCGCGGCATTTTCCACATGACGGCACAGGGCGAAGCCAGCTGGGCCGACTTTGCCGAAGCAATTTTCGCAGCGTCCGCTGCGCATGGCGGCCCATGTGCTTCGGTGCGACGCATCGGTACGCAGGACTATCCCACGCCCGCCACTCGCCCTGCCAATTCGCGGCTCCATTGCGGTCTGATCGCACGAGTTCATGGCGTGACGCTACCCGACTGGCGCGGGTCGCTCGATACCGTGGTTGCGCGCCTGCAACCGGCGGCCCACTGATTTATTAGAGGAATAGGCTATGAAGGGTATCATTCTTGCCGGAGGCAGCGGCACGCGCCTCTATCCGATGACGCTGTCTACCTCCAAGCAGCTCATGCCGGTCTATGACAAACCGATGATCTATTATCCGCTCAGCACGCTGATGCTGGCGGGCATTCGCGAAGTGCTGATCATCTCGACTCCGCGCGACCTGCCAGCTTTCCAGTCGCTGCTGGGCGATGGTTCTGCCTGGGGGATGACGATCGATTATGCCGAGCAGCCGAGCCCAGACGGTTTGGCACAGGCCTATATCATCGGCGCGGATTTCGTAGACGGCCAGCCGTCTGCGTTGATCCTGGGTGACAATATCTATCACGGCCATGGCCTGCCCGAAATCTTAGACAGCGCGTCGGCGCGCAAGAGCGGCGCGAGCGTGTTCGCTTATCACGTCAACGATCCCGAACGCTATGGCGTTGTCAGCTTTGATGATAAGATGAAGGCTGTTTCCATCGAAGAAAAGCCGGAAAGTCCTAAATCGAATTGGGCAGTCACAGGTCTCTATTTCTATGACGCGCAGGTCGTTAATATTGCAGCCAACATGAAGCCTTCACCGCGCGGCGAGTTGGAAATCACCGACGTTAATCGGGTCTATCTGGAACGCGGCGAATTGAATGTGGAAATAATGGGCCGCGGCTATGCTTGGCTCGATACCGGTACGCCTGATAGTTTGCTGGATGCAGCCGAGTTCGTGCGTGTTCTAGAAAAACGGCAGGGTTTCAAGATCGCAAGCCCAGAAGAAATTGCCTTCCGTCAGGGTTTCATCGACGGCCCGCAGTTGGAGAAGGCGATCGTCAAGCTGGGTAAGTCGGACTATGGCCGCTATTTGAAAGGAATATTGGCCGAAAGCTGAATGTTTGGCACCGACAGCTTCGGTTAACTATCAGCCCTGTCCTGCGCGATCAATTTTAGCACCTGTCCGTTGAGCGCGGCGGCGCGATTGCCCGCCGCGCTCTCGGTATAGCAGCGTAGTTCTGGCGCATTGCCGCTTGGGCGCAGATGGATGATATCGCCGCTCTCAAATTGCATACGCAGACCGTCGGTGAGGTCATAGGCGGTGGCAACACCGGCTATGGATTTAAACATCTGGGTCAGCCGGGACAAAATTTCAGTTTTACTACCCTGCTGAAGCCGTGCCAGCAACGCCTGGCTATGACTAACGGGGTAGTCCTGCAACCTATCGCTGAACGTATGCCGCGATGGCAGTTCGGCCTGGAGCGCCGAGAGCGTCATGCCACGTCGACGCGCATCGACCAGCACGGCAATGATCGGCAGGGCAGCATCGCGTGTTGGCAGCGCCTTTAGAGTGGTGCTTTCTCTTGTTACCGGTGTCGCAAGCAGGAAACCGCCATTGGCTTCATAGCCGCCAACGGCGGCATGGCCATCGGCAACCAGCGTCTGCATCGCTTCGATCACGAACGGGGATCCGATGCGAGTGCGGCGCACCACATCGAATAAGCTCGATAGTTCCACTGCACTGTTGCAGCTGACCGGTGTCGCCACCGCCTTTAACCCTAAAGCGCGAGCACATAATATACCTAGCACATCGCCACGCAGCCAAGTGCCATTCTCATCTGCTAGCAACGGTCGATCGGAATCCCCATCGGTGGACAATATCGCATCCAAAGCTAGCTCTGCCGACCACTGTCGAGCCAGCGCCTGGTCCTCTGGCCTGACAGCTTCGGTATCGACGGGAATGAAGCGATCCGACCGGCCTAAGCGATGGACAGTGCCGCCCAGCTGCGTGACCAGTGCGACCATGATGTCGCGGCCGACGGCGGAATGTTCATAGACGCCGAGCTTCAGCCCTTGCAGCGCCTTGTCTCCAAAAAAATCGACATAGCGCGCAATATAAGCGGTTGATACATTGACGAGAGCGCCAAGGGTCGCGACCTCGCCCAGCATACCCTGCTCATCAAATAAGTCGGGCAAGACCAATATCTCGGCACGCATCGCCAGTTCATCGGCTTTAAGGATTTCTCCGTCCGCGCGGTTGAATTTGATGCCGTTACGGTCGTCGGGGATGTGGCTACCCGTCACCATAAGTGAAGCGATATTCTGCGTGAAGCCATAGCTAGCCACCGCTGGTGAGGGGACGAAACCGCAATTATCGACATAGCCGCCCATATGCGTGATCGCGGCGGCGCAGGCAGCCATGATGCGCGGAGACGACGGACGCAGGTCCCCGGCAATCGCCACATGGCCGCCCGGCGCGAACTGGCCGATACGGGCCAGATGCTGCAAAAAGCCGCAAGTATAAGCGAAACAAATCCGGTCGGACATTGCGCTGACCAGACCGCGTGCACCGCTGGTACCGAAGGCAACGCCCGAAAGCCCCATGAGGTCGGCTACAGAAACCGGGTTTGTCATAAAGCTCCAGATAACAATGGTTGTGCGATCAAAGGCATATCGTCGTAGTCGATCCTGTTATCAATCAGCGCTCCGTTTCTTAACGGCGAAGGCCGCGATATATGCATCTCGATCTTCGCGACTCCGCGATGGTATGGCGCTTCTATCTACATTGCTGCCCGTATAATATCCACGGCCTAGCTGCCAAAGCCATTCAGAAACTTATTGCGCGCTTTTTTGATAATCAGCTGAAGCTTGCAATCGGGGAAGGCTCTGGATGGAAGCGCAGTGTTTTGGTTGCCTGATGCCGCATGTGAAGCGATTATGCCGCATTTTTCCAAGGAAAGGATCAGCCCGGAGCGCGGCGTTTTGATGACTGTCGACGCACGACTAAAGATCAAATTTTTTGTCACCGCAGCTTAACATATATCGGGTTTCTTTCCCTTTATGATCATTTCCAATTCCGCTATTGCCACGATCGCATGCGACGGAAACGAACCGAAGATCATATCGATAGGATAGTGGCGACGTGGCTGGCTGCTCGTGTTCATGTTGATGCCTTCCTGTTTGATCCCCAGGCTTACCTGACCGCGGCAAAATGGTGGTTGAAACGAAAGCGTGTGCGCGCACGCGGGCAGTTCGCGCCTTTGCTCAGCCAGTCGCCCAGAGCTTACCGGCTATGGGCGTTGCGACAGGAGCAGACGAACTCGGGAAATGGCCGATCTCACATCGGATCGGCGATCATTTCGTTGGTTTATGGAACGGGTGACAGGCGACAACTGGCCATTACTCGACGTAGTTTGGCAACCGAAGGCATCCCTGCGCTGATAATAGGCGCGGCGCAGGCACATGATATCACTGCCGCCACCAAGTCGGTGGATTGGAGCGCGAAGCCATGGCTGATGCCGATAAATATCGGCGACCGGATTGCACCCGGTACTGCGGCGGCCTATTGCGCGGCGATTGCTGAACAAAGCAATGATGCCGGCATGGCGAAGATCATCTATGCCGATGATGATCAACTGGACAAACGCAGCCGTCGCACCGCACCGCATTTCAAGCCGGACTGGAACAGCGAACTGTTTCAACATTTCGACTATCTGACCGGGGCCTGCATATTGCACGCGGGGCGGGCTGATTTGGAAGCGGTGGCTGATCGCCCGGACTGGGCGCAGCAACTTGTCATGCGCGCCGCCCAAGCGGAGGGGCGGTCCCCGGTCCATGTCCGCCAAATGCTGCATCACCGCCGCACTCGTTTTGCCCCACGCATTCCGGCTGCTCCCGTCGCGCCGTCGCGCGACATGCCGCATGTCACCATCATTGTGCCCACCCGCAACCGTGTCGACTTGTTGCGGACCTGTCTGGAGGGGATTGCGGCTACCGATTATCCTACAGTTGACGTAATCGTGGTGGACAATGATAGCGACGATCCAGAAACGAGGGCCTATCTCGCTGATTTAGATTCCGTACATACCCAGGTGCTAAACCACCGCGGCGTTTTTAACTATTCTGCGATCAACAATCGGGCAGCGGCACAGGCGCGAGGGCAGCTATTGTGCCTGCTCAACAATGATATCGAAATGACGAGGCCAGACTGGCTGGCGATCATGGCGCATCAAGCGATGCGCCATGATGTTGGCGCGGTGGGGGCAAGGCTGCTTTATCCCGACGGACGCATTCAACATGCAGGAGTCGTCATTGGGGTAGGCAATGCCGCTGGTCATGCCCATCGCTTTCTGCATCCGAACGAGGAAGGCTATTTTCGCCGCCATGCTCTGCCGCAGTTTACCTCAGCAGTTACGGCGGCTTGCCTGCTCGTGCAGCGGGAACGGTTCATGGCGGTAGGCGGCTTGGACGAACGCAATTTTGCGGTCGCTTTCAACGACGTAGACCTGTGCCTGCGCCTGAATCAGCGTGGCTGGCAATCGCTTTATGAACCGCGCGCCACGCTTATACATCACGAATCGGTGTCGCGCGGACTGGATCAGGATCCCGTCGGTGCCGCGCGCTTTGCCGGAGAACTTGCGGCGCTCAAGCGCATATGGAACACCGACGAGATTACCGATCCGTTCCACCATCCCCAGCTCAGCCGCGCGGCAGAGCGTTTTGTCGTCGCAATCTAACTATGGCTGGCGCCCGTCTGGTTCTGCCGCAGGTAACGCTTTGTGCGGCCAGTTCGGTCAATGTGGCCGCTACCATCCGCGCGTTGGAAGCCTGTATGGCACAGATCGATTTTGCGGCGTGTAAGCTGTTCACCGATGCCCAAGTGACGCCCGATCATCCCGACATCATGGTCATACCGATCGCGCCGCTGACCTCTGCGGCTGCCTATTCCGATTTTCTCCTGTCGCAAATAGTCAATTATGTCGAAACATCACATTGCTTGGTCGCGCAATGGGACGGACATGTGCTGAACGCGACACAATGGCGCGACGAATTTCTGGATTATGACTATATCGGCGCGAGCTGGCCGCAATTCACAGATGGCCATGATGTCGGCAATGGTGGTTTCTCGCTGCGCAGCCGCCGTTTGATGGAAGCATGCCGGGAACCGGAATTTGCAGCCGTGCATCCCGAAGATATCGCGATCGGTCGTGTCGGTCGCGCTCGCCTGGAGGGCAGGGGGATGCGCTTTGCCCCGCGCGCACTGGCGGACATGTTCGCGACGGAGCGGGCAGGGGATCTGGCCAGCAGCTTTGGCTATCATGGCGTATGGCATATGCCCCGCGCAATTGGGACGGAGGCGTTCTGGAATGTCTATAGCACTCTGGACGACCGGAGTACCATCAGGCATGACTTCGTAGTGCTTTTAAAACAGGTGCTTCAGGGGCGGAGGGGCCAAGTCTGTGCGCTCCGCATGATTGCCGATCGCGTCCTTGACGCCATAGGGTTACACCAAAGGCCATGATACATCGTCTGTGCCCCGTCCTGTCAGCAGAAAGGACCAAAGCGTCTTGATCAGTCTGTTTCCCGGTCTGCCGCTGATCGAATCCCCACTGTTTCCCGCAGTAGCTCCATCACAGGGCTTTACGGATGAGGAAATGCGAATTGCGGGCGACCTGCACGAAAAAGGCTATGCGGTGTTCGATTTTCCTGACGTGGATATCGACGCGCGGATCGCCCGGATACAGGTCGATCTTGGTCCGCAATATGGCATGGACCTGACCGATCCCGACAGCGACAAGACGGTGGGCGAGCGGCGTGTGCAGGATGCCTGGAAAGAGAATGACGACGTTCGCGCTATCGCGGCGAACCAGACGGTTATTAACCTGCTTAGCAAGCTTTACGGGCGCGGCGCTTTTCCTTTCCAAACGCTCAATTTCTCGGTCGGAACACAGCAGGATGCGCATTCGGATTCTGTTCACTTTTCCAGCTTGCCCGAACGGTTCATGTGCGGCGTGTGGCTGGCGATGGAAGATGTCGGCCCAGACGCTGGTCCGCTTTTCTATTATCCTGGCTCCCACGCTGGCCAATCATGACTAACGCGCTGATCGGGCGGCGGGGCTTTGGCAGCGACCTAGCGTCGGCGCAGGACCCTATGGCCCGGCTTGGGCTGCTTTGTGCGATGTCCATGGCGCGCGCGAAGAGGTGTTCCTGGCGCGCAAGGGGCAGGCGCTGATCTGGTGCGCGAACTTGCTTCACGGCGGTAGCCCTCAGAATGACGCGCGCCTGACCCGTTGGTCGCAGGTGACGCATTATTATTTCGACGATTGCATCTATTACACGCCCGCCTTTTCGGATGAAGCCATCGGGCAATTGGACATGCGCGACTTGGTAGCGATCTGCGATGGGAGCCCGCGCGCAAACCGCTATCTGGGGAAAGAGGTGATACGCCAGCGAAGCGACATGAACCGAGGTCGGCATGGCCGGATCTGGCGTTGGGCTCGGCGTAGATTTTCAAAAAACCGATGAGGACCAGATATGCTATGTGCCAAGGAATTCAGCATGGTGCCAATCACCAATTTTATAGATGAAAACACACTAGATAACAGGAATTTGTACCTGGTCAGGCCCCATCTCTGAAAGGCTTTCGACGGTGGGGGAGGCGATTGACCAATATACCGCATTGCAGCATAGATGGTGCAGTGAATTTGGCTGGTGACATCGCTTGGGGTGTTGCTTGGGTGAGATTGCGATTTTCCGAAAATTTGTGATCTGGTGGTGAAATGTCAGCAAGCAAGAAGAGAGCAATTTAATGCAGCGCAAGACTATTGTGGTTCTCGGGATGCATAGGTCCGGGACGAGCGCCGTTGCACGTATGTTGAATTTGCTGGGATGCGACCTGCCAAATACATTGATGCCGGAAGCACCGTCCAATCCCAAAGGCCATTGGGAATCGAGCGCCATCATGGCGTTGAACGACGCCGTTCTGCATTCCGCGGGCAGCAACTGGGACGACTGGCAAGAATATAATCCCGCATGGTATGATTCTCCTGTCGTTGATGACTTCATGCAGCGTGCTTCGACTGTCCTGAATGAAGAATTCGGTACGTCGCCGCTCTTTGTGCTGAAGGATCCGCGTAACTGTCGGTTGACGCGTTTCTGGTTTGACGTTCTGGATAGAGCGGAGGTTTCGCCACTGGTGGTTGTGCCTCTGCGTAATCCACTCGAAGTGGTCGATTCTTTGGTGGCGCGCGACGGCATGCACCGGGATCTGGCTATGCTACTCTGGTTGCGACATGTTCTCGACGCAGAACATGGTAGTCGCGAACGCCGCCGCGTTTTCCTGACCTATGAAAATCTGCTCGAAGACTGGGTCGGGGAGGCGGAAAGGATGCAGGATATATTGGGTATCGCCTGGCCACGCTTTTCATCCCTCACCGCCATGGAGATGGAGGCGTTTCTGGATCGGGACAGCCGCCATCACATTCGATCCGAGAAAAGCGTCCAGTCCAATTTGACTGTATCGAAATGGGTGCGAGATACCGATGCCATCCTACGGCGCTGGGCCACGTCGGAAGAAAATCCAGACGACCATGCCGCACTCGATGACATCCGGCAGCAGTTGAACGTCGCCGGGCCTGCATTTGCAAAGCTGACATATGACGTTTCGAGCGAGCGGCACCAGAATCGTGAACTTCGTGCTTTGCTTCAAGCCAGGGAGGGCGAATTGACGCAAATCACGGCTGAAATCGCTCAGTTGCGTGATGCGCAACTTGCAAGCGAGGGACAGGGAAGCGAGGATATTCAAAGCCTCGAAGCGCAGTTGGAAAATGCCCGCCTGGAATTGGAGGCGGAAAAGTCGAAGCTGGCAAGTGACCTCGCCTCGCTTCGCGACCATGCCAATGCGGTCGAAGCGGATCTGCGCACCACGCTGGCCGACAAGGAAGCGGACGCGGCTGCCTTGAGTGCCGCACAAGGCGATATCGAGACGCTGAGGCAGGAGCTGTCCGATCACCGGCATCAACTGGGGGATGTCCAGAGTACCCTGCGCCAGCGGGAAGAGGAGATCGCCCAAACGCTTGCTAGCCTGGACGACAAGCACCATCAGTTGGCTCAGGCCGAAGCAGGGCGCATGGCGGCCGAGGGGCAGTTGGAGGTCGTTGAAGCCAAGCTGCAAGACGCAAATGCATGGGTTTTCACACTTGCCGGCGAACGGAAAAAAAGTGAAGATCAAGTCGCGCTGCTGCAATCTCGTCTTGCTACCGCCGAAAAATCATTGAGCGAGACCTCTGCGCGCCTCGCTGATGTCCAAAACCGCTACCTCAGTCCAGCAGAGAAATCTCTTCTTCTTAATAGGATCGAGGATTCTGAGATCCTGATTGAGGGTTTTCGTGCTCAGAACGAAGAAGCAAAGCGGAACCTGGAGGCTGCACAATCGGAAGTCGTGGCGCTCAGCAGGCTTTTGCAGCAACGGCAGGCCGAGTTGAACGATGACGCTTCGGTAAAGGCGCAGATGGCGTTGCGCGAAAATGAACTGACCGCGCTGGCCGAAGATTTTCGGCTTCAGACGGAAGATGCAAAGCAGCGCCTGGCGGTCGCGCAATCGGAGGTCGTGGCGCTTAGCAAGCTCTTGCAGCAACGGCAGGCAGAGGTGACGGATGTCGGA
>NZ_JEMV01000066.1 GCF_000588875.1 Sphingobium sp. Ant17
CGCACCCCTCCGTCTGGCCTGCGGCCAGCCACCTCCCCCGCAGGGGGAGGATTTTTAAGCTATCCCCGCCCGCTGCCGGACAGTCTGCTTCAATATGTCGAGCGGCATGGCACCCAGCGTCAGCACGTCATGGAAAGCCTTGATGTCGAAGGCGTCGCCCTGTTTGCGCTGCACTTCCGTGCGCAGGTCGTTCCAGACGGTGTGGCCGATCTTGTAGCTGCAGGCCTGACCCGGCCAGACGGTATAGCGGTCGATTTCGCCTTGGCTGCGGCCGCGCGCGATGCCGGTGGTGGCGATGAGGTAATCGGTCGCCTTTTCGCGGCTCCAGCGTTTGACGTGCAGGCCGGAGTCGACGACGAGGCGGGTGGCGCGGAAAAGGAGCGACTGGAGATAGCCGACCTGGCCCAGTGGATCGCCCGCATACATGCCCATTTCGTCGGCGAGCTGTTCGGAATAGAGCGCCCAGCCTTCACTATAGCCGCTATAGCCGCCGCGTCGGCGGATCATCGGGATGGCGTCGGATTCCAGTGCGACCGACACCTGAAGATGATGGCCCGGCACGGCCTCATGATGGGTCAGGGTCGCAAGCCCGAATTTGGGCCGGTCGAACGTGTCGCGCAGGTTGATATAGTAGATGGCCGGGCGCGAGCCGTCGAGCGAGGCGTTCTGATAATAGCCGCCCGGTGCGCCCGCCTGGATCGTGACCGGTACGCGGCGGACCTCGACCGGGGCCTTGGGCACGGTGTTGAAGGCTTCGCCAAGCCGCTTTTGCATGGCGATGATCTGGACATTGAGTTGGGCGAGCAGCGCTTCGCGGCCTTGTTCGGTATTGGGGAAAAGCTGATCGGGGCGCTGGTTGAGCGCAACGAGGCGATCGCCGACGCTGCCCTGGCTCATGCCTTCGCCTTTCAGGATCGTGTCGATCCGGGCGCTGATCTGCGCGACCTGATCAAGGCCGATCTGGTGGATTTCATCGCCGGTGAGCGCAGTGGTGGTGGCTGCTTCGGCCGCGGCAGCGTAAAAAGCCTCGCCTTCGGGCAGGCGCCACACACCCGCGTCATGGGTCGCCTTGGCGCGGAGATCTTGCACCAGGGCGCGCTGGCGGTCGAGCGCGGGGAAGATCTGGTCGGTGACGATCTTTTCGGCCTGTGCGGCGCGTTCGGGTGGCAGGCCTGCGGCGGCGAGTTTCTTCACGAAGGAGGCGACAAGGACGGTCTGCGCGGCGGGCTGATCGCGCAGCGACGCCTGCATCTTGAGCGTCGTGTCGAGAATATAGTCGGGCGCGAACACGCCCTTGGCCGCATCCTCTTTCTGCCGGGCCAGTTCCCCGTCCATGGCGGCCGGGAAGGCTTCGAGGCGGGCGAGATAGGCGTCGGCGTCGGCCGCGTTGGCAACGCGATGCTGTGAATCGAGGAAATCGGGGATCTCGCGATAGCTGCCGGTGAGCTGGCTTAACACATAGGGGGCGTAGCGGCCCGCCGTCTCGCCATAGCCGAAGCGTTCGCCGCCGACTGTGCGGTCGAGTTGATAGGTGACGACGTCATAGTCGAGTTTCGAGGCGTCGCTGAGGGATTTGCGGTCGATGGTCGCGAGTTGCTTCGCCTGCGCCTTGCTGCGGGCGAGGTCGCGGGCGACCCCGGCGGCGGAGGTGTCGCTGAGCTTGCCGCGCAGCGCGGCGCGCTCGCCGGTGTCGAGGCCAAGGCGGGTCGCCTGTTCGGGCGAGTCGGCGAGCCGTTCATAGAAGAAGCCGTCGAGCATGGCGCGCAGCCGGGCGTCGGCGGAGCCAGCTTGGGCAAAGGCGGGGGCGGCGGTGGCGGCGGTCAGCGCGGTGGCACCGCTGGTGGCGAGAAATTGGCGTCGGTTCACGACTATAGCTCCGCAAATCGGGGGAGGGCGGCTAGGGGGCCGCCCGTGATGCTCCCTTGTGGCGCGATCCCAAGGGCTTGGCTAGGGGCAGTCCGGTGCAAAGCCACTGGCGCTATACGCTGCGATGTCGATGGGATAAGCGACGGCCGCCTCCAAGGGAGACTTGCCATGGCCTACACGCTGATCACCGCGAACCGCAATTATAGCAGCTGGTCGCTGCGCCCCTGGGTGCTGATGAACGCGCTGGGCATCCCGTTCATCGACCGGGTCGAGCCGTTTTTGCAGGCGACCAATTATGCGGCCTTCCGTAGTTTTTCGCCGACGGGGCAAGTGCCCGCGCTGATCGATGGCGAGCGGACGGTGTGGGATTCGCTGGGGATCATCCTGTATCTGGCCGATCGCCATGCCGAAGTCTGGCCGCGTGAGGAAGCGGCGCGCGCCTGGGCGCAGTGCGCGGCGGCGGAGATGCATAGCGGCTTTGCGACGTTGCGGAATGATTGCACCATGAACATTGGGGTGCGGGTGGAACCGCATCTGCCCTCGCCCGCGCTCAACAAGGATATCGCCCGGCTGACAGAGCTTTGGGCGGAGGGCCTTGCGCGCTTTGGCGGGCCGTTCCTGGCGGGGGACGCCTTTACCGCCGTCGATGCCTTTTACGCGCCGGTTGCCTATCGGGTGCGGACCTATGGGCTGGATGTCGGCCCGGCGGGACTGGCCTGGGTCGCACATATGCTGGCGCTGCCCGCGATGCAGGCGTGGGAGTCGGCGGCTCTGGCTGAAACCTGGCGCGAGGACAGCCATGAGGCCGAGATCGGTGCCGCCGGGCGCATCGTGGCGGATTACCGGGCCGTGTAACTTTCTTGCCCGCGTGGCGGAGAAAACAAAAGATAGCATCGGCTTTCCCCCTTTTCCCCCTGCCGTTACGGGTCTAGGGGGGAGGCACTATGGTTAAACCCCGCACCCTCTATGAGAAGATCTGGGACGCGCATGTCGTGGAGCGCCGCCCGGATGGTACTTGCCTCATCTATATCGACCGGCATCTCGTCCATGAAGTGACGAGCCCGCAGGCGTTCGAGGGACTTCGCCTTGCCGGGCGCAACGTGCGGCGGCCCGACCTGACGCTGGCGGTGCCGGATCATAATCTGCCCACGACCCCGCGTCGCGACGCCGATGGCAAGCGCATACCGATCGCCGATCCGCAGAGCGCGCAGCAGCTGGAAGCGCTGGAACGCAATGCGCCGGAGTTTGGCGTCCGCCTGATCGGCGACGCCGATGTCGAGCAGGGCATCGTCCATGTGGTGGGGCCAGAGCAGGGCTTTACCCTGCCAGGCACGACGTTGGTGTGCGGCGACAGCATACCAGTTCGCACGGTGCCTTGGGCGCGCTGGCCTTCGGGATCGGCACGTCCGAGGTCGAGCATGTGCTGGCGACCCAGACCTTGCTGCTCAAGCAATCGAAGGCGATGGCGGTCGTGGTCGAGGGCGAACTGGGCTTTGGCGTTACCCCCAAGGATGTCGCGCTGGCGATTTGCGGACGGATCGGCACGGCGGGCGGGACCGGCTATGTCATGGAATATCGCGGCTCCGTGTTCCGCGACATGTCGATCGAGGGGCGGCTGACCGTCGCCAACATGTCGATCGAGGCTGGTGCGCGGTCGGGCCTGTTTGCGCCGGACGAGACGACTTTCGCTTATTTGAAAGGGCGTCCGATGGCGCCCAAGGGTGCGGATTGGGATGCGGCGGTCGCCTGGTGGCGTACGCTCGTCACCGATGAGGGCGCTGTCTTCGACAAGACCGTGGTGATCGACGCGGCCGACATCGTGCCGACGGTGACCTGGGGCACCAGCCCCGAAGATGTTGTCGCAGTGACCGGCGTGGTGCCGGATCCCGATAGTTTCGAGGATGCGTCCAAGCGGGCGGCCGCGCAAAAGTCACTCGACTATATGGGGCTGACGGCCGGACAACGGCTGGCCGACGTGGCGGTGGAGCATATCTTCATCGGCAGTTGCACCAACAGCCGGATCGAGGATTTGCGCGCTGCGGCGGCGCTGCTAGACGGTCGCCGGATTGCGAGCGGCATCAAGCATGCCATGGTCGTGCCAGGGTCGGGCCTCGTCAAGCGACAGGCGGAGGCCGAAGGGCTGGATCGCATTTTCGTAGCGGCCGGGTTCGAATGGCGCGAGCCGGGCTGTTCGGCGTGCCTGGGCATGAACCCGGACAAGGTGCCTGCGGGCGAGCGCTGCGCATCGACTAGCAACCGCAATTTCATGGGCCGTCAGGGACCGGGCGCACGCACGCATCTGGTGTCGCCTGCCATGGCTGCGGCGGCAGCGCTCACCGGGCGTCTGACCGATGTGCGCGAATTATTGAAAGACCAAGAGGGGATGACGTTGTGAAAAAGATATTCTGGCTGTTGACGCTGGGCGCGCTGGCGAGTGCCGCGATGGCCGCGACGCTCGGCCGGGCCGAAGATCTGACCGCAGCGGAAGCCAAGCAGGCGCGCTGATGGAGAAGCTGACGACCGTTGAGGGGAAGGCCTATCCGTTCGGGATGAAGAATGTCGACACCGACATCGTCATCCCCTCGCACTGGCTCAAGACCATTTCGCGCACCGGCCTTGGCAAGGGCGCGTTCGAGGTGTTGCGCAAGGAGCCCGGCAATGTCTTTGACGATCCGGCCTATGCGGGCAGCCCGATCCTGATCGCGGGCGACAATTTCGGTTGCGGGTCGAGCCGCGAACATGCCGCCTGGGCGCTGGGTGACCTGGGCATCAAAGTGGTGATCGCGCCGAGCTTTTCCGACATTTTCTCCAGCAATGCGTTTTAAGAACGGCATCCTGACCGTGGTGCTGCCGCAGGCGGCGATTGACCGGCTGATGGCGGTTGCCCAGACCGACGAAATCCATGTCGACCTGGAGCAGCAGACGGTCACGACGCAGTTTCAGGACCGATTTGCGTTTGAGATCGATCCGTTCCGCAAACATTGCCTGCTGGGAGGCCTGGACGAGATCGGCCTGACGTTGGGCGATGCGGACGGGATTGCCGTCTATGAAAAGAGCGTCGCACAGGATCGTCCGTGGATGATCCCCGCCGTTGCGTAATTGCGCGCTTCTGCCTATCTGATTTTCGATATCCGCTTTCAACAGGGCTTTTGGGCATGACGACTTTCGACGATCGCGAACGGGCCTTTGAAAATATGTTCGCGCATGACCAGGAAATGCAGTTCCGCATCCAGGCGCGGCGCAACCGGCTGCTCGGCGAATGGGCCGCAGCCAAGATGGGTCTGACGCCGGAGGAGACCGACTCCTACGCCAAGGCCGTGGTGCAGGCCGATTTCGAGGAAGCCGGCGACGAGGATGTGATCCGCAAGCTGGTCGGCGACATGACCTCGGCCGGGATCGAGATTGACGAGCCAGGCGTTCGCGCCGCGTTGGAAGAGCAAGCGGTCGTTGCCCGCCGCATGTTCATCGAAGCACAGTAAGGCCGCCTGCGATGCCGATGGCCGCCGACGAAATCGCGGATATGATCCGCGCCGCCATTCCCGACGCGCAGGTCGAGATTACCGACCTGGCCGGTGACGGCGACCATTATGCCGCGCGTGTGGTGGCGGAAAGTTTCCGGGGCATGAGCCGGGTGGCGCAGCAACGCGCCGTCTATGCGTCGCTTGACGGGCGGATGGGGGGCGTGCTGCACGCCTTGCAACTGACCACGGCGGTTCCCAACTAACACCGCATGGATAGTATGCGTCGGCCTATTGCGACGCCAGACAGGAATGGACTTTCGATCATGACCGACGCCGTGCATCAGCGGATCGCCGACCTTGTGGGTGCCCATGACGTGGTGCTTTTCATGAAGGGCACGCCGCTCTTTCCGCAATGCGGCTTTTCCAGCCGCGCCATCGCGATCCTGGAACATCTGGGCGTCGCCTATGACACGGTGGACGTGTTGCAGGATCAGGCCGTGCGGCAGGGGATCAAGGCCTTTTCCGACTGGCCGACCATTCCCCAGCTTTATGTGAAGGGCGAATTTGTCGGCGGAAGCGACATCATGATGGAAATGTACGAAGCGGGCGAGTTGCATCAGCTGATGACCGATCAGGGCGTCGCCGCTGCGAACTGATCGCGTCAGATATGATGAGTTAGAAAAAGGCGGTCCGGTTCGGGTCGCCTTTTTCGTGCCTGATAGTATTGCCCGATGCGCCGTCGCATTTCTGCGTTGACTACGCATGTAATCGCTGCGATTACAGATGTAGTTGAGCAGGAGGCGCGGGCGCGTGGCGGATATAAGCGAGAAGATCAGCGAAGCGGAGTTGGTGGTGATGGAGGCGCTGTGGGAACAGTCGCCGCAGACCGCCACCGATGTCGCCGACCGCGTCGCCGCTGCGCGTGACTGGAGCGTCCCGACGGTCAAGACCTTGCTGTCGCGGCTGATGTCCAAGGATATCATTGCCGCCGACCAGGATGGTCGCCGCTTTCTCTATCGGCCGAAGGTGGCGCGCGATGATTATGTTGCGGGCGAGTCCGGGCGACTGGTCAATCGCCTGTTCGGCGGTCGCATTTCGCCGCTGGTCGCGCAGCTGGCGAGCCAGGATCAGTTGACGGCGGAGGATATCGCCGAACTGGAGGATATCCTTAAGGGGCTGAAATCATGAGCGTCTGGATCGTCGAAACGCTGATCGCCACCAGCTTGCTGATGGCGCTGGTGATGCTGCTGCGCCGCCCGGTCGCGCGCTGGCTGGGAGCGGGGGCGGCCTATAGCCTCTGGCGTTGCCGTTGCTGCGGATGGTTTTGCCGGTGCTGCCGCAGGAGGTGGCTGCGCCTTCGCCGCTGCATATCGCGGTCGATCAGTCTGGTCTGCCCGGATTGCTGGCGCTGTCAAACGACCCGCAAGCGGCATCGGCGTTGGGTTTTCCCTGGCTGGAAGCGGGGATCGCGCTCTGGTTCATCGGGTTGCTGGCGTTTCTGGTGATCCAGGCGGTGGGCTATATCCGCTTCCACAGCCATATGCTCGATGGCTCTGTGCTGATCGGGCAGGAGGGCCGCATCCGCACGATCGCCAGTCCACAGGCGTCGGGACCGCTGGCCTTTGGCGTGCTGCGGCCGATGATCGTCCTGCCGGTCGATTTCGCCCAGCGCTATGAAGATCTGGAGCAGGAAATGGCGATGGCGCATGAGCGCGCCCATCATGAGCGCGGCGACCTGCTGGCCAATATGATCGCGCTGCTGCTGCTTGGCATCCATTGGTGCAATCCGATCGCTTGGGTCGCCTATCGCGCCTATCGCGCCGATCAGGAAACCGCGTGCGATGCGCGCGTCCTCTCGCTCTATGGCCGCGATCAGGCCCATGCCTATGGCCGCGCCATCCTGAAAGCCGCAGGCGGGCGGCAATTCGTCGCCGCCTGTCATCTCAATCGCATTGCTACACTCAAGGGGAGGCTTGCCATGCTTTCGCACCATGAAATCTCACTCCAGCGGATCAGCTGGGGCATGGCGGCTGTCGCCATCGTCACCGCCACGGGCCTCGCGCTTACGGCATCGGGCAGCCGCGCCGCGCAGCAGATGGCGGCGATCAGCGAGACCGTCGAATCCGCCGATCTTGCCAGACTGGGCGATCTGGTCGCCCGGCCCGCCGCCGCCGCCATGCCGGAGGTTCCCGCCGCTGCAACGGTCCCCGACGTACCGACCGCTGCGACCATCGCGGCCGAAACCGCGCCGATGACGCCCGTGCCGCCAGAGCCGATCGTGCCTGCCGCCGACATGATCGCGCCGGTGCCGCCCGTGCCCCCCGCGCCGCCGGTGACTTGGCGCGAGGAAAAGGCGCGCATCAGCGTAAGCCGTGCCGACCAGTGGGGACAGACTCATGGCATCCCCACCGAGGCCGATATTGCCCGGATGGTGCCGGTGGTGGATGTCCGCAAGGGCTGCGACGGCGACCGGACGGTCAGCCAACGCGAGACGGTGGACAATAATGGCCGCCGTGCCATCCGCATCCGCATCTGCGAGGCGCAGATCGAAGCACAGGCGCTGCGATCGGCTCGTGCCGGATTGATGAAGGCGCGGGCGAAGGTGGAACGGGCCACGCATATGTCCGATCGTATTCGCGCCGACGTGCTGCGCGATCTGGACGAGGAAATCGCGCAGATCGACGGTCAGCGCAACTGATCGCGCGCCGTCAGCGGCTGAGGATGCGCGCCACGGCTACGAAATCCTCGACGCTGACGGTTTCGGCGCGGCGCTGCGGGTCGATGCCGACGTCCACCAGCGCATCAAGCGCGCCGGGTAAGCCTTTGAGGCTCTGGCGCAGCATCTTGCGACGCTGGCCGAAAGCGGCAGCGGTGAGCCTTTCGAGCATCTTGAGCTGGACGCCGTCCGGGGCAGGTTTCGCGGTGATATGCACGACCGCCGACATGACCTTGGGCGGCGGGGTGAAGGCGCTGCGATGCACCTTCATCGCAATCCGCGCCTCGCTGCGCCACTGCGACAGGATGGCAAGGCGGCCATAATGGTCCGTGCCGGGCTGAGCGACGATGCGTTCGGCCACTTCCATCTGGAACATGAGCGTCAGGCTGGACCACCAGGGCAGCGGTTCCCACGCCGCCGACAACCAGCCGACGAGCAGGGGCGTGCCGACATTATAGGGCAGGTTGGCGATGATATGCGCACCGTCACCAGCCTCGGCGCGGGCATCGACTTCCATGGCGTCGCCGGACATCACACGCAGCTGGCCGGGAAAGGCGTCCTCCAGTTCGGCGAGCGCAGGCAGGCAGCGACGGTCGCGCTCGACCGCGACAAGTCGCGCGCCCGCGCGCAGGATGGCGCGAGTGAGGCCGCCGGGGCCGGGGCCGACCTCGAAGGCAGGCTGGCCATCCAAAGGGCCGGGAATGGCGGCAATCCGGTCCAGCAATTGTTCGTCGAGCAGGAAATTCTGACCCAGCGCCTTGCTGGCAGCAAGGCCATGGCGCGCGATCACATCGCGCAGGGGCGGCAATGCCGGGCGGGTGTCAACCATAAGCGATGCGCGCGCGGGCGGCGGCTTCGGCCATGCGGATCGCGGCGATCATGGCGCCCGGATTGGCGCTGTCGGTCCCGGCGATACCGAACGCGGTGCCATGATCGGGCGAGGTGCGGACGATCGGTAGGCCCAGCGTGATGTTCACGCCATCGTCGAAATTCAGCGTCTTGATCGGGATCAGCGCCTGATCATGATACATGCACAGCGCGACGTCATAGGTTTCGCGCGCGCGCGCGTGAAACATGCCATCGGCCGCCAAGGGGCCGACAATGTCGATACCCTCGGCGCGCAGCTGCTCGATCGCGGGGCGGATGATCTCAATTTCCTCGCGGCCCAGTGCGCCATTTTCCCCGGCATGGGGGTTAAGGCCCGCCACCGCGAGCCGGGGCCGCGCAATGCCGAAATTCTTCTGCATCCCCTTAGCCGTGGTGAGCGCGCGGGCGCGGATCAGTTCGCTGGTGAGCGCTGCGGGGACATCGGCCAGTGCAATATGGATGGTGATCGGCACGACCTTGAGCGACGGCCCGGCTAGCATCATTACGGCATTATGGGCGGATACGCCGCAGCGTTCGGCGACAAATTCGGTCTGACCCGGATGGGTGAAGCCGACGCCATATAGCTGTTCCTTGCCGACCGGCGCGGTGACGATGCCAGCGGCCGAACCGGAGCGGGCGAGGCCGACCGCGACTTCCAGCGCCTGAAACGCGATGCGCGCGCCATCGACGCTGGGCGTGCCGGGCACGATTTCGCCCGCCTTGGCGATTTCGAGACAGGGCAGGCCGGTGGCGAAGGCTTGTGTTGCCTCTTCTGGCGCGCTGATCGGAATGATCGGGCCGAGCCAGACGGCGCGCAGCGCGGCGGGATCGCCCACCGCGAAGAAGGGCGCAAGCCCGCGCGCCTCGCGCATCACCCAGCTTTTCGCGACGATCTCCGGCCCGATTCCGGCCGGATCGCCCAGCGGCACCGCAAAGGGCGCTAGAGGGGTGGCCTCAATTATATTCGATCACCGCGTCGCGACGCAGATCGCGCAGATAGATGCGCGCACGCCGGTTGACCCGCTCCTCTTCCAGCTGGGCCTGAATCTGTTCGGCATTGGGCGCATTGGCCGATGCCGGATCGTCGCGACCGCAAACGATCAGCACGCGCACGCCTTCGGTAATGGAGCCGAAGGGCGGCGTGGCTTCGCCGACTTGGAGGTTGAGGAGAATATCCTGCAACTGGGGCGGCAGATCGCGGATCTTCACATTGTCGTTATCGACCACGTCGGCCCCGACCCGCGCGCCTACTTCGTTCGCCTGGCCGCAGCCTTTGATCTCCTTGATCGCGGCGGCGAAGCTGGCGGCCTTGGCACTGGCCTGCTCCTTGGTCGTGCCTTTGGGGAAGAGCACGGAAAGCTGCTTCAGGCTAAGCAGCGAATCGCGCGGATCGGCGGTCAGCACCTTGCGCTTGTCCATGACGTAGAGCAGCGACACGCCCCCCACCGTTTCGATAGGACCAGCAATCTGGCCGACCTGCATTTCGGCAGCAGCCTGCGCCAGTTCTGGCGGCAGTTGTGCGGGGCGCACCCAGCCCAGGTCGCCGCCGACCGCCGCCGTCGAGGCTTCGGAGAACTGGCGAGCATAGGCAGGGAAGCTGCCACCCTGCTGAATCTGTTGAATGATGTTGCGCGCATTGGCGATGATCTGCGCCCTGTTTTCCGGGGTTGCCGACAGGTAGATTTCGCCGATCCGATATTCGTCGCTGCCCTTGGCGGCGTTCAGCCGGTCGACCACCGACTTCACTTCATCTTCCGACACGTTGACGAAGGGCTGGACATTGCGGCGGAGCAGGCGGCTCCAGGCAAGTTCGCCCTCAATCTGGCGTTTGATGCTGGCGGCCGAGCTGCCCTGCGTGCGCAGATAGGCTTCGAACTGTTCTGGCGACTGGCGGAAATTCGCCGCGACCCGCTCATAACTTTGCTGGATTTCGGCCGGATCGATCTTGATGTCGTTGGCGGCGGCTTCCTGAATCTGGAGCGTTTCGTCGATCAGGTTGCGCAGCACCTGCAGGCGCAGCCGCTCTTTTTCTTCCGCTTCCACCTTGCCGCCATTGGCGGTGATGATCAGCGCGAGCCGCTGGTCAATGTCGGTGCCGGTCAGGATGCGGCCATTGATGATCGCGGTCGCCTTGCGGACGTTGGGGTCGCTCTTGCCAAAGACGGTGACATCCTTGGGCAGGTTGAGCTGCTGGTTCGCGACCTCGCCGCCGTCATCGACGGTCTGCGCGACGACGCCCTGGACCCCCATGCTCAACAGTGCGCTGGAGGCGAGCGCAGTGCGCAGCCCAGAGCGAAGGGAATGGCGGATGCGGTAAGGCAGGAAAACCAAGGGCAGCATCGTCGGCAAAAATCTCCAATACGGTCCTGCGCCAATGCGCGGGTCCGCCTTAACCAGTCCTGACGGGACGCGGGAACGGCTGATCCTTATATACCAATATTACGGAAAGCTAGCCGTAGCTGGAAGCCATTGCCCTTTCGCGCGTCGCCATTGGCCACATAATCGCGGCGCCAGGTGATGCCGAGCGTCAGGCAATCATCCTCATAAGCGACGCCCAGCCGGTGGCGAACCGGCTGATATCCGTCCGATGCGCTCAGCGGATCTTCCTTGGCATCGGTCAGGTCGATGACGGTGGAGCCGAAGACCGACCAGAAGCGGGCAAGCTGCACCCGGCCGCCCAATCGCACTTCCTCGCGGTCCTGCAAATCCTCCAGCGTCGCGTCGGCATCTCGATTGAGACGGAGATAGCCGACCATGAAATAGGTGCTTTTGCTGCCAATCGTTGCGTCGACTTCGTTGCGGCGGACCGCCAGGCTGTTCTTGTCGAGCCGGAAGCGATGGGTGAGGCTGACGAAATCCTTGTAACGCGCCGTCGCCCGGCCGACGATGTCAGAGGTGCGGCCGGACAGCCCGGTGCCTTCGGGCAGAATGCTTTCCCGGTTGGTCAGGCGATAGCTTTGCCCGACGATGGTCTGGAGCGAGAAGTCGGACAGGGCCAGGCTATATTCGAGGCCATAGGTGATGCGGGTCGAATCTTCGAATCGGTCATAACCAGCGAAACGATTGAGCGCGAAAAGATTGCTGTCCTCCAAGTCGACGGCGCGGGCATCTTCATTGGGCAGCGACAGATTGGCGAGGTGCGGCGCGGCGACGATCTGGATGCGCGGGGCGATGCGTTGCACGCCGCCGAACGCTTCGCCGACGAAGGGCCAGCGCATGTCGACGGCGGCGGCGGCGATGCCGCGTCCCTGCCAGCCCGGACTGCCTGCATAGCTCGCGACCGATGTCAGCGCATTGTCGCTGCTATGATAGACATCGCCGCGCAGATAGCCGGTGAAAGTCACCTCCTGGCCCAGGCCGGTCAGCGTGCGCAGATTCCATTCGGCGGCGGCAAAGGCGCGCTGCGTATCCTGTCCATGGGTGCGGGTAATCGCCAATGTGTTGGCCTGCAACTGCAGCACGCCGCCCAGCAGCGGATCCTTCAGCCGTAGCCGATAGTCGATCAGCGGCAGGGCGATCGGGGTCTGACCCTGGGAATCGCCAGCGCGCAGCGTTTGCACCGCCCAGCCGCGAATCGAGAAATAGCTGTTGTCGCCGATCCGCTGCGCACCCAGGGTCGAGCGCAGTCGATCGTCACGGCTGATGTCGTAGCGACGAAGAAATGTGCGGTCGGAGGCGAAGCGGACCGACCCGTCCAGGCTCCATTCCGGCGTCAGCTGCATCGCGCCGGTGGCGTCGAGATAGCCACGGATATCCTTTTCCGCTTCGCCTGGCAGGGTGCCGATCGGGCTGTCGCCGGTCGCCACGCGGCTGCCATAGGTCAGGAAGCCGGTGGCTGATAGGCACCGCGATCATAGAGGTGGCGGTAGTTCCCCTCCAGCATCGGCAACGCGTTGGTGTAGATGTGCGGTGTGATGGTGAGATCGCGATTGGGCGCGAGCTTCATATAATAGGGTAGGGCGACTTCGAAGCCGTTATTACGATCGTAGCGAAAGTTCGGCATCAGCAGGCCGTTGCCACCCCCTTCGCCGACCGGATGGGACAGGCCGGGCAGCGGAATGAGTGGCAGGCCGAACAGCTCGATATTGGCGTTGGTGTAGCTGACTCGCTCGCGCGTCGGGTCATAGACGACCTTGACCGCGTTGATCTGCCAGGTCGGTTCCTTGGGGCAGCCCTTGCTGTCTTCGACGGCGCAGCCGGTATAAGCGGCGCGGTTGAGCGTATAGATACCGTTGACGCGCGTCCCCGTTGCCGATGCGAGGCGGCCGCCCGACTGCAGCACCAGCAGCGTATTGTCGACCATACCGTCCTTGAGCGTATCGGTCACGTCGAACCGGTCGCCATAGGCGATATTGCCGTCCGCATCGGTGAGCGACACATTGCCCTGTGCCTCGACCTTGCCGGTATCGCGGTCCCACACCACCTTGTCGGCGCGTAGGCGGTTGCCTTCGCGCAGCAGCTGGACATGGCCGCTGGCGGTCACAACCTCCTGATTGCTGTCATATTGCAGCGCGTCGGCGGCGAATCCGATCTGGTCGTCGCTGGTGGGTACGGGGGCGTCGGGTGCGCTGATCGGCGTTTGCGGCTCGTTGAGCTGTTGCGCCATAGCCTGCGGGGCCAATGCCAGCAGGGGCATGGCGCTGCCCAGCAACAGGGCGGAACGAAACGGGGAAAGGGACGTGACCAACAAAGACAGCCTCAAAACCGGGGGCGCATATCGCCCCGCCTATCGCATTGCTTCGCCCGCGCCGCAATCATGCGACCCCGCTCTTTTGCGGTAAATCGGTCGAACGGCTTTGCCAGACACGGTTCGCCGCACTATCTGACGACTATCAGCGGGCCAGACGCCCCCAAAGCCGTTCCCATAGCAAGAAAAGGTCCATCCATGGATATCGCCATCAGCCCGACCCGTCCCGACACCGACAGCCTCGCCTTTGCCGTGGCAAAGGGCGCGCTCGCCAGCCTGCCACTCGCCGCATCCGCGACGCTGGTGGCAGGGGCCGCCGCGGCGCGCTTCACCGGTGAAACCGGAACGAGCTTCGAGAGCTTCGTGGAGGAAGACGGCAAGCTGTTGCGTGTCGTGCTGGTGGGAACCGGCAGCGGGAGCGACGCCGATATGGAGCGGGCCGGCGGCGCGCTCGCGGCCAAGCTGCTGAGCAGCGGCGCGACCCATGTCGCGGTGGAATGTATCGGTGATGTGACGGGCGAGGGCGCGGCGCGGCTGGGCTTTGGCGCGCTGTTGCGTAGCTGGCGGATCGACACTTATCGCACCAAGATGCCGGAAAAGGCCAAGCCTACGCTGGAAACGGTGACGATCGTGTCGACCGATGCGGGCGCGGCCTGGGATCGTTGGGCAGCGGTGGCGGCGGGCGTTGCCTTCACCCGTGAACTGGTGTCGGAGCCCGCCAACATCCTTTACCCCGAAAGCTTCGTGGAACGCTGCCGCCACTTGGCGGATCTGGGCATCAAGATCAGCGTGCTTGATCGCGCGGCGATGGAAGAATTGGGCATGGGGTCGCTGCTCGGCGTGGCGCAGGGGTCGGTGCGCGAAGCGCGGCTGTTGGCAATGGAATGGGACGGCACTGGCGGCACGGCGGCCAAGCCGGTCGTGTTCGTCGGCAAGGGCGTGACCTTCGACACGGGCGGCATTTCGATCAAGCCGGCGGCCGGCATGGAAGACATGAAGTGGGACATGGGCGGCGCAGGCGCGGTCGCAGGCGCGATGAAGGCGCTGGCCGGGCGCAAGGCCAAGGCGCATGTCGTGGGCATTTGCGGCCTGGTCGAAAACATGCCCGATGGCAATGCGCAGCGGCCCGGCGACATCGTGACCTCCATGTCGGGGCAGACGATCGAAGTGCTCAACACCGATGCTGAAGGGCGACTGGTGCTGTGCGATGCGCTGACCTGGGCGCAGAAGATCTATGCGCCGGAGGTTGTCATCGATCTGGCGACCCTGACAGGCGCGATCCTGGTGTCGCTGGGCGATCAATATGCGGGTCTCTTCTCGAACGACGATGGCCTGTCCGATGACCTGATCGCGGCGGGCAAGGTGAGCGGCGACGAATTGTGGCGCTTCCCGCTGTCCGACGCCTATAACAAGCTGATCGACAGCCCGATCGCCGACATGAAGAATATCGGCGGGCGCTATGCCGGGTCGATCACTGCCGCGCAGTTCCTCAAGCGTTTTATCGACGATGGCGTCAAATGGGCGCATCTCGACATTGCGGGCATGGTATGGTCCGACAAGCCCGGCGCGACATGGGACAAGGGCGCGACCGGCTATGGCGTGCGTCTGATCGACCAGTTGGTGGCGGACAAGTTCGAGCAGTAAGATGCCCCCACGCCCGTTCGGGCTGAGCTTGTCGAAGCCCTGTCCTTCTGCGCAAAGAAGAAGAACGGCCCTTCGACAGGCTCAGGGCGAGCGGGGTTAGGATTTTACGATCATGCAGGTCGATTTTTACCAGCTAAGCCGCGATCCGGTCGAACAGGTGTTACCCGCCATAGCGGCGCGCATCCTGGGGCTGGGCGCGCGGCTGCTGGTGGTGGCGGATGCGGCCGATCGGCGGGAGCGGATATCGCAGGGGCTGTGGGCCGGGCCGCCTGAGAGTTTCCTGGCCCATGGGCACGCGGGCGAGGGGAATGAGGGCGTACAGCCGATCCTGCTCGCCCCGACCTGTGTAGCCGCCAATGGCGCGCGGCATGTGGCGCTGGCTGATGGCGTGTGGCGCGACGAGGCGCTGGAATTTGAGCGCGCCTTCTACTTTTTTGACGCCGATACGATTGATGGCGCGCGCGCAAGTTGGCGTATATTGTCGAAGCGCGAGGGCGTCGAGCCGCGCTTCTGGCGGCAGGAGGGCCGCAAATGGGTGCAGGGGCCATAGCGCTGCCTCTGGTTTAAGCCTCTTGCAGCGCAGCACGGCCCCGTCTAAAGGCGCGGCCAGCATTCCCACACATTCGGAGTATCGAGGGCCATGGCCGTCACGCGCACCTTTTCTATCATCAAGCCCGACGCGACCCGTCGCAACCTGACCGGCGCCGTCACCAAGATGCTGGAGGAAGCGGGCCTTCGCGTCGTTGCTTCCAAGCGCATCCGCATGAGCCGCGAACAGGCCGAAGGCTTTTACGGCGTCCACAAGGAACGCCCCTTCTTCGCCGACCTCGTCGCCTTCATGATTTCCGGCCCGGTCGTCGTCCAGGTGCTGGAAGGCGAAAATGCCGTGCAGCGGAACCGCGACATCATGGGCGCGACCAACCCGGCCAATGCCGATGCCGGCACGATCCGCAAGGAACTGGCCGAATCGATCGAAGCCAATTCGGTCCATGGTTCGGACAGCGAAGAAAATGCCGCGATCGAAATCGCCTATTTCTTCAAGCCGGAAGAGATCGTCGGCTAAAGCCCCGATCCTTTCGAGCGGAAAAAGCCCGGCCCTTCCACGAAGGGTCGGGCTTTTTCGTGGGGCCGCGTCAGTTGCGCGCGGTGACGACTGCGGCCCAGCGCGCGTCAACCCGCGCGGCCGGGGACGTGTCGATCTCGCGCGTAACGAGCGAAAGGCCGCGCAGGGTCACATCATGGCCCGACAGCCAGCGACCCGAAATGCCATAGCCGATATCGTAGATGGCGCGATCCTCGCGCGCTTCGCCATTCACGACGAAGCGGGTGGTAATGAACACCGGCAACTGTTCGTCGCCTACGCTATTGTCGGGCAGCTTCGCCTTGTCCCGCGCTCGCTTGAGGGCATTTTCGAACCATCGCGCTTCTATCCGTGGTTCACCCGTGGTGGACACAGGCGCGATGCCCAGCGCGGCGGGGAAGAGAAAAGTCTGGCTTTGCACGATCTGGTCAGTGGCGGCCGGGGTCAATATCAGCCGATCGTCGCTATCCGCACGGGCGTTCAATATCAGCTTGGCGGCGCGGGCGGACGCCTGGCGGCTTTCGATTGCCTTTTCCGCGCGCTCATCCTGCTTGTTCGACCAGTTGAGATAGAGGGTCAGTCCAGAAATGCTGACTGCCAGCAGTGCGAGCATCTCGCCCAATGTGATCCACCGGCGGCGAATCGCGGCGGCTTCCGCCGCGCGCGCTTCCTTGGGGGCGTTGGGCGAAGGGTCTTCGGGCGTATCCGTCATCGCCTTACGCCACCTGTGGCGGCACCTCGAACTTGTCGATCACCCAGTCCTCCGCCTGTGCCCCGCCAATCCATTCCTGCATCCAGGGATGGGCGATGATCGCCTGCATATAGGCCTGGGCGAAGCGGGCGACGGGCAGTTGGTAGGTGATGAAGCGGGTGACGACCGGCGCGAACATCACATCGACGGCGCTAAATTCGCCCAACAGAAATTCGCCCTCGCCTCCGTGGCGCGCACGAGCCTGCGCCCAGAGTTGCATCATCCGGAAGATATCCTGCGCGACCGGCTCGGAGGGCGGCACAGGGTCATAGATGCGGCGGATGTTCATGCTATGCTCGCGGCGGAGTGCGGCAAAGCTGCTATGCATTTCGGCTGCCATTGAACGGGCCATGGCGCGCGCGGCGGGATCGGTCGGCCAGAACAGGTCGCCGCTGGTCTTTTCATTGAGATATTCGATGATGGCGAGGCTGTCCCACACAACGATATCGTCGCCATCCCACAAGATCGGCACCTTGCCGGAGGAGGGGGCAAACTCGTCGCCCTCGCGCCGCTTCTCCCACGCCTCGTCATAGAGGGGGACGACGACTTCCTCAAAGGGCAGGCCCGACAGCTTGCACGCCAGCCAGCCACGAAGCGACCAGCTCGAATAGGCCTTGTTACCGATAAACAGCTTCATCATGCCGCCCCTCTTAGACGGGAGCGACGCGCCAAGTCGAGCAGGAAGAAGGAGTTGGAGGCCCGAGCCGGAATCGAACCGGCGTGCAAGGATTTGCAGTCCTCTGCGTAACCACTCCGCCATCGGGCCATCCGCTGGTGGGTGGCCGCAAATGTGCGGCTTTGGTGGCAAAGTCAAGCGGCAGTGCAGCGGTCCACCCCAAGAATCTCGCGCGCCGCCATGTAAAGCCGCTTGGCGCGGGGCGCGCGCTGATTTAGAGGTCCGTTGATCCCCTTACTGTATTGCATTGCCAATACAGTTGTGCCAAGCCCACTGGACCAAGCGAGAAACTATCGTGACCGAGCAGAAACATTCTTCGATGCGGGCCGCCATGGTCGAAAGCCAGTTGCGCACCAGCGACGTCAACGACCCGCGCGTTATTGCAGCGATGGCGAAAGTGCCGCGCGAGGATTATGTGCCCGCGCATCGCCGTGCCATGACTTATATCGATCGCGCTATCCCGCTGGATGGTGGGCGGGCCATCAATCCGCCGCTGGCCACCGGACGGCTGTTGACCGAAGCGCAGATTGTGCCGGGCGACAAGGTGCTGCTGATCGGCGCGGCGACCGGCTATTGCGCCGCGCTGCTGGCCGAATTGGGCGCGCAGGTGGTGGCGGTCGAGGAAGAAGGCGGGCCAGAAAGCGTTGGTGCCGTCGTTTTGCGCGGGCCGTTAAGCGCTGGTGCCGCAGATAGCGCGCCCTATGACCTTCTGTTCATCGACGGGGCGGTGGAGGAAGTGCCCGCTACGCTCGTTCAGCAGCTTGTCGACGGTGGACGGGTGGTTACGGGCCTGGTCGAGCGGGGCGTGACGCGCCTGTGCAGCGGTCGCGTGGGCGGCGGCGTGTTGGGCCTTTCCAGCATCGCCGACCTTGAGATGGTAGTGCTGCCGGGCTTTGCCGCGCCGGAACGGTTCGTTTTTTGAGACAGGGATCATGACAGCAAAGCGACATTCTCTTGGGCGGGCCACCGCTACAGCCTTGCTGTTATTCTCCACGGCGCTGGCGGGACCGGCCATGGCCGAAACGCTGCAGGGCGCTTTGGCCAAGGCGTATGCGTCCAACCCGACTCTGACCGGCGCGCGTGCCGGGCAGCGGGCGACGGACGAAAATGTGCCGATCCAGAAGGCGGCGGGGCGTCCCGGTGCCGATGTGACCGGCACCTATTCCGAAAGCATCCTCAAGCCCACCATCAGCTTCACCTCCCCCCAGCGGACCGTGAACGCGCAGGCGCAGCTCAATGTGCCGCTCTATGCTGGCGGCGCGGTCCGGAACGGCGTTAAGGCCGCCAAGGTCCGGGTCGAAGCAGGGCAGGCGAATCTTCGCGGCACGGAAGCCAGCATCTTCTCGCAGGTTGTTGCCGCCTATATGGATGTTATCCGCGACAGCGCGATCGTGTCGCTGAACTTGGCGAACGTGAAAGTGCTGGACGTCAATCTTCAGGCGACCAACGATCGCTTCGAGGTGGGCGACCTGACCCGCACTGACGTCGCGCAATCCCAGTCACGGCTGGCGCTGGCGCAATCGGACCTGCAAACCGCGCAGGCGAACCTGATCACCAGCCGCGAAAATTACATCGCGCTGGTCGGCAGCGCGCCGGACGATCTGGTGCCGCCACCCGCGCTGCCGGGTCTGCCCGCGACACCGCAAATTGCCGTACAGGTCGCGCTGGCAGATAACCCGGATATTATTGCCGCCGAAAAATCCCGCGACGCGGCCCGTTATGACGTGAATGTGGCGAAGGCCGGTAATCTGCCGACTCTCTCGGCCTTCACCCAAGCGGGCTATACCAATTATCTCGACACGCTGGAAAATGGCACGGTAGGCGGCGGATCGCAGATCAACAAGCAAGCCCAGGCCGGCGTTCAGCTCAGCATTCCGCTGTATCAGGGTGGCAGGGTTGCGGCGCAGGTGCGCCAGCGCCAGGCGCAACTGTCGCAGACGATGGAGCAGGAGATTGAGACCGAGCGCAGCGTGATCTCGCAAACGCGGGCTGCCTATGCCAGTTGGCAGGCGTCGCTCCAGACGATCGAATCGAGCCAGAAGGCGGTCGATGCCGCCAGCCTGTCGCTGGAAGGGGTGCGGGCAGAAAATTCGGTGGGCAGCCGGACCATCCTCGACATTCTGAACGCCGAGCAGGAATCGCTCAACGCCCGCGTCCAGCTGGTGTCGGCGCGGCGCAACGCTTATGTCGCAGGGTTCAGCCTGCTGGCGGCGATGGGCCATGCCGAAGCGGATGATCTGGGTCTGGAAGGCGGCGCGCTCTATGACCCGATGGTCAATTATGACCGGGTGAAGGGCAAGTGGTTCGACTGGGATTATGGCCAGGCGCCTGTGCCCACCGCGACGCGCACCGTTGACAGCGTGCCACAAAACGCCAATGTGAATCCCGAAACGGCACAACAGCCCTGATCGAGCGTAGTTAAGGGCCGGAAAATTGGGGGCAACATGGGCGATATGAGCAAAGAACCCTCGATGGAAGAGATACTCTCCTCCATCAAGCGGATCATCGCCGAGGAGGGCGAGGAAGCTGTGCAGGCGACACCACGTCGTGTCCGCACCGATGCAGCAAGGCCGGTGACTGCGCCCGTCGATCTGGATACCGATGGAATATTGGAACTGACTGAAGAGGTCGGTGTAGAGGACGTGATGCCTGCTCCCAAAGCCACGGCGGCCAAGCCCGTCACCGCCAAGCCTGCCGTTTCCACAGGCGGTACGCCCGCTGCTGAAACGATCCTTTCGGTCGAAAGCGAAGTGGCTGCGCGCCATTCGCTGTCGGCCTTGTCTTCCATGCTGATCGCGCCGCAGGATGGTGGGGACAATACGCTGGACGGGCTGGTTCGCTCGCTGCTCAAGCCGATGCTCAAAGAATGGCTCGATGCGCGGCTGCCCACGCTGGTGGAAGAAATGGTGGCCAAGGAAATCGCGCGCATCACCGCACGCTGAATTTTCCGCGCAAATGTCCTGATGCGGTTACGGCAATCATGCTATGATCCAACCAGCTTGAAAAGCTGGGGGGGGTATGACGGCATGATGGTCTTGATTGCGGCAAGCGCCTTTGTCGGAACGCATTTTCTGTTGTCCCATCCGCTCCGCGCGCCTCTGGTCTCACGCTTGGGTGAGAAGGGTTTTCTCGGCCTCTATTCACTGGTCGCGGCGATCACGCTGATCTGGATGATCGTCGCCTATCGCGCGGCACCGGTCACGCCGATGCTCTGGCCAGTCGGCGATCTGCCATGGGCGCTCGCCACCCTCATCATGCTCATCGCTTCCATCCTGCTGCTGGGATCGCTGGTCGGTAACCCGGCGATGCCTAATCCCGACGGCGCGATGGCGGTCCCGGCGGAGGCGAGGGGGGTGTTCGCCATCACCCGCCATCCGATGCTGTGGGCGTTCGCACTGTGGGGGCTGGCGCATATCATGGTCTATCCTGTCGCGGCGAACATCATCGTGTCGGTCGCGATCATCCTTTTGGCGCTAGTCGGTGCGGCCTTGCAGGACCGCAAGAAGGAGGCGCTGACCCCTGAGGCCTGGCGGCAATGGGAATCGCGGACAAGCTATTGGCCTTTCGCCGCGATCCTGGCCGGGCGCGCGCGGTTCGGGCGGTTCGGCATGCATGCGCTGGCGGGCGGACTGGTCGTCTGGCTGGCAGCGACCTGGGCGCACATACCGCTGGCAGGCTGGCCAGCCGGCATATGGCGTTGGTTCGTCTGATCTTTCGGCTGGAATGGGGCGGCAAGGCGCATTAAGGCGCGGGGATGACCGAACTGCCCAAAACATTCGACCCCGCCGCAATCGAAACCCGCTGGTACGCCCATTGGGAAGATAATGGCCTGTTCCGCCCGGAGCGTCCGGACGCGCAGCCCTATACGATCGTCAATCCGCCGCCCAATGTGACCGGCAGCCTGCATATCGGCCATGCGCTCGACAATACGTTGCAGGACATCATGATCCGCTACGAGCGGCTGCGCGGCAAGGACGCTTTATGGGTGGTCGGCACCGACCATGCGGGCATCGCGACGCAGATGGTGGTCGAGCGGCAGATGAATGCGAAGGGCGAAAAGCGCACCGACTATAGCCGCGACGAATTTATCGCCAAGGTCTGGGACTGGAAGCAGGAAAGCGGCGGCACGATTACCGGCCAGCTGCGCCGGCTGGGCTGTTCGATGGACTGGAGCCGCGAACAATTCACCATGGACCCGCATTTCAGCAAGGCCGTGGTCAAGGTGTTCGTGGAACTGCACCAGCGCGGCCTGCTCTATCGCGACAAGCGCCTCGTCAACTGGGATCCGCATTTCAGATCGGCCATTTCCGACCTGGAGGTAGAGACCAAGGAGACGCAGGGCGGCTTCTGGCGCTTCCGCTATCCGCTGGCCGATGGCGTTCGCCTAGCCGACGGGTCGGACCATATCGTCGTCGCGACGACGCGGCCGGAAACGATGCTGGCCGACATGGCGGTCGCTGTCCATCCCGACGATCCGCGCTATCAGAGCGTGATCGGCAAGGAGATTCTCCAGCCGATCACCGGGCGACGGTTGCGGATCGTGGGCGATGATTATGCCGACCCGGAACTGGGGTCCGGCGCGGTCAAGATCACGCCGGGGCATGATTTCAACGATTTCGAGGTCGGCAAGCGCGCGGACATCGCTGCGGGCCGGATGCTCAACATGTTCGATGCCGACGCGAATGTCGTGCAGACAGCGGACGGCCTGGTGCCCGACGCCTATCTCGGCCTGCACCGCTTCAAGCGCGATGGCGTGGATGGCGCGCGCGAGGCCGTGGTTGCGGAGATGAAGGCGCTGGGCTTCCTCGTGCCGCACGTCACCAAGAATAAGGAAGGCGAGGAAGTCGCCGCCGACTTTGAACCGCGCACGATTCAGACGCCGTTCGGGGACCGCTCCGGCGTGGTGATCGAACCCTGGCTGACCGACCAATGGTATGTCGACGCGGCCAAGCTGGCTGTCGCGCCGATGGAAGCCGTGCGGGACGGACGGATCGAAATCGTCCCCAAGACGTGGGAAAAGACGTTCTTCAACTGGATGGAAAATATCCAGCCTTGGTGCGTGAGCCGCCAACTTTGGTGGGGGCATCGGATTCCGGCGTGGTTTGGGCCAGCAAAGGATGGCGATAAGTTGTCATCCAATATTAGTGACACGAGTCAGAATAAGGCATTCGTGGCTGAGTCTGTCGAGGATTTGATCCCGCAGCTAAATGATTATTACGGTGGGGAATGTGAACCTGTCGAGCTGGATAGCTGGAAAAATTGGCGGTCATTTACGCTTTCGTTGCTTGATGAGGGTTTTCGCAAGCAGCATGGCCATAAAATTCCCTTGGTTCGCGACCCCGACGTCCTCGACACCTGGTTCTCCTCGGCGCTGTGGCCGTTCGGGACGCTGGGCTGGCCGGAAGAAACCCTCCCCTCCCTTCAGGGGAGGGGCCGGGGGTGGGGGCTGTCAACGCAGCTCAGCCTTTGGGGTACGTCCCCACCCCAACCCTTCAAACGAGTCACGTGCCTCGTTTGAACCTGAAGGGGAGGGGCTTAGTGGAGCGCCATTACCCCAACGATCTCCTCATTTCCGGCTTCGACATCCTGTTCTTCTGGGACGCGCGGATGGCGATGCAGGGGATGGAGTTCATGGGGGGACTGCCATGGCGAAAAACTCTATCTCCACGGCCTCGTTCGGGCGGCGGACGGGCAGAAAATGTCCAAGTCCAAGGGCA
>NZ_JEMV01000067.1 GCF_000588875.1 Sphingobium sp. Ant17
CGCGCGGTGCCAGGCGGCAGCAGCGGGCAGCCGCGCCATCGCGCCATCGCAGCTGAAGGTGAACTGGCAGCGATAATCGGTGCGTTCCGACCCTTCATAGACGACGCCGCAAACCGTGTCGGGCCAGTGCTGGCTGCGCACCCGGTTGAGCACCACCTGCGCGACGGCGCGCTGGCCGTCCTCGGGCTCGTTCCCCGCTTCATAATAGATGGCCGAGGTCAGGCAATTGACGGCGCGATAGCTGTCGAGCGGGGTAATGCCACGGAAGATGGCGGCCGGGGCGGCCTTTACGGCATCAAGGCCAAGCACATGCTGTGTCTGCACGGTTTCGACGCCGGGGACAGGGTCGAACGCGCCCTGCGCGAAGAAGAAGGCCGAGCCGGGGAAATTCGCGGCGGATTCTTCGGCCGGGTCGATCGAATGCCGAACATGGTCGCGTCCAGCATGTCGAGTGGCGCGGCGGTGATGAAGCGGGGGGCGGCCAGCGCCAGCAGTGCGAATCCGATGATCGCGCCACGTCCCTTCCATCCGCTAAACTGTTCCAACCGCTGCATTTCAAGACCTTATCGCCGCGACCATGGATCGCCTGACCCCGCCCATAGGGTAAAATAGTTGAAATTGCTGCCCGCATTTCACGCCGTGCCGCGATGGGACGTTAACCAGCGCCCAGGTTAACAATCCGCCCTTTCACCCGGCCATCATTCCCTTGCTTGGCAAAGGGGCGCGGCGTCCGCTATGCGTCATGCCATGCTGCTCCAGAACAATAGTCTCGCGCTGATTGGCAACACGCCGATGGTGCGCCTCGCCGGCCCTTCCCAGGACACGGGCTGCGATATCTTCGCCAAGTGCGAATTTGCAAACCCCGGCGCGTCGGTCAAGGACCGCGCCGCGCTGTTCATCGTCAATGATGCGGAGGAACGCGGGCTGTTGAAGCCGGGCGGCACCATCGTTGAGGGGACGGCGGGCAATACGGGCATCGGCCTGGCGCTGGTCGCCAATGCCAAGGGCTATAAATCGATCATCGTCATGCCCGAAACCCAGAGCCGCGAGAAGATGGATACGCTGCGTGCGCTGGGCGCGGAACTGGTGACGGTGCCAGCCGCGCCCTATTCCAACCCCGGCCATTTCGTCCATACCTCGCGCCGCATGGCGGAAGAGACGGAAGGCGCGATCTGGGCCAACCAGTTCGACAATATCGCCAATCGCAAGGCGCATATCGTCGGTACGGCCGAAGAGATCTGGACCCAGATGGAGGGGCGGATCGACGGCTTCACCTGCGCGGCGGGGACCGGCGGGACGATCGCGGGGGTCGGGTTGGGCCTGAAGGCCAAGGATGAAGGCATCACCATAGCGCTGAGCGATCCGCATGGCGCGGCGCTGTTCAACTATTATGCCCATGGCGAATTGAAGGCGGAGGGGTCTTCGGTCGCCGAAGGGATCGGGCAGGGGCGGGTCACCGCCAATCTGGACGCGCGCCGATCGATACGCAGTTCCGCATTTCGGACGAGGAAGGGCTGGAATGGGTCCGCCGCCTGCTGAGCGAAGAGGGGCTGTGCCTTGGCCTGTCGTCGGGCATCAATGTCGCGGGCGCGGTGGCGCTGGCGCGGCAATTGGGGCCGGGCAAGCGGGTCGTCACCATATTGTGCGACACCGGCTTCCGCTATTTGTCGACTCTGTATAATCGCCATTGGCTCGAAGCGAAGGGCTTGACGGTCTTCCCCTGGCTCGCGCACAGTGCATGACGATCCGACACGGATCGTGGTGACGAGTAAATGAGCAAATCCATGGCTGAGACACCCCGCCGAACGGAAGGGTTGCAGCGCGTTCAGATCGGCCTGACCGGACTGGCGGGCGTCGTCCTGCTGGTGGGGCTGGCCAATATCGTGATTGAAAAGGCGCGGGTTGACGATGCTGCCCTGCCGCCGCCGGTGGTGCCGACGATGACCAGCAATGCGGCCGTGTCGCCGAGGGATCCGCTCGCCGAACTCGGGGTTCAGCCCGCCCCCGAACAGGCACCGATCGTACCCGACCTGGAACCCGACCCCAATTTGCGCAAGCCCATGGACCGCGATCCGGCGCAGCCGTCGCGCTGACGCCTATGGTCAGGATCAGGGAAGGCCGCCCATGATGGCGGCGCTGAAACGAGTCCTGATCCTGTGGCTGCCTGGATTGGCAGTCCTGCTTACCGGATTACAGCGCGCATTTTTGACCGGACAGGCCGACCCATGGGACTGGGCTTTGCCCGCGCTGCTGGTGATGGCGGCGATGGGGTTGGTGCTCCCGCAGCGGGGGTGGCCCTTGCTGGCCTGGACCGCGGGTGGCGTAGCGTCTGCTCTGATATTGTGCGGCGTGGCGGCGGGGCGATGGCCTGATCCGGTGGCGGCGATCGGTCTGCTGGCGGTCGCGCTGTCATCGGCTTTCGGCGCGGCGTTGGTTCGGGACGTTTCTCGACGTCGCGCGACGCGAACGGCCGGTGGGATTGTCTTGCTGGCTCTGGCGGCTTTGTTGGTGTGGCGCGGCCCTGCGCAGTTGCTCGAACCGGTCGCCGATCGCCCGACAGTGGCGGTCATCACCGCTCTGCCCTTGTTCTGGGACGAGAAGGGACAGGCCGGGCGCGCCGACGCCGCGATCGTCACGGTGTTGCGCACCCGTTTCACGATCCAACCGATCGACGATCCGGCGCAACTGGACCAGTCGCGCGCGCACCTGCTGCTGCTGGCCCAGCCGCGCGCAATGACGCCCGAGGCGCTGGTGGCGGTCGATCGCTGGGTGCGGGGCGGGGGCAAGGCGCTGGTGCTGGCGGACCCGTTGCTGCTCTGGCCATCCGACCTGCCCATGGGGGATCGCCGTCGCGCGCCGTCCGTCAGCCTGCTAGAGCCGTTGCTGCACCATTGGGGCTTTGCCTTCGGCCCTGTCGAGACGGGTGAACGGCGCTGGTTCCTGCCCGACGATACCCTGGTCACCGTGTCGGGCGCGCAGAGGGCGAGCGAGGCGGACTTGGTACAGCGCAAGCGGATCGGGCGGGGTGAGGTCGTGCTGCTGGGCGACGCCGATCTGATCGATGACCGGCTTTGGCTCGCCGATCCCGCCCGTCCGCTCGACCCTCGCCTCTGGAGCGCTGACACGCCCGCGCGCGTCGCCCACTGGCTGGGCGCGGCGGTTCCCGGCGACCGGCGCTGGATGCGCGAGGGGCCAGCCGTGATCGCGGCGGTGCGTTGGGCGATTCTGGCTGGGATGGGCTGGGCGATTCTGGGTGCGCTACTGATCCAGCGGGTCTGGCCGCGCAACGGCATGAGAACAAAAAAGGTATATCCCGAAGGAGGCGCACGGAAAAGCCGTTGATCCCATTTTTGACCGGCTTTTCCCGGTAAATCCCGAAAATTCCCTTTGCAGCCCAGCCCATGCTTGATAGGTATCTCGCATTGGGGTTTTTCAGGCGTTGATCAGTCCTGTGCATCGGGATTCGCGATCGCGGTTCCGTGGGCAGGAAATCTGTGCCCCATGGAAAAGGGGCCGCTTGTCGCCGTGTCGGACGTTATTCTCTATTCAGGCAACGCATTCAGCGTCGCGGACGGCAAAGGCCGGTTCGTGCTGCCTCTGGAGATGCGCAAGCTGGTCAAGCAGGCCAGCGGCGGCGAAAACCGGCTGTGCCTGTCGATCCACATGGCCAATGGCTGTGCCACAGGCTTTGGCCTGTCGCATAAACAGTTCCTGTTCGACGAAGTCGCCGAGCTGGAACGGCTGGCGCGCGAAGCGAACCGCCCTTTCAACGGTGATCTGGAGCGCGAAAACCGCCTCGGCACGATCGAGGACGTCAATTTCGATGATGGCGGCCGTTTCTTCCTGCACCCCGATATCAAGGAAGAAGTGGGCATCACCGACGCGGCGTTCTTTTATGGCGTGGGTCGCTATTTCCAGTTGTGGAGCCCGCAGGCCCTGGTCGAGAGCCCCGATCGCCCGGCGCTGATCCGCAACAAGGTCAAGCGCTGGCTCGACGCGCGCGCGGCGGAAGCCGGCCAATGAGCGAGGCTGCTCCGCACATCCCCGTGCTGCTCGATGAAGTGCTCGACGCCCTCGCGATCGCGCCGGGCGAAACCCATGTCGATGGCACCTTCGGCGCGGGCGGCTATTCGCGCGCCATGGCGGCCAAGGCGCGCGCGTCATCGCCTTCGATCGCGACCCCGATGCGATCCGCGAAGGCCAGGACGTCGCCAATGCGCACGACATCCTGCTGATCGCGGGCGAATTTTCGCGGATGCGCGAATTGCTGGCCGAGCAGGGCATCGAGTCAGTCTCCGGCCTGACGCTCGATATCGGCGTATCCTCGATGCAACTCGACCGCGCCGATCGCGGCTTTTCCTTTCAGGCCGACGGTCCGCTCGACATGACGATGAGCCAGGCGGGGATGAACGCCGCCGATTTCCTGAACGAAGCGGCCGAGGAGGATATTGCCGACGTCATCTATCGCTATGGCGACGAACCCCGTTCGCGCCGGGTCGCCCGCGCGATCGTGATGGCGCGCCCATTGGAGCGGACGGGGCAGCTTGCCAGCGTCGTGCGCCGCGCGCTGGGCCACAAGCCGCATGACAAGAAAGATCCCGCCACCCGCACCTTCCAGGCGATCCGCATTCATGTGAATCGCGAACTGGAGGAATTGGAGCGCGGGCTGGAAGCGGCCGAGGCGCTGTTGGAGGAAGGCGGTCGCCTGGCGATCGTCACCTTCCACAGTCTGGAGGACCGCATCGTCAAACAGTTCCTGCGCAATCGCAGCGGGGGCGAGGGGGGCGGATCGCGCCATATGCCCGAGAAACAGGCGAGCGCCGCGCCGACCTTTGCCAAGCCGGCCAAGGCGGTGCGGGCCAGCGAAGCGGAACTGGCGCGCAACCCCCGCGCCCGATCCGCGACGCTGCGCAGCGCCATTCGCACCGCCGCACCTGTGTCTTCGTCTTCCTCCGCCCGGAGTGCCCATCCATGATCGCCGTCAAGAGATTGCAGAGCCTGATCTGGGTGATCCTGGTCGCGCTGGGCGCGCTCGGGGGCCTATATGGTGTCGCTCAAGGTCGCGACCGAGCGTAACGAATTGATGCGGGTGCGCGCGCAGATTGCGCGGACGCAGGGCGACATCCGCTATCTGGAGACGGAATTCAGTGCGCGCGCCTCGATGCGTCAGCTGGAAAGCTGGAACCAGCATGATTTTCTCTATGCGACGCCGACCGCCGGACAATATCTGGCGGGCGAACGCGCGCTGGCGCAACTGGACGGGGTGCAGCCCAACGGCCCGGATTATGTCGCGCCGCCGGTGATGGTGGCGATGGTGGAAACCCCAGCCGACCTGCCCTCTGCCCCACAGGCTGCGCCTGCCAGCCCTGCAGCGACGCAGATTCGCAGCGACATCGCCGTTATTCGCGAAGCGCATGCCGCCGATAATGTCGAAAAACTGGCCAAGGCCAAGCCGCCCCGCACGCCTGCGGTGCAGGCCAAGGTTGACGCCGATGTGTCCAAGCCCAATCCAGTCGCGCGCAAAGCCGAGCGGATGGCGATGCTCGACGCCAAGCTGCTGGACGACAGCACGCTGGGTGACCTGAGCGCCACGGCGGCGCGCGAACGCAAGAAGGGGGCACGCTGATGGCCACGATCATCGTGCAGCCTGGTCATGCGCGTGTCGGGCGCCAGCGGGTCAGCCTGACGGCGGTTGCGCATAACCGGCTGATGCTGCTGCTGATCCTGTTCATGCTCATCACGCTGATCCTGATCGGTCGGCTTTTCTGGGTCGGTATCTTCACGCCGAGCGGGCAGGGCGATGATGCGCTCTCGGCCTTTCTGCCGGCGCGCGCCGACATCGTCGATCGCAACGGCGTGCCGCTGGCGCGGACGATGGATGCCTATTCTGTGGCGGTGCGGCCGTCCAAGCTGATCGGGGAACCGGCCGAGCTGGCGCGCAAGCTGCATGAAATCTTTCCCGAGGAAGCCGAGGCGACCTTCTACAAGAAGCTGACCGGCAAGGGCTGGGCCTATCTGCGCCGTCGCGCGCTGCCCGAGCAGGTGGCGGCGGTGAATGCGCTGGGCGAGATCGGCATCGAATTTCCGCGCGAGAAGGAGCGGCTCTATCCGCAGCGCACGTTGGCGGCGCATGTGCTTGGCTTTGCGCCCAATAGCGCGGGCGTCGGCGGGATGGGCGTGGAGTCCGCCTTCAACGATCGGCTGACCGACGTGACGCTGCGCGGCAAGCCTTTTGCCGTTTCGATCGACAGCCGGGTGCAGGGCGCGCTGGAAAGCGAGCTTTATGCGCAGATGGTGGCACAGCGCGCCCGTGGCGCAGGCGGCATCATATTGGATGCCAATACCGGCGAGGTGATCGCCATGGCGTCCATCCCGGTCTTCGACCCGAACAAGCTCCAAAATTATGCCGGCAAGAGTTGCAGCCAGTCGCCGCTATGCAACCAGATGGTGCAGGCGCGCTATGAATTGGGGTCGACCTTCAAGCCGTTGTCGATTGCCGCCGCCATGGACAAGGGCGTCGTGACGTCGATGAGCAAGCGCTATGACGCGACCGCCCCGATCGCCATTGGTGGATTCCGCATCAAGGACGATCATGCGATGGGGCGCTGGATCAACGTGCCCGAAACCCTGGTCCACAGTTCCAACATCGCGACGGCGCGCATTGCCGACGAACTGGGCGCAGCGCCATTGCAGGAATTGTTCCGCAATCTCCATTTCGATCAGCGCGCGCCGATCGAGCTGAAGGAGCGGGCGGGCACGTTGTGGCCCGCCAATTGGGGACGGATCACGTCGATGACGGTATCCTATGGCCATGGCATCGCGGTGACGCCGCTGCACCTGGCGAGTGCCTATGCCGCGCTCGTCAATGGCGGCCTGTGGCGGCCTGCGACCCTGCGCAAGCTGGATGCGGATGACGTGCCGCAGGGCCGGCGTGTTTTCTCCGCTGCGACGAGTGCCCGGATGCGCCAGCTGTTGCGGATGATCGTGTCGGAGGGTACAGGGCGCAGCGCCGACGCCAAGGGTTTCCGGGTGGGTGGCAAGACGGGCTCCGCCGAGAAGCCCGAAGAAGGTCGCTATAACAAGAGTTCGCTGGTGACGACGTTCGCCTCTGCCTTTCCGATGGACAATCCGCGCTATGTCGTGCTGGCGATGATGGACGAGCCCAAGGGCAATGCCGAGACGTTCGGCTTGCGTACCGCCGCCTGGACGGCGTCGCCGGTGGTCAAGCGCGTGGTCGAGCGGGTCGGGCCGATGCTGGGCGTGATGCCCGACGAGCGGCGCGACGTGGATATTTCGGACCTGATGCCGCTGCTGTGGAAGCCCAAGGGAGCAAGCGAATGACGCGTCTGGGATCGCTGATGGAAGGTCTGGACGCCAACGTCGGGCCGGACGCCGACCTTGAACAGAACATTAGCGGCTTTGCGATCGACAATCGCAAGGTTGCGCGCGGCACGGTGTTCGGCGCGTTCCAGGGGCTGCGCGTCAATGGCGAGGATTATATTGCCGATGCGGTAAAGGCGGGCGCGATCGCCGTGGTCGCGCGGCCGCAGGCGGTGGTCGAGGGCGCGATCCATATCGCACACGCCAATCCCCGCCGCCTGTTCGCGCAACTGGCCGCCCGCTATTTCGCGCCTTTTCCCGATGTGACGGTCGCTGTTACCGGCACAAACGGCAAAACGTCCACCGTGGAGTTGGCGCGGCAATTGTGGCGGATGATGGGGCATCATGCCGCCTCCATCGGGACGCTGGGCGTCACCACCTCGGTCGATCAGGTTTCGACGGGGCTGACGACGCCGGACATCGTCACTTTCCTGGCCAACATGTCGGGCCTGCGCCGCGAGGGCGTCAGCCATGCGGCGTTCGAGGCGTCGAGCCATGGGCTGGACCAATATCGGACCGAAGGATTGCCAGTTGTCGCGGGCGCCTTCACCAACCTGTCGCGCGACCATCTCGACTATCATGGCGACATGGACCGCTATTTCGACGCCAAGATGCGGCTGTTCGATGAAGTCGTTGCGGCGGATGGCGCGGCGGTGGTCTGGGCCGATGACGCCTGGTCGGACAAGGTGATCGCGCGGGTCGCGGCGCGGGGGCTGAAACTGCTGTCGGTCGGCGAGAAAGGGGAGGCGTTGCGCCTCGTCTCGCGCACGCCGACGCAATTAGGGCAGATGCTGGAGATTGAGGTCGAGGGTAAGCGTTACACCGTCAACCTGCCGCTGATCGGCGCCTATCAGGCGGCCAATGCGCTGACGGCGGCGGGCCTGGTCATCGCGACCGGCGGCGACGTGGCCAAGGTGCTGGAACTGCTGGGCCGGGTGCAGCCTGTGCGGGGCCGTCTGGAACGGGCGGTCATCAGCCGGACGGGCGCGCCGGTCTATGTCGATTATGCGCATACGCCCGATGGCCTGAAGGCCGCGATCGAGGCCCTGCGTCCCCATACCAAGGGGCGGCTGATCGCGCTGTTCGGCGCAGGCGGGGATCGCGATGCGGGCAAGCGGCCGCTTATGGGGCAGGTCGCCGCGGAACTGGCCGATCATGTGATCGTGACGGATGATAATCCCCGGTCCGAAGAACCATCCGCGATCCGCGCGGCGGTGATGGCAGGTGCGCGTGGTGCAGAGGAAATCGGCGGGCGTCGCGATGCGATTGCGGCCGCGATCGCGCAGGCGGGTAAGGACGATATCGTGCTGCTGGCCGGCAAGGGGCATGAGCAGGGTCAGATCATCGGTGACCGGGTGCTGCCCTTTGACGATGTGACCGTGGCGCGGGAGTGCGCGGAGTGAGCCTGCCCCCCGTCCTCCGTTCGGTTCGAGCTTGTCGAGAACTATGCGCTGCCTTCTCGACCGACGCTTCTCGACTTCGCTCGAAGCTGCTCGAAGCGAACGGGGAGGAGGGCGCGTGAGGGAGCCATTGTGGACCTCCGCAGATATCGCTCAGGCCACGGGCGGCGCCGTGTCGGCGCCGTTTGCCGTTTCGGGCGTGGCGTTCGACAGCCGCGAAGTGACGGATGGCGACCTGTTCGTCGCGATGAAGGGTGAGGCGACCGACGGACATAAATTCCTCGACAAGGCCTTTGCCCAGGGCGCGGCCGGGGCGATCGTCAGCGAGCCGGTGGACCATCCCCATATCCTGGTTCCCGATAGTGCCGCCGCGCTTGAAGCGCTGGGCCGGGCGTCGCGCAAGCGTATGGGTGGCAAGGTGATCGGCGTCACCGGATCTGTCGGCAAGACCGGGACCAAGGAGGCGCTGTTCCAGGCGCTGGATCGTGCGCATCCGGGCGAGGTTCACCGCTCGGTTAAAAGCTATAACAACCATGTCGGCGTGCCACTCAGCCTGTCGCGGATGCCGCGCGACACGGCGTTCGGCGTGTTTGAAATGGGCATGAACCATGCGGGCGAACTGGCCGCGCTGACCCGGCAGGTGCGGCCCGATGTGGCGATCATCACCGCCATTGCGCCCGCCCATATCGAATTTTTCGGCACCGAGGCGGCGATCGCCGAGGCCAAGGCGGAGATTTTCGAAGGGTTGGCACCGGGCGGCACCGCGATCATCCCCTATGACAGCCCGCATGTCGCGCAACTTTATAACAAGGCGGAGCGGTACGCCGCGCGGATACTAACCTTTGGCACCAGCCCGCAGGCCGACATTCATGCGCGCGAAACGGTGCCTGCGCCGGGCGGCGGCACGCTGGTGACGGCGAAGCTGCCCGATGCCGAGCTCTGTTTCACGGTGGCGGCACCGGGGGATCATTGGGTGTCCAATGCGCTGGCGGTGCTGGCTGCGGTCGATGCGGTCGGGGGCGATCTGGCCGCGGCGGGGCTGGCTCTCGCCGACATGCCGGGCCTGCCGGGCCGGGGCGAACGGCGGACCCTGTCGGTCGGTGGCGGCACGGCACTGCTGATCGACGAGAGCTATAATGCCAACCCGCTATCGATGGCGGCGACGCTCCGCCAATTGGGCCGCGAGCCAGCCGACCGGCGTCTGGCAGTGCTGGGCGGGATGCGCGAACTGGGCAGCCGCAGCGCGGAACTCCATGCCGACATCGCCGCCGTGCTGCGCGACAACGGGATCGACTATGCCATCCTGGTCGGCGCGGAAATGCAGCCGCTCGCCGATGCGCTGGCGGGCATGCTGCCCTTCGCGCATGTCGCCGATACGGCCAGCGCCATCCCCATCATCCAACAAGACGTGCGCGCGGGCGACGCGCTGCTGGTCAAGGGATCGAACGGCATCGGCCTGTCCCGGCTGGTCGCGGCCCTGGCCAACGGAGAACAAGACTAATGTTATATTGGCTGGCCGAGACGCTGGACTTTGCGGGTATCTTCAACCTGATCCGCTATCTGAGCTTTCGCGCGGGTGCGGCGATCTTCACCGCGCTGATCATCGGCCTCGTCATCGGCCCTAAATTCATCGGCTGGCTGCGCGTCCGTCAGGGCAAGGGGCAGCCGATCCGTGAGGACGGCCCGCAGACGCATCTGGCCAAGCGGGGCACACCGACCATGGGCGGGCTGATGATCCTGACCTCCATGATCATTTCGGTGCTGTTGTGGATGGACCTGTCTTCCACCTATGTCTGGGCCTGCCTGTTCGTGACGTTAGGCTTCGGCGCGATCGGTTTCCTGGACGATTATGACAAGGTGACCAAGGCCAGCCACAAGGGGCTGTCGGGCAAGATGCGGCTGGCGTTCGAATTTCTGATCGCGGGCGTCGCGGCGTGGATGATCGTCAACCAGCATGGTAATACCGCGCTCTACGTGCCTTTCTACAATGGCCCGGCGATCGAGCTTGGGCCGTTCTATTTCTGCTTTGCCGCCTTCGTGATCGTGGCGTTCGGCAATGCGGTGAACCTGACCGATGGGCTGGACGGGCTGGCGACGATGCCGGTCATCATCGCCTGCCTTGCCTTCATGCTGATCGTCTATCTGGTCGGGCGCGCCGATTTCGCGGAATATCTGGGCATTCCGCATGTTCCGGGGGCGGGCAACCTGACGATCCTGTGCGGCGCGATCATCGGGGCGGGCCTCGCCTTCCTATGGTTCAATGCGCCGCCTGCCGCCGTGTTCATGGGCGATACCGGATCGCTGGCGCTGGGCGGGACAATCGGCGTGATCGCGGTGACGGCGCATCATGAAATCGTGCTGGGGATCATCGGCGGCCTGTTCGTGGTCGAGGCGATGAGCGTCATCATCCAGGTCTTTTTCTACAAGCGCACCGGCAAGCGGGTGTTCAAGATGGCGCCGATCCATCATCATTTCGAGCAATTGGGCTGGGCCGAACCGACCGTGGTGATCCGCTTCTGGATCATCGCCTTCGTACTGGCGCTCGCCGGTCTTGCGACGTTGAAGCTGCGATGATCGTTTCGGACGTCTTTGCGGGCAAGACCTATGCCGTGCTGGGGCTGGCGCGCTCCGGCCTTGCGACGGTTGAGACGCTGCTGGCCAGCGGCGCGCGGGTCGTGGCCTGGGACAGTCAGGAAACGGCGCGGGCGCAGGTCGAAGGTCGGGCCGAACTGGGCGATCCGATGGAGATCGACCTGACCGGTTTCGATGGCATCGTCGTGTCGCCGGGCGTGCCGCTCAACCGGCATCCGATCACGATGCGCGCCAGACTTGCGGGCGTGCCGATCATCGGCGACATCGAACTGTTCGCGCTCGCCCGGCCGACCCTGCCGCCGCATAAGGTCGTTGGCATCACCGGCACCAACGGCAAGTCGACCACGACCGCGCTGATCCACCATATCATCGAACAGGCAGGCTATCCGACGGTCATGGGCGGCAATATCGGCCTGCCGGTGCTGGGCCAGCCGCCGCTGGAGCCGAACCTGCAGGGTGTGGGCGTCTATGTGCTGGAACTGTCGAGCTATCAGATCGACCTGACTTATAGCCTGGACTGCGACGTTGCGGTGCTGCTCAATATCACGCCCGATCATCTCGACCGCTACAATGGGTTCGAGGGCTATGTGGCGAGCAAGGCGCGGCTGTTTGCGATGCAGTCGGCGGGGCATGTCGCGGTAATTGCGACTGAGGATGAACCGAGCCGGGCGATTGCTAAAAACCTCCGTCATTCCAGCGCACGCTGTAATCCCACTTCTTCTTCGGCAACGGAAGAAAAGAGAGATCCCAGCGTTCGCTGGGATGACGTGATTGAGGTTGGGGTCAGAGACATCGATCCCAATACCCAACTTGGCTGGCCTGCTTTGCAAGGCCCCCACAATGCGCAGAATGCGGCTGTCGCGATCGCCGTCGCCAAGGCGCTCGATATCGATGACGAAACCCTGGCCAATGCGCTCGTCAGCTATGCCTCGCTTCCCCACCGGATGCAGGCGGTGGCGACGCGCAACGGCGTCCTTTACGTCAACGACAGCAAGGCGACCAACGCTGCCTCGACCGCGCCTGCGCTCGCCGCCTGGCCCGCAAAGGACGGCCGCCCCCGCATCCACTGGATCTTGGGCGGCGTCGCCAAGTCCGACAATCTGGACGAATGCGCCCCCCATTTCGCCAATGTCGCCCATGCCTATACGATCGGCGAAGCGGGGCATATGTTCGCCGACTTGCTGCGTGGCTCTATGGCGGTGGACGATAGCGAGATGCTAAGCGCCGCCGTCCGCCGCGCCGCGCGCATCGCACAGCCTGGTGACGTCATATTGCTCTCGCCCGCTTGTGCCAGTTTCGACCAGTTTCGCGATTTCGAGGCGCGCGGCGATGCGTTCGTCGCGGCCGTCGCGGCACTCGACTAGACGGCATCGGGGGCAGGGCATGAACAGGGAAGGGACGACGCGCATGTCTAGAGCTGGCGACCTGGTGAAAGGGTTTCGCACCCGCACCGTGCCGCGCGAACGCACCGCGCTCGCCATCTGGTTCTGGGAGATCGACCGCGTCCTCCTGTCGCTGATCGTCGCGCTGATGGCGATCGGGCTGGTGGCGGTCGCCGCCGCGTCCCCGGTGGCCGCGATCGATCGGTCGACCGCGCAGATCGCGGTCAATCCGCTGCTCTATTTCTATCGCCAGCTCTTCTTCGTACTGCTCGGCCTGCCGGTCATGCTGGTCATCTCCATGCTGCCCCGGCCGCAGGCGCGGCGGCTGGCCACCTTCATGGCGGTGTTCTTCTTCGTGATGCTGCTGATGGTGCCGTTGCTTGGCAGCACGGTGAACGGCGCGAAGCGGTGGATCGATTTGCCGGGCTTCCGCTTCCAGCCGTCCGAATTTCTCAAGCCCGCCTATGTCGTGACGCTGGCGTGGCTGCTGTCGTTGCGCGGCAAGGATCAGAGCCTGCCGGTCATCCCGCTGACCGGCGTAACCACCGCGCTGATCGCGCTCGTCCTGATGCGCCAGCCCGATTTCGGCCAGACGGTGATCTTCTGCGCCTGCTGGGGCGTGTTGCTGCTGTTGTCGGGCGTGTCGATGCGGGCGATCGGCGGGCTGATCGCGGCGGGTCTCGCGGGGCTGGTCGCTGTCTATATGTTCTATGAAAATGGTCGCCAGCGCTTCAACGACTTCCTCGGCATCGGCGTGGATGAGAGTGTGGGGCCGGACCAGACCGACTTGGCCTTCCGCACCATCACCCATGGCGGCTTTACCGGTGTCGGGCCGGGCGGGGGCCAGCATAAGTTTCGCCTGCCCGAAGCGCATACCGACTATATCTTCTCGGTGATTGGTGAGGAATTCGGGCTGCTCGCCTGCATTGCCATCGCCTGCGTCTATCTCGCCATCATCGTGCGGGTGCTGCTGCGCCTGCTGGATGAGGAAGATGTGTTCACCATTCTCGCTGCTGCAGGCCTCACCACCCAGTTCGGTTTGCAGGCGATCATCAATATGGGCGTCAATGCGCAGATATTTCCGTCCAAGGGGATGACGCTGCCCTTTATCAGCTATGGCGGCTCCTCTATGCTCGCGCTTTGCATCGGCGTCGGCCTGTTGCTCGCCTTCACGCGACGCAACCCCTTCATGGGTCGGCATACGGTCGTCAAATGGAGTGGTCGATGAGCATTTCCCGTCACTTCGTCCTGGCCGCTGGCGGGACGGGTGGTCATATGATTCCTGCCCATGCGGTAGCCGAGGAGCTGATGGCGCGCGGCCATCATGTCGCCTTGGTCACCGATGAGCGTGGGGCGAAGATCCCCGGCATTTTCGATGGCATGCAGGGCAATCGGGCGCAGGTGCATGTCCTGCCCGCCGGACGCATGACCAAGAGCCCGGCAAGCTGGCCTGGTGCGATCAAGGCGATCTGGGCGGGCCGGGCGATGGCGCGCCGGTTGCACGAGACGTTCCGGCCGACCGCCGTGGTCGGCTTTGGCGGCTATCCCGCCATGCCCGCCCTGCTGGCGGCGCTGGCCGATGGCATTCCAACGGCAGTGCATGAACAAAATGCCGTGCTGGGCCGGGTCAACCGCTTGCTTGCCGGACGGGTCGATGCGATCGCAACGGCCTATCCCGGGGTCGAGCGGCTCAAGCCCAAATATGGTGCGAAGGTCCATCTGATCGGCAATCCGGTGCGCGAGGAGGTGAAAGCCCTGCGCGACGAGGATTTTCCGGCGCTGACCGACGAGAGCGTGTTCCGGGTGCTGGTGATCGGTGGCAGCCAGGGGGCGTCCATCTTGTCGAGCGTCGTGCCCGAAGGCCTGTCGATGCTGCCGGTTGCGCTGCGTCGGCGGTTGCAGGTGACCCAGCAATGCCGCGCCGAGGATATCGAGCGGGTGCGCAAGACCTATGCGGAGATGGAGATCCCCGCCGACCTCGCCACCTATTTCAATGACGTGCCCGAAAAACTGGGCTGGGCGCATCTGGTGATCGCGCGGGCGGGGGCATCGACGCTGGCGGAACTGACCTGCGCCGGGCGGCCCGCGATCCTGATCCCGTTGCCAAGCGCCATGGACGATCACCAGACCGCCAATGCGCGCGAGATGACCGACGCGGGCGGCGCGCGCACGATACCGCAGGCGCGCTTTACCGCCGTCGAACTGGCCAAGCAGATGCAGAAAATGGCGATGGAGCCAGGTGCGCTGCAGAACGCCGCCAAACGCGCATGGGGTTGCGGACGTCCCAACGCCGCGCGTGACATGGCCGACCTGCTGGAAAGCATTGGCCATGCGCCGATCGTCAATGATCCGGTGCGGGTCGGGCCGATGCCCACGACGCTGAATCTGGCGGGGGTTCCGGCGTGATGGCTTCCCTCTTCCGTCATGCCAGCGAACGCTGGCATCCCACTTCTTCTTTCTCCGTCGCTCTTGAAGAAAAGAGAGATCCCAGCCTTCGCTGGGATGACGGTGTTGTTTCGGAGATTATCGCATGAAGGGTGTCGGCACGGACATCGGCACGATCCATTTCATCGGCATTGGCGGCATCGGCATGTCGGGCATCGCCGAGGTGATGCACAATCTGGGCTATGATGTTCAGGGCAGCGATGTGGCCGAAGGCTATGTGGTCGAAGGACTGCGCGCCAAGGGCATTCGCGTGATGATCGGCCACAAGGCGGAAAATCTGGGCGATGCGGCGGTAGTGGTGACATCGACCGCGATCAAGCGCGGCAACCCGGAGGTCGAGCTGGCGCTGGAAACGCGCGTGCCGGTCATCCGGCGGGCGGAAATGCTGGCCGAACTGATGCGGCTGAAATCCACCGTTGCCGTTGCGGGGACGCATGGCAAGACCACGACGACGTCGATGGTCGCGGCCTTGCTGGACGCGGGCGGGGTGGACCCGACCGTCATCAATGGCGGCATCATCAACAGCTATGGCTCCAACGCGCGGCTGGGCAATAGCGACTGGATGGTGGTGGAGGCCGACGAGAGCGACGGCAGCTTCCTGCGGCTGGACGGCACGATCGCGGTCGTGACCAATATCGATCCCGAACATCTCGACCATTATGGCGATTTCGACCGGGTGAAGGACGCCTTTGTCGAGTTCGTCGGCAATGTGCCTTTCTATGGCGCGGCGTTGCTCTGCCTTGACCATCCCGAAGTGCAGGCGATCTTGCCGCGGGTGCAGGATCGGCGGATCGTGACCTATGGCTTTTCGGCGCAGGCCGATATTCGCGGCGACAATGTGGTGAGTTTCCCCGGCGGCAACCGTTTCGACATTCAGGTGCGCGAGCGCGATGGGTCGACCCGCAAGATCGAAGGCATCGAAATGCCGATGCCAGGGCGCCATAACGTCCTGAACGCCATGGCGGCGATCGGCGTGGCGCTGCACATGGGCATCGACGATGCGACGATCCAGACGGGCTTTGCCAAGTTCGGCGGGGTCAAGCGGCGCTTCACCAAGGTTGGCGAGATTGCGGTCGGGGGTGGCAGCGCCATCGTGATCGACGATTATGGCCACCATCCGGTCGAGATCAAAGCGGTGCTGGCGGCGGCGCGCGAAGGTGCGCAGGGTCGCGTGATCGCCGTGGTGCAGCCGCACCGCTTCACGCGACTGCGCGATTTGATGGATGATTTCCAGCAAGCGTTCAACGATGCGGACATGGTTTACGCAACGCCCGTCTATACCGCTGGCGAGCAGCCGATCGAGGGCGTGGACAGCGCCGCGCTGGTCGCGGGGTTGAAGCGCCGGGGGCATCGCCATGCTTCGACCGTGGCCGATATGGACGAACTGGTCGATGCGATCGCCGCCGACATCCAGCCGGACGACATGATCGTCTGCCTGGGCGCGGGCGACATCACCAAATGGGCGGCAGGCCTTGCGGCGGCGGTGTCCGCCAAGGTCAAGGAAGCGGTCTGATGTTCGAACTGTTCGCCGTTGGCCTGGAAATGCAGAAGCGAATGATCGACGTGCAGATGCAGGGCGTGGAAGCCGCGCGCGACATGGTCGATGCCGCACAGCGAAACGTACAGGCCGGCATGGCCGCGACCCAGGCCAATGGATCTGGGGTTAAGGCCATGAAAAAATGGATGAATATGTGGGGGCTGCGCGGTTGAGCCTGACCCTTCCTGCTGTCCGTGGCACGATCAAGCCCGATGCGCCGCTGGCCCCGCTGGTCTGGTTCAAGGCGGGTGGCGCGGCGCAATGGCTGTTCGAGCCGAAGGATACGCAGGATCTGTCCGATTTGCTGTCCGCGCTCGATCCGGCGGTGCCGGTGATGGCGATCGGCCTTGGTTCCAACCTGATCGTGCGCGATGGCGGGGTGCCGGGCGTGGTGGTGCGGCTGGGCAAGCCCTTTGCCACCGTCGAGGCGCTGGACGCGACTACCCTGGTCTGCGGCGGCGGGACGTCGGGCATTCTCGTCTCCTCGACGGCGCGGGACAAGGGCATAGCGGGGCTCGAATTTCTTCGCTCCATCCCCGGCACGGTCGGCGGGTTCGTGCGGATGAATGGCGGCGCTTATGGTCGCGAGACATGCGACATTTTGGTGTCGTGCGATGTGGTGCTGCGGTCGGGCGAGCGGGTCACGCTCTCGAAGGATGAGTTGGGCTATAGCTATCGTCACTCGACCCTGCCGGAGGGGGCTGTCGTGGTCAGTGCTTGCTTCCGGGGCGTTCCGGGTGAACCCGCTGCGATCCAGGCGGAGATGGACAGGATCGCCGCTGCGCGCGAAGCCAGCCAGCCGCTGCGCAGCAAGACCGGGGGATCGACCTTCAAGAACCCGGACGGGCACAAGGCCTGGGCGCTGGTGGATGAGGCGGGCTGTCGCGGCCTGCAACTGGGCGGGGCGCAGGTGAGTGAGAAGCATACCAATTTCCTGCTTAACCTGGGCGATGCGACCAGCACGGATATCGAAGCGCTGGGCGAAGAAGTGCGGCGGCGGGTGAAGGATAAGAGCGGCGTGGAACTGGAATGGGAAATTCAGCGGGTGGGGATGGTGAAGTGAGTGGCATTCTCTTCCCGCCATCCCAGCGAACGCTGGGATCCCACTGCCTTCTTGCGCCGCGCAGACAGAAAAGAGAGATCCCAGCGTTCGCTGGGATGACGGAGATTGATCGATGACCCGTGGTCCCTGGCATGTTGCCGTCCTGATGGGTGGCTGGTCGGCGGAGCGGCCCGTTTCCCTTATGAGCGGGGAGGGCGTTGCCAAGGCGCTGGAATCGCGGGGGCATAGGGTCACGCGGATCGACATGGATCGTGACGTCGCCGCGCGGCTGACGGAGGCCAAGGCCGATGTCGTGTTCAACGCGCTGCATGGCGTTCCGGGCGAGGATGGCACGGTGCAGGGGATGATGGACCTGATGGGCCTGACCTACACCCATTCGGGCCTCGCTACATCGGTCATCGCGATCGACAAGCAACTGACCAAGCAGGCGCTGGTGCCGCATGGCATCCCCATGCCCGGCGGCAAGATCGTGACGAGCGAGAGCCTGTTTGCGGGCGATCCGCTGCCGCGCCCCTATGTGTTGAAGCCGGTCAATGAAGGCAGTTCGGTCGGCGTCGCGATCGTCACCGCGGAGGGCAATTATGGCCATCCCATCGGTCGTGACAGCGTTGGCCCGTGGCAGGATTTTCCCGAATTGCTGGCCGAACCCTATATTCGCGGGCGCGAATTGACGACCGCCGTGCTGGGCAATGAAGCGCTGCTGGTGACGGAATTGCGCCCCAAGAGCGGCTTTTACGATTTCGATGCCAAATATACCGATGGCATGACCGAACATGTCTGCCCGGCCGATATTCCGCCCGACATCACCGAAGCCTGCAAGGCGATCGCGCTGCGTGCGCATCAATTGCTGGGCTGCCAGGGGGCGTCGCGCGCCGATTTCCGCTGGGACGATGAACAGGGGATCGAGGGTCTTTATCTGCTGGAGGTCAATACCCAGCCTGGCATGACGCCGCTCAGCCTCGTCCCCGAACAGGCAGCGAAGCTGGGCATTGACTATGCCACGTTGGTGGAGACTATTGTCGAGGAAGCGCTGTCGCGCGCCAAGGGGACCGGACATGGCTGAAGCACGCATTCGACGCGGCGGTTCCGCGCGCCTCAGCAGCGCGCGGGATACGGCGACCAAGGGGCGGCGCGGCCGCACGCTCAAGCGCCAGTCCAGGCTGGACCGGGTGATCGAAGCGCTGCCGGTCAGCGAAGCGACGCTGCAACGCATGGCGAGCTGGGCGATCGTCGGCATTTTCGGCGCGGGCGTGGTCGGCGTCGCGATGCTCATAGGCGTGCCTGCCATGGCGCATAAGCAGGCGGCGCTGCTGGCCGCGCGCGCCGGGTTCGAGGTCGACAAGGTCGAGGTGCGCGGCGTCGAGCGGATGGACGAGCTGCCGGTCTATAATATCGCGCTGGGACAGGTGGATCGTTCGATGTTGTCGCTCGACCTGCCCAAGGTGCGCGAGCAGATGCTGCGGCTGGGCTGGGTCAAGGATGCGCGCATTTCCCGTCGCCTGCCCGATACGCTGGTCGTCGATATCGTCGAGCGCGATCCGGTCGCGGTGTGGCAGCATGGCGGGCGGCTGCACCTGATCGACGTGACGGGCGTGGTGCTGCAGTCCGTATCCGCCAACGCGATGCCCGACCTGCCGCTGGTGGTGGGGCCGGACGCCAATCGGCAGACGGCGGGGCTGAACGCGTTGATGGACAATGCGCCCGCGTTGAAGCCGATGCTGGCAGGCGCCACCTGGGTCGGCAATCGCCGCTGGGATCTGCGGTTCCAGTCGGGCGAAACCCTGTCGCTGCCCGAAGGCGACAAGGGGAGCGCGGCGGCTCTGGTGAATTTCGCGCGCATGGACGGCGTCAACCGCCTGCTGGGGCGCGGGATCGTCAAGTTCGACATGCGTGACCCCGATCGTTTCGTCCTGCGTCTGCCGCAGGGCAAGGTCGAGGACAAGCCGATGGCCACCGACGGCACGACCGCGAGCGCTGCGCCCGCGGAGGAAGAGGGCTAAGTCCCATGGCGCAGCCAAGGTCGAAAAGCTGATCACCGCGATCGATATCGGGTCGTGGAAGGTCTCCGCCTTGATCGCGGGGCGGACCGACACGGGCGAGCTGGCGATATTGGGCACGGGCCAGCGCGAGAGCCGGGGTGTGCGGCGCGGCTTCATCGCTGATATGGAGCGCACTGAACTCGCCGTGCGCGAAACGATCGAGCAGGCCGAGCGGGTTGCGGGCACCAATATCGAGGATGTCTGGGTCAGCTTTTCGGGCGGCAGCCTGGTCAGCGATGTCGTCACGGTCGAGCGCGACATGGCGGGCTATCGCATCGAGCAGGCGGATATCGATGATCTTTTGACGACGGGGCAACAGGGCATCGACCCCGATGGCCGGGTCGTGCTCCATGCGCAGCCGACCTGCTTCACCATCAATGGCCGGGTGCCGGTGAAGAAGCCATTGGGCATGCATGCCGACCTGCTTGGCGTCGACATCCATGTCCTGCTGGCCGATGGCGCGCCGCTCGCCAATCTCGACCTGTGTGTGCGGGGAGCCTATCTGAACGTCAATTCGATCGTCGCCGCGCCGATCGCCACTGGCCTCGCCTGCCTGTCCGAAGAAGAGCGCGACCTGGGCGTGGCGCTGGTGGAGATCGGGGCGGGGGTGACCAATGTCTCGCTTTATGCAGGCGGCATGCTGGTCGGGCTGCACAGCATCCCGATCGGCGCGGCGGACATTACCGACGATATCGCGTCGGCCTTTGGCATTCGTCGCAGCCAGGCGGAGCGGATCAAATGCTTTTACGGGTCGGCGATGCAAAATCCGCGCGATTTCCGCGAGATGATCGAGATCGCGCCGCCCCATGGCGAAGGCGCGGCGGCGGGGCAGGCGGCCGGGCCGAATGCGGAAGGTGGCAAGATCACCCGCGCGGCGCTGGTCGGCGTCATTTGCGAGCGGTTGAACCAGATCATGGCCGAAGTGAATACGGCGCTGGCGGGCATGGGGTTCAACACGCCGACCGGGCGGCAGGTCGTGCTGACCGGTGGCGGTGCGGAAATGAAGGGCATTGCCGATTATGCCCAGGGCGCGCTGGGCCGCGCCGTGCGGATCGGGCGGCCACGCGGTTTGTCCGCCATGCCCGAAGCGCATAGTGGCCCGGCCTTTGCAACTTTGGCGGGGCTGGCGCTTTACGGTGCTTCCAACCCGGTTGATCTCCGAACGATGGCGCCGCCGCCGCAGACGGTGCATCGTCTGGGAACTCCGCTCTGGTGGCAGCGGATGATGCGCGCGATGAAGACGAACTATTGACCGAATTTGGAATGAAACGAAAATAGCTGGTGAAATTCCCTATTTTCTGGTGTTAACAATTAGTGACGGTGTCGCTTCCTGACGAGGAAGCTGAGGGAGCAGAATATATGAGCATTGAAATCAGCCCACCGCATGTGGACGAACTGAAGCCGCGGATCGCGGTGATCGGCGTCGGCGGCGCGGGCGGCAATGCCATCGCGAACATGATCGCTGCGCATGTCGAGGGTGTCGATTTCATCGTCGCCAATACCGACGCGCAGGCATTGAACAGCTCGCCGGCCGAACGCCGCATCCAGCTTGGTCCGCAGATCACCGAGGGCCTTGGCGCAGGATCGCGTCCCGAAATCGGCAAGGCGGCGGCGGAAGAAACCATCGCCATGGTCGAAGCGGCGCTGGAAGGCGCGCATATGTGCTTCATCACCGCTGGCATGGGCGGCGGCACCGGCACCGGCGCGGCGCCCGTCATTGCCAAGGCGGCGCGCGAGCGCGGCATCCTGACCGTCGGCGTCGTGACCAAGCCCTTCACCTTTGAAGGCAATCGCCGCATGAAGTCGGCGGAAAGCGGCATCGACGAGCTGCAGAAGCATGTCGACACGCTGATCGTCATTCCGAACCAGAATCTGTTCCTGATCGCCAACCCGAACACGACCTTCAAGGAAGCGTTCCAGATGGCGGACGAAGTGTTGCAGCAGGGCGTGCGTAGCATCACCGACCTGATGATCATGCCTGGCCTCATCAACCTCGACTTTGCCGACGTGCGGTCGGTGATGGGTGAGATGGGCAAGGCGATGATGGGCACCGGCGAAGCGGAAGGCGACGGCCGCGCTTTGCAGGCGGCCGAGAAGGCGATCGCCAACCCGCTGCTCGATGGCGTGTCGATGCGCGGCGCGAAGGGCGTGATCGTCTCCATCGTCGGCGGCGAGGACATGCGCCTGATGGAAGTGGACGAAGCCGCCAACCATATCCGCGAGCTGGTGGACCCGGACGCGAACATCATCTGGGGCAGCGCGTTCAACGACAATCTGAACGGCAAGATCCGCGTGTCGGTGGTCGCCACCGGCATCGACAATGAGATCGGCAACCATGCCGCGCCGCTGACGCAGCCGTTCAGCTTCGCCAGCCGCCCGGCCGTGTCGGTGCCTCAGGGCGGTGCGCCCAAGGCCACCGCGCCCGCGCCACAGGCTGCGCCCGCCACTGCGCCTGCGCCGGAACCCGAAACGCTGGAACTGGACGTGCCCGCGCCGCCTGCGCCTGCGCCCGTCGAAGCGGCGCCCGCGCCCTTCGCTGCGCCCAAGCCTGCGGCAGTATTTTCCGACGAAGGGCCGGACCAGGACGAACTGGTTCTGGGTGCCGACAATGCTGCGCCAGCCGCTGCCCCGGCTCAGCCCGCTGCCCCGCGCGTCGCGAGCGGTGGGACGTTGTTCGAGCGGATGGCGGGCCTCACCCGTGGCGCGGACAAGGTGCCAGGTGGCGATGACGCCGCTGGTGTCGACATTCCGCGCTTCCTGAACCGCCAGAACAACCAGTAAGATCATCGCGCGCGGCCTGCGCCGGGCCGGCCCTACAGCGCGCCGTCTGTCCTAAGGGGCAGCACGGCGCGCTTTTTTGTTTGGGTGATTTCCTATTCGCGTATTGATCCGCTAGAGCGCGGATGTGACACAATATCTTTCATGGATTCTTGGCGGCCTGCTGATGGCTGGAACCGCGCAGGCGCAAACCGACCAGGCCCAACTGGTCCGTCCTCTAGGCGCCGCCGACCTCAACAGCAATCTTGCGCGCCTGTCGGCCAATCCGCGCGACGTGGATGCGTTGATCGGGGCGGGGGAGGCTGCGCTGGCACTGGACGATCCGCGTGCGGCGGCGGGTTTCTTTGCGCGCGCCGATACGATCACCAGCGGCAATGGCCGGATCAAGGTGGGGCTGGCGCGGGTCAATCTGAAACTGCAAAATCCCGCAGAGGCGGTGCGGCTGTTCGATCAGGCCGGGCGGCTGGGCTTTGCCGACGCGACGATCCTGGCGGATCGTGGATTGGCGCGGGACATGACCGGCGATCAGGCCGGGGCGCAACGGGACTATCAGGCCGCGCTACAGCGAACGCCGGATGATGCCGAACTGATCCGCCGCTATGCCGCGTCGCTGGGTATATCGGGGCAGGTGGATGCGGCCGAGCGGGCGCTGCAACCCTTGCTCTACAAGAGCGACCGGGCAGCCTGGCGCTATCGCGCCTTCATTCTGGCTATGAACAAGAAGCAGGCGGACGCACGCAAGGTCGCCGACCAGACCATGCCTGCGCCACTGGCGGCGGCGATCGTCCCCTATATGCAGAAAATGCCTTATCTGACCGCGCCGCAAAAGGCGGCGGCGGTGCATTTCGGTCAGTTTCCGGCGCAGACCGGCACGCGCATCGCGGCAATTACGCCCACCGCGCCAGCGCCCGGCACACCGCAGGTCGTAGTGCCAGCCGCACCGGTGGCGGTCGCCGCCGCGCCGACCAGTCGGCCG
>NZ_JEMV01000068.1 GCF_000588875.1 Sphingobium sp. Ant17
CATCGAAGGCGGCCGTGACTTTGCGGCCATGAACCGCTGGGAATGCGAAAGAGAGTACGCTATTGTCTGCCATGGCGGTCGTGGCACTTTCTGTCCGGCTTGAGGATTGGTCTCAGCAACCCTTCTCTAAACCAAATCAGATAGTTACGCTACGATCGCCAACCCAAAACCGTGCCCCCGGTGCATAAGACGGGTTAGAGGTGGTTCGCCCTACACTGGTGATCCGAGGGTTGCTCGGGTGGGCCGAGCCGATCCTCACACGAGGAGGACGAACCTCATCGCAATTCACGATGCAACATGTTCGCAGGTCGTTGAGCGCATCATGGGGATCGGCTCTGAATTTCGGGTCGAGAGGAGTCAGGGCGAAGACGTTCGGTAAGGCTTCAGCCGTCATAGGCTCGCGTCTGCCGGTCCAGCCGCTCAAGAAATCCGACCGCGGCGCTGAGAAAGGCGTCGTTGCGATCACCAGCCACCATGTGCGACGCGCCGGCGACATCGGTGAACTTTCCGTTCGGAAGCTGCGCGACGAAGGTTTCCGCCGCCTCCCGAGAAACCAACTCGCTCAGCCGACCCCTGATGAGATGCACCGGAAGCGTCAAGCCGGTCAATCGGGCTTGGAACGCGTCGGCATCCCGCAAGGATCGACAGCTTTGCATGCCAGAGACAACGCCGGGATCCCAATGCCAGCGGAACCGCCCGTCATCGCCCTGCTGCAGGTTCTTGGCCAGTCCAGAATGATCCGCTGGCCGCGGTCGGTGAGGTAGATAGGCCGCAATGACGTCTGCGGCCTCTTCAAGGTTGCCAAATCCCTGGGCGACATGGGCGTTCATGAACTCCATGACCTTGGCGGCGCCGTCTGGGTCCATGTTCGGAACGATGTCGACCAGGGTGATCGAGCTGAAACCCCCGGGCGCGATCTCGGCCTCCGCGTACAGTCCGGCGAGACCGCCGAGCGACGCGCCGATCAACGCCGGACGGCCACCCATCGCGCGCGCGACCTCCGCGAGATCTTCCGAGAACCGCTGAATCCCGTAGTCGCCCGTCGGTGACCAGCCACTCTCGCCGTGGCCGCGAAGATCGAGCGTGACCACTTCCCAGCCCCGATCCGCAAGCGCCGCCGCCGTCTTGGCCCAGGCATGCCGTGTCTGGCCGCCGCCGTGCGCCATGAGTACTGAGCCGCGCGTTGGCCGACCATACATATCTGCGGCGAGGTCGAGGCCATCGGTTGTTCTGAAGATCGCTCGGCTTGGTTCATTCATAGGTGATCTCATTTCTGCGCCCGACCCGACAGCCCGCATTTCGATCGCCTCTACCGGGCGGTCCCGCTTAAGTATTAGCGCATCGTTGTCTCCCTCGCCAGTGTTGGCTGCAGGTGGAGCGAAGCGGAACCGGAGGGTGACCTGGCGAAGGAACGACCTCTGAAATCGTGTAGCGCTCATGGTCGCGGGTAGTTTTACTGTAGAATTCCGAGCCTCTCCGATTCCAGCAGCGCTTGGACTCTGTTCTTGACTGCCAGTTTGGCAAATAGATTGCGAATGTGCCATTTGACGGTGTCTTCACTTATGCGATGCTTGGACGCGATATCACGATTAGAGAGACCTTCTCTTATCCTTTGAAGCATCGCCAGTTCCTTTCTCGTGAGCACAACCGAAGTTATGCTTCTCGGCGAGCGGACGCGATAGTCGCCGGGCGCGGGTTCTCGACGCCCCAATTCCTCCTCGCTCGGAATCAGATTTAACAGTGGCGTCGAGATGGGTCCAAGCGCTTCCAGATGCCACCGTTCATCGAGGAATGTGCGATAACATCCAAGTCGCGAAGCAATGGCGATCGCGTCGGCTACGCGCTGTTCAGACACGGCCGATCTTCCTGTCCCGGCACAAGCAACGGCGGTGCAGAGTAACGCCGCAACCTCCAGCCGGCCAAGTTCAAATCGGCGTGCATGGTCTAGAGCGACGTTTGCAAAGCGGTTGGAAATGTGAAACTTCCCCTGTCGCGCCGCAATGCGCGCTTCCGTAAGCGATTGCCGTGCGCGGAGATACGGTCCATGTGTCGAGAGAAAAATTGGGTGATTGTGGTTCGGCAAGGTGGAGAGCGCCTGCTCCGCGCTCTCTGCAACGAACATATCCGCGAGCGTCAGTCGCGCCAGGACCTCAAGCCGGACGAAACCAGATTCTCCCGCTATCACGCGCATCTCGTTAAGAAGCTCGGCAGCACGTTTTGGATTGCCCTTGCAGCGGGCAATTGCTGCAGCGGTGCGATAGGCCGAGAATGTAAAATCGACAATGCCATGCCGCCGTACAAAATCAAGAATCTCGTCGACGTGTGCTTCTATGCCGTCAAGTTGGTTCGCCTCGTACTGAATTTCTAGTTCCAGCGTGTTCAGAAGGTTTACTGAGAAAGGGGTCGTGTTGATTTGAGCATTTTCGTCACCGCGCGCTTTTTTGAGTAAGGCAGCACCTGCGCGCATATCTCCTCTTGAAAGCTCGGCGAGAATCATGGCGCCGTAAAGCCATCCCAGTGCGTAGTGGTGATCCGCGATGTTGTTTACCGATGACGTCTCCAAGGACAGTGTCCTTAAATCACCAAACCGGTGCTCGCTGGCCGCAAGGAAGCAAAGACAGGTGAGCACAGCACCTTTGCTGACGAGGTCCGCCTCGTTATAGACTTTCATCCAGGCTTCGCACTGACGCCGACTTTCCGACAGATTGTCGCCGGTTGCTTCTCCGATGGCTTCGATGAGGTCGCACCAGCACTCTATTTGTCGGCGTACTTGTTGATCAAGACCGCTAAGTTCCGTGGCCCGCAAATCAGCCAACAGCCCACTCGCCCGCCGGTGGTCGTGACTAAAAATCTGGGCCCAGGCCAGGCCAAGGGCGATTGTTGGAGAACCCGAAATAACAGCAGCGGAAAAACTGCCTTGCCAAAACTGGATTTGATCTATCTCGCCTTCCCGCAGCGCAATATCCATCATATTTTCAGACGCGACATCAGCGGCCGATTCGTTCTCACCTGCGCGTAAGGAGAGATTGATGCTGTCGCGAATGTTGTTGTTTTGTCTTTGCCATTGGGCGGCGCGGGCGAGCAGGTTCGGCTTCAAGCGGGGTTTTCCACCGAGAATCTGTGCTCTAGAAATTCGCGAAGCAAAGGGTGGAACTCATAACCTGTCTGCGATCGGTCCAGAGGCTGGAGAAGCATCTGCTCGGTGGAAAGTTTGTCAATAAAATAAGCCGCATCGTTTCGTTGGAACGCATGGTTGAAATATTCTGCTGATACCGATCCAAGAATGGAGGAGCAGAGACAAAATTCTCGAATATCATTAGGAAGTGAGTGTAGTATTGTGCTCCGGAAATATTTATCCAAGTCAATATCTACGCCTGTGATGCCGTTGACTATAAGGCGATTGGTTGAGTGGTTCTCCGATGCTGCTTGCATCAAAAGGCAGAATATCTCTGGCCAACCTTGGGTGCGCTTCCAAAGCGAATAAGTTTCAACTTCTGAGGCTGCTCGCCTTTCCTCGGTGAGCCCGACTGCTTTTGCTTCGTCGAAATTGAAGGCAAGCGCGTCATGTCTTAGCTCGTGGGTTTCTCGTCGCGCTTTCATGCGCGCAAAGCCGATGTCTGCCGAGCTTGCCGCGATGAATTCCACTTCGGCTGGCGTCGCCAGCATGAAGGCCTCGATCTCGTCTATCGAATGCAGATCAAATTCGAGATCATCGAAACAGATGAGAACCTTCGATCCTAGTCGATCCTTGGTCTCCCATAGCCAAGTGGCGAGGTCATAGAGGCTGCGAGGACATTCTCTCGGCCGCAGCGGGGGCGGCGTGTCGTGGCCGCCGGCCTCTTGGGTAGCGGCGAGCTGCGCGCAGATACGGTCCGCGAGGAGTTGCAGATCGCCCCGGCATTCTTTGATGGAAACCCATGCCGCCGCAGCACAGGCTTGCCGACGATCGGCCCAATGCTGTGCCATCGCGACAGTCTTTCCGTAACCTTGAGGCGCGCGAAGGAGATAGCAGCGCGTCGGCTTTTCGGCAGCGAAGAGGCGAGGGCGCGAAAGGCATCCGGAGGCCAACGACGCCACTCGCTCATTGATAGAGCCTGTGGGAGGCTGTGCCCTTTGTCGCGGGCTAGAGTCGGTCTCCCGAGGCCGCATCTCAAATCCGAGCGGATGAGTCGACGCAGGCTCATCCGCTCGAATGCCTCTCACTTTCGCAGATGCTGTGTCTGTTTTTACATGCGTCATCGGGGCGGAACTATAGCAGCAGGCCGCCCGTGTGCAATCCAGAACCACTCTTTAGTGTGGGCTTTGGGCCGATTGGGTTGGCCGACCGCAGGCCCTCACTCGCCGTTCGTATGCGTTCAAGGCAGTGTCCGTGTCATCAACTTTCAATCTCCGGCTGTTAGTTAGGCTGCGATCTCCGCGATCTCCTTCAGGGCGAAGGCGGGTTGCCCAGCTCGGGACTTCGCCCGTCGAGAGTTGAACTGCCTTGGTTTGACGCGTCAGCTTTTCCGCGCGAACACCAGGTCGGAGGCCAATGCCGTGTCCGGCGCAGAATTCCACCGGCTTCAAGGGGGGCGATGCGGCGCCGGGACGTTCCGGAGCCACGCTTTGGACAGCGGCGGGCGATGATAAGGCGCGATGAGTTCCTCGCCGACCAGCGTTACGGCTCCCTCAAACCAATATTGACGAAGCAGGGCGGTGACCGTTTCCCCCGGCGTGGCCCGCGCCAAAGATCACCACATGCGCGTCCGATCGGCTCACAGAAGCCCTCTCGCCCAAACCGAGCGCCTCGCGCGCGATGTCAAAGCACCCGCCGCGCCTGCGAGCCTGCTCCAAGCATAAGGGGGCCTGAAGGGGAGGGGTTGAAAACCACACTTTAGTGGGGTTGTTCCGTGCCTTGCCGAACCCCATTCGCTGAGGACTGTCAATTAGAACTGATTTTAGAACACAGTGAATGTGTCTTCCAATGGGATGAGGAGAACGCCGGATGAGCACCATCGCATGAAATCCGTCCACCGAACCGGCGCCAGCACCTTGCTGGTATCGAAGCCCGCCGCTGCGCCCAAAAAGAAGACTAGGAGACTAGAGATGACTCAGAAGGAGACCATGAGATGACTCAGGCTGCTGCGACCGCCGATCGCGCCGATGCATATTCGATTCCGCTGGACAGGATCAACGTCGCCGATCCGGCGCTGTTCCGCGACAACATGATGTGGCCCTACTTCGAGCGCTTGCGCAAGGAAGATCCGGTTCACTACTGCAATGACAGCCAGTACGGGCCGTACTGGTCGGTCACCAGGTTCAAGGACATCATGAGCGTGGAAACCAACCACAAGGTGTTCTCGTCCGCGTCCCGCTCCGGCGGCATCACGATCATGGACAACAATGCGGCGGCGTCGCTGCCGATGTTCATCGCGATGGATCCGCCCAAGCATGACGTGCAGCGCAAGACGGTGACCCCGATCGTCGCGCCGGAAAACCTCGCCAAGCTCGAAGGCCTGATCCGTCAGCGCACCCAGAATGCACTCGATGCGCTGCCGGTCGGTGAGACCTTCAACTGGGTCGAGCGCGTCTCGATCAACCTGACCGCGCAGATGCTGGCGACGCTGTTCGGATTCCCGTTCGAGGATCGCACCAAGCTGACGCACTGGTCAGACGTCACGACTTGCGAACTCGGCACCTGCGGGGTCGAGACCGAAGAGCAGCGCATCAAGGAGATCCAAGAGTGCGGGGCCTATATGACCAAGCTGTTCAACGAGCGTGCGAACTCTGATCCGCAGCCCGATCTGCTGTCGATGCTGGCGCACTCGGAAAACACCCGCAACATGAGCCCGGAAGAGTTCATGGGCAACATGGTGCTGCTGATCGTCGGCGGCAACGACACCACCCGCAACTCGATGAGCGGTGGCCTGCTCGCGCTCAATGAGAATCCGGAGGATACCGCAAGTTGTGCGCGGACCCGACACTGATTCCGTCGATGGTATCGGAAATCATCCGCTGGCAGACGCCGCTGGCGCACATGCGCCGCACGGCGCTGGAAGACTTCGAACTCGGCGGCAAGCAGATCAAGAAGGGCGATAAGGTCGTGATGTGGTACGTCTCGGGCAACCGTGACGGCGACGAGATCGAGAACGCCGACCGGTTCATCATCGACCGTGCCAATCCGCGTCATCACCTGTCGTTCGGCTTCGGCATCCATCGCTGTGTCGGCAATCGCCTCGCGGAGATGCAGTTGCGCGTGCTGTGGGAGGAAACGCTCAAGCGATGGCCGAAGCCCGGGCAGATCGAGGTCGTGGGCGAGCCGCGCCGGGTTTTCTCGACCTTCGTCAAGGGCTTCGAGGCGCTGCCGGTCCGGATCAATGCCTGAGCGATCGACGCAATGAGCGCGAACGTCGTGATCGTCGGCGGCGGGCACGCCGGTGGGCAGGCGGTGGCCAGCCTGCGGCAGGGTGGCTTTGACGGGGACATCACCCTCGTCACGGCCGAACAGAGCCTGCCGTACCAGCGGCCGCCGCTGTCCAAGGCCTACCTCGCCGGCGAGTTGCCGCGCGAGCGCCTGCTGATGCGGCCGTCCGCCTTCTACGAGGGCGCGGGAGTCGATGTGCGTCTGGGCATCGAGGTGACCGGCCTCGACGCGGGGCGCCGTAGCCTGACGCTGTCGGACGGAGGGCAACTGACGTACGATCATATGATCCTGGCTACCGGCGGCCGGCCGCGGCCGTTGCCGTGTCCGGGCGCGGATCACCCGGCCGTGCACTATCTGCGCACGATCGCCGATGTCGACGCGATGCGTCCCCGCTTCGTTCCGGGCGCGTGCATCGTCATCGTCGGCGCCGGTTACATCGGTCTGGAGGTGGCGGCAGTCGCGATCAAGCACGGGCTGCGGCCGGTCGTCCTGGAAATGGCGCCGATGGTGCTGGCGCGCGTCGCCAGCCCGGAGGTCGCTGGCTTCTTCGAAAACGTTCATCGCGGTGCTGGTGTGGATCTGCGCACCGGTGTCGCGGTCAGCGCGATCGAGGACCGGGACGGCAAGGCGGTGGTGGTGTCGACGGCGGGTGACCGGATCGAGGCCGATCTGGTCGCCGCCGGTGTCGGCCTGCTGCCAAACGTCGAGCTGGCGCAGGCGGCCGGGATCGACTGCGACAACGGCATCGTCGTCGACGCGTTCTGCCGGGCGTCGGCATCGGGGGTCTATGCGGTCGGCGACTGCAGCAACCATCCGAGCCGCCTGTACGGTCGGCGCTTGCGTCTTGAATCCGTGCACAACGCTCTGGAGCAGGCCAAAACGGCGGCGGCTGACATCTGCGGTAAACCGCTGGCGTACGACCAGGTGCCGTGGTTCTGGTCCGATCAGTACGAACTCAAGCTGCAGACCGCCGGTCTGAGTCAGGGCTACGACCAGGTCGTGATCCGGGGCAACATGGCGATGCGCTCGTTTGCGGCGTTCTACCTAAAGGACGGGCGGCTACTGGCTGTCGACGCCGTCAACCGGCCGGCCGAGTTCACCCTGGCCAAGCGCTGGATCTGGGACCGCAAGGCGCCGTCGCCGCAGCAGTTGGGTGACGACAGCATCGAAGCAAAGGCGCTGGCGGTATGATTTCATACGCGGCCGAGTGCCGCATCCCCAATTTTTTCGAATTTCCGCATGATGCGGATCAACACTAAAAGGGTTACAACGTGACCAAGATCACTTTCATCGAATTCAACGGAACCGAGCGCAGCGTTGATGCCGAAAACGGCCAGTCGCTGATGCGGTCGGCGGTCGACAACTTAGTGCCCGGCATCGACGGCGACTGCGGTGGCGCCTGCGCCTGCGCGACCTGCCACTGCTACATCGAGGGTCCGCTGGCGGGAAAACTGCCAGAAATCGGCGAGGCCGAGCGCTCGATGTTGGAGATGGTCGAGGGTGTCACCGCCGCGTCGCGGTTGGCGTGTCAGATCACCGTGTCCGGCGATCTCGAAGGCTTGGTCGTGCGCACCCCGCAATCGCAGCACTAAACCGGCGTCTCCGTTCACTGTTTCAGCCGGTGCGTTACTGTAGCGCACCGGCTGCACGGCGCCCCGAGAACAGGTAGTCCGCTAGTACCTCTGCACAGAGGTTTTGACGGGTTGGGCGTCACAGGGCGAGGCACCGTTCGTGCTGCGATCCGACCGCGCAAGGGCCGCATCCAGCACCGGCCGGAACAGCTCGAAGTCTACCACCGCACTCAGTCGGTCCAGCGGGTCGCCCGCCGCCGACAATGCCGCAAGCCGCTCATCCACATCGAAGAAACCGTGCTGTACCATCGCTGCCTCCCGCTCTCGCCGGTGGCAGTGAATCGCCTCACGCGGTTAAAGGCTGCAGGATTTTAGAGGCACCCGACTAAAACCACACTTTAGTGGGGTTGTTCCGTGACCTTGATGAATCCAATTTGGTGGGAACGGGCAATGAGAGCCGATTTAATAAGTCCAGTGAAGTGTGTCTTCATTGAGATGAGGAGAGTACCTGATGAGCACCATCGCACGAGATCCGTCTCCCTATACCGCGCCTGATCGCTATGTCGACAGGAAGCGCTATCTATGGATGTTGTCGGTCGTCTGGCCAGCGGCGCCGCTGATTGGCCTCTACCTTGTCAGCGTGACTGGGTGGAGTGTGTTTTACGCCTTTACGCTGGTCGTCTGGTATGCCGTCATCCCGGCGCTGGACGTCTTGTTTGGAAATGATCCGAATAACCCCCCGGAGGCGGCCGTGGCCCGTCTCGAGGCGGATCGGTATTATCGAGTTCTAACCTATCTTACCGTCCCAGTGCATTATGCCTCACTCATCGTCTCGGCATGGTGGGTGGTGACCAAGCCGATGGCCTGGTGGGAAGTTGTCGCGCTTGCGCTGTCTCTGGGCATCGTCAACGGCCTGGCTCTGAACACCGGCCATGAATTGGGACACAAGAAGGAAGCCTTTGACCGCTGGATGGCCAAGATCGTTCTGGCCGTGGTCGCTACGGCCACTTCTTCATCGAGCACAATAAAGGCCACCATCGCGACGTTGCGACCCCCGAAGATCCCGCTACGTCCAGGATGGGTGAAAGCATCTATAAATTTTCGCTGCGCGAAATTCCGGGCGCCTTCAAGCGCGCCTGGAATCTGGAAAAGGTGCGGCTGGAGCGCTTGAACAAGGGAATCTGGAGCCTGGACAACGAAATCATCCCGCCGCTGCTGATTACAATCGTCCTTTACACGTCCCTGTTGCTGGCGTTCGGACCCGACCCCAAGCTGCTGGTGTTCTTGCCTATCCAGATCGCCTTTGGATGGTGGCAGCTGACCAGCGCTAACTACATCGAGCACTATGGGTTGTTGCGCGAAAAAATGGCGGACGGACGTTATGAACGCGCCCAGCCCCGGCATTCCTGGAACAGCAATCACATCGCCTCCAATCTGATCCTGTTCCATCTCCAAAGGCACTCCGATCACCACGCCACCCGACTCGCAGCTACCAGTCGCTCCGGGACTTTGACGGCCTGCCGGAGCTGCCGAGCGGCTACCCCGGCATGTTCTTCATGGCGCTGATTCCGCCCATGTTCCGATCTGTCATGGACCGCCGTGTCGTGGTTTGGGCTGGCGGCGATCTCGGCAAAATTCAGATCGACGGCGCGCGCAGGAAGAAGATCGAGCGCAAGTTTGGTGCTGCTTCAAACCGGCCGACGCGGGCAGTCGCCGAATAGTCGCCTGCCTTGGCGACTAGCCGAGGAGCTCGTTCCGAGTCTCCTCGGCCGGCAGTCGCGGGCCGCGATGGCGTCCTGAAAAGGGCGTGCCGCGCGATCGCATCCTCGTCAGCGGCCTGTCCCGAAGGTTTTTAAAAACTCAAATCGACAAAAGGAACAAGGCGCCATGGCGCGGTATCAGTGTCCCGATTGCAGCTACATCTACGATGAACTTAGGGGTGAGGCCCACGAGGGATTCCCGCCCAATACGTCTTGGGCGGGAATCCCCGAGGATTGGGCCTGTCCCGATTGCGCAGTGCGCGACAAAGCCGATTTCATCCCTCTGGACTCGGGCGAGGTCGGAGAAGAGGCGGGGCCTCAATCTGGTTCCGGAGCCGAACGATGACCAAGGGCGACCAGGAGGCGGAACCGTCAGGTGCCGTCGAAACCGTGCCGTTCGCGAAATGGCACTGCGTGACCTGCGGCCATATCTACGATGAGGCCCTCGGTGATCCCGATACGGGCGTGGCACCTGGCACCCGTTGGGCAGATGTGCCCGCCGATTGGTACTGCCCGGACTGCGGCGCGACCAAGGAAGATTATGACCTTTATCGGTGACCCATTCGAGCGGACGCTTGTCTTCCCGCTTTGCAACCTTGCGGATTCCTTGAGGAGGGCCGAGTGAACGTTCATGCAGTCACCGCGACCACCGCGGCACCGATTCATCCCGACGGCGAGATCGATTCCCTGTTCTCATCGCACCGCCGATCGGCCGTAGAGAACAGGACGAAATTCACGCTAAAAGCGCGACTGGTTATGTTGTCGCGACTAAAGGCAACGATGAAGACCCGGGAAGACGAGATTATCCGAGCTCTCTACACGGATTTCAGGAAGCCAGAATCCGAGGTGCGTCTGACCGAACTGTTCCCGGTCTATCAGGAAATATCGCATGCCCGGCGCCACCTCCGATCCTGGCTGAGACCGCACCGGGTTCACGGCTCTTTGGGGATGTTCGGAATCGCGGCCGAGGTCCGCTATCAGGCCAAGGGCGTCTGCCTGATAATTTCCCCGTGGAACTATCCGGTGAATCTCAGTTTCGGGCCGCTGGTGTCCGCGCTTGCGGCCGGAAACACCGCCATCATCAAGCCTTCCGAACTGACGCCGGCGACGTCCGCCCTGATCAGGGACATCGTCGAGCAAACCTTCCCCCGGGATCTGGTCGCCGTCTGCGAGGGCGACGTCCAGGTTTCGCAGGCCTTGCTGGATCTGCCCTTCGACCATATCTTCTTCACGGGCAGTCCCCAGGTCGGCAAGATCGTGATGGCGGCCGCGGCGAAACATTTAACATCCGTGACGCTTGAACTCGGGGGCAAGTCCCCGACCATCGTCGATTCGACCGCGAATATCGAGCAAGCCGCTCGCAAGATCGTCTGGGGCAAGTTCGCCAATAACGGCCAGACCTGCATCGCTCCGGATCATGTCTATGTCGCTCGAGACCAGGCCCCGGCGCTGATTGATGCGCTGCGGCTCGAGATCAGGCGGGTCTACGGGCAAACGGACGGCCAGCAGAAAACCGGGCCGGACTATTGCCGAATCGTGAACCGGCGGCATTTCGAGCGCCTGACTGCCTTGGCCGATGACGCCACATCGCGCGGCGCGACCGTCCTGGAAGGCGGAGACCGAGATCCAGGCCAGAACTATTTCTCGCCGACCATACTCGGCGGGACGACGCCGCAGATGGCGATTTCCCAGGAAGAAATATTCGGTCCGGTTCTTCCGATCATCGAGTATGATGACATCAGCGTCGTTGTCGATGCGATCAACGCGGGTCCAAAGCCGCTTGCCATCTATGTCTTCAGCAACGACGCCGCCGTTCGCGAGGATATCATACTGAGTACCAGCTCAGGTGGCGTCTGCGTGAACAACAATGTCGTCCAATTCTTGCATCCCAACCTGCCGTTTGGCGGTGTGAACAACAGCGGTATCGGCACGGCACACGGATTCTACGGCTTCAAAGCCTTCTCCCATGAACGTGCGGTTCTGAGAGACAAATTCTCTGTCCTGCGCCTTCTATTCCCGCCGTACACCCCGGCCGTAAAGAATCTGATCAATCTAATCGTCCGCTTTTTGGGTTGAATCGAGAAACAAGAGAGCGGCGTCGGTAGCTGCCGTCTGGAGATCAGGATGTTTGACTATATTATTGTTGGAGCGGGATCTGCCGGATGCTTGTTGGCGGAGCGGTTGTCGGCCAATCCCAGGACGCGGGTCTGTCTGCTTGAGGCGGGCCCGTCCGACCGCAGCCCGCTGATTCACATGCCCATCGGGATAGCGCTGCTGGCAAAGAGCAAGACTCTCAATTGGGCATTCGAAACACAGCCACAGGCCAATCTTGGCGGTCGACGGCTGTTTTGGCCGCGCGGCAAAACCCTTGGCGGATCGAGTTCGATCAATGCGATGGTCTATATTCGCGGGCACCGGGATGACTATGATTCGTGGGGCGAGGCAGCCGATCCGATCTGGTCTTATGATAATGTACTGCCGCTATTCAGAGCAATGGAGTCCAACGAAAGATTTGGAACCGACGCGTTTCATGGCGGCGACGGTGAGCTTCACGTCAGTGACCTGCGAACCCGCAACCCCTTGAGCGATGCCTTCGTCGAGGCTGGACAACAGGCACAGTTTCCGCGTGCCGTCGATTTCAACGGGGAGACGCAGGACGGCGTCGGCCTGTACCAGGTCACCCAGCACAGAGGCCGGCGCTGGAGTTCCGCGCGCGCCTTTCTTTCCAAAGCCAAGGGCCGGCCCAATCTACGGATAGTCACGGGCGCGCGGGCTACCCGGATCATTCTGGAGGACCGCAAAGCGGTCGGCGTGACCTATGCCGTGGGGGGCAAACTCGTCGATGTGCGAACCAGGGAGGGTGAGGTCATTCTTTCGGGCGGCGCCGTCAATTCCCCGCAACTACTGCTGCTTTCCGGTATCGGCGACGCAGCCGAGCTGAACGCATTCGGTATTCCGGTGGTCGTCGACCTTCCGGCAGTCGGAAAGAATCTTCAGGATCACCTCGATATCACAATCATGCATGAGGCGAACGACCATACACCGATCGGCATCGCACCGTCATTCATCCCGCGTGCGCTGTCCGGAGCGTTTTCTTACGCCTTCCTCCGAAAGGGCTTCTTAACGAGCAACGTCGCCGAGGCGGGCGGCTTCGTCAAAAGCACACCTTCGCGGAGTCGGCCGAATCTACAGTTTCATTTTCTCCCCACGCTTTTGAAGGACCATGGGCGCGAAATTGCGTTCGGGTATGGCTATACATTGCATGTCTGCGATCTTCTCCCCAAGAGTCGGGGCCGCATCGGGCTCACAAGCCCCAACCCGCTCGACGATCCGCTGATCGATCCAAGCTATCTCTCTGCCCCCGAAGACATCGAGACCATGGTCGCGGCGGTGAAGATCGGCCGGCAAATTCTGTCGGCGCCGTCAATGGCGGCGTTCTCGAAAACCGAACTGGTCCCTGGGCCAGCGGTCCAGAGCAAGGCGGATATCGTGGCGGATATCCGTCGGCGAGCGGAGACGATCTATCATCCTGTGGGAACATGCCGGATGGGACGAGACCCTCAGTCGGTCGTCGATCCGTCTCTCCGGGTGCGTGGCGTGCAAGGTCTTCGCGTCGTCGACGCCTCGGTGATGCCGACGCTGGTCGCCGGAAACACCAACGCCCCGACGATGATGATTGCGGAAAGAGCTGCCGAGCTCATTCTTGGGGAAACGAAACTCGCACTCAGCACCGACATGGAGGCAGCCCGCTAACTCGTCGCAGAAATAGGACGACAGTTGGAACCGTATAGATCCATCAAAAAATGCCGATCCAGAATAGTGGCGGCCCATAGGGAGGATAATTTCATGAGAAAAAATGCAGCACATACCTATACAAGGCTTGCGCAATACACCGCCGCTCTCGCCGTCTTGAGTGCCTCCCCTCAACCTGCGTGGGCCCAGGACTCGGGAGATTTCAAGCGGTGGGCAGTAAGTGTGAATGCAACCCGGGTCTTGGTGAGTGAGAATGCGCCCGACATCACCTTGGCGGGAGGGCATGTCCCCGGCTCGAATGTGAGGATCGGAGACGCAACGACGGTGACCGCTGATATCGGATATTTCGTCACGCCCAATATTGCCGGAAATTTGTTTCTCGGCGTACCACCGACCGCGCAAATTGACGGCGCCGGTTCGCTTGAGCCGCTCGGAACAGTGGCCAAAGTCAACTATGGACCCATCATCTTGTCGGCCCAGTACCATTTCAACAATCTTGGCAAGGTTCATCCCTATCTGGGAGTGGGGGTCGGACGGATCATCTTTCTGAATGCGCGCGACAGGGCTTTGGCTAATTTCAGCATTGACGACAGTTGGGCGCCTGCGGCTCAGGTGGGTGTTCGGTATGAGCTTGGCGCAGAATGGATGCTCAACGCCGACGTTCGATACGTTCCCTTCTCCACGCACGCCACCGGTTCACTGGGTGGAGCGCCTGTCCGGACCCGTTTGGACATCGACCCGGTCCTGACCAGCGTCGGAGTAACTTACCGGTTCTAGGTTCGATCAGGCGCTTCTTAACGGGCGATCTGAATTTCAAGGGGAAATCCGAGTGTCGAGTCTGATGATGGACCGCCGTTGATGATCTCGCAGCTTACTTCGCTCAACTGTCCTCCATGCCTATGCCATCAACGGCGCGAGAATGCCCCCGATCTGACGGTCGATAACTAACACATCAAGGAAGACCGGAATGGCCGAAGCCTATATCGTCGATTATCTGCGCACGCCGTTCGCTCCGGCCTACAGGGGTGCGCTCGCCCCGGTCCGACCCGACGATCTCGCTGCCAGCGTCATCGCGGCGCTCGTAGCCCGAGCGGGATTCCCGGCCGACGAGATCGAGGACGTCAATCTCGGCTGTGCTTTTCCGGAAGGTGAGCAGGGGCTCAACATCGCTCGCTGCGCCGCGCTGACCGCCGGCCTGCCGCAATCGGTCGGCGGCTCCACGGTCAACCGCTGGTGCGGCTCTTCCATGCAGGCCATCCAGATGGCCGCCGGCGCGATCGCCATGGGAGCTGGCGACGCCTTCATCGCCGGCGGTGTCGAATCCATGAGCCGCGTACCGATGATGGGTTTCAATCCTCAACCCAACCCCGGTTGGACGGATGCTCAGCGGCTCGTCTTCCTCAACATGGGTCTGACCGCGGAGACCCTGGCGGAACGCTACTGCCTTTCCCGCGAGGAGCAGGATGCCTATTCGCTCGAAAGCCAAAAAAAAGCGCTGGCGGCGCGGGCGGACGGCAGGCTGGCTGCCGAGATATCCCCGGTCGGCGATATCGCTTCCGATGGTTGTCCGCGGGAAACGGATGCGGAGAAGCTTGCCGGATTGAAGACGGCGTTCAAGGTCGACGGCTCCGTTACCGCTGGCAACTCGTCCCCGCTCACCGACGGCGCCTCCGCGACGCTCGTCTGCTCCGCTGACTTCGTCAGGCGGCACGGGCTCGATCCGCTAGCGCGTGTGGCGGGTTACGCGATTACGGGTTGTGCTCCAGAGATCATGGGCATCGGACCTGTCGAGGCGAGCCGAAAGGCCTTGAAGCGAGCCGGCATCTCCGTGGCTGACCTCGACGTTGTGGAGATGAACGAGGCCTTCGCCGCGCAGGTCCTCGCCTGCTGTCGCGATCTCGGGATCGATCCGGCCAGTCTCAACCGGGATGGCGGTGCCATCGCGCTCGGTCATCCGCTCGGCGCCACGGGCGCGCGTCTGGTGGGCAAGGCGTCGAGCGTACTGAAGCGCGATGGCGGACGTTATGGGCTGGCCACCCAGTGCATCGGGGGAGGACAAGGCATCGCTATGGTCCTGGAAGCGGCGTGATGAGGGTGATTGCCCAAGCCGCCGTGATCGGCGCAGGCGTTATGGGTTCCGGCATCGCGGCCCATCTGGCAATGCCTTCATCGATCGGGGTCACGCTACCTTCAGGGCGATCAAATATGCCCCGTTCCCGGTCGTCGGCGCACTCGCGGGGATGGCGTTCGGCGGCGGCTGCGAGATCCTGCTCCATTGCAGTGCAATCCAGGCGCATGCCGAGGCGTCGATCGGTCTCGTCGAGACGAAGATCGGCGTCGTCCCCGGCTGGGGCGGCTGCAAGGAGTGTTGATCAGGCAGTACGCACTGACGGCCGCACCGCACGGCCCTGTGGCGCCCGCGATCGCCGCCTTCAATCTGATCGCATCGGCCAGGGTCTCCGGGAGCGCCTTCGAGGCGCGCAATCTCGGTTTGCTGAGGGTAACCGACGGTATCACCATGAACCGGGACCGACTGCTCGCCGATGCGAAGCGGAAGGCGTTGGATCTCGTGCCCGGCTACTCGGCTCCGGAAAGGCCGAAGATCGCGTTGGCCGGTCTATCGGGAGCGCCCGCCATTCGCAACCTGTTGGATAGCGAGGTGATCGCCGGTCGCGCCACAGCGCATGATCGGGTCGTGGGCATTGCCCTGATCGACACCCTGACGGGCGGTGTCAGCGCCGATCCGCTGAAGCCGGTCGGCGAGGACGAGATTACCGCGATGGAAAAGCGCGCGTCCATCGCCCTGTGCGGGACGCCGGGGACAGTGGCCCGCGTGAAGCACATGCTTGCGACCGGCAAGCCGCTGCGCAACTGACGAGAGAAAGACAGAACAATGACATCCTATGCACCGCCTGTCAGCGACATAACCTTCCTGCTCGGAGAGGTCTTCGACTTCGACGGCCTGATGCGGAGGCTGCCGGGCCACGAAGACGTCAACGCGGACCTCGCTGTCTCGATTCTCGATGAGGCTGGCAAGTTCTGCGTCGGCGTGCTCGAACCGTTGAACCGGTCCGGCGACGAGGAGGGCTGCCGGCTTGGAAACGGGGCCGTCTCCACGCCGAAGGGCTTTCCCGAAGCCTATCGGGCATTCGTAGAGGCCGGCTGGGCCGGTCTTTCGGGCGATCCGGAATATAGCGGCCAGGGTCTGCCGCGCGTCGTACAGATACTGGTCGATGAGATGATCTCCTCAGTGAACCTGTCCTTCGGCCTGTTCCCCGGGCTCACCCGAGGCGCGGTGGAGGCGATCTCCCGCCACGCGAACTCGGACCTCAAGGCGACCTATCTGCCGAAGATGATCTCCGGCGAATGGACTGGCGCAATGGCGCTCACCGAAGCCGCGGCCGGTACCGACCTCGGCCTTTTGACAACGAAGGCAGAGCCCGTTGGCGACGGCTCCTATCGGATCAAGGGCACGAAGATATTCATCTCCTCCGGCGACCATGACTTCGGCGGCAATATCATCCACCTGATCCTCGCGCGCTTGCCGGGCGCGCCGAAGGGGGTCAAGGGCATCAGCCTGTTCCTGGCTCCGAAGTTCCTCATCGGGAAGGACGGTTCGCTCGGAGCGCGCAACGACATGTCCGTCGGGTCGCTCGAACACAAGATGGGCATTCACGCGCAGCCGACCTGCGTCATGAACTACGACGGCGCGATCGGTTGGCTCGTCGGCGAGGCGGGCCGCGGCCTCAACGCCATGTTCACGATGATGAACGCCGAGCGTCTTTTTGTCGGCATCCAGGGACTCGGCATCGCAGAAGCGGCGAACCAGAAGGCCACGGGCTACGCACGCGAGCGCCTTCAGGGCCGTTCTTCAGACGGCACCCGCGGTCCCGTTGCGATTATCGAACACCCCGACGTACGCAGGATGCTGCTGACCGGCCGCAGCCTGGCCGATGCCTCCCGGGCGCTGGCGATCTGGACCGCCATGCAAATGGACATCGCCGCCCGGCATCCTGACGAGGCCGCGCGCAGGGAAGCCGACGGGTTCGTGGCACTGCTCACGCCGGTTGTGAAGGCAGCGTTCACCGATTTCGGCTTCGAGACGGCCGTGGCTCGCAGCAGGTGCTCGGCGGCCACGGCTACATCCGCGAATGGGGCATGGAGCAGTTCGTCCGAGACGCGCGCATTACGCAGATCTACGAGGGCACCAACGGCGTTCAGGCGCTCGACCTCGTCAGCCGCAAGTTGCCGATGGAGGATGGCGCGCTGGCCTCGCGCTTTTTCGCGCTCATCGAGCAGGATCTGCGTATAGCTGCGGATTTACCCGCAGCGGGTGTCATCACGAAGGCCACTGCCCAGGCGCTCGGCCGCCTGGAAACCACGACGCGCCACCTTCTCGCGGCGCGAGCCGCGCCCGCGGAGGCCGGAGCTGCCGCCGCCGATTATCTGCGCCTTTTCGCACTCGTGGCCTTCGGCTGGGTGTGGGTCCGGATGGCGGCCAAGGCGGCCACCGGAAAGACTCCGCTTCATCGCCGCAAGCTGGCGACCGCGACGTTCTTCGCAGAGCGGGTGCTGCCGCAGACGCTCTGGCTGGAGGCGGCAATCATCAGCGGGGCAGCGTCTTTGATGGATATCGAAGCCGAACTGCTTTGATCAGAAATTCCTTGGGAGGAAATGTGATGCTTGGACAGATGATGCACTCGCCGCTGCTCGTGTCGTCGATTCTGCGACACGCGGCGGCCTATCACGGCGACACGGAGGTCGTATCGCGCACGGTGGAAGGGCCGATCCACCGCTATACCTATGCCGAGCTTTCAAGGCGCGCGCAGAAGCTCGCCAATGCCCTCGGACGCCTCGGCCTCGAAAACGGCGACCGGGTCGGAACACTGGCCTGGAACGGCTATCGGCACATGGAGCTCTATTATGGCGTGTCCGGATCCGGCCTCGTCTGCCACACGATCAACCCGCGCCTCTTCCCAGAGCAGATCTCCTATATCATCGCGCATGCCGGAGACAGGATCCTCTTCTCGGACCTGTCGTTCCTGCCGATCCTCGAAGTGCTGGCGGACAGGCTGAAGGACCTGAAGGCCGTCGTCATCATGACCGACGAAGCCCATATGCCGAAATCCGAGATCCTTCCCGGTCTCGTCTGCTACGAGACACTGATCGCGGGAGAATCGGACGAATACGAGTGGCCGGATCTCGATGAGAATACTGCGTCGGGCCTGTGCTACACCTCCGGGACTACGGGCGAGCCCAAGGGCGTGCTCTACAGCCATCGGTCCAGCGTATTGCACGCCATGACCTGCGCGCTGCCCGATGTGCTGGGACTCTCGGCCCTGGATTCGGCCTCTCCGATCGTGCCGATGTTCCACGTCAATGCCTGGGGTGTCCCTTTCGCGGCACCGATGGTGGGCGCCAAGCTTGTTATGCCGGGGCCGAGGCTGGACGGCGCCAGCCTGCATGAGTTGTTCGAGCAGGAAGGCGTGACATTTACCGCCGGTGTGCCGACCGTTTGGCTCGCACTGCTGGACTGGATGGACTCGCACGCCCAATCGTTCACAAGTCTGAAGCGCGTCGCGATCGGGGGTTCCGCTTCGCCTCCGATCATGATCAGCCGCTTCCAGAACAAGGGTGTCATGGTCCGGCACGCCTGGGGGATGACCGAGACCAGTCCGATCGGCCTCGCCGCGACGTTGAAGACGAAGCACGAAGGACTACCGGCCGAACAGAAACTGGCGCTGCAGGCCAAGCAGGGACGGCCGCTTTTCGGCATGGAGTTCTGCATCAAGGGCGCCGATGGCGAGCCGATCGCGAGGGACGGCAAGAGCTTCGGTTCGATGCTCGTGCGCGGCCCCTGGGTCGCTGCCGGCTACTACAACAGCCCCATCAGCCCGGCGCACGCGGCCGAGGGCTGGTTCGACACCGGCGACGTCGTGACCATGGATGCCGATGGTTTTATTCAGATCGTCGACCGCACCAAGGATGTGGTTAAATCCGGCGGCGAATGGATTAGCTCGATCGAGCTGGAGAATATTGCCCAGGCCCATCCGGCCATCAAAGAGGCCGCTGTCGTCGGCAAGCCGGACGAGCGCTGGGGCGAGCGCCCGGTGCTCATCGTGCAGCTCAAGCCGGAGATGAATTTCTCACGTCAGGACATGGTCGAACTGTACACGGGTAAGATTCCCAAATGGAGTATTCCGGACGATGTGCTGGTCGTCGAGGAGCTGCCGCATACCGCAACCGGGAAGCTGCTGAAGACAGCCATCCGCGAGATTGTCGTGAAGGAACTGCAGGTGGGACCGCTGGACGAAGGTACTGCAGGAGGCGACCTGGATCGGCATCCGGCGCCCGGCAGAGCTTCATAGCGAAGCTCCCCACATCGGGCAGATAAACACGAACTCGACACATCGCATGGCGATTGCCGAAGTCGTGGGGTGCGTAAGGTCGATACGGCGCCAGCGGTTCTGTCGCAAATTTTCTTGAGGGCGAGACCCCGGCGGTCGAGTTCGCGGGGCTTACGCTGCCGGAGTGCGGATTGAACTAACCCGCTGACGCGGGAGAGGGGCGTAGATTGGGCGGAATGGCCTCCAGGTGAGAAGGTTTGGTTGCTCGACCAACCCTTGACCAGGAGACCATCCCCATGACTGAAGCCACGGCAGCGGTAAGCCCGCTGCGCCGTCGTATGATCGACGACATGAGCCTGCGCAACTTGTCGCCTGCGACGCAGCAGTCCTACCTTTACGCCGTTGCGAGGTTCAGCCGATATCATGGCCGATCGCCGGATCGGCTCGATATCGAGGATGTTCGCGCATTTCAGGTATATCTGGTCGCCCAGGGCATCTCCTGGCCCGCGCTGAACCAGACGGTCTGTGCGCTGCGCTTCTTCTTCGGTGTGACGATGAACCGGGCGGATGTCCCGGAGCGGATCGCCTATGCTCGTACGCCTCGGAAGCTGCCGGTAATCCTGAGCGCCGATGAAGTCGTGCGGCTTCTGGAAGCCGTGTCGTCGCTCAAGGCGCGGGCGGCGCTGACAACGGCCTATGCGGCGGGTTTGCGTGCCTCGGAAGCGGTGAGCCTGAAGGTTTCCGATCTCGATAGCGACAGGATGCTGATCCAGATCCGCCACGGCAAGGGAGCCAAGGACCGCACAGTGATGCTGTCGCCTCAACTCCTTCGTATCCTGCGGACATATTGGCGGCTGGCGCGACCCGAGACGTGGCTGTTCCCCGGTCGAGGCGACAAGCCGATTGACGTGGCGGTCCTCCACTCGGCGTGCCGCTCCGCGGTCAAGGCGGCAGGCCTCGTCAAGCGCGTCAGCGTTCACACGCTGCGCCACAGCTTCGCCACGCACCTGCTGGAAAGCGGCGTCGATGTCCGGATCATCCAGGTTCTGCTGGGGCATAGCGATCTCTCGACAACGGCGCGCTACACCCAGGTAGCAACAACGACGATCTCGAAGACGCAGAGTCCGTTCGACCGCCTGACACTGGAGGTCATGCCGCCGGCCTGATCTGTGGTGCGCTCCGAACTGGAGGTGGCGGATATCTTCCGTCGCCATGGTCCTGCCTACCGTCTCGCCCATGACGGCCATCTCGGTCGCGTCGAGCGGCGCGTCATGTCGGCGATCGAGCTCTGCCGGACCGCAGCGCTCGGTGGTCACGTCGAGGCCTGTGAGGACTGCGCCCACAGCCGGGTCGCGTATAATTCCTGCCGTAACCGGCATATGTGGACGGCTCCCTCTTGCAAGAGGCTGAGAGGATAATTTGATCGGATCGCTTGCGATCATATGTCCGGCCTTTTGTTGCGGCCACTGAGGACCGCTGGCCAAGATGGTTTCCGCAGCACAAGCTCCTACACTGCCGCGGCCTAGAAGGCCATTGCCGGTTGCGGATTGTCTTGGGCCTTGGATCGATCGATCACACCATCTACTCGTTTCTTGCAAGATCCGGCATCAGGTCAACACGATAGCGCCTAGGATTTGCTCATCGTGTTTGGCTGATTCCTTTCACGCTGCGGCGGCTTGAACTGCCCGCGTAGTGCTTCGATGATACTGCTCGCCACTCACCATCATCTTCCAGGCGATCCGAGCGATCTTGTTGGCAAGAGCCACCGCTACAAGCTTCGGGCTTTTTTCCGATCAAAGCAAGCCCAGGAGCCAGGGAGAGGCGTTCCGGCCTCGCGTCCGGCGAACATGGCCAATGACCGCAGTTGCTCCGACGATCAGTGTGCTTCTGAGCAACTCATCACCAGCCCGCGTGATGCCCCCAAGCCTGGTCTTGCCAGCGGTCGAATGATCTTTGGGCGTAAGCCCCATCCAGGCCGCAAAATCACGCCCGGACTTGAACAGCCGCGGATCGGGCGTCTTCATCATCAGGAAGGAGGCGCCGATCGGTCCAACACCTGGGATCTTGGCCAATCGCTGGCTGCATTCATTGCTGCGATGCCATGCCATCAGCTTCTCCTCGACCCTCGATCTCGCACCTTAAGGCACCGTACTCCTCCGCACTGGAGCGCGA
>NZ_JEMV01000069.1 GCF_000588875.1 Sphingobium sp. Ant17
AAGGGCGCAGGCGCCGGTGGCCCGCGCAAGGGTCCGCCGCGCAGCCGGGGCTGACGCCCCTTAAAGACAGGTGGGAGCTATCGGGGCCGTCGGTCATTGCAGCACGCATGACCGACGGCCCTTTCCTTATTCACGTGCTGGGCGACCAGCTCGACCCCGACATCGCCGCGCTGCGCCACGTTGATAAAGCGCGCAGCGTCGTGCTGATGATGGAGGTGGCTGACGAAACCACCTATGTCCGCCATCACAAGGCCAAGATCGCCTTCATCCTGTCGGCCATGCGCCATCATGCCGACCGGCTGCGGGCGCTGGGCTGGACGGTCGATTATGTGGCGCTGGACGACCCGGCCAATAGCGGCAGCTTCACCGGCGAAGTCGCGCGCGCCATCCACCGGCACAAGCCTGTCGCCATCCATGTGACAGAGGCCGGGGAATGGCGCGTCCGGGCCATGCTGGAGAGCTGGGAATTGCGATTCGGATTGCCGGTCACCATCCATGAGGATGACCGCTTCCTCTGTACCCATGCGGAATTCGATAGCTGGGCCGCCGCGCGTAAGCAGTTGCGGATGGAGTTTTTCTACCGCGACATGCGGCGCAAGACCGGCCTGTTGATGACCGACGAGGACCAGCCCGAAGGTGGCCAGTGGAATTATGACGCGGACAATCGCAAACCGCCACCCGCGCGCGACCTGCTGATGCCCCGCCCCATCCGCTTCCAGCCCGATGCGATCACGCAGGATGTATTGGCCATGGTCGCCACGCGCTTTGCCGACCATATCGGCCGCCTCGACCATTTCCAGTTCGCGGTGACGCATGACGATGCCCTGCGCCAGCAGCGCCATTTCCTCGATGAAGCCCTCCCCCGCTTTGGCGACTATCAGGATGCGATGCTGACCGGCGAGCCGTTCCTGTGGCATTCGATCCTCTCGCCCTATATAAACGCCGGCCTGCTCGACCCACTCGCGCTGTGCCGCGCGGTCGAGGAACGCTATCGCGCGGGCAAGGTGCCGCTCAACGCCGCCGAGGGCTTCATCCGCCAGATCATCGGCTGGCGCGAATATGTGCGCGGCATCTATTGGCATGAGGGGCCGGACTATGCGCAGCGCAACGCGCTCGGCGCCACCCGCGCCCTGCCCGGCTTATACTGGACCGGGGACACGGACATGCATTGCCTGTCCCAGGCGATCGGCCAGACGATCGACCATGCCTATGCCCATCATATCCAGCGGCTGATGATCACCGGCAATTTCGCCCTGCTCGCCGGTGTCGACCCGCATCAGGTGCATATCTGGTATCTGGAAGTCTATGCCGACGCTTATGAATGGGTCGAGCTGCCCAATACGCTCGGCATGAGCCAGTTTGCCGATGGCGGCCTGCTCGGTTCCAAACCCTATGCGTCGAGCGGCGCCTATATCAACCGCATGTCCAACTATTGCCGGTCATGCCGCTATGATGTGAAGCAGCGCGTCGGCAAGGATGCCTGCCCCTTCAACGCGCTCTATTGGGACTTCCTGGCCCGCAACCAGCGCAAGCTGGCATCCAATCCCCGCATGGCCCTGCCCTATCGCAACTGGGACAAGATGCCCGAAGAAGATCGCACCGCCATCCGCGAACAGGCGGCACGTTTTCTCGCCGACTTGCGATAAATCCTTGCCGAAAACGGCCTGCAACGGTGCCGATCGGTTGACACCCGCGAGTCATTCCACTAACGGGCCACATTCCCGCGCGGGTCGGCAAGGCGTCATGTCTTTGGTGATTTGCGTAAAGCAGATTTGAACGAGAAGAGACAAGCCATGTTCGCTATCGTGCGCACAGGCGGCAAGCAGTATCGCGTCGCCGCCGGAGACAAGATCGTCGTCGAAAAGATGGCCGGTGAAGCCGGTGACAAGATCACGCTGGACGACGTCCTGCTGGCCGGTGAAGGCGGCGATCTTCAGGACGTGAGCGGCCTGACCGTCGCGGCCGAGATCATCGCGCAGGCGAAGGGCGAGAAGGTCATCGTCTTCAAGAAGCGTCGCCGCCACAATTATCGCCGCAAGAACGGCCATCGTCAGCGCCACACGATCCTGCGCATCGTCGCAATCGGTGCCGAAGACAAGAAGGCCGCCAAGGCCGAGGCCAAGACCCAAGACGCAGCCCCGGCTGCTGCCGAAGCCTGATCGCTTCGCGCCTGATATTCTAGGAGTTTAGACAATGGCACATAAGAAAGCTGGCGGTTCGTCGCGCAACGGTCGTGATTCGGAATCGAAGCGCCTTGGCGTCAAGAAGTTCGGCGGTCAGGAAGTGATCGGCGGCAACATCATTATCCGTCAGCGCGGCACCCGCGTCTATCCCGGCCGCAATGTCGGCATGGGTAAGGATCACACGCTGTTTGCGCTGGGCGAAGGCCGCGTGGTATTCCACGCTGGCAAGCTCGGCCGCAAATATGTATCGGTCGACGCAATGGCCGAAGCGGCCGAATAACGGACGACGAATGACGGGTCGTCCTTTTCAGGGGCGGTCCTTTCGTTACGCGAACCTTTAGGTTCAAGTGACGATGTTCGAGGGATTAGAGGGCGCTCCTTCCATCAGAGGGGCGCCCTTTTTCCGTTGGGCGAAACATCCTCTCAAATTCCCTCAACCCACTGGAACTCCACGCCTTCTCACGCGTCATGCAGGCGGAGGAACAGCCGGATAAAAAGCGTCGTCAAGCCGTCATGATTGGCGGCTAAGGGCACGCGCAAGAGGAGAGACTAGAATGTTCGCCCGCACCCCCCGCCTGCTGTTGCGTCCAGGCTGGATGGAAGACGCGCCCGCGCTGGCCCAGGCGATCGGCGACCCCGCCATCCTGCGCAACCTGACCCACGCGCCTGCCCCCTATGCCCTGGATGATGCGCAGGCTTTTCTGTCGCTGCCCCATGATTCGCGCCTGCCGCGCCTGCTCGCCTTTACCCGCACGCGCGGCGCACCCCGCCTGGTCGGGGGTTGCGGCGTCCATCTGGACGATGATGGCATAGCCGAACTGGGTTATTGGATCGCCCGGCCCTATTGGGGCCTCGGCTTTGCCACGGAAGCCGGACGTGCCGTCCTCAGCATGGCCCGGGCCCATGGCGTGCAGGGCATTCGTGCCGCGCATTTCCTCGATAATCCGGCCTCAGGCAATGTGCTGCGCAAGATCGGCTTCCGCTTCACCGGGCGGGTCGAACAACGCTACGGCCTCGCTCGCCAGAGCATGGTCGATTCACTGTTGTTTGAAGAGGGCGAAACCCACGGCATGCACCCGGACCCGGCCATGGACCTCTATCGCGACGCCACGCAGGCGATGGCGGCTGATATTATGGGCGGGGGCGGTCTCCCCCCGCCCGTCATGCGGATGGCGACCGCCGCGGCCGGTCGAACACCCGCATCGGCGTGTCCCCCAGCATCCTATCGACCAGCGCCATGAAACCCAATTTCTCTGCGACCCTGATCGACGCGCCATGGTCCGGCGCGATGATGCATCGCAATGACGGCGCATCGACATGCGCGTCCGCCCAGCGCAGCACTGCTTCCATCGCCTCGCTGGCTATGCCCTTACCCCAGGCCTGCGACCCAAGCACCCAGCCCGCTTCCGGCACGCCCTCCAATTCGGCCAGGCCCCGCTCCGCGCTCAGCAACCCACACTCGCCCAGAAACGTGCCGCTCGTGCGATCCTCGATCGCCCACATGCCATAGCCCAGCAGCGACCACATGCCCGCATAGCGCAGCAGGCGAAACCACACCGCCTGCGCGTCCAGCGGCATCCCGCCGACATGGCGCACCACCTGCGCGTCCGCCCACAAGGCGCGGCACGCCGGATAATCCGTGATCCTGTGCGGGCGCAGGATCAGGCGGTCAGTGTGGAGCGTAGGCGCATCGGTCATCGCCCGATAAGACCGCGCGCCACCCCGCCCGTCAAGCCGCCGACGGCAACGGCCCGCGCATCCGCGCATCGGCATAGTCGCTGTCCACCAGCGCAATCAGCGCCCGGTCATCGACCGACCAGGGATGAAAGCCGGGCTTGAAATAGCGCAGCCACGGCCCCGCCACCCGGCGCAATATGCCCGGCCGCATCAGCGCATAGCGCAACAACCCGCCCCAGGCGCGCACGCCCGTCACGCCATCCTGCCGCAACAGGTCCATCATCCCGCGCGCACGATGATGCAGGAAATGTTTGGTGGCGATCAGCATCATCAGCGACCGGAGCCGCCAGCGCGCAAACCCGCTCCAGTCGCGCGTCGCATGCACCCAGGTGTCGTGGGCCACGCCCTTATGCTCGATCTCTTCGACCGCATGCCAGCGCCACAGCGCCGCGATTTCCGGGTCCGCCCCGTCGAGCAGACGCGGGTCGCGCAACAGTTCATGCGCCAGGATCGCGGTGAAATGTTCCAGCGCCATGGTGGCGGCCAGGCTGACGATCGGCGGACGCCGTTTCGCCAGGTCCAGCACCCGCACCACATCGGCGTCGAGCCGCGACAGTTCATAGCCATGGTCGGCCACCTGCCGGTTGAACGCCAGATGCTCGCGGCTATGCACCACCTCCTGCTTGATGAAGGCGGCAATCTCGCCCGCCAGTCGATCCGGCGCGCCATCGCGAAAGGCGCGGACGCTCTCGATGAAATAGGCTTCGCCGCGCGGAAAGGTCACGGACAGGGCGTTGAAGAAAGCCGTGGCGATCGGATCGCCATTCAGCCAATGTCGGGCCGCAGCGCGGTCCCGCCCGAAACGGCGGTCGCGCGGCGTGATAGTGAGGTCGGTGGGGGTCATCTCGCACTCCTTACTTACATTGATGTAAATAAGAGTTACTGACACCCATGTCAATAAAGCGTGTTCGCCTCAGCCCGGATGAAAGCCGCCTCGCCGCGCTGGAGGCCGCGCGCATCCTGTTGATCGAATCTGGCCCCCAAGCCGTGACCCTGAAGGCCGTGGCAGCGCAGATCGGCCGCACCCATGCCAATCTGCTGCACCATTTCGGATCGGCGGCGGGGTTGCACAAAGCGCTCGCCGCCTATTTGGGCGACACCATCACCGCCACCATTGGCGAAGCGGTGGACGCGGCGCGACGCGGCAAGGTCAGTCCGCGCACGATAGTCGATATGACGTTCGACGCCTTCGATCGCGAAGGCGCGGGTGCGCTGGCCAGTTGGATGCTAGCGCTCGGCAATGAAGATGCGCTCGACCCGGTGGTGGAGGCGATCCACCGGCTAGTCGATAAGCTGACCGCCACGGCACTGACCCCGCATCTCGCCGAACTGATCCGCGACAACACGCTTATGCTGGTCCTGCTGGCGCTGGGTGATTCGCAAATGGGCGGGCCGATGGCGGGCGCGCTCGGGCTTCCCCGTGAAAAAGCGCGTGAAATCGCGACGCGCAGCCTCACCTTTGCCCTGATGCAGGAGGCCGCGACACTTGCCGCGCAGGCCGAGGTTTAACTTTTCGCGCGATAGCGCTATGGGCCGCCCATGCATTTTCTCGATCAAGCCAAAATCTTCATCAAATCCGGCTGGGGCGGCCCCGGCGCGGTCAGTTTCCGACGCGAAAAATATGAGGAATATGGCGGCCCCGACGGCGGCAACGGCGGCAAGGGCGGCGACATCATTTTCGAAGCGGTACAGGGTCTCAACACCCTCATCGACTTCCGCTACACCCAGCATTTCAAGGCGCAGCGCGGCACGCCCGGCATGGGCAAGAATCGCTATGGCGCGGGCGGCAAGGATCTGATCATCCAGGTGCCCGTCGGCACCCAGATCCTGTCCGATCCCAAGCCGATCGAAGGCAGCGAAGACGAAGACGGCATCCCCGATTATGAGGATCAGGACATCCTCGCCGATTTCACCGAAGTGGGACAGCGCGTCACCTTCCTGCGCGGTGGCGATGGCGGCCGCGGCAACATGTCCTACAAGACCAGCACCAACCGTGCCCCGCGCCAGCATGGCACGGGCTGGCCGGGTCAGGAAATGTGGGTGTGGCTGCGCCTGAAACTGCTGGCCGATGTCGGCCTAGTCGGCATGCCCAATGCGGGCAAATCGACGCTGATCAACCAGGTGACCAATACCAAGGCGAAGGTCGGCGCCTATGCCTTCACCACCACCAAGCCACAATTGGGCGTGGTGCTGCACAAGGATCGCGAATTCGTGCTGGCCGACATTCCCGGCCTGATCGCGGGTGCGGCCGAAGGCGTCGGCATCGGCGACCGGTTCCTGGGTCATATCGAGCGCTGCCGGGTACTTCTCCACCTGATCGACGCCACGGTCGATGATCCGGTCGAGGCGTTCCAGATCGTCACCGACGAACTCGCCGCTTATGGCGAGGGGCTGGACGAAAAGCCGCAGATCGTCGCGCTTAACAAGGGCGATCTGTTGGGGCCGGAACTGATGGAGGACATTGCCGAGCAGCTGCGCGATCAGGTCGGCGTGGACGATGTGTTCATCATCTCCGGCGCGACCGGCGATGGCGTGGGCAAATTGCTGGACGCCATCTTGCCGATCCTGGGCGAAGCCCGCGCCGCTGCGCGCCAGGAAGCGCAGGACGACGAAGACGGGACATGGTCGCCGCTATAAGCGACCTGCATGACACCCGTTCGCTTCGAGCGAAGTCGAGAAGCGGGTGCATGGCGGTTCTCGACTTCGCTCGAACCGAACGGACCATTTGCCTGTGACTCCTTCCCTCTCCGGCTTCCCCCCCGCCCTGATCCGTCGCCTGGTCATCAAGATCGGTTCGGCCCTGCTCGTCGATCCGGCGGGCAATGTGCGGATCGACTGGCTGCGCACGCTGGTCGCCGACGTCGCCGCACGGACGCAAGCGGGGCAGCAGATCATCATCGTCTCGTCGGGTGCGATCGCGCTCGGCGCGCGCCGCCTCAAACTGCCCAAGGGCGGACGCGGCAGCCTGGAGGATGCGCAGGCCGCCGCCGCCACGGGGCAGATCGCCCTGTCGCAATGCTGGGCGAGCCTGCTCGACGAGCGCGGCATCACGGCGGCGCAAATGCTGGTGACGCTCGATGACCTCGAAAATCGTCGCCGCTATTTGAATGCCTCAGCAACGCTCGAACGGCTGATGGCGCTAAACGTCGTGCCGGTGGTCAACGAGAATGACAGCGTCGCCACCGCCGAAATCCGCTTTGGCGATAATGACCGGTTGGCGGCGCGTATCGGACAGGCGGCACGGGCTGACGCGGTTGTGCTGCTTTCCGATGTCGATGGGCTTTACACCGCCAACCCGCACGTCGATGCGAGCGCGATGCTGATCGAAACAATAGACCGCATCGACGCGCGAATCGCGGCCATGGCCGACGGTGGCTCCGCCTCCGGCATGGGATCGGGCGGTATGACCTCCAAGATCGAAGCCGCCCGCATCGCCACCGGCGCGGGCGCCCATCTCGCCATCATCTCGGGCAAGGTCGATGCCCCGCTGTCGCACTGGACCCAGGGCGGCAAGGGCTCGATCTTCCTGGCGGCGCAGGGCAAAGGCGCGCGCAAGGGCTGGCTCGCCGGTCGCCTTACGGTGCGCGGCCGCATCATCGTGGATGCAGGCGCGGAAACCGCACTATCGAAGGGCAACAGCCTGCTCCCCGCCGGTGTCGCCAATGTCGAAGGCGTCTTTGCGCGTGGCGATGTGGTCGATATCGTGGCGCAGGACGGCCGGGTGATCGCGCGCGGCCTGATCGAATATGATAGCGATGCCGCCGCGAAGATTGCGGGCCGCCGCAGCGAGGATATCGCCGCGCTGCTGGGCGAAATGCAGCGATCGGTGCTGGTCCACCGCGACCATATGGCGATGGTCTGACACCCATGTCTCTCCGCATTGCCATGACCGGCGCGACGGGTTTCGTCGGCGCTGAAACATTGGAGCAGGCGCTCGTCGCAGGGCACCATGTCACCGCGCTGACCCGCCGGGCGCAACCGCCGCGCGCGCGCCTCAAATGGGTGCCGGGTTCGCTCGATCAGGCGGCGGGCCTCGATACGCTGGTGCGCGACGCTGATCTGGTGATCCATATTGCGGGCGTGGTGAACGCGCCCGATCGGGACAGCTTCGAAGCGGGCAATGTGCGCGGCACGATGGCGGTGGTGGACGCCATGCGCAAACGCGGCGTGCGGCGGCTGATCCACATCTCCTCGCTCGCCGCGCGCGAACCGGACCTGTCCGACTATGGCTGGTCGAAGGAGCGGGCAGAACGGCATGTGAAGGCGAGCGGCCTCGACTGGACCATTGTTCGCCCACCCGCGATTTACGGCCCCAATGATCGCGAAATGCTCGAACTTTTTCGCATGGCCAAGCGCGGCATCATGCTGCTGCCGCCGGGCGGACGGCTATCGGTAATCCATGTCGCCGACCTCGCCCAACTGCTGCTGGCGCTGGCCGACGATAGCGACATCAGCCTCGCCCAGACCTATGAGGCCGATGATGGCACGCCCATGGGCTGGGACCATAAGGATTTCGGTGCGGCCATCGGTCGCGCGGTCGGCCGGTCGGTGCGGGCAATGGCAACCCCCGCCTGGCTGCTGGGCGTCGCCGCGCGCACAGATCGCCTGTTTCGCGGCAATGGCGCCAAGCTCACCCCCGATCGCGTTGATTATTTCTGTCACCCCGACTGGGTCGCCGCAGCCGAAGCGCATGTTCCCAAGCAGCTATGGATGCCGCAAATCTCGACCGAAGAGGGATTGAACGCGACGGCCCAGGCCTATCGCACCAAGGGCTGGATTTAGGCAGCTCACATCGAACGGAGGCTAGGGTCAGGACTCATTGATTGAGCCAGAAGAGGAAAGCGGCGGCGAACGAGATGGCCGACAGGAATGTGTGAGCGCATCGATCGTATCGAGTGTGGATGCGCCGCCAGTCTTTGAGGCGGGCGAAGAGGTTCTCGATCTTGTGGCGTTGTCGATAGAGCTTGGCGTCGTAGCTTTGCTGGATGCGATGCTTGGGATGGGGCGGGATACAAGGCACGATGCCGCGTTCTTCGAGAGCCTGACGGAAAGCTATGGAACTATAGGCGCGGTCGGCGAGCAGGTGACGGGCGGGCGGCAGATCCTGAGCATGATGAGGGCGGTCGGGTGATCGCTCGCTTGTCCTTGGGTAAGACGCAGAAGCAGGGGGCGTCCCTTGCCGTCGCACACGACATGCAGCTTGCTGGTCAGGCCGCCTCGGCTACGTCCGATACATCGGGGTAGAGCCCCTTTTTGAGCAGGCTGGCGGCGGTGCGGTGCGCCTTGAGATGGGTCGCATCGATCATCAACTGATCCGAGCTGCCGCCTCGCGCCGCAAGTTCTGCCAAGATGCGATTGAATACACCCAATCGGCTCCAGCGGATGAAGCGGTTATAAATCGTCTTGTGCGGTCCATAGGCTGATGGCGCGTCTCGCCACCGCAGGCCATTGCGGATCACAAACAAAATCCCGCTCAGCACGCGGCGGTCATCCACCCGCGGAACACCGTGTGACAATGGGAAATAAGGCTCAATCCTGCGCATCTGCGCATCGCTCAACAACAAAAGCTCGTCCATGGCAGCAACCTCCTGCCACCTTGAATCAACCTTCCTGACCCCACGCAAGCAATTTAATAGGTCCTGACCCTAGTCGGCCTCGACCGGCTTCTTCGCCCGCTGCTCGGCCAGAAATTCGCTGATCGCCTGCCCGCTGGCGTTGAGCAGCGGAAAAGTCCGCGCGTCCGACAGCCAATCGGGCCGTCGCGCGCCGCTGCCATATAGGGTGTCATAGACCAGACTAAACGCAAGAAACGCCAGCGTGGCCCCGATGAGCCCTTTGACCGCGCCGAAGCCACCCCCCAGCACTCGGTCGACCGGCCCCAACACCGACTGCCGGGTGCGCCGCCCGATCGCATGGGCGATCATCTTGCCAACACCGAAAGTCAGACCGAACACTAGGACCAGCGCCAGGATCGCCGCCCCGCTCGCCGTGCCAACGAAGGGCGTCAGCAGATCGGCCACCGAGGCATGGAACAGCCGGATACAGAAGATTGCCAGCACCCACGCCATCAGCGACAGGGTTTCCAGCACGAACCCGCGCAGCAGGCCCAATATGGCGCTGCCGCCAATGGCGAGCAGGACGATGATATCGACGGCGTTCATCGCCCGCGTGGCTATCCCCTGCCCAGCATCTGGTCAACCAGTTGCGCAAGCGTGCGAAAGCCGCTGACCGCTATCCCCTTCACCCCGTCCGTCGCCGACGCCGGGATGAAAGCGCGGTTGAACCCCAGCTTCGCCGCCTCGCGCAGCCGCAACGGCGCGTGCGCGACGGGGCGGATCTCGCTCGACAGCGCGATCTCGCCGAACAGCACGACATCGGAGGGCAAGGGCTTTTCCGACAGCGCCGATACCAGGGCCGCCGCCACCGCCAGGTCCGCCGCCGGGTCCGACAGCCGATATCCGCCCGCCACGTTCAGATAGACTTCGCAGGTCGAAAAACTGAGCCCACAGCGCGCTTCCAGCACCGCCAGCACCATCGCCAGCCGCCCATTATCCCATCCGACCACCGCGCGCCGGGGCGTCGCGCCGCTCGACAGGCGCACCACCAGCGCCTGGATCTCCACCAGTACCGGCCGCGTCCCTTCCAGCGCGGGAAACACCGTCGCACCCGTCACCGTCTCGTCGCGGTGGGTCAGGAACAGGGCCGATGGGTTGGCGACTTCCTCCAACCCTTCGGAGACCATCGCGAACACGCCGATCTCGTCCGTGCCGCCAAAGCGGTTCTTGATCGCGCGCAGGATGCGATATTGATGGCTGCGTTCGCCTTCGAATGCGAGCACCGTATCGACCATATGCTCCAACACGCGTGGCCCGGCGATGCTGCCATCCTTGGTCACATGGCCGACCAAAATCAGCGCGGTTCCCCGCTGCTTGGCGAATTTGATCAGTTCCTGCGACGAGGCGCGCACCTGGCTCACCGTCCCCGGCGCGCCTTCGATAAGGTCGCTGTGCATCGTCTGGATCGAATCGATCACCAGCAAGGCGGGCGGCTCGCCCTGGCTCAATGTCGTCAGGATATCGCGTACCGAAGTCGCGCTCGCCAGCATCACCGGCGCATTGCCCAGCCCCAGCCGCTGCGCGCGCAACCGCACCTGGTCGGCCGCCTCCTCGCCGCTGATATAGGCCACCAACAGTCCGCGCGCCGCGACCCGCGCCGCCGCTTGCAGCAACAATGTCGACTTGCCGATGCCCGGATCGCCACCGATCAGCGTCGCCGATCCCGCGACGATGCCTCCGCCCAGCGCCCGGTCGAACTCGGCAATGCCCGTACTGGTGCGCGGCGGCAGCTCGACCTGCGTATCCAGCCCAACGAGCGTGATCGCCCGTCCGCCCGTATGCAGGTCATGCCGCGCCGAAAAGGTGGTCTGCGGCGCTTCTTCGACGATGCTGTTCCATTCGCCGCAATCCTCGCACTGCCCCTGCCACCGGGCCGCGACGGTGCCGCATTGCTGACAGACGAATTTGCGCTTTGCCTTGGCCATGGCCACGATATGCCGGGCAGACGCGAACATTGCAAGAACATCCGTTCACACTGGAAACATGCCTGCGCCTTGGGCATTGGTGCCCCCATGAAGACATTGCGCGTTGCCAGCTATAATATCCACAAGGCCGTCGGCACCGACCGGCGGCGCATGCCGGAGCGGGTATTGGAGGTACTGGGCGAGATCGATGCCGACATCGTCGCCTTGCAGGAGGCCGACATGCGCTTCGGCGTCCGCTCCGCCGCCATCCCCCCCCGGCTGCTGGATAGTCATAGCGGTTACAAAGCCGTCCCGCTCGACGTGCAGGCCGATTCGATGGGCTGGCATGGCAATGCCATACTGGTGCGCAAGGATGCCGAGATCAGCGCGCATGACGTGCTGCACATCCCCTATCTGGAACCGCGCGGCGCGACCATGGCGCAAGTGACCATGGGTGGCACCAGCGTCCGGGTGTTCGGCATGCATCTCGACCTGTCGGGATTGTGGCGCAGGCGGCAGGCCGCCGCCGTGATCCACGCCGCCGCGCAGGGCGAAGCCTTGCCCACCATATTGATGGGCGACCTCAACGAATGGAGCGCGGGTCGCGGCTGTCTTGCCGACTTTGCCCGCCACTACAGCTTCGCCCCCTGTGGCCGCAGCTTCCACGCGCGCGCGCCCGTGGCCCAGCTTGACCGGATCATGCATTGTGATCGCCTCACTTTGGTCGAATGCGGCGTTCATATGAGCGCGGCGGCGCGCAAGGCGTCGGACCATCTGCCGATCTGGGCCGAATTCCGCCTTTGATCCCACCCTCGACAATCGCACTGCCCTCTGCGATCCATGCACCATGAGGGAGCGGGAACTGAGACTGGCGTTGGTCTGCTATGGCGGCATCAGCCTGGCGATCTACATGCATGGCATCACCAAGGAAGTGTGGCGGCTCGCTCGCGCCAGCCGCGCCTTCCATGATGGAGCGCCATCGCCCGGCGGCAGCGAAGCGGTCTATCGGCAGATGTTGCAGGAGATCGAGGCCAAGGCCGGCATCCGCCTGCGCATCATGCCCGACATCATCGCAGGGGCGAGCGCGGGCGGCATCAACGGTATCTTTCTGGCGCAAGCGATCGAGACTGGCCAGTCGCTCGATCCCCTGACCGACATGTGGCTCGACAATGCCGATGTCGATCAATTGCTCGACCCCGATGCACGCCCTGCCCGCGCGCTCACCAAATTCTGGGCCACCCCGCTCGTCTGGATGGCCGCGCGCCGCCCCGGTGACGCGATCGAACGCACCGTCGCGCCGGACACCCGCGAAGAGGTGCGGCACAAACTCTCCCGCTTCATCCGCTCGCGCTGGTTCGAACCGCCCTTTGGCGGGGAGATTTTCTCTGGCATGCTGATGGATGCTTTCGACGCGATGGCGGCGGCGGAGCGCGGCCCGCCTTTGCTCCCCGCCGGGCATCCGCTCGACCTGTTCGTAACCGTCACGGATTTCGAGGGCCATCCGCAAAGCCTCAACCTCAACAGCCCGCCGCAGGTGATCGAGACCGAACATCGCCTGTCAATCGGCTTTCGCGCGCGCGGGCGGGCACCACATGGCGATCAGCGCGTCTTCGCCGATGCCGCCGAACTGGTCTTCGCCGCGCGCGCCACGGCCAGCTTCCCCGGTGCCTTCCCACCCTTCACCGTGCGCGAACTCGACCGCGTCCTTAAACGCCGTCATCGCGCCTGGCCAACGCGCGACGCCTTCCTCGACCGTGCCCTGCCCCGCCATGCGGCGCGCGGCACGGCGGAGGATGCCGTGCTGATCGACGGCTCGGTGCTGGCCAATGCCCCCTTCGCGCAGGCAATCGGAGCGCTGCGCAACCGCCCCTCGCGGCGGGAGGTCGATCGCCGCTTCGTCTATATCGATCCCAAGCCCGGCCACCGGTCGATCCGCCTCAACCGCCATGGCGACCCTGAAGACGCCCCCACCGGCGCGGACGCCCCCTTACCCGGCTTTTTCCGCACGATCTTCGGCGCGCTGTCCGACATTCCGCGCGAACAGCCGATTCGCGACAATCTGGAGGTGATCGACCGCCATTCTGCGCATATCCGCCGTATGCGCCGCATCCTCGACACGCTGCGTCCCGGCATGGAGGCGGAGGTCGAAAGCGCGATCGGCCGCATGCTCTTCCTAGACCGGCCAACGCCCGCGCGCCTTTCCGCCTGGCGCGCCAAGGCGCAACAGCGCGCCGCCGGATCGGCGGGATTCGCCTTCCCCGCTTATGGCCACCTCAAATTATCGGGCATCGTCGAGGCGCTTGCCACCCTGCTGTTCCGCCTGTCGGGCGAGGACAGCGCGATGATGCGCGAAGCCTATCGCCGGGCGATTTGGGCGCAGGTGCGCGCGAACGGCGCCGACCAACTGGCCGACCATGGCGGCTCCGCCTCCGCCCCGGTCACCTTCTTCCGCACCCATGACCTCGCCTTCCGCATCCGCCGCCTGCGTTTCCTCGCGCGCCATCTGGCGGACACGCTGGAGCGCGAGAGCATGGTGGAAGCGGTCGAGGTCCAGGGGATGCACGACGCCATCTATGCTGCCCTCGCCCTCTATGCCGAATGCGAGGATGCCGATTTCCATGGCCCCGCCGTCATCGCCGCCGCGCGCCAGGTGCCGACCGACGCCGCCGCCGCACTCGACGCCGTAGCGGAAGCCCGCAACCTTCAGGCGCGCGATGATTCGGCCGACATCCTGCTCGCCGAAGCCTTCGCCGCGCTCCCCAAGGCGGCCCGGCGCACCATGTTGCTCGCCTATCTCGGCTTCCCCTTCACCGATATCGCCACCTTACCGTTGCTTCAGGGTGACACTCTGGACGAATATGATCCGGTCAAGGTCGACCGGATTTCGCCCGAAGACTGTTCCGCGATCCGCGCAGGCGGCGCGCAGGCGACATTGAAAGGCATAGAATTCAACAATTTCGGCGCATTTTTCAGCCGGGCCTATCGGGAGAATGATTATCTCTGGGGTCGCCTCCACGGGGTCGAGCGGCTGCTGGACATCGTGAATTCGGCCATACCCGCCGCAAGCCGCCTTTCGCCCGACACGGTGCGCGCCTATAGGCGATCTGCGTTTCTGGCGATCCTGGACGAGGAAGAACCGCGCTTGCCGCATGTCGCGGAATTGATCGCCAGCTTGCGGGAGGAAATCGGGTGAGCAGGCCTGTTGTGCTGGTGCCGATGGTTGTGATGCTGGCGTTGGTCGCTGGCTGCCGCGCGTCGGATGATACGGCGCAGGCGGACAATGGACTCGCCCCCACGACAGTGGCGCAAATCGCCGCCAACGCGACACCACCATCCCCACCCCAACCGCCTGCCGCTCAGTTGCCGCCGGAACCGTCGCCGCCAGCCATAGCGCCCCAAGCCACGGTACCCAGGGCTGCACCGGTCGTAACCGTGCGCGCGCAGCCCGCCCCTTATTTCCCGCTCGACCTGCCCCCGTCGGACGTCGCCGCCAGCGCAGCGCCTTTCCCGCGCGAAGTCACCGAGTTCATGGTTGCGCGCGACAGTTGCGATCATTTTCGGGGCGAAGAGCCTTATGACGCCGAACGCCGTGCCTATATCGCGGAAAATATTGCCGAATTATGCCGCGGCACCGATATCAAGCTGGCGCTGCTGCGCCAACGCTACGCCTCCGATCCTTCCGTCATGGCGGCCTTGCGCAGCTATGAGGATAAGATCGAAAAGCGCATGCCAAAGCAGGCCGGCCTACTCTAGCAAGCCGTCGACTGCCTGTGCCAGGTCGATGTCGCGCTGTGACAGACCCCCCGCGTCATGGGTGGTCAGCACAATGTCCACCCGGTTATAGACGTTCGACCATTCAGGGTGATGATCCGCCTTTTCGGCCAGTATCGCCACCCGCGTCATGAAACCGAACGCCGCGACGAAGTCACCGAAGACGAAGCGACGGCTGATACCGTCCGGGTCCGTCACTGCGGTCCATTCCGGTAGCCCGGCCAGCGCGACGCGCCGCTGTTCTTCTGTCAATTTACCAATCATGTCCCTATCCTCTTAATATGCATTGGCTTATATGTCAGCCATGTCGCGTCATGCTCAACCGCCCCGCTTTGCCCCCACGATCGAAGACATTGAGACGCTTGCCTTGGGCGCGCTCAGTCGCCTGCCCGAAGCGTTCCGCGAACATTTGTCCGATGTCGTGCTGTTCGTCGAGGAATTTGCCGACCCGGCGATCCTGAAAGAGATGGAAATCGGCGATCCCTACGGCCTGACCGGCCTCTATACCGGCCGCCCCGTGGGACAAGAGCCACAGACCGGCGACACCCCGCCAACCGTCCATCTGTTCCGCCGCCCCCTGCTCGACGAATGGGTCGAAACCGGCATCCCGCTCGACGCGCTCATCACCCATGTCGTGGTGCATGAGATCGGCCATCATTTCGGACTTTCCGACATCGACATGCATGTGCTGGAGGATATGGTCGCATCATGAGCGGTGCGGCCTTGCGGCTGACGGACGTCGCCTGCCTGCGCGGCGGACGGATGCTGTTCCACGGCGTCAACCTGACGCTGGGGCCGGGCGAAAGTGCGCTGCTGACTGGTTCCAACGGCGTCGGCAAATCCAGCCTGCTGCGCGTCTGCGCGGGGTTGCTGCCCGCCTTTGCCGGAACGGTCGATCGACGCGGCGGCATCGCGCTTGCCGACGAGCGGCTGGCGCTCGACATGGACCTGCCCCTCGCAACGGCGCTCGCCTTCTGGGCGCAACTCGACGGGGCCGGATCTAACGCGGTGCAAGCAGCGCTCGACGCGATGGCGCTGCCCCGCCTCGCCGACGTGCCGGTCCGCATGCTGTCCACCGGCCAGCGCAAGCGGGCCATGCTGGCGCGGGTAATCGCCAGCGCTGCGCCCATCTGGCTGCTCGACGAACCGGGCAATGGGCTGGACAGCGCCTCGATCGACCTGCTCGGCACAGCGGTAGCGGGGCATCTGGCCGCAGGCGGCATCGTCGTCGCCGCCTCCCACCAGCCGCTGCCGATGACCACGCCGCTGACGCTGGCGCTGGCCGACTATCAGCCGGATGCCTTGGAAGACGCGCCATGAGGCTTATCTGGCTGCTCGCGCGGCGCGACCTGGTCCAGGCTTGGACATCGGGCGGCCTGTGGCTCCCCGTCGCCTTCCTCCTGCTCGTCGCCAGCCTCTATCCCTTTGCAGTCGGCCCCGACGCCGCCCTGCTCGCGCGCACGGGCGGCGGCATGCTGTGGATCGCCGCCCTGCTCGCCAGCCTGCTCCCGGTCGATCGCCTGATCGCGCCGGATCGGGACGCAGGCATGCTGGACCAGATCGCCCTGCGCGGCATCGGCGAAGAAATGGTCGTGCTCGCCCGGTTGATCGCTCATTGGCTGGGCTTCGGCCCGCCGCTGCTGATCGCCACGCTGCCAGCCGCCGCGCTGTTGAAGCTCGACGGCGGCACCATCTGGAGGCTGGAACTCGGCCTGCTCATCGGCACCCCCGCGCTCGCCGCGCTCGGCCTGCTGGTCGCGACGCTGACTGCCGGGCTGCGATCGAGCGGCGCGCTGGCCGGCCTGCTCGCCCTGCCGCTCGCCGTTCCGCTGCTGATCTTCGGCGCAGGCACGCTTGGCGACGCAGCGGCGCGGCCCTCAAATTCCTCGCCGCCGCCTCGCTCCTGCTGGTCGCCATCACCCCCTTCGCAGGCGGCGCAGCGATCCGCGCGGGGCGGGAGTAACCTCCAACTCGACATCGCCCTGTTCATCCGCCAAAGGCGCGTCATGTTCGCGCTCGCCGCCTCGATCCTGTTCGTCCTCATCTGGTCCACCGGCTTCATCGTCGCGCGCGCCGTCGTCCCGCATGGCGCGCCCGAACTGGTGCTGGCGATCCGCCTGACGCTTACCACGCTGCTGCTCGGCGGCGCAGCGCTCTACGCCCGGCAGGCGTTGCCGCGCGGGCGTCGGCTGGGCCTCCATCTGGGCGCTGGGGCGATGCTGCATGGTGTCTATCTGACGGTCAGCTGGTGGGCGGTCAGCCATGGCATGCCCGCTGGCGTCATGTCGCTGCTCGGTTCGCTCCAGCCGTTGATGGTCGCAGTCGCCAGCGTCGTGCTGCTGGGCGACCGGTTGCCCGCCCGCGCCTGGACCGGCCTAGCCATCGCCATCGCCGGAGTCGCCTGCGTCCTCCTGCCGATCATCCTGCGCAGTGGCACAGGGTCGATCAGCATCATCTCGGCGATCGCGGGGATCGTCGCCGTCATCGGCATGGCCGGCGGCACCCTCATTCAGCGCGGCGCGATCGCGGGCGATCCGATCCTCGTCTCCGGCGCTGTCCAGAATGCCGGTGGCGCGCTGGTCGCCATCGCCGCAACCCTGATCGTCGGCGAATGGCGTTGGGACAATGACCCGGTCCTGTGGCTCGGCCTTGGCTGGTCGATCTTCGGCCTGTCCGCTGCTGGCCTTAGCCTGCTCGTCTGGCTGGTCCGCCATCAGGGGCCGACCGCCATGTCGATGCTCCTCCTCCTCGTGCCTCCACTCGCCGCGATTGAGGCCTGGCTACTGTTTGGCGAGAGGCTCGGCCCGATCCAGCTTATTGGCTTTGCCCTTGCCTTGGGCGGCGTCCTGCTCGGCCGTTCACGCGGCAAGCGGCCGCCCGTCGCCGACCCAGTCGAAACTGTCACCTGATTGTCATCGTCTGCAACAGGCCCGTCATGATCGGGCGATAAGGAACGCCATGGCCAAATCTCCGCCCTCCCGCCCCTTCCCGCCGGTCGATATGCGGATGCAGATGGCGTTGCGGCAGACCGGTTTCGACGCGATCAAGGATCCGCCCAAAGCCGCCGCTCCCGCGCCCGACCTCGTCCGCACGCTGCGCCGCCGCGAATGGCTGCTCGACGTGATGGAGCGGCAACGCGCCCTGTCGCCCTACGCCTCCGGTCTGTTGACGGCGGAAAATCTGTCGAGCGACGATTTCCTGCATAGCTTCTACGCGACCGGCCGCCCCGTGCTGATCAAGGGCGCGCTGGCGGACTGGCCTGCGCTCACACGCTGGACGCCCGATTATCTGGCCGACGCGGTGGGCGACGCAACCGTGGAATATCAGGGCGGCCGCACCGCCGCTGGCGATTATGAATTGATGAAGGACCGGCACCGGCAGCGTGGCCCGTTCCGCGCCTTCATCGATCTGGTGCGCGACGGCGGCAATGACGCCTATCTCACCGCCTATAACAGCGCCGCAAACGGCCCGGCGCTTGCCCCGCTGCAATCCGATCTCGGCACGCTCGACGCCTATCTGACCCCGGCACCCGGCATGCTGTGGATCGGTGGCGAAGGTGCCTTCACCCCGCTTCATTTCGACCTCACCAACAATCTGCTGGCGCAACTGACCGGCACCAAGCGCATCGTCCTGATCCCGCCATCACAGACAAGGCACCTCGCCCATCGCCGCCATGTGTTCAGCGACGTCCATGACGTGACCGATCCTGCGCGGCTGGCCGCCCATCCGGCGGCGCGCGACATCTTGCGCTATGACCTGCTGCTGACGCCCGGCGACCTGCTCTTCATTCCCATCGGCTGGTGGCATCAGGTCCGGTCGGAAAGTTTCTGCACCATGCTGACCTACACCAATTTCCTCTGGCCCAATGCCGGGCATGAAAGCTACCCGGCGGATTGACCGCCGCGCAGGGGATCAGCCGTCCCGCAACTGTTCATGATGGCGGATCACTTCGTCGATGATGAAGCGCAGGAACTTCTCGGTGAAATCGGGGTCCAGCTTCGCGTCGAGCGCCAGTTGCCGCAACCGCGTGATCTGACGCTCCTCCCGTCCCGGATCGGCGGGGGGCAACGCATGGGTCGCCTTATATTCACCCACCGCCTGGGTTACCTTGAACCGTTCGGCCAGCATGAACACCAGCGCCGCGTCGATATTGTCGATGCTTTCGCGATAGCGTTGCAGCATGTCGGTCACGGGATGCTCCTTTGGTTCGGCTCGCGGGCTTTTTGCGCCATATGGCCCTACAGGCAAGCTATTCCCGCTTGCCTTTAGCTTTTTGCACCGCCACATGGCGCTTGTCATGACAGCACCCGCCCCCGGTAACGTCCATCCGATCGGCAACGCTACCCGCGCGCCATCGCTTGCCCCCATTATGAACCTGGTCGCCGACGCATGAACCAGGTCAATGCCGTGATTCTGGATCGGATGCAGTCGCGCATTCCGCTGATCCCGGAATTGGCGGGCCATCTGATCGCGGGCGGTGGCAAGCGGCTGCGGCCGATGCTGACGCTCGCCTGCGCCGACCTCGTCGGCTATGCTGGCAGCCGTCACTATAAGCTAGCGGCGGCGGTCGAATTCATCCACACCGCCACCCTGTTGCACGACGATGTCGTCGATGGCTCCGGCCTGCGCCGGGGCCGCAAGACCGCCAACATCATCTGGGGCAACAGCGCCAGCGTGCTGGTGGGCGACTTCCTCTTTTCCCGCTCCTTCGAATTGATGGTGGAGGCGGAATCGCTCAAGGTGTTGAAGATCCTCGCCAACGCCTCGGCCGTGATCGCGGAGGGCGAAGTCAACCAGTTGACCGCGCAGCGCAAGATCGACACCAGCGAAGAACAATATCTCGACATCATCGGCGCCAAGACCGCCGCTCTGTTCGCCGCTGCCTGCCGCATATCCGCCGTGGTTGCCGACCGCGACAACAAGCAGGAGCAGGCGCTCGATGTTTATGGCCGCAACTTGGGGATAGCTTTCCAGCTGATCGACGACGCCATCGACTATGAATCGGATGGCGCGACCATGGGCAAGGATGCTGGCGACGACTTCCGCGATGGCAAGGTGACGCTGCCCGTCATCCTCGCTTATGCACGCGGCGGTGATGAAGATCGCGCCTTCTGGAAGGCGGCGATCGCGGGCCACAAGATCAACGACGACGACCTCGCCCACGCCACTGGCCTGCTGCGCCGCACCGGCGCGATCGCCGACACCCTCGCTCGCGCCCGCCACTATGGCCAGCGCGCGATCGACGCGCTCGGCATGTTCGACAATGGCAAGGCGAAGGCCGCGTTGACCGAAGCGGTGGAGTTCGCAACCCTGCGCGCCTATTGAGGGTTCGGGCCTGTATTTCGTCCAACACAACACACCCCGTTCGCCCTGAGCTTGTCGAAGGGCCTTCCTTGAGAAAGTACAGGGCTTCGACAGGCTCAGCCCGAAGGGGATGAGGCGGACAGGCCAAGCAGCCCATGATCCTGACCCCCGAAACCATCGCCTTCCTCATGGCCGCCGCGCTGATGGCGGGCTGTATCGACGCGATGGCGGGCGGTGGCGGGCTCATCACTCTGCCTGCCCTGATGGCGGCGGGCATCCCTCCGGTCCAGGCGGTCGCCACCAACAAGCTGCAAAGCTGCTTCGGCACGTTCGGCGCATGCGTCGCTTATGCCCGGCGCGGCCATATGGACCTCAAAACCTATAAAGGCCCGGTGATCGCCGCCTTCATCGGATCGGTCGGCGGCGCGTGGCTGCTGCAACGCGTCGATCCTTCGATCCTGGCGGGGCTCATGCCCGCGCTGCTCATCATCATCGCAGCCTATTTCACCTTCTCGCCTAAGCTGGGCGATGCAGACCGGCATGCCCGTGTCGGCATCTGGGCGCTCAGCGGCCTTGTCGGCGTCATCGGTTTTTATGACGGCTTTTTCGGGCCGGGCGCGGGCGCTTTCTACACCACCATCTTCCTGGCCTTGGGCGGCCTGTCGATCCTGCGCGCCACCGCGCAGACGAAAGCCGCCAATTTCGCCAGCAATGTCGCGGGCCTGCTCACCATGGTCGCGGGTGGCCATGTGCTGTGGATCGCGGGCCTCACCATGGCGATCGGCAGCATCATAGGCGGCCAGATCGGCTCGCATCTCGCAATGCGCTTCGGCTCCACGCTCATCAAGCCGCTGCTGATCATCATGTCGCTCGCGCTCACCACCAAGATGCTGATCGATCCCAAAAACCCGATCCACATCTATCTCTTCGGGTGATCTTGCCCACGACGCCAAATGGCCCGATGAAACGGCCATGACCGCCCTGCCGATCCACGACGTCCTACCCGCCCTACTCGCCGCGCTGCGCACCAGCAGCAACACCGTGCTGGTCGCGCCGCCCGGCGCGGGCAAGACGACGGCGGTGGCCCCGGCCCTGCTCGACCAACCTTGGTGCAGCGGACAGATATTATTGCTCTCCCCCCGCCGCCTCGCCGCCCGCGCCGCGGCCGAGCGGATTGCCGAAATGCTGGGCGAACAGCCCGGCGGCACGGTCGGCTATGCGACGCGGATGGACAGCAAGCAATCGGCCCGCACCCGCCTGCTGGTGCTGACCGAAGGCATCTTCGTCCGCCGTATCCAGGACGACCCCGAACTGACCGGCATATCGGCAGTCCTGTTCGACGAAGTCCATGAACGCAGCCTCGACAGCGACTTCGGCCTCGCCCTCGCGCTTGATGCGCAAGAAGCTTGCGCCCGGACCTGCGCATCCTGCCCATGTCCGCAACGCTCGACGGCGCGCGCTTTGCCGCCTTGCTGGGCGGCGCGCCGGTGATCGAGAGCGAAGGCCGCATCCAGCCGCTGGAACTGCGCCATATCGGCCGCAACGCCGAAAAGCGGATCGAGGATGAAATGGCCGCTGCCATCCGCCGGGCGATCAGCGAGGAGACAGAGGGCGATCTGCTCGCCTTCCTGCCCGGCGTGCGCGAGATCGAACGGACGGCGGAGCGGATCGAGGGCGGCCCGTTCGACGTCCATCTGCTGCACGGCTCGCTCGATCCCGCCGCACAGCGCGCCGCGATCCGCCCGTCCCGCTCCGGCGCGCGCAAGGTCATATTGGCCACCTCCATTGCCGAAACCAGCCTGACCATCGATGGCGTGCGGATCGTGGTCGACAGCGGCCTTGCCCGTCGTCCCCGCTATGATCGGGCCGCAGGCGTCACCCGCCTCGTCACCGAACGCGCCAGCCAGGCGTCCGCC
>NZ_JEMV01000070.1 GCF_000588875.1 Sphingobium sp. Ant17
GGTAACATTGCACGCAATGTGGCGTACCAACACGACCTTCCGGGAGGCGGCCATGGCCTGATCCAAATCCGAAGCAATACGCTGAACTCAAGCGCGACAGAACGCGTCCCGCTGGGACGCTTAGCGAGGGTGAGATCGTTCCCGCGAGTGCGGCACGGACCGCGCACACCACTTAGATTCACCCTACTTTGAACGCTAACATGCGGCGTCCAGCGCGACGACCGCGGAGAGAACCCTGGAGCCCAGCGCGCGTGACGAACCGCAAAGAGGTCAGCTGTTGACAGTGGCGATTAGAGAACGCGCCGGGACACGACCCAGGCGCCCATCTAAAGACGCCCTGCTTCGAAAGCTACAGGCTCCGCTCGAAAAGATGTTGCAAACTGCGTTTCTTGGCTCAGCCTGGCAGAGCGAGAGGGAATGGCTGCGACCCAGACCGATCAACGCTCCAAGTTTCGGAAATAGTTCGAAGCACCGAGCGTGAACGCTCGCAATTTTAGCAGGGGGGCGATAGGCGGACAATCGGCACTTCGGGATCAAAAATTGAACACTAAGTGGCAGATTTGGTTCGGTTTCAATAGCAGCTGCCTGGATCCAGTAGATTGTTCAAGCTGCAGTTCTGCCGTCCAGGCAGTAACGATCAGCCAGTCACACCGCGTTGATGACGCTCTGCCCAATCCAGTGCGGTGTCGGCGACCTCCTCCCAACCTTCGTCGAGCAAAGTCCAATGCGAACGAATTGGGAATTCGAGATATTCGGTCAGCGTCGCCGCTTGCTTCTGTTTGGCGAAGATGGCGCGCGTCATCGCTGCGTCGGCGATCAGGTCCTTGCCCCCGCCGATGAGCAGCATCGGCGCGCGCGCCGGATTGCGCCAGTCGATCTTCATCGGGTCGATGACGCCGTCCCAATAGACCCGTCCGGGGGTTGGGACGATATAGCGATCATAGAGCGCGTCGGCCCGGTCGGCTGGCACCGTCTGGGCGAAACGACGTGCGAAGAAGCGGCGCGACATATGCTTGACCCTGTTCCGGCTGAACGGATCGAGAAACACAGGCAGCGCCGAGACGATCGCATGGGGATAGAGCGGCACCCCAGGCGTGGGCGCAGGATGGATCACGATGCCCGCAACGCCCAGTCCCCGGTCCATCAGATGCTGGACGAACACCCCGCCGACCGAATGACCGATCAGGATTGGTTGTTCCGGAAGGGCGCGGATGATCGCCTCGTAATGCGCGACGATTTCCCGCTGGCCGATTTTGTGGAGGCCAGGATGAGGGACCGCGCGCAGGTCAGCCGGATCGCGATCGTCGAGCGGCCAGTCGGGGACGATCACGGTGTAGCCGCGAGCCTCGTAGCGGGCCTTGACGCCGTCCCAGCTCCTGGCATTGAGCCAGGCACCGTGCACGAGGACAATGGTCTTTGATCTGGTCATGACTAGATTCCCTTCTGTGGACGGCCCGCATCAAGCCCGGTAGCGGGCGGCGGCATGGTTGCGGGAGAGATTGGGCCGCAGCGCCGCGCGTCCGGCCAGATAGGCATCAAGATCGGCGCTGTCGGGTAGGGCTGGAATGGTGATAGTTTCGCCCAGGTCGAGGCCCCTCATGGCGGCGTCGACCATCTCGTCGGCTTCCATCACCATGTCGGCCGGGATGTTGGCAAGCTGCTCCTGGGTCCAGATGGCGGTGCGGGTTATCCCCGGCAGCACGGCCTGGACTCGAACGCCTTTTGTTCCCAGTTCACTCTGCAGTGCCTCGGTAAAGGCGAGAACGAACGCCTTGGTTGCTGGATAGAGCGCGGTGAAGCCTTCGGGCATCAGCGCCGTGACGGAGGTCATGTTGATGATCGTCCCGCTGCCCAACCCGACAAGGCGCGGCGCGATGGCCGCGGTCAGGCGGGTGACAGCCAGCACATTGAGGTTGATCATGCCCGTCAGGAAGGATGGATCTGCTTCCACCAGCGTGGTTTCCCCCGCGATGCCAGCGTTGTTGACCAAGCCAACAATGCGGTCGTCTGTTCGCAGTCGGCTTTCGATACGGGCAAGATCGTCCGCGTTGGACAGATCCGCGCTGATGACCTCCACTGCGACGCCTGTCTGCGAAGTAAGCTGCTGCGCCAGGGCCGCCAGCTTGTCTGCGCGGCGGGCAACGAGGATCAGGTCGTGGCCGCGGCGGGCCAGCCGGTCGGCATAGATGGCACCAATGCCATCGGAAGCGCCGGTGATGAGGAACATATTGTTCATGGCGAATATCCTTTGTGCGAAACGGAGGCGTCAGTTGCGGATGAAGGCGAGCAGATCGGCATTGAACCGATCCTGATGGGTCTGCGTCAGGCCGTGGTCGGCACCCTGATAGATGGTAAGCACCGCATCCTTGACGATTTTCACCGTTTCCAGAGCCGATGCGCCGATCGGCACGATCTGGTCATCGTCGCCATGCAGGACGAGCGTTGGCACATCGAATTTGGCCAAGTCGGCATGGAAATCACTCTCCGAAAAGGCCCGGATGCTATCGAGTTGACCCTTGAGCCCGCCCATCATGCCCTGCCGCCAGAATTCATCGCGGATGCCGTCGGATATCACCGCACCTTCGCGATTATAGCCATAGAAGGGGATCGTCAGATCCCTGAAGAACTGACTGCGGTTGTCTAACGTGCCCTTGCGGATGCCATCGAAGGCATCGATCGGCAGACCGCCCGGATTGGCCTCGGTCTTGAGCATCAACGGCGGCACCGCGCCAATCAGCGCGACCTTGGCGACGCGGGCCGTCCCATGACGGCCGATATAGCGGGTCACTTCCCCGCCGCCGGTCGAATGGCCGACCAGGATCACGTCGTGCAGGTCCAGCGTCTCGATCAGCTCGGCCAAATCGTCGGCATATTGATCCATGGTGTTGTTGGCCCACACATGGTCCGAACGACCATGGCTGCGGCGATCATGGGCGACCGTGCGGAAACCCTGATCGGCAAAAAAGACCATCTGCGCGTCCCAGGCATCGGCACTCAATGGCCAGCCATGCGAGAAGAGGATCGGCTGGGCCTCCTTCGATCCCCAGTCCTTGTAAAAGATCCTGGTTCCATCCTTGGTCGTAATCCTGCTCATGTTGGCACTCCCTGTTGAATGGGGCGGTTGCGCCCTGTGATCAGAGGAATAGGATCGTTGCGCGACTGGCAGGAGCGGCGGTTCCGACATTAAGCAGGTCAAAACCGACAAAGGGAGCATAGACATGGCGGTGGGGGCGGGAACGGTGGCTGCCCTGGGTGCCGAAGTGGGGCTGGTTCTTTATCCCGGGTGCCAGATCGGCATGGTGTATGGGGTCACGGATCTATTCATGATCGCATCACAATTTTCGCTGGACCGGGGCGGTAAGGCGTTGCGCGTCAGCCACTGGTCAGTCGACGAGGCTCGCACTTTCACCCGGACGTTCGACACCCATCCAGATCAGCCGGGCATGCCGACGATCCTGATCAGTCCGGGCCGGCTGTCGGGCCCGCCCGACGCGCAGGAGGCCGCGCCCTATGCGCGTTGGTTGCTGGACCGCCATGCGCAGGGCACCGTTCTGGCATCAAATTGTGGGGGCACTTTCCTGCTCGCGGCGACGGGCCTGCTGGCAGGCCGGCCCGCCACAACGCACTGGCTATTTGCCGACCAGTTTCGCGATCGCTTTCCCGACGTCAGGCTCGACACGGCCAAGATGGTGATCGAGGATGGCGATATCATCACGGCGGGCGGCCTCATGGCCTGGACCGACCTTGGCATGCGGATCGTGGATCGGTTGCTGGGTCCCACCGTGATGATCGAGACGGGCAAGTTCCTGCTGATTGATGCATCTGGCCGGGAACAGCGCCATTTTTCCAGCTTTGCGCCGCGCCTGACGCATGGCGACGAGGCGATATTGAAGGTGCAGCACTGGCTACAGGGGCGTGCGGAGCGGCCGGTCAGCGTCGGCGATATGGCGGGAACGGCGGGGCTGGAGGAGCGCACCTTCTTGCGCCGGTTCAAGGCGGCGACCGGCATGAAGCCGATTGAATATGTGCAGAACCTGCGCGTCGGTAAGGCACGCGAACTGCTGGAATTTACCAGGCGGTCTGTAGACCAGATTGCCTGGGCAGTCGGCTATGAGGATGCAACCGCCTTTCGCCGCGTGTTCCATCGCATATTGGGCTTGGCACCTGGCGAATATCGCAACCGCTTCTCGAGCGGATCAGACGTTCAGATAGCGGCATGACTTCTGGACAAAGCAAATCCGACAAAGGGCCGATTAACGAATGAGACGATCAGGACGTTGAAAGACAGGCTCGTCCCAACCTATGTTCAGAAGACTGGCGCATTGTCGGACTGGCTCGGAAAAGCTCGAGAGGGCTGGCCACTAGCTCAACAAATCGGTCGTGATCTCGCCCCTATGCCCTTTCGGCGCCAGCGCAGCGCGCAGGGCTTCCAGCAGAGGTGGCAGCGCCTGCGTAAAGGCGTAGGGCGGATTGACGATATAAAGGCCCGCGCCATTATAAATGCCGGACTGGTCGCCATCGTATAACCAATGCTCCACCCGCAGCAATTTCGGAATGCCGAGTTTGCGTAACTGCTCCCTCCACCGCCCATGCGTGGCGCGGTCTTTCAGCGGATACCAGATCACCGTCACGCCATGCGCCCATTTGCGGTGAGCGGCGGCAAGTGTGGCTGTGATGCGTTCGCGTTCGTCTGCCTGCTCATAAGGCGGATCGACCAGCACCACGCCGCGCGCGGTGCGGGGTGGCACCATCGCCAGCCAAAGCTCGTAAGCGTCGCGCTCATGTACGGCAGCGGTTGTGCCGCGCATCATGCCGCGCAGGGTATAGGCATCCTCGGGATGTTTTTCGTTCAGGATCAGGAAATCCTGCGGCCGAAGAAGCTGCGCCAGAATCCGCGGCGAGCCCGGGTAAAAATGTGCCTCGGTCCCGACATTTACCGCTTGTACGACGGCGCGGTAGTCGTTCAGCAAGGCGTTCGAGTCGGCAAAAGCCCGCTGCACGCCCTGCGTGGACTCGCCGGTGCGTTGGGCATCCTCTCCGTCAAGGTCGTACAGCCCGCAGCCTGCATGGGTGTCGATCAGGGTCAGCGCGCTCTGTTTTTGCTGCAAGGCCCGCACGAGGGCAATTAGCAGGCTGTGCTTGACGACATCGGCGCTATTGCCGGCATGGAAGGAATGGCGATAATTCATTGCGACCCGAATGCTTGACGATCTACATTTATATTTGAGGCTGGGCACGGTTGCCGAGCGCGAAGCGATTGAAGAAACCAATCCGGCGCTAGTATGAAGTCGTGTGGAAACCTTCAATACACTTCTGCACAAGGTCTCAAGTCCGCGTTAGCGATCGCTACCAGAGGCGAAGACGCAGGGCTCCTCGCGCATGGAAATGTTCGAACATCGTAACGGACTTGCCCGCCCAATGTAGGACCACTTGGATTAGTTAGCTGCTGCCGGACAGGAGCAAGCTCGGACAAGGACCTGCCGAGGTCGGGAATGACATAGTCGTTGGCTGGGTATGTCGATACATTCACACTATGTGTCGAGGTGTGTCATTTAGTTTGTTTGGCCGGAACGGTAGCGGTTCCAGGCTCGAACACCCAATTGAGGTAGGCCGCGATCCTTATGCCTCCGCGCTTCAGTCGATCATCCATCTCCGATCGATGCTTGTAGGCATAGTCCCAGGATATGCTGGGATCGGCGGGGTAGATCGTCTTGCGGAGCGCGATGCTCTCCGCAATCCACACCGAAGGCGCAGGATCGCTCCAATCGATCACCTGCTCAGGCGAGATCGTGCGCGACAGCCATTGCGCATATTCGGAATAGGACAAGGACCGTTGCTCGATCATCGCTGAGTCCCACACCGAATGAAGGTTGGTCGAGCGGCCGAACCAGGTCACCTTGACATCATTGCCGCCCCGGTCATCCCCACCGCCCGCGTGCAATGGCTGATGCAGATCGCCGATGATGTGCACGATGAAGCGGAGGGCCAGCCGCTTGTCCTCAATGGAGGATTTGGGATTGCGCAGTGTAGCCGTAAAACCATCCAGCGCGCTCATGGCATCACCCTCTGGCGGCGCGTCCTTGCTTTGATAGCTGTCCCCTTGCCTCACCGTTACATAGTGCCAGGGGCCAGCCTTTTTCTGCCAATATTCGGCCGGGTCGGACTTCATGTCATCGGGCCAGGTCGCCGCCTCGGCAAGATCCTCGGCACCAAGCAAAAGCCGGACATGGGCACGTGCAACACCGCTCAGATTTTCATCGGCGATGGCACCGGTTATGCGGTGGCCGACAGGACCCCAAGCCTGTGCGGGTGTGCATGCAAGGAATGGGATGGCGAGAAGGGAGAATATACGCATCGCTGTTCCTTGGCGACATTTCCTCTCCAGGGAAAGACGGATTGCTGTAGATGGTATGTCGTTCCGCGTGGCGCGACCCTAGATCGTCCTGTCGGCCCTATCGTCCAGCATCAGCCGTTCGCCCTGCTTCTCTACTATGGCGGCGATCGGCCCTGACATCAGGCTCAGCATGCCAGGAAGATGGAGCGTCACCCGCAGCCGATTGTCTTCCGCATCGACCGTGCAGGGCACTTCGACGCCCATGGTCGCGACCGTCAATGCAAGACGCTCAGCGCTGGGCCATGAATGGGTCACAGTGGCTGCGCCGCCCGGGATGTGCGAGGCCAGTTTGCCAACGCCCCTCTCCATGCGCCGTATGGCCTCGTCGCGACCAAGAGTGTGGGGAATGTCAATTACAGTCGGAGATGCCATGGTCCATGGACGCTTGGACCAAGGATGTGGTTCCGGCTCTGTCGCGTGGGTCCGCATCATGAGGCTGGCGCTGGGGTAGGGGGGTGGTGCTTGACCGGGAAGGGGAGGGACTGCCTGCACGCCCAATCGTGGGCAGCGCTGACCGTTCACTGCCAGGATCGTTCATCGCTCGAGATCAGCCGGTTGGGCGATATCCAGCCACATCGGACAAGGGACCCCCGGCAGTAAAACTTGCTCATCTCGCCTTTACGGCGGGCACCTCGGCAATGCGGGTGGTGTAGTTGGGCGACTTGCTGTCCGATCTGGCCGCCCATTCGCGCTTGAACCCCTGGCTGGCCGGAACGGCCGCGAACTTCCCGAAACGCATGTTGACCTGATCCATGGCGACCATCAACCGATCACGCCTTCCGCTATCGTCCTCGAACAGCGCCCGCGGTCGTCTATCAGCGTCGATGAGGTCTTCCAGCATGACGCCCGCCTTGGTGATGCCATAGCCCTCTCGCCAAGCGCTCTCTATGCCGCGCCGGGCGTAGGCAAGAAGCATGAGGCCATCGTTGGTCATGGGCTGCATGGTGAGCGTCCGCGTTGCAGAATATTGCGGCCGGTCCTGCTTATGCCGATTGGTATGGAAAAATACCGTCAGGCGTCCTGCTACCAGGCCGTGCTGCCGCAGCTTTTCTCCCGCCCGCATCGCATATTGCGCAACGGCGCCCATCAGCATGTCCATATCGGTGACAGGCGTACCAAAGGATCGGGTGACAGCCATGCCCTTGCGCTGAGGCGCTACGGTTTCGATGGCGCACGCCGGAACACCGCGCAATTCAGCGACCAGCCGTTCCAGCACGACACCGCCGATGGCGCGGGCCTGCTTGAGGGCCATGTCGCGCAACTGCCCGGCAGTACAGATATCCAGGCCTGCCAGTTTGGCCGCCGTCGCCCTGCCGACGCCCCATACATCGTCCACGTCGAACTGGTCGAGCACCCAACGGCATAAGTCTTCGTCGCGCAGATCGGCGACGCCATCAAATGTCGGGTTTTTCTTCGCCGCCGCATTCGCCAGCTTTGCGAGCGTCTTGGTCGAAGCGATGCCCACACAGGTGGGAATGGTGGTCCACTGCCGGACCTGCGCGCGCATGGCACGGCTATGCGCGGCAAGATCCAGATGCTCGAAGCCCGTAAAATCGACAAAGGTCTCGTCGATCGAGTAAATCTCGAAATCCCTTGCAAATGGCTCGATCGCCGCGACGACCCGCCGCTGCATATCGCCATAGAGGGCATAGTTGGACGACAGGACGCGAATGCCATGCTGCCTGATCTTGTCGCGGATGAGATGGACAGGATCCCCCATTTTGATGCCCAGAGCCTTGGCTTCACCCGAACGGGCAATCGCACAGCCGTCATTGTTGGAGAGGACAATGACCGGGACACCAACGAGGCTGGCATCGAACGCTCTCTCGCAGGACACATAATAATTGTTGCAGTCAATCAGGGCGACCGGCGCGCTCATCCGTATTTGCGGGCCAGTCCGACGACCACGCCCCATATCTCGACATATTCATCCACGATGATGTCAGGAAAGCCATCGGCTTCCGGGACCAGCCAGAAGCGCCCGTCGCGCCGTTTCAGGCGCTTTAACGTGCGATCGCCATGGACCATGGCGACGACGATATGGCCTGCAACAGGCTTTTTTGCCCTGCTGACGATGATCAGATCGCCGTCGGTAATTCCGGCCCCGGTCATGGAATATCCATCGACGCGCATGATGTAGCTTGCAGCCGGATGCTCCACCAGCCAGTCGGCCAGATTGATCGGTTCCTCCATGTCGTCCTGCGCGGGCGAAGGAAAGCCTGCTGGCAGGCTCACCAGCAGCAGCGGCAGATCGGGCATGGCAAGGCAAATGGGTATGGGTTCAAACATCAAATAGGCCACGAATCAGATACCCGATCCGGCATAGCCTGATTGTCCGAAACGGTCATTTGTTCTTTTTATGTTCTACCCTTGAACGGTCATCCGCGCGGCAGGATATGCCCTCGCCATCGCACAGGCACCGTCATAATCCGTCGATAGCCATGCCTGATAGTCGGCCGGTTCGACTATGACCGGCATCGCCTTGGGATGCAGCGGCGCGACCAGCGCATTGGGTTCGCAGGTCAGAAACGCATAGACCGGACCATGGTCACTCTGCCGCCATATGCCTGCAAAAGCGGCGATCGGCTGATCGATCACGTTGAACCACCACTCATCGCGTCCTTCCCCGGTCCTGGGTTCCGCGAATGTCGAAAAGGGTACGAGGCACCGCTGCGGAGGATTGGCCAGCATCGACTTCCAGAATGGGCTGCCAAGGTTCCGCACATTGGTCACGCGCTTTTCCAGCATCTTTCCGCTCTTGCCTTTGACCTGGGTTGGCACGCCCCAGGACATGACGTCGCTTCGGATCACACCATCATCGTTGCGGACGATCATGCCCGGCTTTTTGGGCCAGACGTCCGTGGCGAACGCGGCGTTGGGCTGGCGGATATCGAACCCCGCATAGTCCCGCCAACTGAGGATCTTGTCCGGATCGGTTCGATAGTGATTGCACATCCGGGCAGCCTAGCGATCGCCAATTTCATCGCAAGCCTCTTGCATCGTTCCTGATATGTTCTTTACGATCCAAACCATGATCCACCCTGATTCTCTTTGGCTCGCGCAGAGCCTGCTTCACGCCCCGGCCTGGGCACGCGTCGCCCTCACCGCACCCAACGAGCGCCTGCGCGAACAGGCGGCGGTGGAACTGGCGCAAAGCGTCATCGCGGCTATCGAGCATCCCCCCACAATCCCTGACATCCGCCAGATGACGCTGCCCCTGTGACGCAAAGCCTGCGGTACATCCGCGTGATGCACATGGTCAGCGATGCTGAATAGTCTGCCGCTTTCCTGATCTTGAGCAATAGACGGCATAGCGGCTGTGCAATCCGGCACCGCCACGCTAGCGTCTCGGTTTGAGCGATCGGGAATAGATATGAACGGATTTGTACGTTTGGAAACGGTGGACGGCGATTTTGTGGTCGTCAATGTCGATCGGGTCAGTTTCGTTCGGCGCTACCGCGGTGAAAATGGCACCAGCGCGATCAATTTCGAGAAGGGAAATTATATCGTTGTCAAAGGCAGTCTCGACAGCGTCATGACCATCCTGGCCGAAGGCTGAAGCGAGGCTCATGCTTGCCGTCCTATCCGCGGTCGTTCTGGCATCCGGACAGGTCTTTGTCTGCACGCCTACCCATGTCTGGGACGGAGACGGCCCGATCTGGTGTGCGGAAGGTCCAAAGGTGCGTTTGGCCGGTATAGCTGCCCGCGAGATGGACGGCACATGCAAAAAGGGGCACCCCTGTCCCAAGGCATCGGCTATTGCAGCACGAGACCGGCTGGTGCGCTTGCTGGGCGGCGCGAAAGGCAAGGCGCGGACCGGCCATATTCTCGTATCGGCGCCGACCATGCGCTGCGTGTCGAATGGATCGGCACGGGGCGGTCGCACAGGGGCATGGTGCAATCTGCCGGGCACGGGCGACATAAGCTGCGCCATGATCAGGTCAGACACTGTCCTGCGATGGGATCGCTATGCGCGGGGGCATTGCCGCTGATGCCGAGAGGAACGCGCCACGAACTGACCGGCATTCTTCTGGAAGGCGACTTCTATCCGGTGCTGCGTGTTGCTGATGGAGGCGAGTGGCGACTGGAGATCACCAAGSCTGGCGGCCGCTGCTGGGCAAGCGCGTCACAATCATCGGCGTGCGTGACGGTTTTGATCTGATTGCCGTCGAGCGGATCACCCTGTCATGACGCACGATCAGCTTTTGTGGGGGAAGGTGTCGATAGTGATGAAGCAGCATGGTGAGCAAGCACCGCGCAAGGTGGACGAACGGATAGGTATCCTTGCGGTTGAGGGGTAAGGGGACTGCATCGTAACGAGCGCCGGGCCGCAAGGAGGCTGCTGCGCTGTGTCCAAGCCAAGCAAGACGCTTTTCTGCTTGGCGGCGGCAGCGCAAAATTGTCACTGGCTGATCAGCGACTCAAACCGAAACGATCTTCAAGGAAGGCGGCGATGCGGCGATACCCGTGAACGCGATTGGCAAGGCGGGCGATACCATGTCCTTCGTCCGGGAAGCGCAGATAGGTGACGGTTCCACCACTTGCTCGAATGCCCTCCACCAAACGGTCGCTCTCGGCGACCGGATCCCGCGGGTCGTTCGCTCCGTGCATGACGAGCATCGGCGTGGTAATCTTGGCTACGTTATTGATCGGCGACAGCTTGGCAAAGAAGGCGCGGACCTTGGGATCTGCGATATCACCGAATTCAAGCTTGTCAGCGGCCTTCAGTCCGGGGCTGGCTTGCTCAAGCGCTGTTACCCAGTCCGATACACCCACGATAGAAACGCCGGCCACGAACATGTCGGGATATGTGCCAAGCGCCTGGTTGGTGAGATAGCCGCCATAAGAGCCGCCACCGACCGCGATACGGGTGCCATCGACCTGACCCGACTTGCGCAACCATTCCGCCGCGTCGGCCAGATCTCCGACCTCGTCGACCTTCTTCTCACGGTCATTCAACTGCTCGAACGTCTTCCCTTGGCCCGTCGAACCGCGATAGTTGAAGTCGAGTACCGCAATGCCGCGGGCGACATAATATTGGATGTCCGCCGAAAAGCCTGACGTAGCATAAGCACTGGGGCCGCCATGGATACGCATGAACACTGGCGGCTTGCGGCCGTCGGGCGATGTCGTCGGCAAATACAGGAGCCCCGTGAGCGGTGCCCCGTCACGCGCGGCGAAGCGGACTGGCTCTGGAACCACCATCTGCGACAGGTCGAGCCCGGGCGCATCGGTCGGCACCAGAACACGGGCGGCGACATCCTTTGCGGACAGATCCCAGGAAAGCACTTCGCCCGCCGTAGTCGGGCTGTTCGCACTGATCAGGAGCATTGGCCTCTCCCCAGCGAACTGGACAGACACAGTGCCTGAGGGCAATTTTGGCACAGGGATGTCGTGGCCGGTGCTTAAGTCGCGCGCGTGCAAACGGCTGAACCCAGTCTCGATCGTGGTCCAGACCAGGTAGCGGCCATCGGGGCTGAGCGCGATCTGACCGATATCGAAGCCTGGCTTAACGATCGTTTGGAGCCGACCCGCGCCTACATCATAAAAAGCGATCTCGTGATAGTCTGAGGATTGATTGGTCGAAAGATAGAAACCGCGGCCATCGGGCTTCCATGCGATAGAGCTGTATTCGGCGATAGTCTTCGGCTCGAAAACGGTTGTCATCTCGCCGGTCGCGGCGTTGAGCAGGTGAAGGTTATTACCACCCCCGCGGGTCTCGCTAACCGCTATCAAATCACCACCTGGCTGCCATGCGACTGCGTAGAAGCCGCCCTTTCCATCATAAACGCGCCGACTTTGGCCGGTCTCAACGTCCGTCACGTAGATGTCGAAGTCGGTACCGTTGCGCTCGGTCGAGGAATAGGCGAACCGGCGCCTGTCGCGGCTCCAAGCACCAAAGCTGCGGAACGCTGGCGACTTCTCAACGATTGTCCGCTCTTTGTTTCCGTCGATGGTGAGCAGGTGCATGCCAACGCGCTCGTCTCCGTCGGTATCAGCGCCGTACAGCCAATGCCCCGAGGGGCCGGGCTCCAGCCAGTCGACGCCCGATCCGTAGGTGAGTTGGTCTGGAAAGCCGCCGCTTACCGGCATCGTCCAGATCTGGGGCGAACCGGTGATGTCGCTGATCCAGGCAATGTGCGTCCCTTCCGCGGAGAGGGCTGCACCGCGCGGGCTCCGTACAAGCAGGAAACGGGTGATGTCGAGTTTGCCATCTTGTTTGGGCGCGAGCGAAACTGGCTCGGCCTTGACAATGTCCTCAGGACGAGGCGTTTGCGCCGCACCTGCTGCTGCGGCACCGCTCGATAGCAGCAATGAAAGGATAAGGGCCCGCATCAGGTGCTCCGTCGCTTCTCGAATGAACTGGCAGGCTGGCCAGCCGTCTTCTTGTTGAAAACAAAGCTAGCCGGATGCGGATGGGAAAGCGAGGCAGAATACCCCCATTTGCCCTACACCGATCGTCAACTCTTTGACGTCTGCCGCTGCTCCTCGTCTTGCACCTAATTCCACGCCCGCCTTGCCCGCACGTGCGATGCAAAGCCACATCGACTTGTGTGGCGCCTTCTGGGCCGTTTGCCGAACGGCAAGTCCCGTGACTTTGACGATTTTTAATGGCCGATTCCGGCAATTGCGACACCTGAAGCGGACATCCACTAGACGCCCCAAGTCTGGACAAAGCTGCTGGCAGCGGCCTAGTTCGTAGGCCATGATTGAGAGAAGGTAGCAGAATGAAGGCTTGGCGCTTTGCGGTAGATCGTGGCGGTACTTTCACCGATATCGTCGCGACGACCCTTGAAGGGGAGCTGGTGACCGAAAAGCTGCTGTCGCAGAACCCGGGATTGTATTCAGATGCCGCCAGCGAAGGCGTGCGGCGCCTGATGCTGCGGTATGGCAAGGGACCGATTGCTGAGCTTCGTATCGGGACAACGGTAGCGACCAATGCGCTGCTCGAACGTAAGGGGGAACGGTTGGCGCTGGCCATTACGCGCGGTTTCGGCGATGCATTGCGGATCGCCACGCAGGCGCGGCCCGATATTTTTGCCCGTCACATTATGCTGCCCGAGCAACTGCCTGCCAGGGTGGTCGAGATCGACGAGCGGGTCGGGGTTGATGGCAAAGTTCTGCGGCCGCTCGACGACGCGCAGGTTCGGCAGCAACTCGACGCCCTGCGTGCCGGCGGCTTCGATGCTCTTGCGATTATCCTGATGCACGGGTGGAAGCACCGGGACCACGAGGCGCGGCTTGCGCGGATGGCGCGCGATATCGGCTTTACGCAAGTTAGCGTCAGTCACGAGGTGGCACCGCTCATCCGTCTGATCCCGCGCGGCGATACGACGGTGGTCGATGCCTATCTTTCGCCGGTGCTGCGGCGCTACACCGATGCGCTCGAGGCCAGCCTCCCCGCGACCGGGAGCCTGCGTTTCATGCAGTCGAACGGCGGGCTGGCGGAAGTGGGCGCGTTTCGCGGTAAGGATGCTATCCTGTCCGGCCCAGCTGGCGGCGTGGTCGGCATGGTCGCGGCGAGCGCACCACTGGGCCATACCCGGCTGATTGGCTTCGACATGGGCGGCACGAGCACCGATGTTGCACATCATGCCGGCGAATATGAACTGACCGGCGACAGTGTGGTTGCGGGGGTTCGGGTCGCGGCACCGATGATGCAGATCCACACAGTCGCGGCGGGTGGCGGGTCGATCTGCCGCTTTGACGGCGCTCGCTTCAGGGTCGGGCCGGAAAGCGCCGGGGCGGACCCTGGCCCTGCCTGCTACCGCAAGGGCGGACCGCTGACCGTGACCGACTGTAATCTTTTCCTAGGTCGCCTCGATCCTGCGTTCTTCCCGGCCGTGTTCGGTCCACAGGGCGATGCCCCGCTTGATCCGGTGGTGGCACGAGGGCGGCTGGAAGAAGTTGCCGCAATGCTCCCCGAACCAAGGCCGCTTGAAGAGATCGCCGAGGGCTTCCTTGCCATCGCGGTCGACAATATGGCCAACGCCATCCGCAAGATCTCGGTCGCGCGCGGGCACGATGTGACGACCTATGCGCTTGCTTGCTTTGGCGGAGCGGGCGGACAGCATGCCTGCAAGGTCGCCGATGCGCTAGGGATGGAGACGGTGTTGGTCCATCCGCTTGCAGGGATGCTCTCGGCCTATGGCATAGGCCTCGCGCCGGTGAAGGCCATCCGCGAGGTCAGCCTCGTGCGCGCGCTGGACGAAAGCTTCGCTCGTGAACTAGCTGCGCTTGAGGAACAGGCGCGGCAGGAGCTCCTTGATCAGGGCATCGCTGCCGACGCAATCCGGACCGACAGCCGCGCAAGGCTGCGCTTTGCTGGCACTGACAGCCAGCTAGCCATAACTTGCACCGATCCGGCGGCAATGGATGTAGCTTTCCGCAAGCTGCACCGCCAGCGTTTCGGCTATTCCGACGCGGGGGCGGCAATCATGGTGGAGGCATTGAGCGTCGAAGCCAGTGGGCAAGCGGGTGGGCTGTCCGCATCGGTCGAGTTGCCCGAGGCGCTGGCTGTTGGTAATGCCCTTATATATGGCGCTTGGAAGATTCTGTCGCGTCGCGCCTTCGATGTCGGCAAATGCGAGCCCGGGCCCCTGCTGGTCATCGACCCAGGGTCGACGACCGTGGTCGAGAAAGGCTGGCAGGCGCGATTGGCCGATGAAGGAAGCCTGATCCTGACCCGCACCGTGCCGCTGAAGCGTGAGCGCGCGGCGGGAACGGATGTCGATCCGGTCCGTCTCGAGATTTTCAATAACCTGTTCATGGCCATCGCCGAGGAAATGGGGGTGGTGCTGCAATCCACCGCTACCTCGGTCAACATCAAGGAACGGCTTGATTTTTCCTGCGCACTTTTCGATCGCAGCGGGGCGTTGATCGCCAACGCGCCGCACATTCCGGTGCATCTTGGCAGCATGGGCGACAGCATTGTGCGGGTGATCGATGCGCGTGGGAGCGGGCGCGACGGGCGCGGGTTTCGGCGCGGCGATGCTTATGTGCTCAATGATCCCTATCGTGGCGGCACGCACCTACCCGATATCACGGTGATCGTGCCCGTGTTCTACAGCGAAGAGGCGAGCGAACCCGATGCTTTTGTTGCAGCGCGCGGGCACCATGCCGATATTGGCGGGATCGCGCCCGGATCCATGCCGCCGGAAAGCCGGACGATCGAGGAAGAGGGTGTCCTGATCGACAATGGCTTGCTGGTTGACGAAGGGCAGTTTTGCGAAGCGGAAATGCGCAAATTGCTGGCGGCAGCGACATTCCCCGCCCGCAATCCCGACCGCAACCTGTCCGATCTGCGCGCCCAGCTTGCCGCCTGCACGCGCGGTGCGGGGCTGCTGCGGGGCGCAGCAATGGATCACGGTCCAGACGTGATCGCGGCCTATATGGATCATGTTCTGGCCAATGCCGAAGAAAGCGTGCGGCGGCTGATCGATCGGCTTGAAGATGGCGGCTTTGCCTATGAAATGGACAATGGCGCGACAGTGAAGGTCGCCATCCGCATCGACCGCGCAAGCCGCTCGGCGGTGTTCGACTTTACGGGCACCAGCAACCAGTTGCCGGACAATTTCAATGCGCCGCGCGCGATTACTCGTGCTGCCGCGCTCTACGTGCTGCGCACGCTGATCGACGATACCATTCCAATGAACGATGGCTGCCTGCGCCCGGTCGAACTGATTGTGCCAGAAGGCTCGATGCTGAACCCGAAGCCCGGCGCAGCCGTGGTCGCCGGGAATGTCGAAACCAGTCAGGTGGTCACCGATGCACTGTTCGCCGCGTGCCGACGCCTTGCGCCGAGCCAGGGGACGATGAACAACTTCACGTTCGGTAATGAATATCACCAATATTACGAGACAATCTGCGGCGGTTCGGGCGCGGGTCCCGATCATGACGGGACGAGCGCGGTGCAGACGCATATGACCAACAGCCGTCTTACCGACCCGGAGATACTGGAAACGCGGCTGCCCGTGCGGATCGAGCGGTTCGCAATCCGTCATGGTTCGGGCGGGACGGGTTTGCATTGCGGCGGCGACGGTGTCGAGCGGCGCGTGACCTTCCTTGAACCGATGCGTGCCAACATGCTCGCCAATCGCCGGCGGATTGCGCCAAGCGGGATATGCGGAGGCGAAGATGCACTGGCTGGCCGGAACTGGGTGGAGAGGGCGGACGGATCGCGTGAGGAGCTCGGGGCGACAGCGTCGGCGCATATGCAACCGGGTGATTGTTTTGTAATTCTCACCCCCGGTGGCGGCGGATTTGGGAAGGTGTCTCAATGAGCTATTGGCCACTCCTTGGAATTGCGATCGTCGTTGTTGGTTTTGCGTTGCGGTTCAATCCGCTGATGGTGGTGGTGGGTGCGGCGCTTGCGACTGGTGTGCTCGCCGGGCTGGATATCGTTGCTGTGATTGAAGCGCTGGGCAAAGCCTTTAATGACAATCGCTACATTACTGTCACATGGATCATTCTTCCGGTGATAGGCCTGCTAGAACGTTACGGGTTGCAGCAACGCGCCCGCGCGGTGATCGAAGCAATGCGTGGCGCGACCATGGGCCGGTTGCTGGTCGCTTATCTTGCCTTTCGCCAACTCACCTCAGCGCTCGGCATGAAGGATATTGGCGGGCATCCGCAGGCCGTGCGCCCCTTGGTGGCGCCGATGGCGGAGGCGGCCGCCATCAAGATCCATGGCGATTTATCCGAAGGTGACCGCGACAAGATCAAGGCCATGGCCGCTGCGACCGACAATGTGGGCCTGTTTTTTGGCGAAGACATTTTTTTCGCGATTGCCTCGATCCTGCTGATCCAGGGCGTGTTCGAGAGCGCGGGCTACCCCATGACCCCGTTGCAGCTTTCCGTCTGGGCAATCCCCACGGCCATCTGCGCCTTTTTGATCCACGGCGGCCGCATCCTCGCTTTCGACCGCCGGTTGGGGAGGGCGCGCCAGTGATCACCTACGAATGGCTTTACGCGCTGGCGGGCGCGGCCTTCGCGCTTTGGGCACTGCTCAGCTTGCATGAACGGCGCTGGGGCAATGCCGGGTTCTGGGCGCTGCTGGCCGCGAGCTTCCTGCTGGGCAGTCATGTCTCCGATTTCATGAACGGACTATTGGTGCTGGCGATGGTGGCAATTGCGGGGGGTGGCGGGCTGACGCGGAGCGATCCTGCGACGACCACGCCCCAGGAACGGCAACTGCTGTCAGAACGGCTCGGCAACCGGTTGTTCCTGCCAGCCCTGGTGGTACCGCTGACCGCTGTCGCGGGGACGCTGCTCTACAATTACACGGCTTTTGGCGAGACCGGATTGTTCGAGTCGCGGCGCGAAACGCTGATCCTGTTCGGCTTGGGCGTGTTGGCGGCGCTGGTGGGCGCGATCGGGTGGCTGCGCCCGCCGCTGCTGGCTCCGGCCGAGGAGGGGCGGCGGCTGCTCGATTCGATCGGCTGGGCGGCGATCCTGCCGCAGATGTTGGCGGCGCTCGGTGCAGTGTTCGCGCTCGCGGGCGTTGGCGAAATTATTGGTGGCCTTGCAGGTGATATCATACCTCGCGGTAGCGTTTTTCTGACAGTTGTCGTCTTTGCGCTGGGCATGGCGTTGTTCACGGTGATTATGGGCAATGCATTTGCTGCCTTTCCGGTCATGGCAGCGGCGATCGGGATTCCGTTACTGGTCCAGCAATATGGCGGCAACCCGGCGGTGATCGGCGCAGTTGGCATGCTCGCCGGCTTCTGCGGAACGCTGTTGACCCCGATGGCGGCTAACTTCAACATCGTTCCCGCCGCGCTGCTTGAGCTGAAAGATCAGCATGGGGTGATCCGCCAACAGATCGGGACCGCTCTTCCGCTGCTGGTCTGCAATATTGTCATCATTTATGTAGGGGCTTTCCTGTTGTGGAATTGACCGAAGATATTGCCCGCCATTTCGCAAGGATAGCGCTTGGCCACGTGACGCGGCCCTATCCCTACAAGGACGACCATGTCTTCGAGAGCGACCAGGACGTTCGGCCCCCGCGCATGGCCCACCCGGTTTTCTGCGGCAGCTTTGACTGGCACAGCTGCGTGCACGGATGGTGGACCTTACTGACGTTAAGGCGGCAATATCCTGGCATGGCCGAAGCTGGGCCAATCGAAGCGCTAGCCGACGAAACCTTTACGGTTGCCAAGCTTGCGGTGGAGTTGGCCTATCTCGACCGGCCGATGTCGCGCGGCTTCGAGAGGCCCTACGGATGGAGTTGGCTGCTATACCTGCATCTTGAGGCTGAACGGCACGATGATCGCGAATGGTCTGTCCGTCTTGAACCCTTGGCGCTGGCTTTCGCGGCGCGCCTTTGCGATTACCTTAGGATACTGACTTACCCGATTACCGTGGGCACACATTTCAATACGCCTTTTGCGCTGATCCTTGCACGACGTTGGGCGTTCGGTCGCGACGAGGCGATGGTGGCTCTAATCGACGCGTGGACAGAGCGAGCCTTTGGCAACCGTACCGATTATCGCGGTTGGGAGCCAGGTGGCGATGAATTTCTCTCCCCCGTTCTCACTGCGGCACTATTGATGACCGAGACTCGTTCGAAGCAGACTTTCGCTCCCTGGTTCCGAGCCCTGGTGATTGCCAATGGCTGGCTTGAGAACGAATGCCGCCCTGTGCTCGTTTCCGATCGCACCGACGGAAAGATCGCTCATCTCGATGGTCTCAATCTCAGCCGCGCCTGGTGTCTTCGCATTATCGCAGATGCGCTTGACGATGAGGAAACGCAAAAGGCGCTGATGCTTTTGGCGAACGAACATCTTGAGGCAGCGCTGCCGCATGTGGCTGGCGATTATATGGGAGAGCACTGGCTCACCAGCTTCGCAGTTCTGGCGTTGCTCGCGCCAAAGCAATTCTAGCCACCAGCACGCCGCCGGACCCTTTTGTATCTACTCGTGGCCACTGACAGGAAGAGCAGGCCAGCAAATCTATCTCAGCCGAACGGCAGATTTTCGAGCGAGGCGCCGTTCGCGCTCGGGAATAGAAAGGCGTATGTTGGTCGGGTGCTGCCGGCGGCGGTACGGCGCCGGCTTCGTTGAAATCGATCGCCGCGTTTTGGGACATTTCTGCCGGTCGTGGGGAGTACGTCGATGGCCGGTTTTGTCTTGCAAGCCGACACTCAATGGGCCGATCGTCAGCGCAGAACGACAGTGCGTGCGCTGCTTGCTCATGGGCAGCTTTAGGATGGGCATCGAGGTCCTCAAGGGCCCGAGCTACGCGCAGGCCAAGGCGGTCTGGTAGCCGAGGGCCTTCAAGACGATGGGCGATGCCGATCCGGTCAGCATCCCGCTTCCAAACTGTACCTGTGCCTCGTCACCGCGCCCGGCTATGCACAGTCCTGCCGGATGCACGCGACACTTTAAACACGGCGCGGCGGGCGCTTTTCAGCGCTCCGGCAGTCAAGCCACAGCTCGTGCCCGATGGCATCGCGCGCCGAAGGCTCGCTCCGCGTCTCGCAGTATTGAGGGCGGCGTCAGATGCATCGGCGGTAGCAGTTGCCCTGACACGATTGCGCCAATATCGTGGCAAGACCTTCTGGCGGAGCACTTTGTGGACGGCATTGACGACCTGCGGCAGTTCGAGAATGAGGCGGACACCGCGATTGCCGCGATGCCGATCATGGCGCTTCCCGCCCGGGCGGTCTTGGCGGGACTGCATTATTTCCTCTGGGTCACCCAGCATGCAGGCCTGCTCGACCTGGACCCGCAACCGGGGGTTTCCGAGACCGCGATACGGCGCATGGGATACCTGCTGCCGCTATTGGTGCGGCGCCAGGCCGAACCCTTTGGAGTTTCAGCCCGCGACGCTCTGGACGGATTCTTGAAAGCGGATCCCACGGGCGAGCAGATGGCGCAGCTGCTGAGCTACGCGCATTTCAGCGAGTTCATGCCGGAGGCCCACAAGAAATACTATACGGTCACGACCATCAGGGAGGGGTTTCGCCTCGTCCTGCGCAGCGAATGGTTTGAGCAGATGCAGGCGCGCGATATCCTGCTCAGCGAGCTTGCGCTCGTGTTCCCGTTCCCGGCGAAGAAGGAGCTGGATCCTGTCCTGCGCGAGATCGTGCGGGATCTCCCGGATGCGAACTGGGACCTGGTCGGCCCGTTGCTGGGCCGCAAGATCGAAGCGCTGCTCTTCTCGCTCGCCGAGCCCAACCTCGTCGCGCCCGAAGGCATGGAGCGCATCTTCGGGTCGGGATATTCGGGATTCTATCGCATTCGCGCAGCGATCCTCGCCTATGCCGAGCTGGCGCTCGAGATATCGATGATCCTCGGGGCGACGTCCAACCGCGAAAATGACGGGAAGGGCATCTCCGACGAGACCCTCGAATGGATCTCGTGCAACGTCGAGGCAGAGTGGTTTGTCGGGCTGATCGCGAGGCTGTCGGCCGCCGAGCCCGGGATGTCGAGCGCTTCATCCGATTTTTCTGCGTTGATTTCCGGCAATCGCCAGCGCGCCACAACGGCGGGGATGGCCTGTTTGGACTTGTAACGGTTGTATAATCGCATCCCTGCAGTCAAGCGTGGTTGGCATGGGAAGGCTAATCGCGTCGGGCAGGGCGTCGACACGTTAATCAACCTTGTGCTTGTTTTTCTCAATACGGCGTGTCGCGCGAGGGTTTTCGTATGCCGGGAGCAGGGTTGTCTTCGCGGTCGGCATAAAGCCGCCGCATGATGGGTCTCCGCAGGCAAGGTCTTCCTATGTTTTGTGCGCAGTCTTTAAAAAGCTGCAGCCGTTAAAGCGGAATGACCTGACCCACGTCCGCGGCAGGGACGCCTCAATACGTCAGATGCTGACGCGCTGAGAAGTTAAGCWGGTGAATTGGTTATGCGGTGACGCCAGCCGATGTGATCGATCTTGGTACTGAGT
>NZ_JEMV01000071.1 GCF_000588875.1 Sphingobium sp. Ant17
GGCCTGACCCGCTTTCGAAATACGTCCAAGGCGCTCCTTTCCGCCCGAGGAGAATTGTCGCGGGACAAGACCGAGCCAGGCCGCGAAGTCCCGCCCGCATCGGAAGCTCTCCATTGATGGRGCGAAGGCCTCGACCGCTAAGGCTGTTAAAGGGCCAACTCCCGGAATCGTCTGTAGCCGCTTGGCCGCGTCAGTTTCAGCCGCCAGCGCTTTGATCTTCTTTGTCCGTATATTGATACGCTCAGTTTTCTCAGCGATCTGTGCCAATAGATCTCGGCATTCCTCCCGCATCAAAACGGGGCAAATCGCTGTTAAGCTCATCAAGAATGTCCGCAATCCTGCAGAGCTGATTTATGCCTTGGGGGACAACATGACCATATTCATAGAGCGCCGCCCTTACGGCATTGACCAGTTCCGTGCGTTGATGAACCAGCCGTTCTCTTCCGCGAAAATAGAAATCGCCCTGCTTTGCTGCTCTTCCGACTTTGGATCAACAAAACCGCATCTCTGGTCGTTGAGCCGCAATTACGATCGCTTCAGCGTCAGCGGCATCATTTTTTCTGTCGCTTCACGAACGGCTTAACATAGTGTGGTGCGATAAGTTTGACCTCGTGGCCAAGCCGGATCATTTCCCGGGCCCAATAATGCGCACTGCCACATGCTTCCATCACGATCACCGCCGACGGTTGCGCTGCCATAAATGCGGCGAAGGCTGAACGCGGAAGCTTTTTCCGAAACTTGGGTTCGCCTGTCATTGACGCTGCATGAAGCTGAAACACGGACTTTGCCAAGTCCACGCCGATCATTGTATCTTTTGACACGATTGCCGTCCTTTCCGCTCAGTGGTCCTAATTCCACTATCCTGGCACATCTCAGTGCCGTCTGGGGAGGGCGGCAACCACCCCATCTCGTTTCGATCCGCGCACCGGGCGGGTGGCAAGCGGCTACACGATCCTCCAGCCGCGGGTCGAGATCGCACCCGAGACCAGCGGACGATCGCTGTTCACGCGTTATTTCGGCGGCGACACCGCGATCGACATCTATTCACGCGCCGTGTCCGACGTTTACCAGGACCTGTTCGGCTCAGGCATCTTTGTCGGTAAAGGCATCTATGAAGTCGCCGCCTTCGAGCGCAGCGTCGAAGGGCGAATTCCCGAGAACAACCTGCTCAGCCATGACCTGTTCGAGGGACTTCATGGTCGCGCGGCGCTCGCCAGCGACATCATCGTCTATGAGGGCTTTCCTTCCGGCTATCTCGATTATCGCCGGCGCTGGCACCGCTGGGTGCGCGGCGATTGGCAGCTGTTGCCCTGGCTGCTTCCGCTGGTCCCCGGCCGTGCCGGAACGCGCCTCCACAACCGTCTCACCTGGTTCGACCGGCTCAAGATCTTCGACAACCTTCGCCGCAGCCTCGTACCGCCCAGCCTTGTCGCCCTGTTGCTTGGCGGATGGTTTATCCTGGGCGGCAATCCCTGGATATGGACATCGCTCGCCATCGTCGCGCCGGCAGCCTATCTGTTCACCGACGTCGTCACCGGTCTCGCGCGCGGCCGCCGGCGCGGCGTTCTTCAGGGTGTCCTGCGACGGCTGGGCGATGAACTTGGACGATGGGCGCTGTCGATCGCCTTCCTGATCAGCGATGCCGCCATCGCGCTCAATGCGATACTGATCACGCTCTGGCGGCTAGGCACCGGGCGTGGACTGCTGGAGTGGACGTCGGCCGCGCATACGACAGCGCATTTTGCCGCGCTCGATCCGCGGCGGGCGGCCTGGCGCGAGATGTGGGTGTCGCCTGCATTCGCGCTTGCAGTCGGCTCGGGGCTGGTGCTGGCACATGCCACGGCCCTCCTGCCCGCCGCGCCGCTACTGATGCTGTGGGTGCTGGCGCCTGAAATCGCATACCGGATAAGCCGTCCGCGCCGCTCCTCGGTCGAGACGCTGGGCGCCGAGGACCGACTGTTCCTGCGCAGCATCGCACGGCGGACATGGCTGTTCTTCGAAACCTTCGTGAGGCCGGAGGACAACTGGCTGCCGCCCGACAATTACCAGGAGCCGCCCGAGGAGGAGATCGCCCATCGGACGTCGCCGACCAATGTCGGCATGATGCTGCTCTCCACGCTGACGGCATGGAAGCTGGGGCATATCGGCGTGACCGATCTCGAGATGCGACTGCGTAATGCGCTGGACGCGCTCGACCGGCTCGATCGCTACCGGGGACATATGCTCAACTGGTATGATACCCGTACATTGCAGCCGCTCGAGCCGCGCTACGTCTCCACGGTCGACAGCGGCAATCTGGCCGTCAGTCTTGTCGTCGTGAACGAGGCGTGCCGCGATGCTGTTCGAGCCCCCGTGCTTTCCCCTGCATTATGGTCCGGTCTCGACGACACCCTCGATCTGCTTGCCGGCGCGCTTGCGGCCGATCGCGCCGACCCGGATCATGCCTGTCGTACTCTTGTTGCGGCGATGCGGGACGCCGCAACTGCGGCGCGGGACGACAGCGCCTGCTGGGGCGACCGGCTGGACGCGCTCTGCGATCGGCACTGCCCCGAGCTGCAGGAAAGGATCCGCAAAGGCATCGCCAATGCGGGGACACTCCCGACGAACGTGATCCGCGATGTTCAGCTGTGGCTCGAGCGGGTCGATCATCATCTGCGCAGCATGCGCCGCGACGTGCAGATGTTCCTCCCGTGGCTGCCGTTGTTGACGCGCCCGCCCGCCGATTGCGCCGACATCGCCGCCCGGATCGGCCCCATGCTCGCGGGCGAGCGCATGCCTGCCGAAGTCAAGGCGCGTGCGAGGAGGCAAGCGCGCTGCTGGACGCATTCGGCGGCTCCCTCGATCCTTCCGAAGCAAGGAGCTGGGCGGAAGAGCTCGGTTCGGCTCTCGCCCGCGCTGCGGATGCCCACAAGACCATGCGCGACCAGCTGGATGGCATCGCCCGGCGAGCGGGCGCCTGGGCCCATGGCATGGATTTCGCCTTGCTGTTCGATATGAGCAGCCGGCTGTTCCATATCGGCTACAATGTCACCGCCGACCGCATCGATCAGCACCATTATGACCTGCTGGCGAGCGAGGCGAGGCTCGCGAGCTTCTTTGCCATCGCCAAGGGCGATGTGCCTCCCGAGCATTGGTTCTTCCTCGGTCGCCCGATCACGAAGAAGGCCTCGGGCCTGTCGCTGGTCTCGTGGAACGGCTCGATGTTCGAATATCTCATGCCGAACCTGTTCCTGCGCAGCGATCCCGCAACACTTCTCGGCCAGAGCGACCGGACCGCCGTCGATCTTCAGCAGGCCTATGGGATCAGGCATGGCATCCCCTGGGGCATATCCGAATCCTCCTTCGCCTCGATGGGTTCCGATCGCGTGTATCGCTACCATGCGTTCGGCGTCCCGGGGCTGGGCCTGCGCCGTGGGCTTGCGCGCGATCTGGTGGTCGCCCCCTATGCGACTGTGCTCGCACTCGCCGCGCGAACGGTCTTGGCAGTCCATAACCTTCGTGATCTCGCGGGGCTGGGCATGCTCGGGCGATACGGCTTCTACGAGGCCATCGACTTCACACCCGAGCGGGTGCCGGAGGGAGAGCGCTTCGCCGTTGTCCGATCCTATATGGCGCACCATCACGGGATGAGCATGGCCGCTCTCGGCAATGCGCTGTGCGGCGATATGTTCGTCCGCTGGTTCCACGGCGATCCCCATATCCGCACGATCGACCTGCTCCTCAACGAGCGCATCCCCTGGGAACTGCCGCCCGAGATTTCGCGCATCGAACTCCGCGAGCTGCAACCGGTCGCCGAAGGCGCGATCCCCCGTCTCCAGCCTTGGAACCCTGGCTCCATCGGCGGTTCCACAATGCTGCATGCGATCGGCAATGGCCGTCTGACCAGTCGACTGGCGGCGAATGGGGGAGGGGGGCTCTACTGGCAGCGTTATGCGCTCACCCGCCCCGATCGGATCCCTGGCGACGCCGGGCTCTGGATCTATGTCCGCGATCGGGAAACCGGCGCGCTCTGGTCGGCGACGCCGGAGCCGGTGCGCGCGCCAGCGACCGAGGCGCGCATACTCTTTCAGGCGCACCAGGTCGAATATCATCGTCGGGATCACGACATCGCTTTGACCATGCTGTCGGCATCCCGCACGGGGACGATCTGGAGATCCGCCGGGTCACCGTCGTCAACGAGAGCGACCGGCCGCGAACACTCGACTTCACGAGCTATGCCGAGGTCATGCTCGCGCCGCCGCTCGACGCGCGCGCCACCCGGCGTTCAGCAAGCTCTTCGTCGGCAGCGAGCTGCTTCCGGGTGCGAACGGCCTGCTGTTCACGCGCCGACCACGCGATGCGGGCGACCGCCCGCCCGTACTGCTTCACCGGGTGATCGCCGACGACAAGGGTTTCACGCCGCGGGGCGTCGAAACCGACCGCGCGGCCTTCTTGGCGCGCCACGGTAATCAGGCGGACCCCGCCGCGATGCAATCCGATGAACTGGGCGGCACGACCGGCTGGACCCTCGATCCGATCCTGGCGATGCGCGCCGAGCTGGAGCTTCCGCCGCACGGGAGACGCGAACTCGCCTTCGTCACGATCGTAGCGGGCTCACGGGAATCCGCTCTGGAGATCGCTGAGCGCTATGCGACTTTGACGGCACTCGAATGGGCCATGAATGACGCCGTGGCGGATGCGGCGCGTGAGATGCATCAACTCGGACTTGGCCCCGACCGCGTGCGGGACGCGCAGATGTTGCTGTCCGCGTTGCTCCAGCCCGTTCAGTCATCTCCCGGCATGCAGAATGCGCTTGTCGCCGACCATCATGGCAGAGGCGATCTCTGGGCGCTTGGAATATCGGGCGATCATCCCATTCTGCTGGTGCGCGCAGGCGACGGCCAGCGAACCGCCCTGCTACGGTTTCTCGCGGCAGCCCAGCAGCTGTGGCGGAGGCGGGGCATCGCGATCGATCTCGTGATGATGCACGAAGGGGCAGCGGGCTATCTTGAGCCGGTGCGCGAGCGGTTGATCGAGCTCCTCCGCGAGGCGGGCGTGCAGGAGCAGCTCGGGCAAAATGGCGGAATCCACCTCGTGGGGATCGGGCACGGCGACACCGATCGCGCCCAATTTCTGGAACGCGCCGCGCGGATCGTGCTCGACGAAGCGGCGGGTGCGCTCGGCGACCAACTCGCGCGCGCCGAATTTCCCCAGCTTCGGAGCCCGCGCTTCGAGCCGGTCGGCAGCACCGGGGCGTCGCCAAGCGCCGGTTTGGGCTTGCTCCCGCTCAAGGAGCTGGCGTTCGACAATGGTCGCGGCGGGTTCACGCCGGAAGGCGAGACCTATGTGATCCACCTCGCGCCGGGTGAGACCACCCCCGCGCCCTGGTCGAACGTCCTCGCCAATGACGGCTTTGGCACCATCGTCACCGAGGCCGGTCTCGGTTTCACCTGGGCGATCAACAGCGGCGAAAACCGTCTGACCCCATGGAGCAACGATCCCGTTCGGGATCCGCAGACCGAGATCCTGTATCTGCGTGACGAGGAAAACGCGCATCTGTGGACCCCGACGCCGCAGCCCGCCGGGGCCGGAACCGCCTGCCGCATCCGACATGGCGCGGGCTATACGAGCTGGGAGAGCAGCAGCGAAGGCCTCGAACAGGAACTTCAGGTGTTCGTCCCCGTCGACGATCCGGTCAAGATCGTCCGGCTACGGCTTCGCAACCTGTTGCCCCATGCCCGCCGGCTCACGGCGACCTATTATGCCGAATGGCTGCTGGGCGCGGTTCACGGCGAACCGGCCCCGCTGCGGACCGCGCATTATGATGCCGAAGTCCATGCACTGATGGCGAACAACCCGTGGAACGAAGAATTCGGAGAGCGGACGGCTTTCCTTTCAAGCAGCCGGCCGCCGCACAGCCTGACGACATCGCGACGGGACTTCATGGGACGCGAGGGCAATCCACGCCGGCCCGAAGCGCTGCTGAACTGGGATCTGGGCGGTCGCCAGCAGTCAGTCGGCGCGGATTGCTGCAGTGCCTTGCAGGTCCATCTGGATATCGCCGCCGGGCAAACCGCCGAGGTCGTATTCGTACTGGGGCAGGGAGATGACCGTGCCCACGCCCGAACGCTGGCGCTGCGGTGGCAGGACATCGCTGAGGTAGAGCGTGCCTTCCAGCAATGCCAGGATGATTGGGACAGGCGTCTGGGCGCCGTCAAGGTGACGACGCCGGATCCCGCGTTCGACATGCTCGTCAACAGATGGCTCCCCTATCAGACAATCAGTGCGCGCCTGCGGGCCCGTGCAGGCTTCTATCAGGCCGGTGGCGCCTTCGGCTATCGCGACCAGCTTCAGGACGTGCTCGCCTTGCTGCATGCCGATCCCGATCTGGCGCGGCGGCACATTCTCGCGGCCGCAGCACACCAGTTCGAGGAGGGCGACGTCCTCCACTGGTGGCATCCGCCGCTGGATCGGGGTGTCCGGACGCATTGCTCGGACGATCTGCTCTGGCTGCCTTATGTCACTGCCGCCTATGTGGAGGCCACGGGCGACGTCGGCATTCTCGCGGAAGAGGTACCGTTCCTGCGCGGTCCTCTGCTGGCCGGGGACGAGGCCGACCGCTACGCGCGATTTGATATCACTGACGAACGCAGATCGCTGTTCGAGCATTGCGAGCGCGCGCTCCAATGCGGTCACCGGCTCGGGGCCCATGGGCTGCCGCTGATGGGCACCGGCGACTGGAATGACGGCATGAACCGCGTGGGCGAGCAGGGGCGGGGCGAAAGCGTCTGGCTGGCATGGTTCCTGATCGCCACGATCGATGGGTTCGTTGGCCTTTGCGGCCGGCTGCAGCGCAGTGATCTGGCTGAACACTGGAAACCCCGCGCGACGGCGCTCGCCAAGGCGGCCGAGCAATCCGCCTGGGATGGCGAATGGTATTTGCGGGCTTTCGACGACGACGGCCGGGCCTGGGGTTCGGCTGGGGACAGCGAGTGCCGGATCGACTCGATCGCTCAATCCTGGGCAGTGCTGTCGGGCGCCGGCAGTCCAGAGCGAACAGCGCGCGCCATGGCCGCAGCCCAGCAGCATCTGGTACGCGACGACGACCGACTGGTCCGGCTTCTCTCTCCCCCCTTCGACGCGACGCCACGCGATCCCGGCTATATCAAGGCCTATCCACCCGGCATCCGGGAAAATGGCGGCCAATATACGCATGCCGCCGTCTGGCTCGGCATCGCCCTTGCCCGGCTTGGCGATGCCGAGGGCGCGATGCGGATATTCGATCGCATCAACCCCATCAACCAGACGCGCTCGAGCGAAGACGTCGCGCGCTATCGAACCGAGCCCTATGTGCTGGCCGCGGACGTTGCCGGGACGCCGCCGCATGTCGGCCGCGGCGGCTGGAGCTGGTATACGGGCGCGGCCGGCTGGACATGGCGACTGGCCGTCGAGGAAATATTGGGGTTGCGGCTGGTGGAAGGCCGGCTGCATCTTGCGCCTTGCCTGCCGGCGGCATGGCGATCCTTCGAGGCAACGATCACCAGGGCGGCGGGCAGCCTGCATGTCCGGGTCGACAACCCCGAAGGGCTTGCCTCGGGCGACGCGCGCATCACGGTCGATGGCGCCGAATCGCCAGGGATGGCATCCCGTTTCCGTCTGGAGGCGAGACGCGTGAAGTTCGGTGTCTTCTGGCTCGCCGCATTGCTTTGGCATCCTGATTCCGCAGGACTGCAACGTCGCAATTGTCGGTTAAATCTTCTGAATATTGTCATGTAGGCGGGAGGGATATTTGGGCGGCCGCAGTCGCCATCGACCCGATTCCGACCGGCGGAAGTCCTTTGGCTCCGCCATGGCGCCCAACCCCTGGATGTGGCGCTGTTGCGCAGGAGGACACTCGATGGTGCATGCGCACGGACACCATAATCATGGTGGGCCGGCGGCAAACCAACTGCTCGCAAAGGATCGAGTCCGCGGCATGAGGGTCGAGCCGGAACGACCGTCGATCAAGTCGACCATGCGGGCAATAGCTCGTACTTCTGCAGCGTCTGATGCCGCCGCAGGTGCCGGGCAAAGTCGTTCCTGTCGCCGTGATGTTTGGGGAGGGGATTTTCAGTCAATCCAGCGCAGTTGCGGCGCGTGGCGCGGGACTGGCGCGATCGGCGCCGTTGGATAACCGATAATGATCGGGGCAACCGGCACGAAATCGTCGGAAACGCCAAGAGCTCGCTTGCCGTCCGCCGTTTCGAGCCATCGCTGGGCGAAGCCGATCCAGCAGGATCCCAGTCCCTGTCCATGCGCCGCCAGCATCAGGTTCTCCGCCGCCAGCGTGGCGTTTTCGATAGCCCATCCTCCGGCGCGTGCCGAGACGGTGATGAGGACCGGTGCATGGTAGAAGATGTGGAAATCCGGACTTCCGAGAGTCTCGTGGAGATGTTCCGGAAAGGATCCGCTCGGCATCGTCTCAATCATATGGGCTTTGGCCGCCGCGGAAATCCGATCGAGCAGCGATGTATTCTGGATAATGGTGAAGTCCCACGGCTGTTCGTTGACGGCGCTCGGGGCTTGAACGGCGGCATCGACCAGGCTCTTCAGCACCTCTTTCGGGACAGGAGCCGCCGTGTAGGCACGTGTCGCGCGGCGTCCGTAGATCGCTTCGGTCAGGTCCATGAGATGCACTCCGCAATAGATTGAAATCCTGGTTCGTCCGATGCCGCGGGCGCGGGTGGGCAATCGTGCGCTGCCGCCTTTCGGTCGGTCCAGAGTCGATCGGAAATGCGAAAGCTCCAATCCGTATAAGAACGGAGTGTCCAAGGCCCCCGAGGGACTAAACTGGCTGCAGGATTCTCCCTTTTGAACGGCTGCCGGATGGATGTGATCGATATGGCGGTAAGGCTGACAGCGAGGAATACGGCACTCTGCCGTGGCCCTTCGGGACCGCCACATGCGCCGGAACGGCATCCTGCCTCCACGCGAGATGTGACGTGACGGAGCTGAATACAGCGATCGATCAGGCTGCGTCGCCTGGAATCCCGGCTGGGAACGCCGGTCTGGTCATTCAAACCTCTGAACTGTCCAAATCCTTCGACGGCCGGGTGGTGGTGGACCGGGTGGATCTGCAAATCCACAGCAGGTCTCCATGTCCTGCATCTGCTCGGCGTCGCCGCCCTGATCATCCTGGGCTCGGGCCTGTTCTCGACATTCTCGCTGATCATCGCCTGCATCGTGCGGACTCGCGAGCGATTCATGGGGATCGGGCAGGTGCTGACCATGCCGATCTTCTTCGCCAGCAACGCCATCTATCCGATCGAGATCATGCCGGGATGGCTCAGGGCGATCTCGCTGGCCAATCCGCTCACCTATGAGGTGGATGCCCTGCGCGCGCTCATGCTGACGGGCGAGGCGAGCAAGTTCGGCGTGGCCACCGATCGCATCGTGCTCGTCGTGATCTCTGGCCTTCTCGTCGTTGTCGCCACGCGCATGTATCCTCGTATGACGATGTTGGCGTTGCAAGGGTCGACGGCGTCGTCGTGCCGGGGCTGGCGCCAGGCATATGGGAGGTGCTGGCGATTTCGGCGGAAAGCCCAGCCGTTGTGCGACACCGCGCAGCATCGACAGGACGGCAACGAGGGAGAAACAGCAATGCCTGCAATCGCCGCCAACAATCGCGAACCAATGCGGCCATTCCCGTTGCCGGAAGTTTACCAGCTGCTTGAGCCTGGACCGGTTGTCCTGCTGACGACGGCGCATCAAGACCGAAGCAATGTGATGACCATGTCATGGCATATGATGGTCGAGTTCACGCCGCCGTTGCTGGCCTGTATCGTCAGCAGTGCTGACCTCAGCTTCACAGCACTGCGCGCGACAAGGGAGTGCGTGATCGCCGTCCCGGCCGGGGATCTCGCGCCCAAGGTCGTGGAGATCGGCAACTGCTCTGGCCGCGACGTCGACAAGTTCGCCACGATCGGATTGACGCAGCTTCCCGCCGCGCTGGTGGCGCCGCCACTGGTAGCGGAATGCTTTGCCAATCTCGAATGCAGGGTCGTCGAGACACGCCTGGTCAACAAATATAATCTGTTCATTCTGGAAGTCGTCGCGGCCTGGAGCAATCCGGCCCAGAATGATCCGCGGACGATCCACCATCGCGGCTATGGCAGGTTCGTCGTGGGAGACGATCGTGCTGCCGTCGAGGATGCCCTGATCGTCCACCTTGAAGCACAAGCGAAGGATTTGGGGTCAGCGCATCATCCGCGTGCGGGGGATGCTCCCAATGTCGAGAGGGGCTAAATGCTTGCACACAATTAGGGATCCTGACGCATCGCCCATGAGGAATGCCCGCGCAGAGTAGGCGGGTTCAATCTCTTGCATCCACTTTGGTCCACCGTGTTTCACCCGCGGGAGCGTCTCGCGCGCGGCCTATGTTTCCGGATCGGGACAGATCACCGCAGCACCGATCAATCGACCCTCGCGCAGCCGTCGCAATGCCTCGTTCGCGCGCTCCAGTGGAAAAGATTCGGTCACCGTCCTGATCCCCGCCCTTTCCACCATCTCGAAAAAGGAGATGCCATCCTCGCGCGTCAGATTGGCGACGGAGAGGATCGCGCGCTCACCCCACAAATCGGCGTAGGGGAAAGCAGGGATGTCACTCATGTGAATGCCCGCGCAGACAACGCGGCCGCCCTTGCGTACGACCTTTAGCGCGGCCGGAACCAGTGCTCCTACCGGCGCAAAGATCAGTGCGGCGTCGAGCGGAACGGGAGGGGCCGCCTCGGACGATCCGGCCCAGATGCAGCCGAGCGACCGCGCGAACGCCTGTCCGTCCTCGTCGCCGGCCTTGGTGAAGGCATAGACCTCGCGCCCTTGCCATGTCGCGACCTGGGCGAGGATGTGCGCAGCCGCGCCAAAACCGCACAGCCCGATCCTCTGCCCGTCGCCGGCGAGACGCAGCGCGCGCCAGCCGATCAGACCGGCGCACAATAGCGGCGCAGCCTCCACGTCAGTGAAGCGATCCGGCAGCGGGAAGCAATAGCGTGCGTCCGCGACGACATGGCTGGCATAGCCCCCATCGCGGGTACAGCCGGTAAACTCCGGCTGATCGCAGAGATTCTCGTGACCGCTCCTGCAAAAGCTACAGACGCCGCAGGTGTGGCCGAGCCAGGGGACACCGACACGTTGGCCGATCGCGAAACCTGCCGTTCTCGCGCCCATGGCAATCACGCGTCCGACAATTTCGTGGCCCGGGATGATCGGATAATGGGCCGGGATTTCCCCGTCGAGCACATGGAGGTCGGTGCGGCAGACGCCACAGGCCACCACCTTGATCAGGAGCTGCGCCGGACCGGCAACGGGCAGCGGCCGCGTGACCATGCGCAACGGCTTGCCTGGTCCGTCGAGTTGCATGGCATGCATTTGGCCCATGTCACGATCCTATCATTGGCGGTGCGATCAGTTTCGCACGACTCGCCGGACATCGCGCTAGGTAGACTTACGCAATGCGATGAAGGTCTCCTCGCGGCACATGAAGCTGGCTGGGAGACCGGTACGCTGAAGGATATTCTGACGATCATCGAGAGCGGAGATCGGCCCGCTTCGGCTTGGTCGGCGTAACGCAGCGTGGTAAGTGTCACGATCAACTCTCTGGTGGCCATAGGCCATCACGCATCCTCGGTGGTCCTCGGTATTCATACGTAAAGCCTGACCGCCCTCGCTCGGATAGGGAATCGTTCCGGGAGGGCGCTATCATGGCTCCGGGCGATACGGACACGCATCACAAAAACGGACAGACGCCGCGCCGCGCGAATATTGTCCTGGTCGGCTTCCTGCTGGTCGCGGGCTTCTATCTGTTCACTGAGCATCGCGCCCATCTGTTCGGGATTCTTCCGTTCCTGCTCCTGCTGCTTTGCCCGTTGATGCATCTGTTCATGCACGGCAGGCACGGGCATGGCAACGCGAAGGGCCACAGCGACCCGGCGGTCATCGCACCTCCCGCAACCGGCTCGAAGCGGGCCCCGGACGACGGGGGAGTGTCATGACCCACAGCGACATGCCCACCTACGGCCTGTGGGGGCTCGCGGCCATCAACGCCGCGATCTTCATCCTCTTCGCGTTCAGCTTCTTCAAGCCCCAGACGCCACGCGACTGGCGCAGCTTCAGCGCGTTCAGCGCCTTTCTGGTTGCCCTCTTCGCCGAAATGTATGGCTTCCCGCTGACCATCTATGTCCTGTCAGGCTGGCTCCAGTCGCGCTTTCCCGGTGTCGACTGGTTCTCGCATGACGCCGGGCACCTGCTCGAGATGACGTTCGGCTGGAAGGTCAATCCGCACTTCGGGCCGTTCCATCTGGCGAGCTTCGTGCTGATCGGCGGCGGATTCATGCTGATATCGGTGGCGTGGAAGGCGCTGCACACGGCCCAGCGGGAGCACAAGCTGGCGACTACGGGCATCTATGCCCGCATGCGGCACCCGCAATATGTCGGCTTTATCCTGGTGATGTTCGGCTTCCTGCTCCAGTGGCCAACCCTGCTTACGCTCGCCATGTTCCCCGTGCTGGTCGTGATGTATGTTCGCCTTGCCCGACACGAGGAGCGGGATGCGCTTCGCGAATTCGGTGACGACTATCGCCGTTACATGGCGCGTGTCCCTAGGTTCCTTCCCCGCTTCGGTCGTTCGCCCGGCCACGCCAAGTAGCGGGGAAATGTCGAGTATCCGCACCGTGCGTGGAGAGATCAGCCATGGCCGATGAAGATCCGAAACGAAAGCGACTGGGACGGCTTGACGTCACCTATTTCATCGCCATGGCCTTCGCGGTCCTAATCATCCGCGATCTCTGGGTTGCCCAGAGCCATATGAAGACGATTCCGTACAGCGAATTTCGAGGGCTCGTCGAGCAGAATACGGTGACCGATCTCGTGATCGGCCCGACCATCATCACCGGAACCTACAAGGCGGCGGGCGCGAAAGGGCAGGAACAGCATTTCTCCACGGTCCGCGTCGACGCCGACCTCGCGAGCGAGCTGCAGCGCCGCGGGATCAAATATGGTGGCGAGCCGCCTCCTGGCCTCCTGCAGGGCATCCTCTCCTGGATATTGCCGACCGCGTTGTTCGTGCTGGCGTGGATGTTCGTGCTGCGGCCGATGGCGTCGGGCGCCCAGGGCGGGCTCATGGGTATCGGGCGCAGCAAGGCGAAAATCTACTCCGAACCGAGCGTGAAGGTCACCTTCGCAGATGTGGCGGGCGTCGATGAGGCCAAGGCCGAGCTTTCGGAGATCATCGGTTTTCTTCGCGATCCCATCGCCTATGGCCGCCTCGGCGCGCGCATTCCAAAGGGCGTGTTGCTGGTAGGCCCTCCTGGCACCGGCAAGACGCTGCTGGCGCGCGCGGTCGCGGGCGAGGCGGGAGTCCCGTTCTTCTCGATCACCGGTTCCGAATTCGTCGAGATGTTCGTCGGCGTCGGCGCCGCGCGGGTCCGCGACCTGTTCGCCGAGGCGCGCAAGCAGGCGCCGGCGATCCTGTTCATCGACGAGCTCGACGCGCTCGGCCGCGCGCGCGGCATCGACATGGCCGGCGGCGGCATGATGAGAAAGAGCAGACGCTCAACCAGCTCCTCGCCGAAATGGACGGCTTCGATCCCGGCGCCGGGATCATCGTGCTTGCCGCTACCAATCGCCCGGAAATTCTCGATCCCGCTTTGCTCCGCGCGGGCCGCTTCGACCGGCAGGTGCTGGTCGATCGCCCCGATCGCAAGGGACGCGCCGACATCCTGCGGGTGCATATGGCCAAAGTCCAGGTCGCGCCCGAGCTCGACGTGGCGGCCATTGCCGGGCTCACGCCCGGCTTTACCGGTGCCGATCTTGCCAATCTCGTCAATGAAGCGGCCCTCGTGGCCACTCGTCGCGGCGGCGAGGCGACCACGCTCGACGACTTCACCCAGGCCTTCGAGCGGATCGTAGCGGGGCTAGAGAAGAAGAGCCGGGTGCTGAGCCCGCATGAACGCGAGATCGTCGCCTATCACGAAATGGGCCATGCGCTTGTCGCGATGCATTTGCCGGGCACCGATCCGGTCCGGAAAGTCTCGATCATCCCGCGCGGGATCGCCGGTCTGGGCTATACCCTTCAAAGCCCGACCGAGGACCGCTTCCTGATCAGCCAGAGCGAGCTGATGAGCCGGATGGCGGCCCTGCTCGGGGGCCGGGCGGCCGAAGACCTGATTTTCGCCGATGTCTCCACCGGCGCCAGCGACGATCTGCAGCGCGCGACCGATATCGCCCGCAACATGGTCGTCCGCTACGGCATGACGACCGAGCTCGGTCAGGTCGTCTACGAGCCCGAGACTGGGAGCTTCCTGGTCGGGCAGATGCCCGTCTGGCGGCCCAAAAACTATGGCGACGGCACGGCGGAAGCGATCGACGGTGCGGTGAAGGCGCTGGTCGACCAGGCTTTCAGGACGGCGCGCGACACGCTGGAGCAGCATCGCACGCTGCTCGAGACCTCCGCCAAGGAACTGCTGGCCAGGGAAACGCTCGGACCCGACGAGTTGCGGCCGATTGCGCAGAGGCTGAAGCGCGGCCCAACCCATCCCCAGCTTATCGTGGACGGCACGGCCTTGGAGGACGCGGCTTTAGCTGCCCGACTGGGGGAATGACCGTCGCCGCTTCCGTCCCCCTCAATCAGGAATGCGTCTGCATCACGCTCGATCGCGGCGCTTTGAGCGATGCGCTGACGCGGGAAACCGGCGATCCGGCCTTCTCCGCGTCGCTTGTCGAGACGCGACCACATCTGTTTTCCGACGTTGCGGTCTTCATCAGCGCGGCGCAGCTCGAGGCTATGCAGTGCATCGTCGCGGCGATCGAAACGGTCGTGCGCCATCCCGCCTATCGCGCCGCCGTGCTCGACTGGGCGCCGGCGAGCGCGCAGCGCGACTTCGGACGCGCGGGATGTTCATGGGTTATGATTTTCACATGGGATCCGATGGACCTGCCTTGATCGAGATCAACACCAATGCCGGCGGCGCCATGCTCAACGCCGTGCTGGCGCGCGCGCAGCAGTCCTGCTGTGTCCCGGCGACCTCCGATCACCACGTCGGTAATTTCGATGGTGCCGTCGCCCATATGGTAAGGGCGGAATGGGTCAATCAGCGTGGTAGCGGTTGTCCCGCTGCCGTCGCGATCGTCGACGACGATCCCGCGGGCCAGTTTCTCTACCCGGAATTCCTGCTCGCACAGCGCCTGCTGGAACGGCACGGATATCACGTGGTCATCGCCGACCCCTCGGAACTCGAATATCGTTCTGGAAACTTGCGCCATGACGGCGGCCAGATCGATCTCGTCTACAACCGGCTTGTCGATTTCTCCCTCGACGCCGCCGGGCATTCGGCTTTGCGCCAAGCCTATCTGGATGGGGCGGTGGTCGTGACCCCCAATCCGCACATCCACGCCATGTTCGCCGACAAGCGCAACCTGACATTGCTCTCCGATCCAGCCCTGCTGCGTCGCTGGGGAATCGAGCAGGATCTCATTGACATGCTCGCCCAGGGGGTGCCGGCCACCGAGCGCGTCACGCCGGCCGTCGCCGAGCGGCTATGGACAGATCGGAAGCGCCAATTCTTCAAGCCCGCAAGCGGTTATGGCAGCAAGGCGACTTACCGGGGCGACAAGCTGACGAAATCGGTATGGGCCGAAATACTGCGCGGCGACTATGTGGCGCAGGACTTTGTGCGGCCGAGCGAGCGGCTTGTTCGGCTCGATGGCGAGTTGCGGAACCGCAAGATCGATATCCGACTCTACACATATGACGGCGAAGTGTTGTTGGCGGCAGCACGACTCTACCAAGGGCAGACCACCAATATGCATACGGCGGGAGGCGGGTTCGCGCCGGTTTTGTCGATACCCGGGAACAACTTTCGGGGGCGTGCGCAATGTGCACCACCGGAAAGGATTGAGGCACAACCCGTCTTTTGTTCCGGCTGACACGCAATGGTGGCCTGTGCAGTTACGTAACCGCGCGTACTGTCCGGCCTGGGTTACGTCGCTAATGGTTGACCTCGCACTGACCTCGAGGCGGCGTTGCATGCACCACGTCGATTTGTCTCCCCCACCTACTGGACGCTCTTGCAGGGATGAGGGGGCGTTCAAGCATCGCGCGGAGAATGTTCTGTGGACCAGTTGACTTCCGACATGTCCTTGATGCCTGTCGCAGCATTCCCACCCGCGGCAGCGCCAGGGCCAACGAGTGAAGCGGATTCCCCCTCGGTAAGCGTCCTTGGTCAGATCCTTGCCTATCAGCGCGACGCCTGGGAGCGCTCGATCCTCTTCTGCGATGTGCTGCGTCAGCGCGCAAACAATATGCTCGAGCATGAGCGGCTCGGTCTGCCGCCGCTCCTGAAGTTCACGTTCGAGACGATGCTCGATGCCCGCAGGTTCGATCAACCCGCGAACTACGCGTTGCTGCGCATCACCGAGATCGACGACGCGTGCGCCGATGACTGCATCGATCGGGACAAGCCGCCGGTCGTCATTCTCGATCCCCGTGCCGGGCACGGGCCCGGCATCGGCGGGTTCAAGCGCGAGTCCGAAATCGGCATGGCCCTGAAAGAGGGCCATCCGGTCTATTTCGTGACCTTCTTTCCCGAACCCTGCGAGGGGCAGACCTTGGCGGACGTGCTGCACGCGCTCCGGCGGTTCGTCGAGGCGGTCAGCGGCCGTCATCCGGGCAAGCCGCCGGTACTCTACGGCAATTGCCAGGCCGGCTGGGCCGTGACACTGCTCTCGGCCGACTGCGAGGGGACCGTCGGCCCGGCCGTCCTCAACGGTTCGCCGCTTTCCTATTGGTCGGGCGAGTCCGGCATCAATCCGATGCGCCTGATGGGGGGCCTGCTAGGCGGCGCGTGGCTCGCCGAATTCACCGCAGACATCGGTGATCGCCGCTTCGATGGCGCGTGGCTCGCCATGAACTTCGAAAATCTCAATCCGGGCAATGCGCTCTGGGACAAGTACACCGCGCTCTATGCCGACGTCGACACCGAGGCGGCGCGCTTCCTCGATTTCGAGCGCTGGTGGAATGGCTTCTATAGCCTGAGCCATGACGAGATCGCCGCCATCGTCGAGAATCTCTTCATTGGCAACCAGATCGAAAGAGGCGTGTTCCAGATCTGTGGCGGCTGCACCGCCGATCTCCGGCGTATCCGCAATCCGCTGGTCATTTTCGCGTCCTATGGCGACAACATCACGCCGCCCCACCAGGCGCTGGGCTGGATTCCGGCGGTCTATGCCAGCACCGCCGAACTCAAGGCGGCCGGCCAGCGCATCGTCTATCTCACTAACCCGCATGTCGGTCATCTGGGCATATTCGTTTCAGCCGGGGTCGCGAAGCTCGAACATCGCGCCATCCTTGAAAGCCTCGATGAGATCACCGCGCTCGAACCCGGCCTCTACGAGATGAAGATCGACAATCCGGCCGGCGAGGCCGATTGCCACAGGCCGCAGTTCGGCGTGCGGTTCGAGCCCCGGCTGGTGGAGGAACTGCACTTCCCGAAGTCCGCGAACGCATTCGAGAAGGTTCGCGAGATTTCCGAAATCAATCTCGGCCTCTATCGCACCGTGCTGGCGCCATGGATCCAGGCATCCGCCAACCCCTGGTCAGCCACGATGCTCAAATGGCTGCATCCTATGCGGACCAGCCGCTATCTGCTCTCGGAGGAGTTCGCCCCCTGGATGCGGTTCTTCGCCACATTGGCGCCGGAGATCAGTGCGAACCGACACCCTGCGCCCGCCGACAATCCTTTTCTGAAACGGGAACAGCGCTTGATCGGCGATGTGTCCGACGCCTTCAAGATCTATCGCAGCCGGCGTGATCTCGCGGCCGAGGATATGTTCGCGGGGATATATGGTCCAGCATAGGCTTGGAGAGGCGTGCGCTACCGATGGCGCTGGCTACAGACCGGGCGGCAGCAGGCCGATCGGTACATCGGATGTGTCGTAGCCTGCGACCACTGTAGCGGCCTGTCCGGTTGAAAGCTAGGGAAGGAAGAAGATGATGAAACCATATCCCATGATCGTCGATCATTCATTGATGCCGGCGTTGCGCTTGCCGCTGCCGAGACGCCCGTTCGTGCTGCCGAGATCGGACAGAGCAGATCTATGGACGGTGACCGGGATGTCCATCTGACCCTCAATCGCGGCGCTCATCAGTTCTGAGTGCGCGCGTCAAACTAGCTGAGCGGATCCCCCCCGTGCGGGCTCCTGCCAGAAGCCCGCACGATGTGCACAACCGCCAAAACGATGAACGGCGCCTCAGAACCAGAAGCGAATGCCGGCGACGAAACTGGTCGACGATGGATCCTCGCCATCAAGTCTGGCAAAGCGGGCGGTATCGCCCACCCTTCGCTCATATGAAACGCCGACATAGGGTGCGAACTCCCGCGCTATCTCATAGCGCAAGCGCAACCCGAGCTCGACATTCGAGACCCCCGAACCGATCCGGTGATGCGGGACATCCTGTGCGGAGACGTTCACCTCCACGCGAGGCTGCAGCACCATTTTCTGGGTTATACGCTGGTCGTAATAGGCATCCAGCCGACCGTGCAGGTCACCCTCGTTCGACAGGAACAAGGCAGTTTCCACCTCGAACCAGCCAGGAGCAAGGCCTTCCAGGCCAATCGTCGCATAGGGGTGGGAAGGCCGGGGTTGGATATCGTAACGGACACCTGTTTGGAGGTTCCAGTAGGGATCGATCGCGCGACTATAGAGAGCCTGAACTTCGGCGGTATCGACACCTCCCTTGAAGCTGCCTTCGCCCTCGGTCTTGATCGTCAAGCGGTGGATATCGCCCCCATACCAGGCCTCGCCATCCCACCGATAGCCATTCTGTCCTTTGCGCGCCTGATATTCGAAGACGTTCATGATGACCTGCGAGAAGCGCCCGCCACCATGCTCTCCGAATTCCCTCGCGCGCGCCTCAGCCATCTCGCGCGGGTCATGGACCGAATCCGCGGCCCAATCCTGCGCAGGGGCAGGAGCAGGCGCGATACCCGCAGGAAGCGAGGTGCCGCCGGTGCCGTGGGAGTCCATCGACGACATGTCGTGATCTCCGGGCATGGCTTCTCCAACCGGCCTTCCCGACATGTCATGTCCCATAGCGTGATGGTCCATCAGCGGCTCGGGCACCTCTTCGGCCCTGGGCAATGCATCTGCCCGAGGGCTTGCGACGGGCATGCCATGGCCCTCATGGGTCGCCGGTTGACGGGCGGTCGCGGGAGCAGGCTTCTTTTTCGCAGGAGCGGGTTTGGGAACAGCCTTTGGCTTGGGCTTGAGCTCTGCCGGCATCGCCATGCCGGGCATGCTGTGCTGCGAATGGTCCATGGTCTGGGCCCCGGCAGCGGAGCACAGCGCAAGGCTCGATGATGCCATGAAGGCGAACATCAGCTTCATGCACCGTCTCCCGAACGCGGACGTACCGAGACGAGCTGCATCATGCCAGCGTGCATGTGATACAAAAGATGGCAGTGGAACGCCCAGTCTCCCAAAGCGTCAGTGGTGACATCGAAGGTTACCTTGCTTCCCGGAAGGACATTCACGGTATGCTTTCGGGGCGCGAATTCACCATGTCCCGTAACGAGTTCGAAGAAGTGCCCGTGCAGGTGAATGGGGTGCGCCATCATGGTGTCGTTCACGAGCGTGACACGCACGCGCTCATCCTTCAGAAACGGGATGGGCCTCTCGATTTCGTTGAACTTCACGCCATCGAACGCCCACATATAGCGTTCCATATTGCCGGTAAGATGCAGTTCCAGAGATCTGTCCGGCGCGCGGACATCGGGATTGCGTTTGACCGCCATGAGATCGCGATAGGTGAGGACTTTCCCGTCCACCCCCTCCAGTCCCTGGCCTGGCTCACCTGTCCGATCCGTCGCATCGGCGAAATCGTCTGCACCGTAGGGGTCTTTTTCACGCCCTGCGCATTGCTGAAGTCACGCATCGAATGGCTCATGGCGGCGCTACTCGCGCCTTGATCCGTCGCCCCCTGGCCGGCCGAACCGGACATATCCATGCCGGGCATCGGCGGGGAATCTGCCGCTGAGGATGCCGCATGCGCTGCGTGTTCCACGCCATCGGTGGGAGGCGTCTGGTTCATGGAAGACATGTCATGACCCATGGCTCCATGGTCCATGCCCTGCATGTCGCCCATGCCCATGTCCTTCATGGTCGCCAGCGGCCGCTTTCTGAGCGGCGGCACTTGCGCGGCCATGCCTTCGCGCGGCGCCAGCGTCGCGCGCGCCATCCCCGACCGATCGACCGACTCCGCCACAAGCGTATAGGCGCGATCGTCTGTCGGTGAGACGATGACATCGTAGGTCTCGGCGACGGTGATCTGGAACTCGTCCACCGTGACGGGGCGGACGGGCAGGCCATCGGCTTGGACGACCGTCATCTTGAGGCCGGGAATGCGGACATTGAAGATCGTCATGGCAGACGCGTTGACGAAGCGCAGCCGGACGCGCTCGCCGGGCCTGAAAAGTGCGGTCCAGTTGTCGGCCGGGCCATGACCGTTGACCAGATAGCTGTATGCGGATCCGGTGACGTCTGAGATGTCGGTCGGGTCCATTCGCATGCCGCCCCAGTCCAGTCGTTCTTTGAGCGGCTGATCCTCGCCGGCCAGCAGACTGGCAAGTGTTTGCTTCTGATAGTTGAAGTATCCACCTTGCTGCTTGAGCTTGCGGAAAAGGATATGCGGATGAAGCTCGCTATGATCGGAAAGGACGATCACATGCTCCCGGTCCGATTGGATCGGATCCTGGCCGGCCGGATCGATGACGATCGGCCCATAATGGCCGAGCTGCTCCTGGAGGCCGGAATGGCTGTGATACCAGTAGGTTCCCGACTGAACGACGGGAAATTCATAGGTGAATGTCGACTTGGCCTTGATGCCCGGGAAGCTCACGCCGGGGACGCCGTCCATCTGAAAGGGCACGAGCAGGCCATGCCAATGGATCGAACTGGCTTCCTCCAGGTCGTTGGAGACCGATAACCGGACATTCTGGCCCTCGCGCAGGCGTATCAGCGGAGCTGGAACGGTGCCGTTGATGCCGATCGCATGGCTTTCCCGCCCGTCGATCGTCATCATCTGATGTGCGATTCTGAGCGAAATATCGCTTCCCGTTACGGTTGGAAGCGGGCGCGCCAGACCACCGGTACCCGATTGCGCCCAGGCGGGCAGCCATGGCGCGAGGGCGGCGGCACCGCCGGTCCATGCCGCGCCCTTGAGCAGCGATCGGCGATCTACGGAAAACATTCTTGTCAGGCCCTCTTAAATCGATTTGCACGCTATCCCATTACGCATCGCGAACGCCTGTCCCTCAAAGTCGCGACAATTTTTGTCGCGGATCGTGTCCCACAGCGTTCTCTAATCGCCACTGTCAACAGCTGACCTCTTTGCGGTTCGTCACGCGCGCTGGGCTCCAGGGTTCTCTCCGCGGTCGTCGCGCTGGACGCCGCATGTTAGCGTTCAAAGTAGGGTGAATCTAAGTGGTGTGCGCGGTCCGTGCCGCACTCGCGGGAACGATCTCACCCTCGCTAAGCGTCCCAGCGGGACGCGTTCTGTCGCGCTTGAGTTCAGCGTATTGCTTCGGATTTGGATCAGGCCATGGCCGCCTCCCGGAAGGTCGTGTTGGTACGCCACATTGCGTGCAATGTTACCGCCAGCTTCCTGGCCAGGG
>NZ_JEMV01000072.1 GCF_000588875.1 Sphingobium sp. Ant17
CTGGGACGGGCATGTCATTTTCACCTCGGGGGCGAGCGAGGCGATCGCGATCGGGCTTGGTCGGGGGAAGGCCGGGCGGGTCGTCACGTCGGCGGTGGAGCATGACGCGGTGCTGCGGGTGACGAAGGGGGCCGAGCGGCTGGCGGTGGAGGGGGATGGTATAGTTAGAAACCCCGTTCGGGCTGAGCCTGTCGAAGCCCATGTCTTCTCGAAAGAAGAGCAGACCCCTTCGACAGGCTCGGGGCGAACGGATCACAAAACATTGTTCGCTATCCAGCACGTCAACAATGAAACCGGCGTCATCCAGCCGCTGGACGCGCTTGATCGTTCCGGCGCTATTCTGTTTGTGGATTGCGCGCAGAGCGCGGGCAAACTCGCGCTGCCCGACGCCGATATGATCGCGATCAGCGGACATAAATTTGGTGGTCCGCCGGGCATCGGCGCGCTGCTCATCCGCGATCTGGCCCTCATTGAGGCGAGCGGCGGGCAGGAGCAGGGTTATCGTGCGGGGACCGAGAATCTGCCTGCGATCCTGGCGATGGCGGCGGCGCTGGAGGCGCGGGCGGACTGGTTGCCGGGTGCCGCCTTGATGCGCGCACGGCTCGACGCGGGGGTCGAGGCGGCGGGTGGGGTGATCGTCGCGCGCGATGCGCCGCGTATCCCGGCGATCGCCAGCTACCGGATGCAGGGCCTATCGGCGCGCGCGCAACTCATTCAGTTCGATATGGCGGGCATTTCGGTGTCGGCGGGTAGTGCTTGTTCGTCCGGCTCGCTCAAGACCAGTCATGTGCTGCACGCCATGGGCTGGGACGAGGCGGTGGCGAGCGAGGTGGTGCGGGTGAGTTTCGGGCCGCAGACGTGCGAGAGCGATATCGACCGTTTCCTCGCCGCATGGACGGCGATGGCCGCGCGGGCGCGGCGATGATCTATCTGGATTATCAGGCGACGACGCCGCTGGCCCCCGAAGCCTATGAGGCGATGGTCCCGTTGCTGCGCGACCAGTTCGCCAATCCGCATAGCGCGCATCGGCCGGGCCGGGCGGCGGCGGCGCAGGTCGAGGTCGCGCGCGAGGCGATCGGCGCGCTGTTGCCGTCGGGTGGGCGGTTGCTGTTCACGTCGGGCGCGACCGAGGCGCTCAACATCGCCATTCAGGGTGCGCCCAAGGGCGATATCGTCACCATCGCGACCGAACATGCCGCGGTGCTGGATACGGTCGAGGCCTTGCGACGCGGAGGGAGGACGGTGACGGTGCTGCCGGTCGGGGCGGATGGTGTCGTGGATATGGGGGCGGCTGCGCAGGCGATCCGGCCCGGCGTCGCGCTGGTGGCGGTGATGCTGGTCAATAATGAGATTGGCGTGATCCAGCCCGTCACGGCGCTGGCGGAGTTGGCGCATCGGGCGGGCGCGTTGCTGCTGTGCGACGCGGTGCAGGGCTATGGCCGGGTGCCGATCCCTGACGCTTGCGACATGGTGGCGATCAGCGCGCATAAGATCCATGGGCCTAAAGGCGTGGGTGCCTTGTGGCTGCGCAACGGTGTCAGTCCTGCGCCGCTCCTCCATGGCGGCGGACAGGAGGGCGGATTGCGCTCCGGCACGCTCTCGCCCGCGCTGTGCGCGGGATTCGGGGTTGCCGCGCGATTGATGCGCGAACGGGCGGAAGCCGACCGCGCCCATGTCGAATTGCTGTCCGACCTTGCCCGCACGCTGTTCGCCGACTGGACGATCAATGGCAGCATGACCGCGCGCTATCCGGGCAATCTCAACCTGCGGCGGGCCGGAATCGACGGCGCGCGATTGTTGTCGGATTGCCGCAATATTGCTTTTTCGCTCGGCAGCGCTTGCGCAAGCGGGTCCGGCAGGCCTAGCCATGTGCTGCGCGCACTGGGCCTGACAGACGCACAGGCGCGTGGATCGGTGCGGATCGGCTTTGGCCGTTATACGACATCGGCCGAACTGGAGAGCGCTGCGGAGGCATTGAACAGGGCAGCAGCCGCACAAGCGGCGCTGTAAAAAGGGAGCGTCGCACTATCATGACCAGGGTTACCTTCATCAGCGCTGACGGGGAACGGCGGCAGGAGGTCGATGCCCCGGCGGGATCGGTGCTGCTCGACATCGCACAGGCGGCGGGCCAGCCGCTCGAAGGCACATGCGAGGGGCAGATGGCCTGTTCCACCTGCCATGTCATCGTCGAAGCCGCCGATTTTCCGCGCCTGGGCCGGGCGAGCGAGGATGAGGAGGATATGCTCGACCTCGCCGCATCCGCCACCCGCACCAGCCGCTTGTCGTGCCAGATCATCCTCGCCGACGGGCTGGACCAACTCACCGTGCGTATTCCGCCCGAATCCTATAATATGCAGGGTATGTGAAGCCGATGAAACGCCTGTCCGCGCTTGCCATGCTGCTGCTGATCGCTGCGCCGTCCAGCGCCGCCGACAAGCAGAAACAGACCAAGGAGCCGGTGCCGACCGGGCGGCTCGATTCGCTGCTGCCGCCCGCGCCGCGCTATCTGGTGCCGCAATCGGCTCTGGCGCAGGTGCGCAACCCCAAGGAGATCGAGCAGGAAACGGGCGGACGGCTGGGGGTTGCGCTGGTGGACAAACAGGGTGCGCTGCTGCTGGGTTTCAATCGCGACGAGCCGTTTGCCATGTGCTCGACCTTCAAGGCACCATTGGCCGCGGCCGTGCTAATCGGTGCGGAAGGCGGCAAGTTCGGGTTGGAGGGGGAGATACCCTTCGGCAAGGACGATCTTCTCGATTATGCGCCGGTGGTGAAAAAAAATCTGAAACGCGGCCGGATGAGCATGGCCGAATTGGCACAGGCGGCGGTCGAGGTGAGCGACAATAGTGCGGCGAATCTGCTGCTGCCGATGCTGGGCGGGCCGCAGGGGCTGACCGCCTTCATCCGCGCGCATGGCGACAGCGTGACCCGGCTGGATCGCAACGAGCCGGACCTGAACGAGAATGCTGAGGGCGACCCGCGCGACACGACCACGCCCGCCGCGATGGCCGGGCTGATAGGGCGGCTGTTGTTTAGCGACATGCAGGGCGAGAGCGCCGAGCGGCTGCGCGGCTGGCTTAACGCCAGCAGCACGGGCGACAAGCGGATCAAGGCGGGCCTGCCCGAAGGCTGGACGTCGGGCAGCAAGACCGGCAGCTGCGGCACGGCCTATAATGACGTGGCGCTGGTCAAGTCGCCGGCGGGCGATGAATATATATTGGCGGTCTATCTCGACCGACCGACGGTCGATGCCAGCAAGGCCGAGGCGGCGATTGCGGAAACGGCGCGGGCCGCGCTGGAATTTGTCGGGCAGGCGCAAAAGAGCGGGCTGGAATAGAAGCATTCCGCCGTTCCGTTCGTGTCGAGCGAAGTCGAGACACGCCCGCGTGACGCTCGCCGCTTCTCGACTTCGCTCGAAGCGAACGGTTTCGGTTGTATGCACCCCTTGCCATCCCGTCCCCCTTTCGCCATATGCGCCGCGGGAGTCGGGCGGACGTGATCGTCGCGAACCGGGTCAGGTCCTGACGGAAGCAGCCACAGTGATTTCGTCACGGGTCGTTCCGGCTCCCACCGTCCAGCCATCATCCCGCTTCGACAATAGCAGCCCGAACGGCTAGACCAGACCGATGTCCGATTCCCCGCAGCCCTATCGCGTCCTTGCGCGCAAATATCGACCGCGCAGCTTTCATGAGCTGATCGGGCAGGATGCGATGGTCCAGACGCTGGGCAATGCGATCCGGCGCGGGCGGCTGGCCCATGCCTTTTTGATGACCGGCGTGCGCGGGGTCGGCAAGACATCGACCGCGCGGCTGATCGCCAAGGCGCTCAACTGCATTGGTGCGGACGGGCAGGGCGGGCCGACGATCGACCCGTGCGGTGTCTGCGAACCCTGCACCGCGATCGCCGAGGGACGGCATATCGACGTGGTCGAGATGGACGCGGCGAGCCATACCGGCGTCGATGATGTGCGCGAGATTATCGAGGCGGTGCGCTATGCCGCCGTCTCTGCGCGCTACAAGATCTACATCATCGACGAAGTCCATATGCTCTCCAAAAACGCCTTCAACGCGCTGTTGAAGACGCTGGAGGAGCCGCCCGCCCATGTGAAATTCCTGTTCGCGACGACCGAAGTGAACAAGGTGCCGGTCACCGTGCTGTCGCGCTGCCAGCGGTTCGACCTGCGTCGCATTCCAGCCGAATTGCTGGCCAGCCATTTCGCCCATGTGGTCGAGTCCGAAAAGGTCGCGGCGGAGCCGGATGCGCTGTCGCTGATCGCGCAGGCCGCCGAAGGGTCGGCGCGCGATGGCCTCTCGATCCTCGATCAGGCGATCGCCCATGCGGAGATGGGGGAGGGCGAGCCAGTCGTCACGGCGGCGCAGGTGCGCGATATGTTGGGCCTGTCCGATCGCGGATCGGTTCGCCGTTTGTTGGGGCTGTTGCTAGAAGGCGATACCGCCGCATTGTTGTCGGCGGTCCGTGACCACTATGCGCTGGGCGTCGAGCCGCTGGCGCTGATGCGCGGGCTGATGGAGCTGGTCCATGCGGTGACATTGGTGAAGGCGGGGCGCGATATCGCCAGCCCTGGCCAGTCCGCCGAAGAGCGCGACGCGCTGGCCGACTGGGCGTCGCAGATCGGCTTCGCGCCGCTGCATCGGCTGTGGCAATTGCTGGTCAAGGGCCATGACGAAGTGGCGAGCGCGATCCTGCCGATCGAAAGCTGCGAAATGGCGCTGCTGCGGGTGATGCATGCCGCGACCATGCCCGATCCGGCCGAGATTGCGCGGATGTTGCGGGAGGGCGGGCCTGTTGCTGCGGCGGCGCCGGGCGCGGTTATTGCGGCCGATGGCTCTGGTCCTGCCGCACAATTGCCGGCCAGCTTTCCCGACCTCATCGAGGCCTTCTGGCAGCGGGGCAAGGGGCAGTTGGCACAGGAACTGCACGATAGTGTCGCGCTGGTGCGTTATGCCCCGCCCGAACTGGACTATCGGGCGGCACCGTCGCTATCGGCCGATTTCGCCGCGCGGATCGTGCCTGCGCTCAAGGACGTGACAGGTGTCGCCTGGCGCGTGGCGCAGAGCGATGGCGAGGCGCAGCCTACCTTATTGGCGCAGGAGCAGGCCGCTCAGGCCAATGCCCGCGCCACTATTCTCGAAACCCCGGTGGTGAAGGCGGCGATGGCGGCCTTTCCCGATGCGGAGCTGGACGACCGGCTCGAACAATGGAGTGTAGGACAATGAAGGATCTGAACGAAATCCTGGGCATGGCGAGCCGTGTGCAGGAAGAATTGCAGCGGGCGCAGGATAATCTCGACAAGCTGGAAGTCGAAGGCGCGGCTGGCGGCGGGCTGGTGAAGGTCAAGGCTTCGGCCAAGGGGCGTATCCTGGGCGTGTCGATCGACGACAGCTTGCTTGCTCCATCGGAAAAGCAGATGCTCGAAGACCTGGTGACCGCCGCATTTAACGATGCGCGCAAGAAGGCGGACGAGGTCAGCAATGCCGAAATGGGCAAGATGACGGCAGGCTTGCCTTTGCCCCCCGGCTTCAAACTGCCGTTCTGAGCGCGAATGCGCGAACAAACACTATAATAACGCTAGGTTCATCGTTTCACCATTATGACAGCGGCGGATTGATTGAAGTCAAGGGCATCCCCATAAAGGCGATGAACCGTTAGGCTGATACCATATTAGGACAGGGCCATCGGCTGGCCCTCGGAGTGTGAATGACTGTGCAATATCCCCTTCTGCCGCTGCGTGACATCGTCGTTTTCCCGCAGATGATCGTCCCGCTCTTCGTTGGCCGCGACAAGAGCGTCTCTGCGCTGGAAGCGGCGATGGAAGGCAATAAGGAAATCTTCCTGGTGTCGCAGCTCGACCCGGCGGAAGATGATCCGGGCCAGGATTCGCTCTATGATACGGGCGTGGTGGCGGTGGTTTTGCAATTGCTCAAGCTGCCCGACGGCACGGTTCGCGTGTTGGTGGAGGGCAAGCATCGCGCGCGGCTGACGACGATGGCGTCGACCGACACGCATCTGGTCGCCGATGTCGAGTCGGTCGAGGATATTGCCGCCGAAGGACCGGAAGCCTCGGCGCTGATGCGGTCGGTTGCTGAACAGTTTGAAAATTACGCCAAGCTCAACAAGAAGCTGCCTGCCGAAACGCCGGTGCAGCTGCGCGAGATTGAGGATGCCGGGCGGCTTGCCGATGCCGTGTCCGCCAATATCAACGTCAAGGTTTCCGACAAGCAATCGCTGCTGGTCGAGGCCGATCCGGTCAAGCGGCTGGAAATGGTGTTCGCCTTCATGGAAGGCGAACTGGGCGTGCTCCAGGTCGAAAAGAAGATCCGTGGCCGCGTGAAGCGCCAGATGGAAAAGACCCAGCGCGAATATTATCTGAACGAACAGTTGAAGGCGATCCAGCGCGAGCTGGGCAATGGCGAGGGCGAAGAGGGCGATGAACTGGCCGAACTGGCCGAGAAGATCGCCAAGACCAAGCTCAGCAAAGAAGCCCGCGCCAAGGCGACGGCGGAGTTGAAGAAGCTCAAGGGCATGCAGCCCATGTCGGCCGAAGCCACCGTGGTGCGCAACTATCTCGACGTGCTGCTGGGCTTGCCCTGGGGCAAGAAGGGCAAGGTCAAGAATGACCTCAAGCGCGCGCAGGATGTGCTGGACGAGGATCATTTCGCGCTCGACAAGGTCAAGGACCGGATCATCGAATATCTGGCCGTGCAGGCGCGCACCAATAAGCTGAAAGGCCCGATCCTGTGCCTCGTCGGCCCGCCGGGCGTCGGCAAGACCTCGCTGGGTCGCTCGATCGCCAAGGCGACGGGGCGCGAGTTCGTGCGCCAGTCGCTGGGTGGCGTGCGCGATGAGGCCGAAATTCGCGGCCACCGCCGCACCTATATCGGCTCGCTGCCGGGCAAGATCGTGACGAACCTGAAAAAGGCGGGGACGATGAACCCGCTGTTCCTGCTCGACGAGATCGACAAGCTGGGCCAGGATTTCCGGGGTGATCCGGCGTCCGCGCTGCTCGAAGTGCTGGACCCTGAACAGAATAGCAAATTCCAGGACCATTATCTGGAGATCGACGTCGATCTTTCGGACATCATGTTCGTGACGACTGCCAACTCGTTGAATTTGCCGCAGGCCTTGCTCGACCGGATGGAGATCATCCGGCTGGAAGGCTATACCGAGGACGAGAAGGTCGAGATCGCCCAGCGGCATTTGATCGCCAAGCAGATCGACGCCCATGGCCTGAAAGAGGGCGAGTTCGAAGTGACCGAGGCGGCCGTCCGCGACCTCATCCGTTACTATACCCGCGAGGCGGGCGTCCGCACACTGGAACGCGAAGTCGCGCGGCTGGCGCGCAAGGCGCTGCGCAAGATCCTCGAAGGCGTCTATGAAAAGGTCGTCATCGCGCCGGAGACGCTGGCCGACTATGCCGGGGTGCGGAAGTTCCGTCATGGCGTGGGCGAGGAAGAGCATCAGATCGGCGCGGTCACGGGTCTAGCCTGGACCGAAGTGGGCGGCGAATTGCTGACGATCGAAGCGGTCACCGTGCCCGGCAAGGGCATGATCAAGACAACCGGCAAGCTTGGCGATGTGATGACCGAGTCGATTCAGGCCGCCTTTTCTTATGTGAAGGCGCGGTCACCCGGTTACGGGATCAAGCCCAGCATCTTCAATCGCAAGGATATCCACATCCATCTGCCCGAAGGCGCGGTGCCCAAGGATGGGCCATCGGCAGGCATCGGCATGGTGACCTGCATCGTGTCGACGCTGACCGGCATCCCGGTTCACAAGGATGTGGCGATGACCGGCGAAGTGACCCTGCGCGGTCGCGTTTTGCCGATCGGCGGCTTGAAGGAAAAGCTGTTGGCGGCGCTGCGTGGCGGCATCAAGACGGTGCTGATCCCGCAGGAAAATGAGAAAGACCTAGCGGAAATTCCAGCCAATATTCGCGACGGGCTGGAGATCGTGCCGGTGAGCCATGTGGACGAAGTTCTGGCGCGCGCGCTGATGTCGGTGCCCGATGCGATCGCTTGGACCGAAGCGGACGACCTGGCCGCCCAGCCAAGTAATCCGCAGGGGCGCGATGGGGATGTCACCTTGCGGCATTGAACGGTCGGCCAATAGGGGAGAAAGCCACGGGTTTCCGGCGTTTTCATGCTGCATTGCGAAATTGCGCGCCGTCGGGCAAGTTCGTCGCTTTATCTTTGACAGCCGCTGAAAGCTGCGCCTTATTGCCGCCCCTACGCCGCGATTCCTATACTAACCAACAGCACCAGGGGGTTCCCAAGGCATGAACAAGCAGGATCTGATCAGCGCGGTTGCCGAGAGCAGCGGCCTTACCAAAAATGACGCGACCAAGGCTGTGGAAGGCGTGTTCGACGCCATTACCGGCGCGCTGAAAAAGGGCGACGAAGTGCGCCTGGTCGGCTTTGGCACTTTCTCCGTCACGCAGCGCAAGGCATCGACCGGCCGCAACCCGCGCACCGGCGAAACGATGACCATCAAGGCATCGACCCAACCCAAATTCAAGGCCGGCAAGGGCCTCAAGGATTCGGTCAACTAATGGTCTGGGCATCGGCACCAGATGCAGATGCCCGCATTGCACGATCTTAAGGGCGTCGCGGCCTGAAGACATCGAGAGTGTGTGATGACGGGGACTGACCCGCGCGCATGGGCAAAAGACAATGGGGTGGGTGCTGGATCAGCACCCACCCTCTCTTGTAAGGATCTGTCGCCAACTCCTGTTCGAACTGGGCGATGCGGTTTTGTTCGAGGGGGATCGGCATCCCGTCAAAACCGATATACCGACCTGGCTATGGCACATGGTAGGCGACCCATGCGTCATTTGACGTAGAGGGGGGATAGGCTGGGGTTGCCATAACGCGATGGTGCCTAGTGAAAGGGTCTTGCGCTGATGCGCCGTCTGTCTGCTTCGCTGCGGGGATTATTTGCCCGCGATCCGTTCATATTGTTCCTGGCGGTGTCTGGCGTAATCTTCGCGCTCTATTGGGCGGTGACGGCGCGGCGCGAGACGATCGACGTGCCCTTGTCGGTTCAGAAAAGCCTGTCCGATGATTATGAGATGATGGCGGGCAAGAAGCCGGATGCGGAAGCGCGCGCCAAGCTGATCCATGATTATGTCGCCAACGAATTGCTGTTTCGCGAAGCGGTGGAGCGGGGCATGCACATGACCGACAAGACCACCAAGCAGCGACTGATCGACCGGGTGCGATTCATGATCGCGGGCGCACCAGCGGAGCCGAGCGAGGACCAGTTGATGGGCTATTATGCCGCGCATCGCGACCTGTACCGGGCCGAACCGCGCTTGTCGGTGGATCATGTGTTCTTTGAACAGAGGCCGGCCGATGCGCCTGCCTTGCTGGCGCAGTTGAACGCGGGCGGGACGGTGAAGGGCGATGATTTCTGGATGGGGCATGATCTGCCCGATTATGGCGTGTCGATGTTGCGTGGCATGTTCGGCCAGCCTTTCTTGGATATGCTGAACAAGACACCGACCGGCCAGTGGGTCGGCCCGCTGCAATCCACGCGCGGCTGGCATTTCGCGCGGGTGCGTGATCGTGGACCGGCCGCGATGCTGGCCTATCCGGCGGTGCGCGACCAGGTGAAGCAGGACTTCCTGGCTCAGCAGAGCGGCGCGCTGGTCGAGAAGGAAGTGCAAAAGCTGGAGGATGGCTATCGCGTGCGGGTGGAGCAATAAAATGCTGCGTTGGTTCCTGCTGCTGTTGGCCATGGTCGCCGTGCCTGCGCAGGCCGATGTGTTTCGCGTTGGCGACTATGCGATCCAGCCGGGCATGGAGCCGGGCAGCTTTGACCTCAGCGCCTCTGTCCCGTCTGTGCTGGCCAGCAACGACCCGCTGGGCCTGCCCGAAGGCTGTCGCGAGACGGCGCGCGAGCGGCTGAACGAGGCGACCGTCACCCGCTATGCGATCAGCATCGATTGCGACCGGGCGGTCACCGCCGAGGATGCGATCATCACGCCGTGGGCTGTCGATGGCGGCACATTCCTGTCGACCGCCACCGGAACGCGGGTGCAGCAGGCGTTGCAGCCCAATGGCGATACGCTGTCGTTGCCGATCGGGGCGGTGGCGGCGCGGCAGCGGGCGCTGCCGGAGATCGCGGTCGAATATACCTGGCAGGGGATCATCCACATATTGGGTGGGTGGGATCATCTGGCCTTTGTCCTGTGCCTCTGCCTGTTGGCGCGCGGGCGCTATCTATTGGCGCTGGTGACGACCTTCACCATCGGCCATTCGCTCAGCCTGGCGCTGGCTTTCTTCGATATCGTCAAGGTGCCGGTGCCGCCGGTGGAAGCGGTGATTGCGCTGTCGATCGCCTTCATGGCGCGGGAGGCGATCCGGGCACGCGCGGATGACATGACCGATCCGCACCGCCGCCGTCGCCAACTTGCCGTGGTCGCGGGCTTCGGGCTGCTCCATGGCCTGGGCTTTGCCACGGTGCTGCGCGAACTGGGCGTCGCGCCGGATGAACGGCTGTCAGGGCTGCTCTTCTTCAACGGCGGGGTCGAACTGGGGCAGTTGATCTTCGTCGGCTGCGTGCTGGGCATCATGAAGCTGGCGTCGATCTTCAACCGGGATCAGTGGGTGCGACAGGCGGCGCTCTATGGGGCGGGGATCGTCGGCTGCTTCTGGATGATCGAGCGGGTGGCGGGCTTCACCCTGGGGACGGCATGACGCTGGAGGCGCAGGCCCGCGCGGCGCTGGCGCGGGGCGACCTGGCGCAGGCGGCGCAGGCGGCGCAGCAATTGGCGATGACGCAGCCGAACGATCCGGCGGGCTTCTTCCTGCTGGGACTGGCCGCCGCGGAGGCGGGGCAGGTGGCCAAGGCGCTGCCGATGCTGGAACATGCGGTGACGCGCGGGCCGGAGGCGGAACATCTCGCGCAATATGCGCGGTTGCTGATCCTGTTGCGGCGGGATGGCGAAGCCGGACAGGCTGCGCGGCAGGCATGGGCGATGGGGCAAGGCGATGCGCGCACGTTCGACACGATCGGTTGCGTGCTGGCGCGGCTGGGCGATCATGCGGCATCGTTGGCGCCCTTTGAAGCGGCCGTGACGGGTGAGCCGGACAATCTGGACTATCGCTATAATCTGGCAGCGGCATGCGGTTTCACTGGTCGGGTCGAGGCAGCGGCCAGCCATTATGAGCATATCCTGGCCGCTGATCCCGGCAATGCGCGCGCGCATTATGGGCTGAGCCTGTTGTCGCGCCAGACCGAGGCGGCCAATCCTGTGCCCAGGTTGGAAGCGGCGCTGGCGCGGGCGGACCGGCCGGAAGATGCGCTGCGTATCCGCTATGCACTGGCCAAGAGCCATGAGGATATGGGTCATGCGACCGAGGCCTTTGCGCATCTGTCGGCAGCGAACGCTGCGCATAAGCGCGCCATCGGCTATGATTTTGTGCAGGATGAAGCGATCTTCGATGCGATCGAGCGGTTATTTGCCGATGGTCCGCCGTCCGGTTGGGGAGCGGGGCTGGAGAGCGAGGATGCGCCGATTTTCGTGACCGGCATGCCGCGCACCGGTACGACCCTGGTCGATCGTATCCTCTCTTCGCATCCGCTCGTCGGGTCGGCGGGCGAATTGCAGGCGATGCCGCTGGCGGTCAAGCAGATGGCGGGCACGAGGTCGCGGCTGGTGATCGACCCGGATACGATCGTGGCGAGCGCGGCGGCCGATCCGCTGGCGATGGGGCAGGCCTATATGGCGCGGGCGCTCCATCATCGGCCGGAGGGCAAGGCGCGCTTCATCGACAAACTGCCCGCCAATTTCCTCTATATCGGCCATATTCTCCATGCTCTGCCGCGCGCGAAGATCATCTGCCTGCGTCGCCATCCGATGGATACGATCTGGAGCAATTACAAAAATCTCTTCGCCAGCCAGTCGACCTATTATGCCTATAGCTATGACCTGATGGACATTGCCCGCTATTATGCGCGCTTCGACCGGTTGATGGCGCTGTGGGACAGGCTGTTTCCCGGCCGGGTGCTGCAACTATCCTATGAAGCCTTGGTGGCCGATCAGGAGGGGCAGACCCGCCGCCTGCTCGATCATGCCGGGCTGGCATGGGACGCGGCCTGCCTGTCCTTTCACGAAAATGACGCGGCGGTCGCCACGCCCAGCGCGGCGCAGGTGCGCCAGCCACTCAATGCCGATGCGGTCGCGCGCTGGAAGCGGCATGAGAAGGCGTTGGCCCCCGCGCGCGACTGGCTGGCGAGCCGAGGCATTTCGGTCGATTAAAGGCGGCGGGCGATCGCGCCAGCAGCCCAGCCCATGCCGACCGCAAGCGCAATGGCGACCAGGCCGTAGAGGAAGGACCAATTTTCCGCCGCGCTCGCCATGAACTGTTCGAACCCCGACTTGCGCACCGTGATGTCGCGCACGGCCGCTGCGACGACCCGGCCATCCTGCACCAGGAAGGTTTCGGCGGTATAGTCGCCGACGATCACGCGCGCCGACAGAGGCAGGCGGGCGCGATACAGAACGCCATCGCTGATTTCGACCGCGCTAGGACGTTCGACGAACAGACCGGCGCGGTCGCGCAAATCGACCAGTCCCGCCTGGAACCGGTCCATTTCAGCGCTGTCGTTGAGCGAGGAGGGGGAAAGTTGGAGCTTATCGACGCCCAGTTCGTAGATCGCCGCCGTGCGCTCATCGACGATTTGTTCAATCGGGCGGGAGGACGCCATGGCGTAGAAGGTGGGCGCGGATTCGAAGCGGGCGTTGTCGGCATTGACCCACATGCCGGCGATCTGCTGCTTTTCGCGTATCAAGATCGATTGGTCCGGTCCTTTCAAGACCACGACAATGTCGGCCGGTTTTTCCGGCCGCACGCCGCCGGGATAGACGATTGCGCCGAACAGCAACAGGTCGGCACCCGTGAAACTATATTGGATGATGACTTCGCGCTGGGAGACGTCGGGCACCAGTTGCGGTTCGTCCGCGCCGCCCAGCATCAGCACGGCGGGCAGCAAAAGCGCAAGGGCGCGCGTCCGCATCAGCGCACCTCGATCGTGAAAATCTCGTCCGGGCGCCAGACCAGCCCCAACAACATACGGATGGCAACCAGCAGCACGATCGCCGCGAGCAGGACGCGGAGATATTCCGGCCGCATCGTCATGGACAGTCGGGTGCCGACCTGCGCGCCCGTCACGCTGCCGATGAGGAGTAGCATGGCGAGCACAAGATCGACCGCCTTGGTCGTCATGGCGTGCATCATAGTGGTGGCCATGGTGACGAACAAAATCTGGAACAATGACGTCCCGACCACCGACTGGGTGGTCATGCCCAGGAGATAGAGCATCGCGGGCACCAGGATGAAACCACCACCGACACCCAGCAGCATCGTCAAAATGCCGGTCGCCATGCCGAGCAGCAATGGTGCGAGCGGCGAGATGTAAAGGCCCGACCCGTAGAAGCGCCAGCGCATCGGGAGCGCGGCCACCAGCGGATGGTGTCGTCGTTTGCGGGCAGGGGCGCGCTTGCCGCTCTTGAGCGCGATCAGCGCCTGGATCGATTCCTTGGCCATCAGCAGGCCGATGCCGCCAAGCATCAGCACATAGAGAATGCCGATCACCGTATCGATCTGCCCCAGATATTGCAGCAGGCGGAAGATCAGAACGCCAAGGCCAGCGCCGACCACCCCGCCCGCGATCAGGACGCCGCCCATGCGGAAATCGACAGTGCCACGCGCGATATGCGTGACTACGCCGGACACCGAAGCGCCCGTCACCTGCGACGCGGCCGAGGCGGCGGCAACGGTGGGCGGAATGCCGTAGAAGATCAGCAGCGGTGTCGTCAGGAAGCCGCCGCCCACGCCGAACATGCCGGACAGCAGACCTACGACACCACCCAGGCCAATGATGACCAGCGCGTTGACCGACAGATTGGCGATAGGCAGATAAAGATCCATGGCCCTTCACGGGTAGAACTAAAGGACGGAGATATAAAGGCGTCGTAGCGCTTGGCGGTCAAAAATCCGCGCCGAGCGTCAAGGCGAAGCCTGAACTGGGCGCGGCGCGCCCGGCTATCCGTTCCCGCCATTCCACCGACAGACGCGCGGCGACGGGGTCGAGTGGAAGCCGGACCTGCATTTCCGGGGCTATGTCGAGCCGACTGACACCGGGCTGGGCTCCGCCTGAGATCGCTGCGCCGAGCCGCAAGCCTGTGTTTTGAACGCGGGCTAAGAGTGATAATTTGCCATCGATGAAGGCGTCGCGCTGGCGAAAGCCGACGATGCCGGTTTGTGCATAGGCTTCGGCTTCGACACCTTGCGCGATCCGCGTCGGCCCAAAGCCACCGACCACCGTGACGGCCATGGCGTTGCGTGCGCCCGCGCCGATCGCGATACGGCGCTCGATGGCGACGCTGACGGGTAGGGAAGTGACGGGTTGGACGGCTAAGCCAATGGCAGCTTCGGGTGCTGTCGGACTTTCGAGCGCGCTGCTGGCGCGGGTATAGGTTGTCACGCGGTGGACCGCGCCAGGGTTCAGGACGTAATCCAAGCGCGCGCCGATCTGGGAACTTCCCAAACGACCGGTTCTGGCAAGTTCGGCCTGCGGTGATCCGTCCCCGCGCCAGAGTATCCAGCTGCTGCCACGCCAACGATCTACCTGTTTGGGGGACGCAGAAGCGAGTATCGGGATAGGCGAGGGATGGGCGTATCGAGCTTCGGTGGTAGCATCTGAATTGGAAACAAATGCACGCGCGGCGGCGGGCGCGCTGTTAGGCGACATTGGAATGGTCGCTATGCCGCTCGCCTTCCTGATAACCTTAATGCTCATGTCCATGAGAGGTGCAGGAGCGTTGGGTAGCGTGCTTGTTCTGGAGGGGGATGTATAAGCCGTCATTGTCGGTAGGGCGGGGTTGGACGGCCGTGGCACGATCGCTGCTGTAGCGGGGTGCCCGCGGACCAACGGCAGCGGACCGAGCGGCGATGGTCCATATTGGGCAGCGATACGGATGGCGACCCAGGCGATCATCAGCAGCGCCAGGAAGCGCAGGGGTTGACCGCTTTTGTCGCTCGTCACCGATTTTCACTCAAATCGGGGAACTGATGCTGCGTCTTGTCCCATGAAAGCGGTTGTCCCAAAAGCGACCTGGCATAGAGCGAGAGGGCACGTTGGGTCGCCAAAATGGTGATGAGGTTGGCGAGCAGCGTTCGCGGGATCGCGCCCAGGCCATAACGCCAGCCATAGGCATGACCGGCAAAGACCGCCCGCATGAATATACGCCAACTCATCAGGAAAAAGTTGACCCGCAGTAGCGCATCGATGGCGGGTGATGTCGCGCGAGGGAACGAAGGTTGAAACTGAGCAATGACCCAGAGCATCGGCCAAAGCAGGAAGGCGACATAAGCGGCGCACAACACCAGCGCGGCAATGGCCGCACGCCGATCACGCAGGCGCATCCATAGCTCGGCCGTACCGCCTCGCCAGCCCATGCGGTCCCATCCCGCCAGAGAAATCCCCACGATCCAGCGCGCCTTCTGCCTGACCGCTGCGTTGATGCTGTTGGGAAAATATTCGCGTGTCGCCACCAGCTTTCCGTTCGCGTCCCGGATGCGAACGAAGACCCCATGCCCGCCGCCGTCGCGAATACGCAAGCCGGCTTCATAATCTTCCGTCAGTGACGAAGGGTCGAATGGCCCCCGAGCGGGATTGATGGCCAGAGCTGCCAACGCATCCCGTTCAAAAGCGCACGCAACCCCGGCCGATGGCACCGACGCGCCCAAGGCTTCGCGCACGGTCAGATATTTGCCATGACTCTCCGCAAATTCGTCACAATAGTGGTTGGCGATGGCACGGGAGAACCACGAGCCATGACCGGGCAAGGGCAGGACAGGTAGCTGGACCAATTGAAACCGGTCGATCATGAAGTCGAACAGGCGAATTTCATCGGGGTGGACGACATCTTCCGCATCATGGAGGACGACTGCCTTGTAGCGGCGTCCAAGCTGCGCTTCATCGGCCAGCATCGCGCGCCAGAGCACGTTGAGGCAGTCCGCCTTCGTGCTGGGGCCGGGCAGCGGATTGATGCCGACCACCACGCGCGGGTCGCTTTCGGCCACAGCGGCGATGGCGTCGATCGTATCGGGATCATTGGGATAGGTGCCGATGAATATCCGATAGTCAGATTCGCCCCAGCAATTGAGCGCATGCGTCAGCATCGACCCGATCACCTCGACTTCCTTCCAGGCCGGGATGAAGATGGCGATCCTGCCCGGATTTGCCGAAGCGGGCAGCGTTGCCGTGGTCATGCGAGGATAGCGAGCGTAGATGACAAGATCGCGCCACATGCGGCGCGACAGGAACAAGAGGTCGATGAGGAAGTCGTCGATCCCGCCTATGGCGAGGCCGACGACGGCGAATAGCAGGATTTCATGATGCAGGGTCGCAAGGAAAGCGACCGCCATGTCCCCCAATTTTCCGCCCTTCCCCTGCAAGCGCGGTGCAGGATGCCATTGGCGCAAGGGGATGCCAACCCCTTTTACTGTGCTTATACGGGATGTTATCCCTTACCATTATAACTGGGTCGCAATGGCGCATGTTTGGCCCATGGACGAATGGGCCGGGTCGCCTGCCAGTTGCGTCGAATGGCGTGTCGATACTCTACCGCTTACTTCGCGATGATCGCTGACCGTGATATAAGCTGAGTCGCTGCTTCTGCCTATTCCTTGCCAGCGCAGCCAATCGACCAGTCTCATTCAAAGAGAGGACGGCGACATGACTAGGGAGACGGATATCAATTATTTGCTGCATCGGCAGCAGATATCCCTGATCCGGGCGCAAAGCTGCCCGTCGCATCAGGCGCGTATCGCTTATGAAAATCTGGCGCGCGGTTATATCGACCAGGTGGATGCCTATCGACGGCATAATGAAAGCATGACCGGCCGGGCACATTGACGCTTATCGTCGTTTGAGCAGGCGTTCGATTACCAGATGATAGTCTTCATCATCCCGGCACTCCTGTTCCAGAACCGCCTTGATACGGTGAAGTTCGGTTTCAGTCAGATGTTCGATGCCGATGAAATCGTTGCGCGCATTGTCGATGGCGCGGATCAGTTCGTCCAGCTTCGCCTGTATCGCTGACCCGTCGCGATTTTGCGCATTCTGGATCAGGAATACCATCAGGAATGTTATGATGGTGGTTCCGGTATTGATCACCAATTGCCACGTATCGGAATAGCCGAAAAGCGGGCCGGTCGTCAGCCAAATCAGGATCGTGGCGCTGGCCAGAATGAAGGCCAGGGGCTGGCCGGTCCATCCAGCAACGCGATGGGAAAGCCGGGTGAATATCCTGTCCATGTGCTTATGCTCCCATGCGGTGCGATCTGACCGTTGCGCCGGCCATTGCCTGTTGCCATCAGGGGTGGATGACCGCCATCCTCTTTCGTCCTGTAACCGTCGCGCTGTGCCTTTTGCTGCCCGCCTGCGCCAGCCTTTCGCCCGAATCGCGGCTGCGCGCGGGATTGGTCGAAGCCGGTCTGGCACCCGCGCTGGCGGGATGCATGGCCGAAGAGATGGCTGACAGGCTCAGTTTGACGCAGTTGCGCCGACTGCAATCGCTGGCATCGGTCCGCAAGTCGCACATCGGGGCGCTTGGCGTCGATCAATGGCTTCATAAAGTGCGCGCGCTCGGCGATGCGGAGATATTTTTGGTGACCAGCAAGGCGGCTGTGGGCTGCACTTTTTAGCGCGGATTTCGCAATATTCCGGGCCATCGCTTCGCAATCGTTTTGCAATTTTGCAAAGTCGTTTTGCGAAATCACTCTGGCCATAAAAACCGGCCTGTGCTTTATCCATCGCATCACGCTTCGACGGAAAAAGGACGGCAAGCCCCATGAATATTCATGAATATCAGGCGAAAGAATTGCTCGCGAAATATGGCGCGCCGATCGCGGCTGGCCATGCTGCCTTCTCGGTCGAGGAAGCCGTTGAGGCCGCCAAGAAGTTGCCCGGACCGCTCTATGTCGTGAAGTCGCAAATCCACGCCGGTGGCCGTGGCAAGGGCAAGTTCAAGGAACTGGCCCCCGAAGCCAAGGGCGGTGTTCGCCTCGCCTTCAATCTGGATGAGGTCAAGGCCCACGCCACCGACATGCTGGGCAATACGCTGGTGACCATCCAGACCGGGGACGCGGGCAAGCAGGTGAATCGCCTGTACGTCACCGACGGCGCAGACATCGACAAGGAATTCTACCTTGCTCTGTTGGTCGATCGTGGCAGCAGCGAAGTCGCTTTCGTCGTATCGACCGAAGGCGGCATGGACATCGAAGAAGTCGCCCATTCGACGCCTGAGAAGATCCACAGCTTCTCGGTCGATCCCGCAACCGGTTTCATGCCCCACCATGGTCGTTCGATCGCAGCCGCGCTGGGCCTGACCGGTGACTTGGCCAAGCAGGCTTCAAAGGTTGCGTCGTCGCTATATGATGCTTTTGTCGACACCGATGCCGAGCAGATTGAAGTGAACCCGCTGGCGCTGACCAAGCAGGGCAATCTGCTAGTGCTGGACGCCAAGGTCGGCTTCGACGGCAACGCCATGTTCCGTCACAAGGACATCGCGGAACTGCGCGACCTGACCGAGGAAGATGCGGCCGAAGTCGAAGCCTCCAAATATGACCTCGCCTACATCAAGCTCGATGGCAACATTGGCTGCATGGTCAACGGGGCTGGCCTGGCGATGGCGACGATGGACATCATCAAGCTGAACGGTGAATTCCCGGCGAACTTCCTGGACGTAGGCGGCGGTGCCACGACCGAGAAGGTGACGGCGGCATTCAAGATCATCCTGCAGGATCCGGCCGTGAAGGGCATTCTGGTCAACATCTTCGGCGGCATCATGAAGTGCGACATCATCGCCGATGGTATCGTTGCAGCGGCCAAGGAAGTGAACCTGTCGGTTCCGCTGGTGGTTCGCCTGGAAGGCACCAACGTTCAGCAGGGCAAGGATATTCTCGCGGCTTCGGGCCTGGCGATCGTCCCCGCGGACGACCTGGGTGATGCAGCACGCAAGATCGTAGCGGAAGTGAGGAAGGCAGCCTGAGGCCGCTTCTCACCTGAACTGACACCAAAGGGTGCGGGTGGTCCGGTAACGGACTGCCCGCGCCCGTGTTGGCGTTTATAATGGAGGATGTTGAAATGAAGATCCTTGTGCCCGTGAAGCGGGTCATTGATTACAATGTGAAGCCGCGCGTGAAGGCAGACGGGACGGGCGTCGATCTGGCGAACGTCAAGATGAGCATGAACCCGTTTGACGAGATCGCGGTCGAGGAAGCCATTCGCCTGAAGGAAAAGGGCGTGGCGACCGAGGTCGTGACTGTATCCATTGGCGTTGCCAAGGCGCAGGAAACGCTGCGCACGTCGCTGGCGATGGGCGCGGATCGCGCGATCCTGATCCAGACGGACGAAGAGGTCGAGCCGCTGGCCGTCGCGAAATTGCTGGCCAAGGTGCAGGAAGAGGAAGGCGCTGGCCTGATCATCCTGGGCAAGCAGGCGATCGATGATGACAGCAACCAGACCGGCCAGATGCTGGCTGCGCTGTTGAACCTGCCGCAGGGCACGTTCGCGTCGAAGGTCGAGGTCGAAGGCGACAGCGTGTCGGTGACGCGCGAAGTCGATGGCGGGCTGGAGACGGTAAAGCTGTCGACCCCGGCAATCATCACCACCGACCTGCGCTTGAACGAGCCGCGCTATGCGTCGCTGCCCAACATCATGAAGGCCAAGTCCAAGCCGCTCGCGCAGAAGACGCCCGCCGATTATGGCGTGGATATCGGCGCACGGCTGGAGACGCTGAAGGTGGTCGAACCGCCCAAGCGCACCGCTGGTGTCAAGGTCGCCGATGTCGATGAACTGGTTGCCAAACTCAAGGCCATGGGAGTTGCCGCATGAAGACGCTTGTATGGGTTGAACATGAGGGCGGCGACGTCAAGGACGCGACCCTCTCCGCCATCACCGCAGCGGCCAAGCTGGGCGAAGTGCATCTGCTGGTGGCAGGCGAGGGCGTCGATGGCGTTGCCGCCGCCGCTGCGCAGATTGCGGGCGTCGGCAAGGTGCATGTCGCCGATGATGCGGCCTATGGCCATGCGCTCGCCGAGAACATCGCGCCGCTGGTTGTCGAACTGATGGGGCATCATGACGCTTTCATCGCGCCTGCCACCAGCAACGGCAAAAATATCGCGCCGCGCGTTGCGGCTCTGCTCGACGTGATGCAGATCAGCGATATCCTTTCGGTCGAGGGCGAAGACACGTTCACGCGCCCGATCTATGCGGGCAATGCGATTGCCACGGTCAAGAGCAAGGATGCCAAGAAGGTCATCACCGTTCGCGGTACGGCTTTCGAGAAGGCGGCTCGCGAAGGTGGGTCGGGGACGTTGGAAGCGGTGGCTTCGACCGGGGACAAGGCGCTGTCGTCCTTTGTCGGTGCCGAGATCGTCAAGCTGGAGCGGCCGGAACTGACCAGTGCGAAGATCATCGTGTCGGGTGGCCGGGCGCTCAAGGATGGGCCGACGTTCGAGGAAGTCATCTATCCGCTCGCCGACAAGCTGGGCGCTGCGGTCGGGGCCAGCCGGGCGGCGGTCGATGCGGGCTATGTCCCCAACGCTATCAGGTCGGGCAGACTGGCAAGATCGTTTGCACCGGAAGTCTATGTCGCCGTGGGGTATTTTCCGGGGGCGATCCAGCATTTTGGCGGGGGATGAAGGACAGCAAGACCATTATCGCCATCAACAAGGATGAGGATGCGCCGATCTTCCAGGTGGCGGATATCGGCTGGTGGGCGATCTGTATGACGTGCCGGAGCTGACAGCCAAGCTCTAAGGACTGGGCAAGACACAAAAAGGCGCGAACCATGTGGTTCGCGCCATAATATGGCGACCATACTCCCTCTGGCCGTCATATGCCTATTGAAGGGCCAAAACCTGTTCGCAAGCCGAGTTTTGAGCCATCGCCTCTTGTAGGTCGGTCGGCAAGTCAATGTCGAACCCGAGACCTCTGTTTTCGACCACAACAGCACCGATCCGCTGCCCCCGATGCCGGATAAAACTATCCTGTCCGAACACAAACTCGAACGGGGTCACTGTCCGCTAACGCCAGCGCGTTGGTTCCGCGACCATGGCGATCAGGCGCAAAAAGCCGCGCCCGCTTTTTTCTGCAGCTGCCAAGAGACATTCGACATCCCCCTTTTGGCAAGCATGGGGCAGATCGGCATGGACTATGACGAAAAACGTTGCATCCCCAGCCGATGACGCGCTGTGGCGATGCCGTGGTTCAGTCCGCGTCTATCGTCCCGCAGCCATTGACAGGGCCAACCGGCAGCGGCTGTGGGTGCCAGAAGATATACCGATCCTATGGCATCGACTTCTGCCAAGCGATGGATGACATGCCGGGCCATCGCTGCTGCCAGTGCCATGCGTTGCGTCAGGTCCAGCACCCCCCGCAATCGCGACTTGGTATCGGGGCCTTGCGTTC
>NZ_JEMV01000073.1 GCF_000588875.1 Sphingobium sp. Ant17
TCGCCCCGCGCCATGCGGAACGCTTGGCCCGCAACATGGAAGTGCAGCGGCCGCACCGCTTCCAGATGCATCTCGACCCGCGCCTTGGCATCGTTCCAACGCGCGCGGTGGGCGAAGCCATCAATGGGCAGGTCGCCTTCCAACTCGCGGTTGATCCGCGTAATCAGGTTGAGGTTGAACGCCGCTGTCACGCCCGCAGCATCGTCATAGGCGGCGATCAGCCGGTCTTGATCCTTGATCCGGTCCATCCCGATCAGCAGCATCGCGCCATCGGCGACCGACGCATCGTCCAGCACACGGCGCATCGCGCGCAGCAGATCGACCGCCGCGTCCGGCTCCATATTGCCGATGGTCGATCCGGGGAAAAAGCCAAGCCGGGGCATCGCCCCGATCGCTTTGGGCAACGTCAGCGGCTGGTTGAAATCGCCTTCCAGCGGGATCACCGGCAGATTGGGGAAAGCCTGCGCCAGGGTCGCGCTGCTCGCCCGCAGGAAATCGCCACTGATGTCGATCGGCACATAGGCCCCCGGCGCGATGGCGCGCAGCAGATGCGGGGTCTTGCGCGAACTGCCCGCGCCGAACTCCACGACCGCGCGGCCTTCTCCCATCGCCTCGGCAAAGTCCGGGCCATGCTGCTCCAGCAGCGCCGTTTCGGTGCGTGTGGGATAATATTCGGGCAGGTCGGTGATCGCCTCGAACAATTCCGACCCATGCCGGTCATAGAACCAGATGGGTGGCGTCGCCTTGGGGCTGCGAGACAGGCCTTCGACGATGTCGCGGCGAAAGGCTGGATCGACCGCTTGGGTTGCGGTCGGTGCGTCGTCTGTCAGCAGCATGGTCGTTACAGATCCTTCGCCAAGCGCAGTCCGGTGAACTGCCAGCGTTGATGGGGGTAAAAGAAATTGCGGTAGCTCGCCCGCACATGCCCGCGCGGCGTAGCGCAACTGCCGCCCTTCAGCACGAACTGGCCCGACATGAACTTGCCATTATATTCGCCGATCGCGCCCGGCGCTGCCTTGAACCCTGGATGGGGGCGATAGGCGCTGCCGGTCCATTCCCACACATCGCCGAACATCTGCGTCAGCGATGCGGTCGCATCGGCCGGGTGGGGACGGGGGCAGGCGGCATCATCCAGCAGATTGCCGGACGTCGCGGCGATATTCTGTGCCGCACTTTCCCATTCCGCCTCGGTCGGCAACCTTGCACCTGCCCAACTGGCATAGGCGTCGGCTTCGTACAGGCTGATGTGGCTGACCGGCGCGGCGGGGTTCACCGGCTGACGTCCGTCCAGTCCGAAATGGGTCCAACCTTGTTCGCCCTGCGTCCAATAGAACGGTGCCTCGATGCTTTCCGCCTGAACCCAGGCCCAGCCATCGGCCAGCCAGTGCGCCGCCGTGCGATAACCGCCATCTTCGATAAAGGCGATCCACTCGCCATTGGTCACCGGGCGATGCCCCAGCGCATGGGGATGGAGCAGCGCTTTGTGCCGTGGTCCTTCGCAATCGAAGGCGAAACCGCCCCGGCCGTCATCGCCGATCTCGACCAGTCCCTCGCGCCCCTCGATCCAGTGGAGCGCACCCGGCAAATCCATCGATGCAGCGTGCGGGCTTGTGAACAGCGCCGGCTCCATCGGATTGAGCGAGAACAGATGCAGCAGGTCGGTCAGCATCAATTCCTGATGCTGCTGCTCATGATGCAGCCCCAGCGTCACCAGCGAGCGCGCCTCTAGCGACAGCATGGGAATTGCCGCCATCACGGCTGCATCGACATGATCGCGATAGTCGCGCACCTGCGCCAGCGACGGCCGGGTCAGCATCCCCCGCATCGGCCGCGCATGCCGCGCGCCCTCGGCTTCATAATAGCTGTTGAACAAGAAGGCGTAGCGCGGATCGAACGGTCGATAGCCCGGCACATGATCGCGCAGCACGAAAGTTTCGAAAAACCATGTCCCATGCGCCAGATGCCATTTGGCGGGGGACGCGTCGGGCATCGACTGGACCGTCGCATCGGCGTCGGACAGGGGCGAGCCAAGCGCCTGTGTCAGCGTGCGCACGTCGCGATAGCGCGACGCCAACGTATCCCCGTCCAACTCGGTCCAACTTCTGGCCATGCATGCCCCTTACGCTATGCTCGCGTGGTTAGGCAGCGAAAAGCGCATGAATGCCCTTTAGGGTTCCCCCCTTTTCAGCAGCACACCGGCTGGGCGGCGCGGCAAACCCGGTCGCGGCCCTGTTGCTTGGCATCATAAAGCGCCTTGTCCGCGCGCGCGATCATCTCGTCGATCGGCATACCCTGCCAGCGCGCAATGCCTGCGGAAAAGCTGATCGCGCGGCCATTGATCTGGCCGATTGGTTCCTCGCGCATTTGGGCGGCGATCCGCGAGAGCGACCAGCAGGCCTCATCCTCGATACAGTCCGGGAAGAAGACCACAAACTCTTCGCCGCCCCAGCGCGCGACATGATCGACCCGGCGCAACTGCGCCGCCAGCCGCTGTGCGAAGGCCGCCAGCACCCGGTCGCCCTCACCATGGCCCATCAGGTCGTTGACCTGCTTGAAATAATCGATGTCGATGATGGCGATGCAGCCCTTGCGCCGTGTTTGGGGCAGCATGTCGATCTGCATCAGGAAGCCGCGCCGGTTGGCGATGCCGGTCAGCGGGTCTTCATGCGCGGCGACCGTCAAATCCTGCATCTGCGTGCGGGTGACCTGCGCGGCGCGATGCATCCCGGCGTAGAGCGTCTGGATGACGTCGCCGACCTGCGGCAGGGGAGTGGGATCGCTCTCCTGCCCCTGCAATGTCTGCGCCAGCGCCTGAATGGGGTTGAGCAGCGCCCCGATACCATAAAGCGCGATGCCGGTGCCGATCACCGTCGCCAACGTCAGCAGCGCAAACTCCGCCAGCGCCAGCCGCCCGGTCGCAAAGCCCCAGACCATATAGCCCAGCAGCGGCATATGCGTGGCAATGAAGCAAAGGGTGAAAAGCCTGAGGCGGAGCGAGCGCGGGAAGATGAAGGAGGTCGCCAGATAGAAATGCATGTCAGCCCAGTCTTGATTACAAACTGGACGGAAAATCGTCGGCGCGCCTAAATGAGGGCTGAAGAAACAAGGTTAACGCGGCTGCTTGCGGCCAGCCGTGCCGCGCATGAGTCAGGCCGCCTCGTCGCTCAGCGCGACGCGCCCGGCACCCATTTGACATCGCGCGCGCCATTGTCGTTCAAGCGGCGCGCCAGGACGAACAGCAAGTCGGACAATCGGTTCAGATAGATGAGCGCTTGCGCATTGAGCGTCTCATCGACCGCCGCCGCCGTCGCGCTGCGTTCGGCCCGTCGCGTAATCGCGCGGGCCAGATGCACTGCCGCTGCCGCCGCTGATCCGCCGGGCAGCACGAAGCTGTCGAGCGGGGCCAATTCGGCGTTCATGGCGTCGATCTGCTGCTCCAGCCGCTCGACCTGCCGCTCCACCATCCGCAAGGCCCAGGGCGGGTCCGCCGCGTCCGTTATCGGCGTCGCCAGGTCCGCGCCCAGGTCGAACAGGTCGTTCTGGATCATCGTGAGCCACGCCGCTTCGGGCGCATCGCCGATCGCCAGGACAGCCAGCCCGATCGCGCTATTGGCCTCATCCACATCGCCTACCGCTTGCATGCGCGGCGCATATTTGGGCAGGCGGGTTCCGTCGGCAAGGCCGGTCGTTCCCGCATCGCCCGTGCGGGTGTAGATCTTGTTCAGCTTGACCATGAAGGTTTACCCGTTGCCCTTCATCAGCAACAGGATCGCGACGATGATGATCGCCGCGGCCTGAAACAGCACGCGGTTCATCATTGCCTTGTTCTGCTTCAACCGCGATGGACCGGGGCCGCTGCCTTCCGGCGCATTCAGTTCCTCCTTGGTCGTTTGCAGGAAACTGATGATGCCACGGACAAGCGCGAACAGCGTCGCGGCCATGGCAAGGATGAGGGCGATGACTAGGACTGTGTTCATCACTGTAATCTAGGCGCTTGCCAGCCTGATTCCAACCGGAAAGCACTTGCCTCTTAGGGCAGCCGCCAGATCCGCCGGATTGACGCCCTGCGCGCGCAGGTCCGCCAGCGCGATCGACCCGTCGCGCTTCGCCAGCCGCTTGCCATCCGGCCCGACCAGCAACGGATGGTGGCAATAGATCGGGGAGGGGAGGGCGAGCAAGGCCTGGAGCAACCGATGAATATCCGTCGCGCCTTTCAGATCATCACCGCGCAGCACATGGCTCACCCCCATCGTCGCATCGTCGAGCGTGCAGGACAGATGATAGCTCGCGGGCGCATCCTTCCGCGCCAGCACCACATCGCCATGCGCAAGCGGGTCGGCGCTACATAGACCCTCCCCTTCAGGTTCAAACGAGGCACGTGACTCGTTTGAAGGGTTGGGGTGGGGGCTATCGCCTTGGCCGGGCGCTTTGGGCAACTCACCCTCTCCCTTGAACGGAAGAGACGAAAAATCCACCGCCCGCCATTCCACCACCCCAACCCGCGCCACCGCCGCCGCCATATCGATCCGCCACGCATGCGCCTCGCCCGCCGCGATCCGCCGCGCCCGTTCGCCCTCGCCCAACCCGCGGCATGTCCCCGGATAAACCGGCCCCTCCGGCCCATGCGGCGCGGTCAAACTCGCCTGAATATCCGCCCGGGTGCAGAAACAGGGATAGAGCAGTCCCATGGCCCGCAACCGATCGAGCGCCGCCTCATACGCCTCCAGCCGCTGCGACTGAAAAACGACATCGCCGTCCCACGTCACGCCCAGCCAGGTCAGATCCTCGATGATCCCCGCCACATGCTCGGGCCGGCTGCGCGTCCCGTCGATATCCTCGATCCGCAGGCGAAACGCGCCCCCCGCCGCGCGCGCCATGTCCAGGGCCAGCAATGCGGACCAGCCATGGCCGACATGCAGCCGCCCGGTCGGACTGGGGGCAAAGCGGGTCACCATATGCGGTAGGGCGATACTATCGGTCATACAGGCTCTTGACGGACGATATTGGTTGATGCTGTCATGCGGATGTCATGTTGCTGGTGGATCAGCGGCGTCGGCAAGGGGGTAGAAGGGTTCTATGTACCATCCCGACCTTATACGGCACCCGGAAAACTGCCCGGCGCTCGTGCTCAATGCGGATTACACGCCGCTCAGCTATTATCCGCTGAGCCTGTGGCCGTGGCAGACGGCGATCAAGGCGGTATTTCTCGATCGCGTGGATATCATCGCCAGCTATGAGCGGCAGGTGCATAGTCCCAGCCTGGACATGAAAATCCCTTCGGTCATCGCGCTCAAACAATATGTGCGGCCGTCCGAACATCCCGCCTTCACGCGCTTCAACCTGTTCCTGCGCGACCGGTTCGCTTGCCAATATTGCGGTGTCAGCACGGACCTGACCTTCGACCATGTCGTGCCGCGCCGCGCGGGCGGGCGCACCACCTGGGAAAATGTCGCCACCGCCTGTTCGCCCTGCAACCTCAAAAAGGGCGGGCGCACGCCCAAGCAGGCGGGCATGCGGCTCCATGTCGAACCGATCCGCCCGACGACCTGGCAATTGCAGGAACATGGCCGCGCCTTCCCGCCCGGCTATCTGCACGATAGCTGGCGCGACTGGCTCTATTGGGATGTTGAGCTGCTGGCATGACGCAGGCGCTGCGGCTTGGCTTGGCGACTTTGCTGCTGCTTGGCCCAGGCCCGCTCGCCGCGCAGGAGGATCATAGCGGCCTGACCCGCGCCAAATATGTGCGCAACTGCCTGATGTGCCACAATCGCGCTGCCCCCGAAGGCCTGTCGCCCGACATTCTCGCCCGCCTTGCGCCGCAACCCGACCTCAAGCCAGCAGTTGCCATGCCGGGCGTCACCTGCTGGCGACGCTGCGACCGTTGCTTCGCGCCAGCGCCCATCAAGCGGTAACGGCGCTCAGCCGACCGGCAACCAGTTCAAGTCCATATCCTTTTGCCGATTGGTATAATGGCCGATCTCCTCCAGCCGGGCCAGATCGCGCAGCGTGATGCGGCCGTTTGTCCGGCTGATCAGTCCTTCTTCCTCCATCTGCCGGACCATGCGGTTCACATGCACGGATGTCAGGCCGATCGAATCGCCGATCTCCTCCTGCGTCAGCCTCAGGTCGAAACTGTCGGTGATGGCATCGTCGGTGACGCGCAACCGGTCGAACATATCGAGCAGGAAGGACGCGACCCGCGCCTTGGCCGATGTCCGGCCCAGCGAGGCAAGCCTATCCGTCATCGCCACCCGCTCGGCGTTGGACAACAGGAACAGCAACGCGGCAACACGCGGCGATTCATCGAGCAGACGGCGCAGCGCATGTTTGTCGAACGGGCAGACAACCGCATCCGACAGCGCGACCAGCGATTCCGGCGCGCGGCTATAGATGGTGCTGGCCGATCCGATGAAGTCGCCGGGAAAATAAACACGCAATATCTGACGGCTACCGTCCGGCAGGATGACGAAACTCATCACCCGGCCTTCGCGCAGCACGAATAATTCGGTTACCGTCTCATTGACGCGCTGGACCATAGCCCCGCGCTTTATCTTGCGCGGGTTTTCCTCCAGCCGTGCCAGTGCCGTCTTTTCCGGTTCGGACAGGGGCACCTGCTTGGCCAGCCTTGCGGCGAAACAACTTGTTGCCACCGATAAAACCTTCTTCCAATTGTCGTTACGATGGCAAAACGCCCAAAGCGCCTTTTGGCTGCATTTGCGTCTTTCGCACTAAACTCGATCAAGCTTCTGACGATTGTTAACCGCTTATTGCGGTTCGCCCACCACTCGGCGACAAATGGCAGGGTGCCTGCCTTGCGCGGCGCGTATTTGCCGCTATTAACCCTGTCCGATGGACCGCATTGATATTCGCGGCGGCAACACACTGAACGGCCGCCTTCCCATTTCCGGCGCGAAAAATGCGGCTTTGACGCTGCTGCCCTGCGCCTTGTTGACCGACGAGCCGGTAACGCTGCGCAATCTGCCGCGCCTCGCCGACGTCGACAGTTTCGGCCACCTGCTGAACCAGTTGGGTGTCTCGACCATGATCGAGGGCGCAAGGCCCGAGGATTTCGGCCGCGTCCTCACCATGCGCGCGGGCCGTGTCACCTCGACCGAGGCACCTTACGACATCGTGCGCAAGATGCGCGCGTCGATCCTGGTGCTTGGCCCCTTGCTCGCTCGTGCGGGCGAAGCGCGGGTGTCGCTGCCGGGCGGCTGCGCCATCGGCAACCGGCCGATCGATCTTCATCTCAAGGCGCTCGAAGCCTTTGGCGCGGTCCTTGAAATTACCGCAGGCTATGTCCGCGCCAGCGTGCCCGATGGCGGCTTGCCGGGTGGTCACTTCACCTTCCCGGTCGTGTCGGTGGGGGCGACGGAAAATGCGCTGATGGCTGCCTCGCTCGCCAAGGGCACCTGCATCCTCGACAATGCCGCGCGTGAGCCGGAAATCGTCGATCTGTGCAAGCTGCTGATCGCCATGGGTGCCGATATCGAAGGCGTCGGCACCGACCGGCTGGTGATCCATGGCCGCGAACGGCTGCATGGCGCGACCTATAGCGTGATGCCCGACCGGATCGAGGCGGGCAGCTATGCCTGCGCGGTCGCCATTGCCGGGGGATCGCTCGACCTCGCCGGAGCCAATGCCGACGATATGCACGCCATCATCGTCGCGCTGCGTGAGGCCGGGGTGCAGGTCGATCCCTATAAGGGCGGCATCCGAGTCGCCTCGGACGGCAAACTGCGCCCGCTCACCCTTTCGACCGCGCCGTTCCCGGCCTTCCCGACCGACATGCAGGCGCAGTTCATGGCGATGTTGACCATGGCCGATGGGGCATCGGTGCTGACGGAAACCATCTTCGAAAATCGCTATATGCATGTGCCCGAACTGGCGCGCATGGGGGCCGATATCGCCGTCAATGGCCGCACGGCCGTGGTGCGCGGCGTGCCCCGCCTCGTCGGCGCGCCCGTGATGGCGACCGACCTGCGCGCGTCGATGAGCCTCATCCTGGCGGGTCTCGCGGCCGAGGGTGAAACCCAGGTCAACCGCGTCTATCATCTCGATCGCGGCTATGAGCGGCTGGAAGAAAAACTGTCCGCCGTCGGTGCGGATATCGAACGTGTCAGCGATGGCTGAGGGCCGCGGCCTGGAGACGGATCGTGCCGCGCTGCTCGCGCTCTACGATCTCGACGCCGGTGGTTTCCGCAATCTGGACGAGATCACGGAGTTCGCAGCTACGCTGTGCGACGCGCCGATCGCGTTGGTCAGCATTGTCGAGGATGTGCGCCAGCGCTTCCTGGCGCGTACCGGGCTGGACGCGGAGGAAACCCCGCGCGACGTCTCCTTCTGCGCACACGCCATGCTGGGGTCGGACATTTTCGTCGTCCCCGACGCAACCCAGAATGCCCGCTTCGCCGACAATCTGCTGGTCACCGGGCCGCCGCATATCCGCTTCTACGCTGGCGCGCCGCTGGTCGGGGCCGATGGTGTGCCGCTTGGCGCGCTATGCGTCATCGACACCAAGCCGCGCCCCGACCTGACGCCGATGCAGCGGCAGGGCATGGTCCTGCTTGCGCGGCAGGTGATGGTCGAACTGGAAGGGCGTCGCCGCGACCGCGACATCATCACCTTTCAGAAGGAAAGCGCGGCGGCCCTCGCGACCAGCGACCGCATGTTCCACACGCTGGCCGACACCATGCCGCAAATGGTCTGGTCGACGCTGCCCGACGGCTATCATGACTATTATAATGCGCGCTGGTATGAATATACCGGCACGCCGTCGGGCTCTACCGATGGCGAAGGGTGGAGTGGCGTCTTCCATCCCGACGATCAGGAACGCGCCTGGGGCCGCTGGCGCACCAGCCTGGTCACCGGCGAACCCTATGAGATCGAATATCGTCTGCGCCACCATAGCGGCGAATATCGCTGGACGCTGGGCCGCGCCTTGCCGATCCGCAATGGCGAGGGCGTCATTACCCGCTGGATCGGCACCTGCACCGATATCCACGAACAGAAATTGATGATGGAAGAGCGCGAGATGATCGCGCACGAACTCTCCCACCGGATCAAGAATATCTTCTCGGTCATCGCCGGGCTCATTGGTCTCTCGGCGCGTCAGCATCCGCAGATCAGCGACGTTGCCGATGACCTGCGCGACCGTATCCTGGCTCTTGGCCGCGCGCATGACTTCGTGCGCCCACACAGCGCCGATTCCGCGCCGCAGCCGGGGCAGGGCGTGGGCAGCCTGGTCGGCATTCTCGACCAGATTTTCGCACCCTACCGGGGGCCGGACGGATCGCGGATTATCATGACGGGCGATGATGCCGCGATCGACGACCGATCGGCAACCCCGCTGGCGCTGCTCTTCCACGAACTCGCCACCAACGCCGCCAAATATGGCGCATTATCGGTGCCGGACGGGCGGGTGCATCTCCATGTCAGTGCAGGGGCCGACGATGTCCGCATCGACTGGCGCGAAGCGGGCGGCCCGACCGTCACGCCATCGGACACCGATGGATTTGGCAGCCGGCTGATGACGCTCAGCGTCGAACGGCAGCTGGGCGGGCGGATCGAAAAGGAATGGCGTTCCGAAGGCCTGGCGATCAGCCTCTCGATACCGCGCCGTTCAATGAGTCGGACGGCGCAAAAGGAATAAAGCCGGTAATTGCGGTGGCGCTGGGTTCCGGCGTGTCCGCCGCAGCCATGCGCAGCGCGGCCACTATGCTGTGCGCGCGAAAGGGCTTGGTGATAACGCCGAGCGCCGCGACCGATGCCGGGCCGATCTGGGCCGGATTGGCGGTCACATAGATGACCCGCACGCCATGATGGGCGGCCAGTTCCATGCCGATCGCCGGGCCCGTCGGCCCATCGCGCAGATTGAGGTCGACCAGAGCGATGTCGCACGTATCGGCACAGGCGAGCGCGGCCTCCCTGTCGGCGGCGATCGCGCCGACATTGAAACCCGCATCTTCGACAATCTGCTCAATTTCCAGTGCGACGAATATCTCGTCCTCGACGATCAGAACCTTCTTGCGCATTCACATTTCAGTATAACCTAGATCAAGGAAATGTCCCGCGCGCCGATTCGGTTCCGTCTTTGCGGATAAAGCGTTGAAAACTACACTATTGGACAGGGCTTACGCCGCCTCGCTGGTCCACAGCGTCTCGAAATCGGTGCCTTTCATCAACAGCACCGACGCCGGATAGCCGCCCTCGCTTGCCTGCCGTGCGGTCGCCGTCGCGCTCTCGACCGCTGCCGCCTGGGTCGCGAACCGCCCATAATATGTGTTGTTCAGATTGATCTTCCACGCGCCATCATGGTGCAGGACGATGTAGCGGGCATGGGGGAGAGTGGGGGGCAGGGACATGTTACAAAACCTCTATATTATAATGGTGCCAGGCCATGATCGCCGCCGCGCCGCGATGCGGTCGCCAGGCATCGGCCAGGATGCGGGTCGCCTTTTCGCTCGGCCGTTCGGGCAATCCCAATATCCGCCCGGTTTCGATCTGCACCGCCAGGTCGCCCGCCGGCCAGATATCGGGGCGCCCTTCCGCGAACAACAGATAGATTTCCGCCGACCAGCGCCCGATCCCCTTGATCCGCACCAGTTGCGCGATCGCTTCCTCGTCATCGGCGGGCAGGGCGTGCAAGTCCAGCGCGCCCGAAACCACCATCTCGGCCAGGCTCCGCGCATAGCCCTGCTTTTGCCGCGACAGCCCGCACGCGCGCAACGCATCATAGTCCCGCGCCAGCAGTATGTCGGGCGCGCAACCCGCGCCCAGTTCCGCCTCCAGCTTGCGCCACACCGCACCTGCCGACGCCACGCTCACCTGCTGCCCGACGATCGTGCGCAGCAACGTCTCATAGCCGGGTTCCCGCACGCGCGGTTCAGGATAGCCCGCCCGTGCCAGCGCGGCGGCGAAGCCCGGCTCGATGGCGGCGATCGCGTCCAGGCTGTCGCGCAACTGTTGCGCCGTCGTCACCATGATGTTTCCCTCAGCAGCGCTTGATTTTCCGGCGTCGCTCCGTCAGAGCGGCGGAGATAATTACTAGGGGACTGGATAGATGCCGAAACTGATCGTGGTCAACCGTGCGGGCGAAGAACAGGCTGTCGAAGGCGATAATGGCCTGTCGGTGATGGAAGTCATCCGCGACAATGGCTTTGACGAATTGCTGGCCCTGTGCGGCGGCTGCTGCTCCTGCGCCACCTGCCATGTCTATGTCGATCCCGACTTCGCCGATGTGCTGCCCGCGATGAGCGAGGATGAAAACGACCTGCTCGACAGCTCCGACCATCGCAACGACACCAGCCGCCTGTCCTGTCAGGTCGTGCTGAGCGACGCCCTAGACGGCCTGCGCGTCACCATCGCCCCCGAAGACTGACCCAAAATCCTCCCCTGTGAGGGGAGGTGGCAGCACGAAGTGCTGACGGAGGGGTGTCGCCCTATCAAATGGGCGACACCCTTTCCTTTCTTCTACCGACTCGCCGCCGCATACAGTGCGATCGCCGCTGCATTGGAGACGTTCAAACTCTCCATCCGCGGGCTGATCGGCAGCTTCGCCAATATGTCGCAATGCGCCATGCTGTTGTGCCGCAAGCCTTCGCCCTCGGCCCCCAGCACCAGTGCCACGCGCGATTCGCCGATGGCGTCGCCCAGCACCGTGTCCGCATCGCCATCCAGCCCAATGCGCCAATAGCCTGCCTCGCAATCTCATCGAGCGCCCGCGCCAGGTTCACCACCCGCACCCACGGCATGATTTCCAGCGCGCCCGACGCCGCGCGCGCCAGCACGCCCGATTCGGGCGGCGCATGCCGGTCCTGCGTGACGATGCACAGCGCATCGAACGCCGCCGCCGATCGCAGGATCGCGCCGACATTATGCGGGTCCGTCACCTGGTCCAGCACCAGGATGGGGCGCTTGTCGTCGCGCCCCTGTTCCAGCACTTCGTCCAGCCAGACATCGTCCAGCGGTTCGACTTCGGCGACGATGCCCTGATGCGGCGCGTCCGACGGGACCATCCGGCCCATGTCGGCGACGTCGGCATAGACGATCGGCAGCACAGGCGGCAGGTCCAGCGGGGCCAGCGCTTCGCGCGTGCCCCATATCTTGCGCACGATGCGATTGGGGTTGGCGAGAGCCGCAATAACGGCGTGACGCCCATAGAAGCGCGGGAAGGCGCCCTTGGGCTTGGCGGAGCGATGACCTCTTTTCATGATTGCGCTCATTTCACATCCACCCATTGACAGGCAAGCCTCGTTTCGCCATTGAGCCGCCTCCGGCGCGATGAAAGGCAGTTTTCTGTCATCGCACAGGGTACTGGACAGGTGGCCGAGTGGTTAAAGGCAGCAGACTGTAAATCTGCCGGGCTACGCCCTACGTTGGTTCGAACCCAACCCTGTCCACCACCCTTGCGCATTGCGCCCCGGCGTGCGGCCTCTTCCGGGTTTCCGGCTGGCGCGCCCTCCCACCGAGCCCGCTGAGAGACGAAAGGGAAGCGCCCATGGCGTGGCTTATCCTCGGCATCGCTATATTCACCGAAATCTGCTGGGCCTTGAGCCTCAAATGGGCCGCAGGGGTTGCCACCTGGCAGGCGTCGATCATCCCGATCGCGCTCAGTTTCCTCAACATGGGCCTCCTCGCCCTCGCCATGCGCGGCATCCCCGCCGGCACCGCCTATGCCGTCTGGACCGGCCTTGGCGCCGTCGGCGTCATCATCGGCGGCATCCTCTTCTTCGGCGACCGCGTGAACGGCGTGCAGATGGGCTTCATGGCGCTGATCGTGGTGGGCGTCGTGGGCACGAAGTTTTTTGCGAGTGCGTGAGGGGGGAGGTGGCGGGATGGTGCCATTTTTGGTAATGAGAGGGCGAATTTTGACTTCCCTTACCGGACATTCATTCTGGATCTTTCGCTGCGCCTCAACTCACTAAACCGGCCGACTAGCCGTCGACCAATAGCCGCTGGCAGCGTAGATTCGTTCGAAAACAGGCGCTTGCGACGCTTTCGAAATATCAGGCTCCTTTTTATGCCAGCCCTTTTCTACTGCAGATAGGCTAAGCATCATCAAAAAACCGACCGATTGACCAGAAGCCTGTTATTACCCCTTAAAGATTCGTGATTTGTTCTAGCTTCAACGGCTGACTTTGGTCTCAAATGATTAATTTGTAGGTTAAGAACCCGATTCTTTCGTATTTAATGCGATAAGATTTGTGCTTTCTCATTTTCTTTCCCATTTTTTTGCAAATCGGGATGATTGTGCGTGAAGAACTGCAGTTGCAGTTCGGTCTCGTGAATGACATTGAATATAGGTCGATTGTGAGAGATGCTCTATCCTCGGCGGTAGGAGATCGGGCCCATTTATCAGGCCAAAAGGATGCGGAAGCGTTGAAGTGCCATGGGAACAACTGTGTTAATGATTGCTTGTATATCGGAAGCGATATATGAGCGCTGTCGCACGCCGATTCTCTTTCGAGATTGATGATGAGGTCAAGCTCGACATCGAAGATATGCTCAAAGAAAGTCCGGACGAAGCCGATGAAGTGATTGTGTATCTTGAAGAGCTGCGAGGCGATATTGAGTTATGCAAGCGTTTGATCGACGAGGGGTACGAAGATGAGCGGATCCGAAAAGTTGAACCGTTCTATGCCCTGCAACAGCAGCGATATAATGCCTATACAGTTAGACTGTGGGAAGTTGATAAATGGCGGTTGATAACAGCTGCAGATTATCGGCAACATCTTATTGCTGTTCTTTATATAATGAGGCGGGATGAAGATTATGGCGCAGGCGCACAGGCAAGGGTTATCGCGGCCTTCGAGAGGCTCGGGATGGACCGGATGGGACACTAGCCGCCTTCGCCATCGATCTGCTGGCTTTATCGTGATGCCAGCGGAAACTTGGCATTTTGACAGCCAGCGACCTGGTTTTTCATCTCTTGATGAGTTTTTGGCTGATGTGAGTGGGCGCGCCGGAATGGCTGAGCGTTTGGTTGTCGCTAGAAAACGGATCGCCGCTCGTGCTGCCCCAGCGCCAGCCTCTCTAGCACAACTGCGGCTAAAAGCTGGCCTATCGCAAAAGCAACTGGCTGATGCTATTGGAACGTCGCAACCAGCGATCTCGAACTATGAGAGCGGGGAACGAGAGCCAACAATCGCAAATATCAAATCGATGGCTCGCGCTTTGAACGTATCTTTTGATGTCTTACTGCCGGTATTGGGTCACAATGGATAAGCCCATCCAACTTTCACTATTCTTCTGCGAGGATATTCGTATGGAGGTGGGGGCGAAGCCTTTTGTAATAGGACTTCTAGCACCTGTTGTCACCGCTACAGTGGATGGGGAGGAGGACGAGTCGGTTTACCTCGTTACATCAATCCAAGGAGGAGCGGAGCACCGCACGTCGGGCGACTTAGATCTTACCCTTGAAGTGACAATTCAGAACCCCGGCAACGAGCCGATTACCGAAACGAGAATTGCTAAAATTCCACGATTTGAAGATGCTGAGATCGAAGAAGGTGAGGACTGGAAAATATGGCGCCCAATGACTCTCGTTGTGCCATCGTGCGACGCGGGTACGAGAGTGTTCGCTACAGTCTCTTGCGGAGATGCCAAGGCTTGGGCTTCGCTTCGCTATCACAAGTTTCCTGACGATGAGGAAGAGAACAAGAAAGCCGAATAGGTTGGCCGCGATGGCAACACTGGATCAGTCATCAGTTCGGTGAATTTTGGCCATGGCATGAGTTGGTCGATGACAGATCGGCGGCTATTCGCGTCTACTCACCCGTACCCCCCCATTCACCTACCAGTCCAAAATCCCCCTGTCCTACATCCCCCACCTCATGCCACACTCTCCCCCGCGCTCTTTCTCTCCGTCAGCTTCCCACCCCACCTTGCGGCCCCCTCACACACCCCCACCCACTTCGCAAAAATTCGCCTATTGCGAAATCTGCGCCACCCGTCTGTCCCCACGCTTTTGCGTCGCCCACGACACTGTATACTTCGCAACCAGCCGCGCCCTTGCAAAACGCCGCTTCCTGCCTTTGCTGCACCGCACGCCCATGCTAGGGGCGCGCCATGCTTAATCTGAATGCCATCACCGTGCGCCTGGGCGGCCGCATCATCCTTGACCGTGCCGCCGCCGCGCTGCCGCCCCGGTCGCGCGTTGGCCTCATCGGCCGCAATGGCGCGGGCAAGTCCACGCTGATGAAGGTGATGATCGGCCAGCTCGACCCGGACGAGGGCAGTTGCGACATGCCGCGCGACACGCGCCTTGGCTATATCGCGCAGGAAGCCCCGTCGGGCACCGCGACCCCGTTCGAAACCGTGCTGGAGGCGGACAAGGAACGCGCCGCGCTGATGGAAGAGGCGGAGCATACGCAAGATCCCGACCGCCTCGGCCATATCTATGAGCGGCTGACGACGATCGACGCTTACACCGCGCCCGCCCGCGCCGCCCGCATCCTGGTGGGCCTGGGCTTTGACGAAGAAATGCAGGGCCGCCCGCTCGACAGCTATTCGGGCGGCTGGAAGATGCGCGTGGCGCTTGCCTCGCTGCTCTTTTCCAACCCCGACCTGCTGCTGCTTGACGAGCCCTCGAACCATCTCGATCTCGAAGCGACGCTCTGGCTCGAAAATTTCCTCAAAGCCTATCGCGGCACCGTGGTCATCATCAGCCATGAACGCGACCTGCTCAACAATGTGGTCGACTATATCCTGCATCTCGAAGGCGGGAAGGTCACCCTCTATCCCGGCGGCTATGATGCCTTCGAACGGCAGCGCGCCGAACGGCTGGCCCAGCTCGAATCGGCCCGCACCAAGCAGCAGGCCGAGCGCGAAAAGCTCCAGGAGTACGTCGCCCGCAACTCCGCCCGCGCCTCGACCGCGAAACAGGCCCAGTCGCGTGCCAAGGCGCTGGCCCGGATGCAGCCGATCGCCGCCGCTATCGAAGACCCGACGCTGCATTTCGGTTTCCCCAGCCCTGCCGAACTGCGCCCGCCGCTCATCACCATGGACATGGCCTCGGTCGGCTATGGCGACACGCCGATTTTGAAGCGCATCAACATGCGCATCGACCCGGATGACCGGATCGCGCTGCTGGGCCGCAACGGCAACGGCAAGACGACGCTGGCCCGCCTCATCGCCGCGCAGCTCGCGCCGATGGAAGGCGAAATGGCCAGCAGCCCCAAGATGAATGTCGGCTATTTCACCCAATATCAGGTGGAGGAGCTGGACGTCACCGACACCCCGCTCGAACATATGACCCGCGTCATGAAGGGCGCGACCCCCGGCGCCGTCAGGGCGCAACTCGGCCGCTTCGGCTTCTCCGGCGAACGCGCGGTGCAGAAGGTCGGCTCCATGTCGGGCGGCGAACGCGCCCGTCTGGCGCTCGCCCTCATCACCCGCGACGCCCCGCACATGCTGATCCTCGACGAGCCGACCAACCATCTGGACGTCGACAGCCGCGAGGCGCTGGTCCAGGCGCTCAACGACTATTCGGGTGCCGTGGTGATCGTCAGCCATGACCGCCACATGATCGAACTGGTCGCCGACCGGCTGGTGCTGGTCGACAATGGCACCGCCCAGCCGTTCGACGGCAGCCTTGATGATTATACCGACATCATCCTGCGCAAGGCTGACGGCAACAGCAGCAGCGACGCGCCCAAGGTCGATCGCAAGGCCGACAAGAAGGCCGCCGCCGAGTGGCGCGAAAAGCAGAAGCTGCTCAAGAACGCCGTCAACAAGGCCGAACGCGAGATGGCCGCGCTCGCCGCCGAACGCACCCGCATCGACGCCGCGCTTGCCAACCCCGCCAAGGCGACGGCCAAGACCAGCGACCTGATGGTCCAGCGCGCCGCGATCGAAAAGAAGCTCGCCGCCGCCGAGGAAGTGTGGATGGAAGCGGGCGCAGCGCTGGAGGCAGGCTGACCGCCGTTTAGAAACTGCGCTCCAGCAGCATCAGCGCCGGGTCGCCCTCGACGGCGCGGGCGGTAAAGCCCATTTCCCGCTCCAGCGAGATCGCGGCATGATTGTCGCGGCTCTCGATCGACTGGAGTTTCTTGACGCCCCAATGCCGCGCTTCCTGCGCCATATGGTCGAGCAGGGTCCAGCCGATCCCCTTGCCCTTGAGTTCGGGCAGGATCGAAATGGCGACCTCGCCAATGTCGCCCGCCTTGTCCGCCGCCAGTGTCGCCGCCGCGATGATCGTCGCGCCGTCCGGCTCGAATGCCAGCACCGTTTCATGCCGGTGATGCTCGAACGCGGTAATGTCATGCAGTTGCGCCGGGCTGACATGACGCACCGCGCTCAGGAAGCGGAAACGCCGGTCCTCGTCGGACACTTCGTCGAAGAAGGCAGCCAGCGCCACCTCATCGTCATGGGTGGCCGGGCGCACCATGAAGGGAAAGCCGTACCGGGTTTCAAGCGCGATCATGAACAATATCCTTTTGCATTCAGGCCGCCGCCAACGCCTTCACCAGGAAGGGCAGGGCAGCACCATCGGGTTCGATCAGGGTGATCATATTGCCCGCCCGGATCGCTTGCGCGTCCAGCCGGAACAGCCGTTCGTCATCTTCCTTGCCCGGCGCATATGCCAGCGCCCAGCCTTCGGCCGTGCGCAACAGGCTGCCATGCCGGTCGGGTTCGTTGGGCCAGAAGCGCCGCACCGTCGCGAGTTCGGGATGGGCGCGATAGGCTGGCTCGTCGATCACGCCATCGTCCCCTAGCGGCAGCCGCAGCACATAGCTGCGTGCTACCGACCCCTTGGGAAAAGCAGGAGAGCTGGCCAGCTCCAGGCGTATCGTGGTCCACGTCATGCTGGAGGAAATCGGATTCCGGCGGGCAAAATTCTATAAGGACTATCCCGGATGGTGCGCACGCCGGGGGACGCCTAGCCATCAAGGGGCGATAAACCCTGCCGGGAGACGTGCGATGAAATCGATCCTGCTGCATATCCATGACGATGTGGGCGCCGACAGCCGTCTGCAGGCCGCCAGCGACCTCGCCCGCGCCTGCAATGCCCATGTCCATTGTGTTCAGGTCACGCCCATGCCCGATCTGGTCGCGGCCGATGTCTATGGTGGCGCGGGCTATGCCCCCTCAATCGCGGCCGAACTGCATGAGATTGACGAGGCCTATCGAGTCAAAATGGAGGCGAGGCTGGCGCAGGAGGATATCGCCTGGGACTGGCGGCAGATCGACGGCGACAGCGTGGCGGGCGTGCTCTCTGCGGCACGGCTGACCGATGTGATCGTCGCCACCTTGCCCGAAGGGGGGCGGATCAGTGTGTCCGATCCGTTGCCGATCGTCGCCGACCTGGCATTGAGCGGACGGACGCCGGTGCTGGCCGTCCCGCAAGCCTGCAAGGGCTTTGCCGTGGCCGGTACGGCGCTGATCGCCTGGGATGGGTCGCCCGAATCCTGCGCCGCCCTGCGCGCCGCCGTGCCGTTGCTGCGATTGGCGGAAACCGTGGAGATCGTGACCGTCGAGGAAGCCGACAAGGCGGAGTTCCCGTCGACCGCCGCGCCCGAATATCTCGCCCGCCACGGCATCAAAGCGCAGCTGCATAGCTGGCCGCGCAAGGGCCGGTCGGTCGACGTGGCGCTGCGCGAGGCGATCGGCATGCTGGCGGCGGACTGGGTCGTCATGGGGGCGTTCGGCCATAGCCGCTGGCGCGAACTGGTGTTCGGTGGCGTCACCCGCGCCATGTTGCGCGACACCCGCGTACCCCTCTTGCTGGCGCACTGAAAGAACGGCATGGTCGGCCATGGCTGTAGCGGATGACGATAGCGATGCGCTGACCGATGCGCACAGTCTGGAACAGGCGCTGCTGGGGTCGATCTTGGCGACGATTCCCGATGCGCTGATCGTCATCGACATGCGCGGGCGGATCGTGTCGTTCAGCGCTGCGGCCCAGCGCATGTTCCAATATGCCGAAACCGACGTGTTGGGTGAGAATATCTCGATGTTGATGCCTTCGCCCGATCGCGAGCGGCATGACGGCTATATCGGCCATTATATCGACACCGGCGAAAAGCGCATCATCGGCATCGGTCGCCTGACCGCGGCGCGGCGGCGCGACGGGTCGACTTTCCCCATCGAATTGTCGGTGGGGGAGGTGGCCGATCAGGGCCAGCGCCTCTTTACCGGCTTCATCCGCGACCTGACCGAACGGCAACAGGCCGAACGGCGCGTTGCCGATTTGCAGGCCGAACTCGCCCATGCCGGGCGCGTGACCGCGATGGGCACGCTCGCCTCTGCACTGGCGCATGAACTCAACCAGCCGCTGACCGCGATCGCCAATTATATGGAGGCAGGCCGCGACCTGCTCGCCGCCCCCGGCGACCTCGACCGCGCCATGCTGGGGGAAGCGATGGACGAAAGCGCGCGTCAGGCCTTGCGCGCGGGTGAAATCATCCGCTCGCTGCGCGAATTCATCAAGCGTGGCGAAACCATGCGCCAGCCTGAACCGCTGCGCAGCCTGCTGGCCGAAGGCGCGGCGCTGGCCTTCATCGGTGTCGACAGCCGGGGCATCGACATGGATGTGCAGATCGACCGCCATGTGGACCAGGTGATGGCCAATCGCGTCCAGTTGCAGCAGGTCATCATCAACCTGGTCCGCAATGCGGTGGAAGCGATGCAGGACAGCCCGGTCCGCATCCTGCGCCTGACCGCTGCACCCGCCGACGATGGCAAGGTCGAGGTGATCGTCGCCGACAGCGGTCCCGGCCTTGCCCCCGACATGTCGCGCACGCTCTTCACCCCCTTCACCACCACCAAGGCGAGTGGTATGGGGGTCGGCCTGTCGATCAGCCAGACGATCGTCGAAGGCCATGGCGGGCGCATCTGGGCCACGCCCTCGCAATGGGGCGGCACCGCCTTTCATTTCACCCTGGACCGGGCGGACGACCTATCATGAGCGAACCCTACCCCCTCTATGTCGTGGATGATGACGAGGCGATCCGGCGCTCGCTCGCCTTCCTGCTCAAGACCAGCGGCTTTGCGGTGCAAGTCTTTGAAGGCGGGCTGCCCTTCCTGAAAGCCGCCGCCACACTGGCGCCGGGCTGTGTCCTGCTCGACGTGCGGATGCCCGACATGGACGGGCTGGAGGTGCAGCGCGAATTGCGCGGGCGCGGGGTGATGCTGCCGGTCATCATCATGACCGGCCATGGCGACATCGACATGGCCGTCGCAGCGATGAAGGCGGGCGCGAGCGACTTCATCGAAAAGCCGTTTGAAAAGGCGGCCCTGCTCGCCTGTATCGAGGCCGCGCGCAAACAGTCGATCGCCGCGCGCGGCGCGGACGCCCGCGCCCTGGAAGCGCAGGCGCGGCTCAACATCCTGACCGACCGCGAGCGCGAGGTATTGGACGGGCTGGTCGAAGGCCTGCCCAACAAGACCATCGCCTATGACCTGGGCATCAGCCCGCGCACCGTCGAAATCCACCGCGCCAACCTGATGCAGAAACTGGAAGTCCGAAGCCTCGCCGAAGCCCTCCGCATCGCCTTCCACGCCGTCGAGGGGACGCCAGCGGAATAGTCTGGTCGATGACGTAAGCTCTAAAATCCTCCCCTGTAAGGAGAGGGGGACCACGAAGTGGTGGAGGGGTGTCACCCTATCAAGAGCGTGAAACCCCTCCGTCAGCGCTGCGCTCAGCCGGCTCCCTTACCAGGAGGAGGATGACTGAAACGACCAAAATCAGCTGTTTATCCAAATTGACGACCGTGCAGATAGCGGACCAAATCTCTCGCATGTGTCCCCCAATGGAAGAACTGAAGCCGAAAAGACCAGTGGGCATCATCGGGGCCGATATTATCAGCCAGCCATATTACGTCGCGCATATCCAAAGTGATATCGCCGATGTCATCAATGGCATCCCCCATTCCCATCGCGGTATGCGGCTCATCTATGGGGTCTGCCAGCGCGTAAAAGCCGTAGGCGGCAAATCGAGCACCCACCTGATGAAAAAAGGCTGAATTGCTCTCGCGCGGTGGATCAACGTCGTAGTTTGTCGGCCCGACATCTGGTGTATCGTGATAAGCCGCGATCAGTCGATCGAGAGCTGCTGTCAGCACAGCATCGGTAGGCACCGGACCGTCCCATACTACGGAAAGAAAATGGCGCGCTGCCTCTATAGCAGTTGAACTTTGCATCATCAAAGGATGCCACTCCATCTTCCGGTGTTCAACGGCTGCTGACCTCGCAAATTATTTCCGAACCAGACAGTCACTTACCCACCCTTTTCCGTCACCCCAGCGAAGGCTGGGATCTCTGGAGATGGCGCGATAGAATGGCGCGACGCACCTAGCCCCAACTGTTCCCGCG
>NZ_JEMV01000074.1 GCF_000588875.1 Sphingobium sp. Ant17
AGGCGGCCGTCCTTGCCGGTGCCCTTGATCTTGGACGGGTCAAGGCCATGCTCCAGCACCAGGCGGCGGACGGCGGGGGAGAGCGTCAGATTGCCGCCCTCTTCGTCGTCCGATGCGGCAGGGGCCGGGGTCGATGCGGCCGGGGCAGGCGCTGCAGCCTCCGCCTTGGCGGCGGGGGCAGGCGACGCAGCAGGAGCGGCAGCAGCAGCCGCCCCTTCGTTCACATAGGCGAGCAGCGCGCCGACTTCGACGGTGTCGCCTTCCTTGGCGACGACATCGCCCAGCGTGCCGGCGACCGGCGAGGGCACGTCGACCGCGACCTTGTCGGTTTCCAGGCTGACGATGGGCTCGTCGAGCGCGACGGCTTCACCGGGCTTTTTGAGCCACTGGCCCACGGTTGCTTCGGTAACGGATTCGCCCAGTGTTGGGACTTTGACTTCAGTAGCCATGAGCTTGTTCAGCCTTTCTTCTGGCGTCGGATTTCTTCACGGACGCTGTGACCCAGCGCATCGGCGACGAGGGCGCCCTGTTCGGCGACATGGCGTTTGGCGAGTCCCGTTGCGGGCGACGCCGAAGCCTTGCGACCGGCATAGCGGGCGCGCATCGGTGCCTTGCCGACGTCCGCCAGTGCTTCCTCGATATAGGGCTCCACATGGAACCACGCGCCATTATTGCGTGGCTCTTCCTGGCACCAGATCACTTCCTCCAGCTTGGGCATACGTTCCATGCGGATGGCGAGTGCTTCGGTGGGGAAGGGATAGAGTTGTTCGATGCGGACGATCTGGGTGTTCTTGTCCCCGGCCGCATCGCGCGCTTCCATCAGGTCGTAGGCGACCTTGCCCGAACAGAGGACCAGCCGCTTCGTTTCCGCATCGGGTGCCGGATTGCTGTCCGACAGGATGCGCATGAAGTGGGTGTCGCCCTGGAAATCCTCAGCCTTGCTCACCGCCAGCTTGTGCCGCAGCAGCGACTTGGGCGTCATGATGATCAATGGCTTGCGGAAAGGACGCAGCATCTGGCGACGCAGGACGTGGAAATAATTGGCCGGGGTCGTGATGTTGGCGACCTGGATATTGCCTTCGGCGCAGAGCTGAAGGAAGCGTTCCAGACGCGCCGAACTATGTTCGGGGCCCTGTCCTTCATAGCCGTGCGGCAGCAGGCAGACGAGGCCGTTGGCGCGCAGCCACTTGCTTTCCGACGAGGCGATATATTGGTCGAAGATGATCTGCGCACCATTGGCGAAATCGCCGAACTGCGCTTCCCACAGGACCAGGCTCTTGGGATCGGCCAGGGCATAGCCATATTCGAAACCAAGCACGCCATATTCGGACAAGGGGCTATCGAGCACTTCGAACCGGCCATGACGGACGGTGGAGAGCGGGATATATTTCTTTTCCGTATTCTGGTCGACCCAGACCGAGTGACGCTGGCTGAAGGTGCCGCGTCCTGAATCCTGGCCCGACAGGCGCACGCCATAGCCTTCCGACAGGAGCGAGCCGAAGGCCAGCGCCTCACCGGTCGCCCAGTCGAAATTCGCGCCGTTCTTGAACATCTCCGCCTTGGCATCCAGCACGCGCTGGAGCGTTTTGTGGACGGCATGGCCTTCGGGCACGGTGGTCAGCGTCTTGCCCAGGCTTTCCATGAGCTTGGGCGAGATGGCGGATTCGACGCTGCGCCGCGTGGTTTCGGCGTCGGCTGGCTTGTGCAGGCCAGACCAGCGACCGGCGAACCAGTCGGCCTTGTTGGCCTTGTAGCTTTTGGAGGCCTCGAACTCGTCTTCCAAATGGGTGACGAACTCGTCCGTTGCCTTCGCCACGAATTCATCGCCAATGATACCTTCCGCCTTGAGGCGGGTGGCATACACGTCGCTGACCGGCGGATGCTGGCGGATCTTCGCGTACATCAGCGGCTGGGTGAACGAAGGTTCGTCGCCTTCATTATGGCCGAAGCGGCGATAGCACCACATGTCGATCACGATGTCGCGATGAAATTTCTGGCGATATTCGATTGCCAGCTTGCAGGCGAAGGTCACCGCTTCGGGATCGTCACCATTGACGTGCAGGATCGGTGCCTGGACACCCTTCGCCACGTCGGAGGGATAGGGCGAGGATCGCGCGAACTGGGGGCTGGTCGTGAAGCCGACTTGGTTGTTGACGATGAAATGGATGCAGCCGCCGGTATTATAGCCCCCCACGCCGGAGAAGCCGAGGCATTCCCAGACGATGCCCTGACCCGCGAAAGCCGCGTCGCCATGGATCAGCACGGGCAGAACCTGCTCATGCTTGTCCAGATCGTCGCGGAAGGTCTGCTGCGCGCGGACCTTGCCCAATACGACCGGATCGACCGTTTCGAGATGCGAGGGGTTGGGGACGAGCGACATATGGACCTTGATCCCGTCGAACTCGCGGTCGGTGGAGGTGCCCAGATGATATTTCACGTCGCCCGAACCACCGACATCTTCCGGGTTGGCGGTGCCACCGGAAAATTCGTGGAAGATGACACGGAAACCCTTGGCCATCACATTAGCGAGGACGTTCAGGCGGCCGCGATGGGCCATGCCATAGACGATTTCGCGCACGCCCGACTGGCCGCCATATTTGATGACGGCTTCGAGCGCGGGGATCATCGATTCGCCGCCGTCGAGGCCGAAGCGCTTGGTGCCGACATATTTGCGGCCCAGGAATTTCTCATACTGCTCGCCCTGGATGACCTTGGCCAGGATCGCCTTCTTGCCCTCGGGCGTGAAGATGATTTCCTTGTCCTTGCCTTCCATCCGTTCCTGCAGGAAGCGGCGTTCCTCCACATCGGCGATGTGCATATATTCGAGGCCGACATTGCCGCAATAATTGGCGCGCAGGATCGCCACGATCTCGCTGACGCTGGCAAATTGCAGGCCGAGCGTGCCGCCAAGATAGATTTTCTTGTTGAGGTCGGTCAGGCCGTGAAATTCCGGCGTGAGGTCGGCCGGAAGATCGCGATGGGTCAGGCCCAGCGGATCGAGATTGGCAGCCAGGTGACCGCGCACGCGATAGGTGCGGATCAGCATCATCGCGCGGATCGAGTCTTCGGCGGCCTGCGCTATGTCGGCGTCCGACACCGCCTTGCCCGCAGCTTTGGCGGCGGCCTTGACCGCGACCTGCATCTGCGTGGGGTCAAGCGCCCCGGTGAGGTCGTCGGTGTCCGTCAACGGCCAGTTGGAGCGTGCCCAGCTCGGGCCTTGCTCAATCTCAAATTCCTGGTTTTCGTAACCCATATCTCTTGTCCCATCCCAGCCGCGTGCAGTCGCGGAACGGGGGCAACAAACGGCCGGGGTGCAGCCCGGCCGCCTTTGTCAAATGGCCTGATTTAGCCGTTCAGCACTTCGAGCAGGGTCGTGCCCAGCTCCGACGGGCTGGCGGCGACCTTGATACCGGCCGCTTCCATCGCCGAAATCTTGCTTTCCGCGTCACCCTTGCCGCCCGAAACGATCGCACCGGCATGGCCCATGCGACGGCCCGGAGGGGCGGTGCGGCCCGCGATGAAGCCGGCCATCGGCTTCTTGCGGCCACGCTTGGCCTCGTCGATCAGGAACTGGGCGGCCTGTTCTTCCGCGTCGCCGCCGATTTCACCGATCATGATGATCGATTCGGTCGCGTCGTCGGCCAGGAACAGTTCCAGCACGTCGATGAAGTTGGTGCCGTTGACGGGATCGCCACCGATGCCGACGGCCGTGGTCTGGCCCAGGCCCGCGTTCGACGTCTGGAACACGGCTTCATAGGTCAGCGTGCCCGAGCGCGAGACGACGCCGACGCTGCCCGCCTTGAAGATGGAGCCGGGCATGATGCCGATCTTGCATTCATTGGGGGTCAGGACGCCGGGGCAGTTGGGGCCGATGAGGCGCGACTTGCTGCCCGACAGCGCGCGCTTGACGCGCACCATGTCGAGGACGGGGATGCCTTCGGTGATGCAGATGATCAGCGGGATTTCCGCATCGATCGCTTCGAGGATCGAGTCGGCGGCAAATGGTGGCGGCACATAGACCACCGACGCATCGGCACCGGTCTTGGTCTTGGCTTCCAGCACGGTGTCGAACATGGGCAGGCCGATATGGGTCTGGCCACCTTTGCCCGGCGTGACGCCGGCCACCATCTGCGTGCCATAGGCCAGCGCCTGCTCGGTATGGAAAGTGCCGGTGGCACCGGTCATCCCTTGCGTGATGACCTTGGTATTCTTGTTGACGAGAATGCTCATAGACGGCCTCTGTCCTTTAAATTCGCGCCCCGGCGGTAGCCGAGGGCTAGATTAGTTGTGGAACTGGACCCCGGCCTGCGCCGGGGAACAGTTATTCATTTCACCATCATGCCAGCGAAGGATCGATCGCCTTGCAGGCGTCCAGCAGTTCCTTGACCGCGTCGACCGACACCTGGAGGTTGCCCTTGGCTTCCTCGTTCAGTTCGATCTCGATCACCTGCTCGACGCCATCCTTGCCGATGATCACGGGCACGCCGACATAGAGATTGTCGACGCCATATTGGCCGGTCAGGTTGGCGGCGCAGGGCAGCAGGCGCTTCTTGTCGCCGAGATAGGCTTCAGCCATCGCGATCGCGCTGGTGGCGGGCGCATAGAAGGCCGAGCCGGTCTTGAGCAGGGCGACGATTTCGCCGCCACCCGAACGGGTGCGCTGCACGATGGCGTCGATGCGCTCCTGCGTCGAGCGACCCTGCTTGATGAGGTCGGGGACAGGGATGCCGGCGATGGTCGAATATTCGATGACCGGGACCATCGTGTCGCCATGACCGCCGAGCACGAAGCTGGTGACGTCCTTGGCCGACACGCTGAACTCTTCGGCGAGGAAGTGATTGAAGCGCGAGCTGTCGAGGACGCCGGCCATGCCGACGACCTTGTTGTGGGGCAGGCCGGAAAATTCGCGCAGCGCCCACACCATCGCGTCGAGCGGGTTGGTGATGCAGATAACGAAAGCGTCGGGCGCGTTGGCGGCGATGCCTTCGCCCACGGCCTTCATGACCTTGAGGTTGATACCCAGCAGATCGTCGCGGCTCATACCCGGCTTGCGGGCGACACCGGCGGTGACGATGATGACGTCCGCACCGGCGATATCGGCATAATCATTGGAGCCGGTGATCTTGGCGTCGAAGCCTTCGACCGCGGCGCATTGCGACAGGTCGAGCGCCTTGCCCTGGGGGATGCCTTCGACGACGTCGAACAGGACGATGTCGCCAAGGCCCTTCAGAGCGGCGAGATGCGCCAGCGTGCCACCAATATTGCCAGCGCCGATGAGCGCGATCTTCTTACGGGCCATATATCTGTCATCCTCCAAGTCTTGACTACTGGAATTGATGCCTCGCCTACGCCCTTCGACCGGGGGTTTCAACCTGTCAAAGGTGGGAAGTCGGATTTATCTTTGCAATTCATTCGCAGTTGCATTAAAGGCGATTCACACGCTGTCGCTCCCGGCTCCTACCCTGGCCGGAGAGCCTTCCCTGCAGCGCTACCCTGCCGGATGCCTTCCCGACGGAAGGCATCCGGTCTATTTTTCGCATGATTTGGACAAGAAGATTGCGCCGTGATGACGGCGCTGCGCGCTATATCGTGCCGTCGCGAGGCTTATTTCGGGCCGTGGCCGAGCGCGAGATAGTCGTCGGACTGCATTTCCATGAGGCGCGAGACGGTGCGTTCAAATTCGAACGCGCCATCGCCCTGCGGATAGAGCTGCGCCGGTTCCGCATCGGCCGAGGCCAGCAATTTGACCTTATATTCGTAGAGCGAGTCGATCAGCGTGACGAAGCGCGCGGCCTCGTTGCGGTTTTCGGGGCCAAGCACCGGGATGCCGACGATGATGACGCTATGATATTTGCGCGCGATCGCCAGATAGTCGGGCGCACCGCGCGCTTCGGCGCACAGGCGCTTGAACGAGAAGACGGCAACGCCCTTGAGGCTTTTGGGCACATGCAGCGTGCGGCCGCCCTGGACGGGTATGTCTTCGGAAGGAACATGGGCGCGGTCGGACGGCGGATAGTCGGTCAGGCGGAAGAAGGCCGTGCTGAGCGCGGCGGTGGCTTCGTCGCCATTGGGGCAGTGCCATAGCGTCGCATCGCCCAGCCGGTCGCGGCGATAGTCGGTCGGGCCGTTCAATGTCTGCACATCGAGCCTGTCCTTGATCAGGTCGATGAAGGGCAGGAACAACTGGCGGTTGAGCCCATCCTTGTAGAGATCGTCGGGGACGCGGTTCGACGTGGTGACGATGGTCACCCGCTTTTCCAGCAATCCGGTGAACAGCCGCGACATGATCGCGGCGTCGGCCATATTATTGACCACCATCTCGTCAAAGCACAGCAGCCGGGCGTTCTCGGCCAGCGCCTCGACCACCGGGGGGATGGGGTCGCCGGTTTCGGACTTGCGCGCCTCGGCCAGGCGGGCGTGGACGTCCAGCATGAACTCGTGGAAATGGGCGCGGGCCTTGCGCGGGATTTTCACCGTGTCGAAGAACAGGTCCATCAACATGGATTTGCCGCGCCCGACGCCGCCCCACATATAGAGGCCGCGCGGTGGTTCGGGGGCCTTGCGGAGCAGGCGCCACAAGGTCGAGCCGCGTTCGGGCGCGGCTTCCAATTGTTGTTGCAGGGCGTCGAGCCGCACGGCGGCGGCGCGCTGGTCAGGATCGGCGCGCAATTCGCCAGCGGCGATCAGCGCTTCGTAGCGAGCAAGAACACCGGTCATTTTGCGGGCGGCGCCTTGCGAATGGTCGCGGTCGAGGCGGCGACGGGCTCGCCATCTTGCGTCATCAGCAAGCGCAGGAACAGCAGGCGACCGGTTTCGCGCAACAGATCGACCTGCGCCAGCAGCAGCGGGCCGACACGCCCGGCGCCGAGATATTGCATCGACAGGTCGATGGTCACGCCGTGGATCTGATCCTTATGCCCCATCGCCCAGAGCGCGCCGAAATAGGCATGGTCGGCAAAGGCGGCGAGGAAGCCGCCATGAAGCGTGTCGAGTCGGTTGCGATGGCTGGAGCGGGTTTCCAGCGCGACCTCCGCCCGGCCAGGCGAGAGTTCGCGCATATAGCCACGCCCGATCGCCTGCAAAAACGTATCGGGGTGCGGGTCGGACCATGCGATCCAGCCCGCCCATTGCCCGTCCGTCAGTGGCTGACCCCCGGCGACACCATCACTATGCAAGATCAAAGCTGCCGTTCGACCATCATCTTCTTGGTCTCGGCGATCGCCTTGGCCGGCGACAGACCCTTGGGGCAGACATTGGCGCAGTTCATGATGGTGTGGCAGCGATAGAGGCGGAAGGGATCTTCCAGCTCGTCAAGGCGGTCCCCGGTATATTCGTCGCGGCTGTCGGCCAGCCAGCGATAGGCCTGCAGCAGGATCGCCGGACCAAGAAACTTGTCGCTGTTCCACCAATAGGAGGGGCAGCTGGTCGAGCAGCAGGCGCACAGGATGCACTCATAGAGGCCGTCGAGCTTTTCGCGGTCAGCGGGCGACTGCAGCCGCTCCTTGCCCGAAGGCGGGGGCGATACGGTCTTGAGCCAGGGCTGGATCGAGTTGTACTGCGCATAGAAATGCGTGAAATCAGGCACCAGATCCTTGATCACGTCCATATGCGGCAGCGGCGTGATCTTCACGTCCTTGCCCGAACATTCGTCGATCGCGGTGGTGCAAGCGAGGCCGTTCTTGCCGTTCATGTTCATCGAACAGGAACCGCAAATGCCTTCGCGGCAGGAGCGGCGGAAGGTCAGCGAGGTGTCATACTCATTCTTGATCTTGATCAGCGCGTCCAGAACCATCGGCCCGCACTGATCGAGGTCCACCTCGAACGTGTCGTAACGCGGGTTTTGCCCGGAGTCGGGATCATAGCGATAGACTTTGAAGCTGCGCACATTGGTTGCGCCTGCGGGTGCGGGGTGGGTCACACCCTTACCGCTGATCTTGCTGTTCTTGGGCAACGCAAATTCGGCCATCGCTCGTCGAGCCTCTTTCAGAGTGTCGTTCGGTTGCGGCCCGCATACCAAAATATGGGCAAAGGTCCAGCACCTACAAAAGGGAATGCGACGCGCGCCCTTGCAAAAGCCCCTGTATCGCCGCTAGGCGTCCAGCCCGTCTGGAGTGGCTTTCGCGCATGGACATCGCCTTTCTCGCCATTGCCGAAGCGCAGCAGCTTTATCATTGGCTGCCCGCTGCGCTGGAACTGGCGCGGCGTCCGGGGGTGCGGGTGCATGTGTTGTCGCCATCCGACGCGATCCTGGATCTGGTGGCGGGGTATGACCCCGACCGGCGGTTGCGGCCGCTACGGCTGCGGCGCTTTTCGCGCCAAGCCGACTCGCTGTTCCGCCAGCCGTCGCGCATCGCTACCCTGCTGGGCAATTACCGCACGATCACGGCCTTTCCGCTGCTGGTGACGACCGAGATTTCCACCGCCTGGTTGCGGCGGGCGCCGGGCTTTGCATCCCGGCTGGTGCTGATCAAACATGGCGCGGGCGACCGGGAGGGGGGCTATAAGAAGCGCCATGCCGATTTCGACCTGACGCTGGTGGCGGGTGAAAAGGATCGTCGCCGGATGATCGCACGGGGGCTGTGCGCGGCGGAGACGATCGCGGTCGGCGGCTATGCCAAGTTCGAGTTGAAGGCGGCGCGGCAGCGATTCTTCGCCGACGACAAGCCGGTGCTGCTCTATAATCCCCATTTCGACCGCGTCCTGTCTTCCTGGGTGCGGCATGGCCCGGCGATGCTGGCAGCGCTGGAATCGCTCAAGGGGTGGAATGTCATCATCGCGCCGCACACCAAGCTGGCGCAGGCGGTGGCGCCGATCGTCAGTGCCGCGCCGCATATCCGCGTCGACATGGGCAGCCGCCACGCGATCGACATGCGCTATACGATGAGCGCCGACGTCTATCTGGGCGATGTGTCGAGCCAGGTATATGAATTTCTGATCCAGCCGCGGCCGTGCATCTTCCTCAATCTCGACCGGCGTGACGCCAGTAGCGAGGCCTTTGCGCATTGGCGGCTGGGGCAGGTGATCGAGACGCCGGACGTGCTGGCCGACGCGCTGGCGCAGGCGCAGGACTTGCAACCCGGCTTCGTTGCTGCGCAGGAAGCCGCGATGGAGCAATCCATCGACCTGTCGCCGATTCCCGCGTCGCAGCGGCAAGCCGACATCATAATGACCTTCGCGAAAGCGCCTGCATGACTGAGACGATGACCACCGCCCTTGGCCCCATTCGCATGCTGGGGCAGAATGCCACGCCGATCTGGGGCATGACCAACGCCGAACGGAACCGCCGGATGGCGGAAAGCGCGGCGAAGAATGGCAGCGTTCTGGCACCGGGACATGAACTGGTCTTCAACCTCACCTATGCATTCGATCCGCTGTTGCTTCGGTTGGTGCTGGAAACGCCAGGGACGGTCTTTGCCTGGGGCGGCGTGCCGGTCGTGGGACAGGTGCCGCAAGCGTCTGATCCCATGGCGGCGGCGGTTGTTGATCTGTCAGACGGGCGCAAACTTTATAACCGGCAGTTGCGCAAGCTGGAGCAGCCGATGGTGCGCGAACTGACGCCAGCGACCCGGCGCGCGATCGAACGGCACAGCTATTTCGGCGCCTATAAGGGCGTGACCGATGTGCTGACCAAATATCTGTGGCCCGAATTGGCGCTAGTGCTGACGCGGATCGCGGCGCAGCTCAAGATGACGCCCAATATGGTGTCGGTGATCGGGGTGACGCTGTGCCTGATCGCGACCTTCCTGTTTGCGCAAGGGATGTACTGGACCGGCTTCCTGTGCGGCTTCATCTTCATGGTGCTGGATACGGTGGACGGGAAGCTGGCGCGCTGCACCATCACCTCGTCCAAATGGGGCAATGTGATCGACCATGGCGTCGATCTGGTCCATCCGCCCTTTTGGTGGTATTTCTGGGGGACGGGCCTCGCCGCTTGGGGCCTGTCGCTGACGGGGCAGGCGTTCATATTGGTGATGGCGGCGGTGGTCGTCGGCTATGTGCTGCAACGCCTGATCGAAGGGGCGTTCCTCAAGGATTTCGGCATGGACATTCATGTCTGGCGGCGGTTCGACAGCCAGTTCCGGCTGGTGACGGCGCGGCGCAACCCGAATATGGTGATCCTGTTCGTGGCGCTGCTGGTCGGGCGGCCGGATATCGGGCTGGTGGCGCTGGCCTGGTGGACGGTGATTTCGCTGGTGGTGCATGCGGTGCGGCTGGCGCAGGCCTATGGCGTGAAGCGGTCGGGACGGCCGATCGTGAGCTGGATGGATGAGGCGGCGGCATGAACGAGACGATTGTTAAGTTCGGTTGGCCCGCCAGCCTGATCGCCGACTATGAACATTGGGTGGTGCTGCTGCGCCCGGCCCAGCCGACGCTGGGGTCGCTGGTCCTGGCGGCCAAGAGCGAGGCGACCGCGTTCGGGGATTTGCCGGCCGAAGCGCATGCCGAACTCAAGAGCGTGACCGGCGCGATCGAAGCGGCGTTGCGGGCGGCAGTCGGCTATCAGAAGCTCAACTATCTGATGCTGATGATGGTCGATCCGCATGTTCATTTCCACGTCCTGCCCCGCTATGAGGGCGAGCGTAGCGGCGGCGGGATGACGGTGCGCGATGCGGGCTGGCCGGGGCAGCCGGACTTGAGCGCGGCGGTCACGTCCGATGCGGCGCTCCGCGATTGGGTCGCATCCTATTTCGAGGCTGCGCGGCCCTAAGGCGTCAGCCGCCGAAATCGGGCTTTCGCTTGGTGCGGAAGGCCGCCACCCCTTCGGCGAAGTCGGGCAGGGTGAAAGCATCGCGGAACAGCGCCAGCGTCCGTTCGTCATCGTCGGCCTGGCCATCCAGGATGCGGCGGATGATCGCCTTGGACGATCGCACGCTATGTTGGGCATTGGCGGCGATGGTGCGGGCGAGCGTGTCCGCTTCCGCCAGCGGATCGGCGGCGATCTGGTCTATGAGCCGATGGCGAGCGCGGTGTCCGCGTCGTGCAGCGCGCCGGTGAAGAGGATGCGCTTGGCGCGGGCGGGGCCGACGAGATCGACCAGCAATTTGGTGTCGAACAACGAATAGACGATGCCGAGCTTGGCGGGCGTGATGCCCAGCCGCGCAGCGGGCGCGGCAATGCGCAGGTCGCAGGCGATGGCGAGGCCGCAGCCACCGCCGACGCAATCACCATCGATCGCGGCGATCACCGGCTTGTCGGCATGGGCGAGCGCATATTGCGTTGTACGGATCGCTGTCTGGTTCGCAAAGCGCCAGTCGGGGTCGCCGGAACAGGTCGCAAACTCATCGATATCCGCCCCGGCGCAGAACAGGCCTGGCGTGGCCGACGCGAGGATCAGGACGCGGATGGCGTCGTCTGCCATGGCGTCTTGGACGAGGATGGGCAGCATCTCCCACATCGCCTGCGTCATGGCGTTGCGCCGGGCCGGGCGGTCGATCAGCAGCCGGGCGACCGGGCCGTCGCGCTCCAGCCGCAGGGTCATTGCGGCCAGCCTTGGAGCAAAGGCAGCAATTCGTCGAAATGGTGGATGATGGCGTCGGCCTGCAACTCTTCGACCGGGCCGTCGAGGAATCCGAAGCTGACCGCGACGCTGGCGATACCCGCATTGCGTGCGCCCGCTATGTCGTTGATCGTGTCGCCGATGAAGATCGTGCGGCCGCCGCCAGCACGCTCGATCATGGCGTGGATCGGTGCGGGATCGGGCTTGCCGACGCCGACCGTATCGCCGCCGACGATGCTGGCGAAGCGGTGCGACAGGCCAAGCTGATCCATCAGGGGGAGGGCGAAACGCTCCGCCTTGTTGGTGCAGATGGCGAGCGTGACGCCCGCCGCCGTCAGCGCATCCATCGCGTCGAGCAGGCCGGGATATGGGACCGAGTGCCAGCTGAGATTCTGCTGATAATGGTCGAGCAGGACCGGAAGCAGTTGCGCCAGCAAGGCGTCGTCCTGTGCATCCGATGCCGCCAGCGCGCGGTCGAGCATGACCCTGGCCCCCTGGCCGACGAAGGGGCGAATGTCCGCGACGGGGAAGGGGGCGAGGCCGACCGTGCCGATGGCATGGTTGACCGCCGCAGCGAGATCGCCGCTGGTGTCGATCAACGTGCCGTCAAGGTCGAAGCCGACGATATCGAAAGGAATATGGGCCATGGCCGCGCCATGCCGCGTGGGCGGTGGCAAAGGCAAGCCAAACATGGCAGAGCCGCATGATCCAACGCACTTATCAGGACAAAGCCATCGTGACTGCCGCCCGCCCTCTCGCCGTCATCATCCTTGCCGCAGGCCAAGGCACGCGCATGAAATCCGCGCTGCACAAGGTTTTGCACCCGGTCGCCGGGCGGCCGATGCTGCTGCACCTGCTGGCCAGCGTTGCGGCGCTGGAGCCGGAGCGGCAGGTAGTCGTTGTTGGCGCGGGCCGGGAACAGGTGGAGGCGGCTGTGGCGGGCACCGGCGCGGTGATCGCGGTGCAGGACAGGCAGTTGGGCACCGGCCATGCAGTCGCGCAGGCACATGAGGCGCTGGCCGGGTTCGCGGGCGATGTGCTGATCCTGTATGGCGACGTGCCGCTGGTGAGTGCCGCGACGATGCGGGCGATGCTCGACCGGTTGAACCGGGGTGACGATCCGCGCGCGGTGGTGCTGGGCTTCCGCCCCGACGATGCGGCCGCCTATGGCCGGATCATCGCCGACGGGCAGGGCATGATCGGCAAGATGGTCGAATTTAAGGATGCAAGCGAGGCCGAGCGCGCGGTGACCTTGTGCAATAGCGGGCTGATGGCTGTGCGTTCGACCGACCTGTTCGTGCTGCTCGACCAGATCGGCAACGACAATGCCGCTGGCGAATATTATCTGCCCGATATCATCATGCTGCCGGGCGCGCAGAGCGCCGTCATCGAGACGGAAGCGTGGGAAGTGGCGGGGGTCAACAGCCGGGTCGAACTGGCGGGCGTGGAAGCGATGTGGCAGGCGCGCCGCCGGATCGAGGCGATGCGCGAGGGCGTGACGCTGGTAGCCCCCGAAACCGTGTTCTTCGCCCATGACACGGTGCTGGGCCGCGACGTGGTGGTCGAACCGAACGTCGTGTTCGGGTCGGGCGTGACGGTGGCCGACGATGTCGTCATCCATGCCTTTTCCCATCTGGAGGGCGCGCGCATTGAGCGGGGCGCTGCGATCGGTCCCTATGCGCGGCTGCGGCCCGGCGCGGAAATTGGCGTCAAGGCGAAGGTCGGCAACTTCGTCGAGATCAAGAAGGCGCGGCTGGGCGAGGGGGCGAAGGTCAATCACCTGTCCTATATCGGCGATGCGGGCGTGGGCGCGGGCGCCAATATCGGCGCGGGGACGATCACCTGCAATTATGACGGTTTCTTCAAATATCGCACGGAAATTGGCGCGGGGGCGTTCATCGGATCGAACAGTGCATTGGTCGCGCCGGTCAAGATCGGCGACGGCGCAATCGTCGCGGCGGGTAGCGTGGTGACGCAGCCGGTGGGCGATGATGCCTTGTGCCTGGTGCGGCCCGCGCAGGTGAGCAAGCCCGGCTGGGCGGCGGCCTTTCGCGAGCGGATGACGGCGAGGAAGGCGGCGAAGTGAGCTACTTTTCTGGGCTCCTGCTTGCGCACGAGCACGTCGTACTTTGAACATGCGCCGTAAAATTATTTGGACGCTGCTGGCGCTGGTTCTACTTGCGGCCGCCTTTGTCGGTTGGCTCATCCTCAACGCGCGCGCCATGCCGGTGGTGCGGCGCGCGGAGGTGGTGCTGCCCTTTCCCGCCGACGCGCCGCGTCGGGCGATGACGGTCGCCCTGCTGACCGACACGCATTTGTCGGGGCCGGACAATAGCCCGGCGCGGATGGCGCGGATCGTGGCGCAGATCAATGCGCTCAAGCCCGATCTCATCCTGCTGGGTGGCGATTATATCGGCGATGCCAAGGGCGGCGCGACCTATGATGCGCGGGCGAGCATCGCGTCCTTTGCGCAGTTGCGCGCGCCCTGGGCGTGATCGCGGTGCTGGGCAATCATGACAGCCGGAGCCAGAAGAACCAACGCGCGCTGAGCGGCACGGATTGGCAGGCGGCCTTTACGCGCATGGGCATCACCCTATTGCAGGATAGAGCGGTGCGGCGCGGGCCGCTGGCGATCGGCGGATTGCAGGACATCTACACGCGCAAGATCGACCTGCCCGCGACGCTGGCGGCCATGACGCGCCTGGGCGGTGCGCCGGTGGTCCTGTCGCACGGGCCAGACGTCTTTCCGACTTTGCCCGATGCGCCGTCGCTGACGCTGGTGGGGCATACCCATTGCGGGCAGGTGGCGCTGCCCTTTGCCGGGATCGTCTATGTGCCCACGAAATATGGCACCCGCTATGCATGCGGGCTGTATCGCGACGGGGCCAGAACGATGATCGTGGCAGGCGGGGTCGGCACCAGCGGATTGCCTATTCGGATGTTGGCGCCGCCGGATATCTGGCTGATCACCATCCGGCCGAGCTAAGCCGCCTGTTGACATGATATCATGATATGATATCAATCTATCATCATGCGTTTCCTGGCAGATATCCCCGACGAAGACGTCAAATGGCTCGACCAACTCGCGCGCGAGCAGGGCAAGTCGCGCGCGGCCGTGTTGCGGGAGGCGGTTTCGGCCTATCGGCCGCAAACGTCGAAAGATTGGTTGGAGCGTGGCTTTGGCGCGTGGGCGCGGAATGGCGTGTCGATCGATCCCCACGAATATGACCGTGCACGGCGGGCGGAATGGACACGCCCCTGGGACGATGATTATGACGAAGTCCGCGCTGCATCGCCTGAATATTTCACGGAAGAGGATGATAGAGAGCGGGCGCATTATCTGGCGCTGGCGAAAAAGGCGGCCGAGACGCACCAAAAGAGCCGCGCATGAGCGGTTACAGCTTGGACGCCAATATCGTTATTGACGCCCTTTTGAATCATGAACCGGCGCATCGCGAACTTTCCCGCATAGCCGATAGCGGTGCGCGCATGTGGCTCAGCCGCATGGCGTGGATCGAGATATTGTCCAAAGGGAATGAAACGGCCGTGCGTGAGGTGCTGATGTTTTTGGCACAGTTCGGCCTGGACGAAATTGATGACGAGATATCGCACCGAGCGGCCGCGCTTCGCCGTGAACGCGCGAGGCTAAAGTCGCCCGACGCCATCATCCTGGCCACCGCCCAGTTGCGCGGCCGCGTGTTGGTGACCCGCAATATTAAAGATTTTCCGGCAGAGATGCCGGGCATTCGCGTTCCCTATATTCTCTGAAAGGCTCCCCGGCACATGTGCGGCATTATCGGTATCATCGGCAGGGACGACGTGGCGGAGCGGCTGGTCGATGGCCTCAAGCGGCTGGAATATCGCGGCTATGACAGTGCGGGCGTCGCCACGGTCCATGACGGCGCGATCGAGCGGCGGCGCGCGGAAGGGAAACTCGCCAACCTGGTGACCGAATTGCGCGACGAGCCGCTGCCCGGCACCACCGGCATCGCCCATACCCGCTGGGCGACGCATGGGCCGCCGACGACCAGCAACGCGCACCCTCATGCGACGCGCGAAGTGGCGCTGGTCCACAATGGCATTATCGAGAATTTCAAGCCTCTGCGCGCCGAATTGATGGCGCGCGGGCGCATTTTCGACAGCCAGACCGATACCGAAGTGGTCGCGCATCTGGTGAGCGAATTGGTGGAGCAGGGCGTGTCGCCGCGCGATGCCGTTGCGCAGGTTTTGCCGCGCCTGCACGGGGCCTTTGCGCTCGCCATATTGTTCCGCAGCCATCCCGACATGCTGATCGGCGCGCGGCTGGGGTCGCCCCTGGTCGTGGGCTATGGCGATGGCGAGACCTATTTGGGGTCCGATGCGCTGGCGCTGGCGCCGTTGACGCAGCGGATCGCCTATCTGGAAGAGGGCGACTGGGTCGTCATCACGGCTCAAGGCGCGGAGATTTTCGACAAGGATAATCATCCGGTCGAACGGCCAGTTACCTTGTCTGGCGTGTCGGGAGCGATGATCGACAAGGGCAATCATCGCCACTTCATGCAGAAGGAGATTTTCGAGCAGCCGGTGGTCGTCGCCCAGACGCTGCGCGCCTATCTGCGCCGGATGGAGAATGAGGTCGCCATGCCCGACATGGATTTCGACCTGGGCCAGGTGAAGCGCATCACCATCGTCGCTTGCGGCACCAGCTACTATGCCGGGCTGGTTGCCAAATATTGGTTCGAGAAATTTGCCCGCGTGCCGGTCGATATCGATGTGGCGAGCGAGTTCCGCTATCGTGACCCGGTGCTGGAGCCGGGCGGGTTGGCTTTGTTCATCAGCCAGTCGGGCGAGACGGCGGACACGCTGGCGGCGCTGCGCCATGCCAAGGGCGAGGGGCAGATCATCGCGGTGGTGGTCAATGTGCCCACCAGTTCGATGGCGCGCGAGGCCGATCTGTTGCTGCCCACCCATGCCGGGCCGGAGATCGGCGTCGCGTCGACCAAGGCGTTTACCTGCCAGTTGGCGGTGCTGGCGGCGCTGGCGGCCAATCTGGCGCGGGCCAAGGGCAAGTTGACCCCTGAGGAAGAGGCCGAGATCGTTTGGCACCTGTCCGAGGCGCCCGCTGCGCTCAACGAGGCGCTGAGCCGCGACGGGCAGATCGAGGCGATGGCGCATCTGATCGCGCCTGCACGCGACGTATTGTATCTGGGGCGCGGGCCGGATTATCCGATGGCGCTGGAAGGGGCGCTCAAGCTCAAGGAAATCAGCTATATCCATGCCGAAGGCTATGCCGCGGGCGAGATGAAACATGGGCCGATCGCGCTGATCGACGAACTGGTGCCGGTGATCGTCATCGCGCCGAGTGGGCCTTTGTTCGAAAAGACCGTCAGCAACATGCAGGAAGTGCAGGCGCGCGGCGGCAAGGTGGTGCTGATTTCCGACGCGGAAGGCATTGCGCTGGCGGGCGAAGGTTGCATGGCGACGATCGAGATGCCCAAGGTGCATCCGCTGATCGCGCCGCTCGTCTATGCGGTGCCGGTGCAGTTGCTGGCCTATCATGTCGCGGTCGCCAAGGGCACCGATGTCGATCAGCCCCGCAACCTCGCCAAGTCGGTGACGGTGGAGTGAGCGAGGATATGTTCGCGTCGCCGGTCATCCCCGGCCCGGACATTTTGACCGTCAGCTTCGACCATTGGGAAGGGCCGCTCGACCTGTTGCTGACGCTGGCGCGGGGGCAGAAGGTCGATCTGCGCGAGATTTCGATCCTGGCGCTGACCGAACAATATCTCGATTTCATCGAGGGCGCGCGACAATTGAAGCTGGAATTGGCGGCCGATTATCTGGTGATGGCGGCGTGGCTCGCCTATCTGAAATCCTCGCTGCTGCTGCCCCGGCAGGAGCAGCCCGATCCCAGTCCCGAAGAAATGGCGCTGCGGCTGCAATTGCGGCTGCAGCGCCTGAATGCGATGCGCGATGCTGCCGCGCGGCTGATGGCGCGGGACCGGATCGGGCGCGACGTGTTCGTGCGGCGCAAGCCCGAAGGGCTGCGGCTGGTGCGCAAGACGCAGTGGCGCGCCAGCCTCTATGACCTCATTCAGACCTATGGCCAGATTCGCGCGCGCACGCGGCCGGTCGTTCACACCATTGCGCGGCGACCGGTGATGACGCTGGACGAAGCGATCCAGCGCGTCGGCGCGCTGGTCGGCACGGCGATCGACTGGACGCGGCTGGAGTCGTTCCTGCCGGAGGATATGGACGGCCCCAAGGCGAAGTCGGCGCTGGCGAGCAGTTTTGTCGCGGCGCTGGAACTGGCGCGGCAAGGGCGGGTGGAATTGCAGCAGGACGGCATTTTCCAGCCACTCTATCTGCGCGCTGCGGCACCGGAGGCAGGGGCATGACCATGAGCATGAATGAAGAGCCCGACGATTTCCGGCGCGCGGTGGAAGCGGCGCTGTTCGTGGCGGAAGCGCCGATGACGCCTGCGGACCTCAAGCTGCATGTCGGCGAGGGCGACCTGTCGGCGGCGCTGGCGCGACTGGCTGACGATTATGCCGGGCGCGGCGTCAATCTGGTCGAACGGGGCGGGCGCTGGCATTTCCAGACCGCGCCGGACCTCGCACATATCCTGCGCCGGGAGAAGGACGAGCCGCGCAAATTGTCGCGCGCGGCGATGGAGACGCTGGCGATCATCGCCTATCATGAGCCGGTCAGCCGCGCCGAGATCGAAGCGATTCGGGGGGTGCAGGTGGCCAAGGGGACGCTCGACGTGCTAATGGAGGCGGGCTGGGTCCGACCCGCCGGTCGGCGTGAAGTGCCGGGCCGTCCGCTCATCTATGCGACGACCGTAGACTTCTTGTCACATTTCGGGCTTAGCAGCCGCCGTGACCTGCCGGGTGTGGACGATCTGCGCGCGGCCGGGCTGCTCGATCCGGTGGATTTGGCGCTGGAGGGTCTGGGCGGCCAATCCGTTCTGGAAACTGACGATGATGTGGCCTAGATAGGTCTGCTTGCTGGAGTATTGAAAATGGGTTCCTTTTCGCTGATGCACTGGGTCATTGTACTCCTGGTCGTCATGCTGCTGTTCGGTGGCGGTCGGATTTCCGGCCTGATGGGTGACGTCGCCAAGGGTATCAAAAGCTTCAAGAAGGGCATGGCTGACGATGATGACGCCACGCCGACCAAGCCTGCCAGCCGTATCGAGGGGCATCGCGTGTCCGAACAGGATGCGAGCGTGACCACGGAAGACAAGACCAAGGTCTGATTCGCACAATCCGGTAGACCAGTCCCATGTTCGGCATCGATTCCACCGAGTTTCTGGTGATCGTGATCATTGCGGTGATCGTGATCGGGCCAAAGGACTTGCCGCGCGCGCTCTACAAGGTGGGGCAGTTGATCGGCAAGGCGCAGGGCATGGCCCGGCATTTCCGCACCGGGCTCGACGCGATGGTGCGCGAAGTCGAACTGGAAGAACTGGAAAAGAAATGGGCCGACCAGAATAAGCGGATCATGGCCGAGCATCCGCCCGAAAGCGCCGCGCCCGCGATGGAAGCGCTGGACGCGCCCGTGGCCGCTGATGAGCATCCGCCCTATGTCGCGCAGTCGGCCGTGCCTGCGCCAGTGGAGGTTCCGCCCTTTGTCGCTCAATCTGCGCCTGTTGACGCTGCGCCCGCCGCTGCCCCCGATGGCCCGCCCTATGTCGCCGAAGCCGCCGTCGTGCCCAAGGGAGACGCGGCGGCATGATCGGCGATATTGACGAGAGCAAGGCCCCCTTGCTCGACCATTTGATCGAACTGCGCGGTCGGCTGCTCAAATGCGTCTATGCGTTGCTCTGACCGGGGCACTATGCTTCTATTTCTCGGAGCAACTGTTCGCGATCCTCGTCCATCCGCTCAAGGAAGCGTTCGGCGATGGCGGCGGCAAGCTCGTTTATACCAAGCTGTACGAAGCCTTTTTCGTACAGGTGAAGATCGCCTTTTTCGGGGCTTTCTGCCTGTCCTTCCCGATCATCGCCAACCAGCTCTGGGCCTTTGTCGCGCCGGGTCTCTATGCCAAGGAAAAGAAGGCGCTGTTGCCCTTCATCCTCGCGACGCCCTTTCTGTTCGGGATGGGTGCGAGCCTCGCCTATTTTGTCGTGATGCCGACAGCGTTTCATTTCTTCCTGGAGTTTCAGGGGAATAGCAGCGGCTTGCAGGTCGAAGCGCTGCCGAGCGCGGACGCCTATCTGGGGCTGGTGATGCAGTTCATCCTGGCGTTCGGGATCAGTTTCCTGATGCCGGTGCTGTTGATGCTGCTCAATCGCGCCGGGTTTGTGAGCCGGGCGCAGCTCATCGGCCTGCGCCGCTACATGATCGTGGCGGCCTTCATCGTCGCGGCCGTGCTGACGCCGCCCGATGTCGTGTCGCAGCTGATGCTCGCGATCCCGCTGCTGCTGCTCTATGAAGTGACCATCATCGCCATCTGGTTTACCGACCGGCGCAAGGCCAAGGTCGAAGACAGCGAAGAAGTCGCCGCCTGACATAAAAAAAGAGGCCTGCCCCTGGGGGCAGACCTCATTAATGCCTGGGAGGCAATTCAGCAGATCGTAACGGTCAGTTGGCCGAACGTTCGACGGCTTCGCCTGCGCTCTGGACATCCTTGCCCGCGCCTTCGACCGTGTTGCAGGCGGCGACCATCAGCGAACCGGTGAGCAGCAGGGCTGCGAAAATCTTCTTCGTCATAGACCGTCTCCTTGAGAAACTCTGCAACCGGATGGCGTACGCCATGCCGGTGACGCAGATCAAAACCCGCCGACAGCCAAAGCGTTCCGGCCGCGAAAAATTTAGCAATTTCAGATGAAAAACACCCCGGAAAAGGTTGAGCCCGGAATGCGTCGGGGGGGGAGGCATTCCGGGCTCATATTTATGGACAGCAAGAGCGGGGGGCAAAAGATTTGCTGTCCGGAATATAGAACCCTCAAAGCCGAAATCTGGTTCCCGCCACCGGTCGAAAATTCCTGCTTTTTATCGTGCGTTTTTTCAATGACTTTGATGGTGAACCGAAAGCTAGGGCAAAAAAACATCGCTGCCTTGGCAGAAAGTCAGATCAGTGGGCGGCCGCTATTGCGATATTCCGGGCGGATCGTCGATTCCGGCAGGCTGTCATCGCCCTTTGACGCAGGTGGCGTCCAGCCAATAGCTGGTGCGGCCTTCGCCGCTACGGGAGCCGTGTAGGCCGGGGCCAGCAATTCGACCGGGGCGACCGGACGGGTAGGCCAGACGCGGCGCGCGGGGCCGGACTGGGTTTCCCGGCCAAGATAGACCGCGCGGAACGCGGCAGGCGTGCCGTTGAAGCCGGGATTGCGGTAGAAGATATGCGCGCCGATGACCGCCACGGCATGCAGGCGGGACGACCAGTCGGGGCGGACGGCGAGCGTATGATAATGGGTGGCGAGGCCGACCGGCGCATAGACGGTGCCGCCTAGCGCCGCCTGCGCGACC
>NZ_JEMV01000075.1 GCF_000588875.1 Sphingobium sp. Ant17
CCTGTTCTGCGCGGAGTACATTGATGCAGAATCGTCGAGCAGCCAGCAGCGGCCCATGGATACGGGTTTGCTGACCAATGCACACTAGAACCGTGGGCGGCTCCAGTGAGACTGATGTGAATGAACTGGCGATCATTACGTGTCCGTGGCCATCGGGAGCGATCGACGTGATTAGCGTCACCGTGGAGGCCACGCCGCGCATCGCCTGCCTCAATTGGGCAGCAATCAAAGGGTGTTGGGACATGTAGGTGTGCTCAATCATAGGTTACGGGTGCGTTTCACGCTTGGCCCAACCAGGGTGCTTTGTCAGCAAACCCAACATCTCGTCCATCGCGTCATAGGAGCGTTTGAGCGTGCTGTATGGATTCCCCCCGACCAATGTGCCGTCATAGCCGACGGGGCCGGTATAACCGAACGACTTGGCAAGTCCAAGAAGTGCGAAGTTGTCGAGTTCTCCTGCATCGAGCGCCTCGAAAGTGGCAATACGACTCCAGCCAAGTGGGCTGCGGGTTGCGCCGCTGAGAGTCAATTCCCGCATGAAGGGTGTTGACGCCATTAACGCTGGCGTCGGGTCTACTGCCTGATAGCCCTCCGTCGGGCTGCCTGCATTGGTTTCGTAGCCATACCAGTGATAGCTTGGAAACACGATGCCGAGATTCGGATGGTTCACGACCGAGCAGATCTGTGCCGCAATGGAGTAATGATCCATCCAGAAGCCCAGATGAAAATACAGCAGGATGTCAATTCCGCGCCGTGCGCAAATCTCAAGTGCCCGACCAAGGAAGTCCTGCAATACCTTGTCGTCCGGTGCCTTTCGATGATTTGAACCGTGGCCTGCCGTCCTGATTCCAAGATTGACAGCCTTCACGCCTTCCATCTCCTCAAGCATCCGCAAGAGTCCTGCGTTGATGGGATGCTGTGGGCCCTGATCCAGGTCGATCACCACATACACGCTAAAGACCTCCAAACCGAAACGATCTTTCACGGTGGATAGACGCTTTGCGGTTTCCCATCGGCTCCCTGACCAGACGGCATAGGTCAGGCCGTCATAACCGATGTCAGCCAGCATTTCGCATTGGACATCGAAGGCATAGGTACCAGCCGAAGAAGTAAAAGCGAGATCCCAGGCAAAAATTTTATGACCGTGCAGCATCCTGCGCCTCCTCCAAATGGGCAGTAGCGTGCGCCGGAAAGTGCGGTACGACATGCTCGCCAAGTTCCTGAACAATCTCATGCGCCGGACGTGTCGCGTATTTCAGGTTGAGGCCAATATGATTAACCCCAATATCGCGCAAGCGGCTGAAGTAGTCAGTAAAGAATCGGTGACCAGCCCGAAACCCGAGGAAGATGGGCGATGGGGGTTCATCGGGATTCTCCGACAGGTCAATATAGAAGGATTGCGTGAAGGGTTTGAATCTTGGTGTCAGCGACCGCCAATTCTTGATTGTCATGGCTTGCTGCGCGATATTTTGGGGATAGTAAAGCCAGCCATCCCCATGCTCGGCAATCCATTCGACCGACTGGCGTGAATGACCAGTCACCATCACGGGAATGTCTCTCAACGCCGGTTTCGGCAGCGTATCTGCACCCGACAAGTTCACTCGGGGCGTGGAGATTTCCGGGAAGTCCTCACGCCAGGCTTGACGCAACACAGTCAATGCTTCTTGGAACAACGTGGCTCGCGCATCCATTGTCTGACCGAAGGCCGGGAACTCTGTTGGCCGATCACCCGTGGCGATACCTAGCACCAGGCGCTGATTTGACAAGCGGTCGATCGAGGCTGCTGCTTTGGCCACAAGCAAGGGATGACGCAGAGTGGTGATGACGCTGCCAGTTGCGAGCGCGATGCGCGACGTCTGTGCCGTGACGTAGCCCATGAATGACCACAGGTCATGGATGTGACCCACGTCGCCAAAAGACGGGACATTGAGAAATACATCCCTGAAGTAAAGGGCTGCAAAGTTATGAGCTTCAGCCAATTGTGCCGTGCGAATCTGCTGTGCCACGTCCATCTCAGGAATGGCGCCAGGGTAGGACTCGATGGCGAAGAAAAGACCCAGCGTCAGGCTTCCTTCCTGATACATGGTCGAGTATCCACGATGATTTTTGAAAGGGTTCATGGTCAAAATCCAAATAGGTGAATGGTCAGGGTCAAAGAGTCCGGCCTGCCGGTCGGCACCTTTGGGTTGTTACGGCTGCGCGGGAGAGGTGTCCCGCCGCAAGCCCGCCACCAGTACAAGAAATCCCTGCACGGCTTTTTCGGAAGCGGCGCGTGGGTCGTCTGCGCTGGCGATCCACAGCGATGCGCCCAGCAGCGCCCCGCTTATCAGGCGGGCCGTCGCCAGGGGATCGACGGGGCGTATGACTGCCTCCTCGATCAACTTCTGGAGGCTGCGGCGCATGTTCACGATGCACACGTTCTGGCTGGGCCACTGGGAGGGATCGCCCAGAACCGCTGGCCCGTCCAGCAGGACGATCCGCTGGACTTCGGGCTCGACGGCCATCTTGATGTAGCCAATGCACTCCTGAACGAAGCCGTCCCAGGTGGACTCCGCCTCCTCGACGATGACGGCCAGTCGGCCCGATATCTCTGCATCAATCTGGGCGATGACCGCCTCCAGCAGCCCTTTCTTTCCACCGAAGTGGTGATAGAGCGCTCCGCGCGTCAGTCCGGCTTGGGCCGTCAGCTCATCCATTGAACTGTCCGCATACCCCACGGTTGCGAACGCAGCGCGGGCGGCACTGATGAGCTTGGCCCGCGTTTCCTCAATCATCTCTGCACGCTTTTGTGCCATTAGGTCGTCCTCCGATTTTTCACATACGAAGTGTATGTAAATGATTGACATACGTTGCGTATGAGTGGATGATAAATGGCATACGTCACGTATGTCAAATTTTATCAACCGGGTTTCGCCATCCCTTCGAGACTGAAAACAATGAGCACATTGCCTTACCTTGCGGTCCTGCCTTCCTGGCGCCGCGCCTTGCCGTTAGCTGCGGCGAGCTTGCTGGCGCTGTCCCTAGCTGGCTGCAATAGCGACGCCGCCGACGCGGTCGCCGCCCCTCCACCCACGGTCAGCGTGGCACCTGTGTCGGTGCGCAAGATCGTCCTATGGGATGAGTTCAATGGCCGCGTCGAGGCGGTGGAAAGCGTTGCGCTGCGGCCACGTGTGAGTGGCTACATCGACAGGGTCAATTACGAAGAGGGCCAGATCGTCAAACGTGGCGACGTGCTGTTCGAGATTGACGCTCGCAGTTACCGTGCTGCTCTGGCTCGCGCGGAAGCAGACTTGGCCCGCGCCCGCACGCAGGCCGCACTGGCACGTAGCGAAGCGGCCCGTGCTCAAAAGCTGGCTTCGTTGCAAGCAGCCTCCACCGAGGAGTTGGAGCAGCGCCACGCCGCCGCCGATCAGGCCCAAGCCAACGTGCAGTTCGCCCAAGCCGCAGTCGAGACCGCCAAGTTGGATCTGTCGTTCACCCAGGTACGTTCGCCCATCACAGGCCGCGCCGGACGTGCACTGGTCACGGCAGGCAACTTGGTGAGTGCTGACGGCCAGGCCAGCATCCTGACCACCGTAGTCTCGCTGAACCCGGTGCACGTGCATTTTGATAGCGACGAGCGTACCTATCTGCGCTACGCCCACATGGCTCGCAACGGAGAGCGCCCCGACCAGCGCAGCGAAAGTATCCCGGTGCAGGTGGGCCTGGTCGGCGAGAACGGCTATCCACACGCCGGAAACGTGGACTTCGTGGACAACCGTGTCGATGCGGCCACCGGCACCATCCGCGCACGCGCCACCCTGGTCAATCCCGACGGCCTGCTTACGCCGGGCCTCTATGCCCGAGTGCGCCTGCCGGGTAGCGGCAGTTTCGAGGCCATGCTGATCGACGACAAGGCCATCCTGACCGACCAGAGCCGCAAGTACGTGTATGTGATCGATGAGAACAACACCGCCCAGCGCCGCGACATCACGCTGGGACGCAAGGCCGAAGGCCTGCGCATCGTCGAGGAAGGTCTAAATCCCGGCGACCGCGTGATCGTCAACGGCATCCAGAAGGTTTCTGTCGGCATGCCAGTGACGGCCCAGGACATCGAAATGGCGCCTGCAGGCCGACAAATCGCCCAGGCGAGCGAATGAGCGCGGAGAGCCAGCCATCATGAACTTTGCCCGCTTTTTCGTGGACAGGCCGATTTTTGCGGCCGTGCTGTCCATCATCATTTTCGTGGTTGGGTTGATCGCGATCCCGCTCTTGCCCGTCAGCGAGTACCCGGAAGTCGTGCCACCCAGCGTACAGGTTCGCGCCACGTATCCTGGCGCAAATCCGCGCGAAATCGCCGACACGGTAGCCGCACCACTGGAGGCATCCATCACCGGCGTGGAAAACATGCTCTACATGAAGTCCGTGGCCGGTAGTGATGGCGTGTTGGTGCTGACCGTCACCTTCCGTCCTGGCACCGATCCCGACGACGCCCAGGTCAAGGTACAGAACCGTGTCGCCCAGGCAGAGCCGCGTCTTCCCGAAGCGGTGCGCCAGCAAGGTGTGGTGACCGTCAAACAGTCCCACAACGAAACGCTGGTCGTGCAGTTGCGCTCGCCGGGCGATCGCTATGACGCGCTGTACCTGCGCAACTATGCCGTGCTCCATGTACGCGACGAGTTGGCACGCATCCAGGGGGTGGGCGATGCCACGATCAACGGCTCTGGCGACTACGCCATGCGCTTATGGCTGGACCCCGACAAAATTGCGGCGCTGGGTATGACCGCCGGCGATGTGGTCGAAGCCGTGCGCGAACAGAACGTCCAGGTCTCGGCCGGTCAACTAGGTGCGCCGCCCAACCCCTCGGGAAGCGACTTCCTCCTGTCCATCAATGCGCAGGGCCGGCTGGTGACGGAAGAAGAGTTCGGCGACGTCATCGTCAAGACCGGATCGCAGGGTCAGGTCACCCGGCTGCGAGATGTGGCGCGCGTGGAAATGGACGCATCCAGCTACTCGCTGATGTCGTTGCTCAACAACAAGCCTGCTGTCGCGATCTCTGTCTTTGAAGCCCCGGGCGCCAATGCCATCGAAATCTCGGATCAAGTCCGCGCGAAGATGGACGAGTTGGCCAAGCGCTTTCCCGAGGGAGTGGAATGGTCGGTGGAGTATGACTCAACTGTCTTCGTGCGTCAGTCGATCAAGGCGGTCGTCAACACTCTGCTGGAAGCCATCGGACTGGTGGTGCTGGTGGTGATCTTGTTCCTTCAGACTTGGCGTGCCTCCATCATCCCACTGCTAGCCGTGCCGGTGTCGGTGGTAGGCACCTTCGCCGTGCTGCTGATGCTGGGCTTTTCCATCAATACGCTCACGCTTTTTGGACTCGTGCTTGCCATCGGGATCGTGGTGGACGATGCGATCGTGGTGGTGGAAAACGTCGAGCGCAACATCGCCGAAGGGCTGGCGCCGCTGGCTGCGGCCCATCAGGCCATGCGCGAAGTCAGTGGCCCCATCGTCGCCATCTCGCTGGTGCTGTGCTCGGTATTCGTGCCTATGGCATTCCTGTCCGGCGTGACAGGGCAGTTCTACAAACAGTTCGCCGTCACCATTGCGATCTCCACGGTAATTTCGGCCATCAACTCGCTGACGCTGTCGCCTGCGCTGGCCGCGCGCCTGCTTCGCCCGCATGGTGCCGCGCCAGACCTGCCCACGCGGGTGCTGGATCGCAGTCTGGGCTGGATATTCCGGCCGTTCAACCGTTTCTTCCTGCGCAGCGCGGATGGCTATGGAAACAGCGTGTCGCGCATCCTCGGGCGGCGTGGTGCGGTGTTTCTCGTCTACATCGCGCTACTGGTGGCGACGGGAGCTGTGTTCAAGGCCGTCCCTGGCGGATTCATCCCCATGCAGGACAAGCTGTATCTCGTCGGTGTCATCCAGCTACCCGAGGGTGCATCCCTGGAGCGCACGGAAGCGCTGGTCCGCCGTGTGAGCGACATCGCGCTCAAGACCGATGGCGTCTACAACGCCGTGCAGTTCCCGGGCATGAACGGCTTGCAGTTGACCAACACGTCCAATAGCGGCCTAGTGTATTTCGTACTCAAGCCCATCAATGAGCGCAAGCACACTGCAACCGAGATTGCGGAACAGTTGAACGAGCGCTTCGCTCAGGAGCAGGACGGTCTGGCCTTTGCCATCATGCCGCCCCCTGTCATGGGGCTGGGCGCGGGTTCCGGGTTCTCTCTTTACGTGCAGGATCGCAACCGTGAGGGCTATGCCGCATTGCAGACGGCGACCACCGAGCTGGCGACGGCCATCTCGCAAGAACCGGGATTCCAATATCCGATCAGTTCCTATCAGGCCAATGTGCCGCAGCTTGACGCCGTAGTGGACCGCACCAAGGCGAAGGCACAGGGCGTGGCCGTGACCGATCTTTTCGATACGCTGCAAGTGTACCTGGGTTCGGCGTATGTCAACGACTTCACGCGCTTTGGCCGCACCTTCCGGGTGATGGCTCAGGCGGACGCACCGTTCCGCAGTTCTGTCGAGGACGTGGTCAAACTGCGCACCCGCAACGCCAATGGCGACATGGTGCCCATCGGCAGCATGGTGGACGTGCGCAAGACATTCGGCCCCGATCCCGTCATCCGCTTCAACGGCTATCCATCTGCCGACCTGATTGGTGAGTCAGATCCGCGTCTGGTGTCGTCATCGCAGGCATTGCAGCAAGTGCAATCCATTGCAGACAAGGTGCTGCCGCCAGGCATGCAACTGGAGTGGACCGACCTCAGCTACCAGCAGGTCACGCAAAGCAATACCGCGCTGGTGGTGTTCCCGCTGGCGGTACTGTTGGTCTTCCTGGTGCTGGCGGCACTGTACGAAAGCTGGACGTTGCCGCTGGCCGTCATCCTGATCGTGCCCATGAGCCTGTTGTCGGCCATGACGGGCGTGTGGCTCGCGGGTGGTGACAGCAACATTTTCGTGCAGATTGGCTTGATAGTGCTGATTGGTCTGGCCTCCAAGAATGCCATTCTGATCGTGGAGTTCGCCCGTGAACTTGAGCGCAAGGGGCACAGCATCCTCGATGCCGCGCTGGAGGCATCACGCCTTCGTCTGCGCCCGATCATCATGACTTCCATCGCCTTCATCGCTGGCGTGGTGCCGCTGATGGTCGGTTCCGGCGCAGGCGCGGAGATTCGCCAGGTTATGGGAGTGACTGTGTTCGCCGGCATGCTCGGCGTGACCTTGTTCGGTTTATTCCTGACTCCTGTTTTCTACGTCGCGTTACGCAGGCTCGCGACGCGCAAGCCACGTCGCCAGGCAAATGTCGCCATGGAGGCCACCCATGTCTGACTCCACAAGGACTGATTCCGTCATGCTTCAAACGCCATCCCGCATCCGACCATGCCTACGTCGGATGCCACATCTGGTGCTGCTCCCTTTGGTGGCGTTGACGCTGGCAGCTTGCGCAGTAGGGCCGAATTACAAGGCACCTGCCGCGCCCCAGGCAGTGACGTATGCCCGCCAAGACCCCGTTGCCGTGTCCCAGCTTGTACCGGAGGCCGATGCGCAATTCTGGCGGGAACTGGATGACCCGGTGCTGCACTCTTTGGTGGAGAATGCTCTTCACGCCAATCACGACATCCGCATAGCACTGTCGCGCTACGAGCAAGCCAGCGCACTGTCGCGCGAACGTCGCCAAGACTACTATCCGACGCTGGGCGCGTCCGGTGAAATCAGTACCCAGCGCGCCAGTGCTGCACAAGCACCGGATGCGTCCCGCTCCGACCGGGATAACGATCTGCATTCGGCTGGCCTATCCGTGATCTGGGAATTGGACTTCTTTGGCCGAGTGCGGCGCAGCGTGGAATCGCAGCGCGCCGAGACCGAGGCCAGCGCAGCCGACCTGGCGGGCGTACAAGTGGCTATGGTGGCCGAGTTGACCGACGCCTATTTCCGCTTGCGCGGCTTGCAAGTGCAATTACAGGTCGCGCGGGACAACGAAATCAACCAAGCCGATACGCTGCGGCTGATCGAGGTCTTGTTCGAGAACGGCCGGGGCACGTCGTTCGATGCCGACCGCGCCCGCACGCAATTGGCGCTGACACGCTCGCGCATTCCGCCGCTTGAAGCTGAGGCTGCTGTGGCCGCCCACCGCATTGCCGTGCTCACTGGCCGCACGCCTGCGGCGATGGCCGAAGTGCTGGATCACCCCGCAGCCTTGCCTGAGCTGCCCGCCCAGATCAACGCCGGTGCACCGGGCGATCTACTGCGTCGCCGTCCCGATGTGGCTGCGGCAGAACGTAGGCTGGCTGCGGCCACTGCGCGTATCGGCGTAGCCATGGCAGACCTGTTCCCTCGCTTTACGTTGGGAGGGCTGATCGGCACGCAGGCGTTGGGCTTTGGTTCGTTGTTCGAGCGTGATAGTGAAACGCGAATGATCTCGCTCGGTGTGGGTGGTTCCTTCCTAGACGTGGGCCGGGTGCGGTCGCGCATCGCGGCGGCCAATTCAGCCACTGCCGAAAACTTGGCGGTATACGAGCGCACGGTGCTGCGCGCCATGGAAGAAACCGAGAACGCGCTGGTACGCCTATCGCGCGCGCAGACCGAGAACGCCATGCTGGTACAGGCGACCGAGGCCAGCCGTCGGGCAGCCAAGACGGCTCGCCTGCAATTTGAGGGCGGCGCCATCCATGTTTTGGATGTGCTGGAGGCCGAACGTTCACGCTTGGAGTCCGAAGACTTGCTGGCACAAAGCGCCACCCGCAGGGCGACGGCGTTGGTGGCGGTCTACAAGACGCTGGCCGGCGGCTGGTCACACGCCTTGCCCGGACCGCAGGGCGAGGCAGTCGCGCAGCGCCACAAAAGCGGCGACAGGCCTGAACTGGATGAACTCGGTGAGATGAGCGGCTACAACGCTGCGACTCTCAAACGGCCTTTGTACTGACAACAGGAGGCGAAATGGAGATTCGACACTTACGCTGCTTTCTCGCTGTCGCCGAAGAACTACATTTCGCCCGCGCGGCGGAGAGGCTGCACATCGAGCAGTCACCGCTGTCGCGCACTATCAAGGAACTGGAGGAGTGCCTGGGCGAACAGTTGTTCATTCGTACCAGCCGCAGCACGCGGCTGACACGGGCGGGCAAGCTGTTTCTGGAGCATGTGCCGCGCATCTTCACCGCCTTGCAGCAGGCGCGCGATAGCGTGAATGCAGCCACCAACGGCTTCCACGGTCAGTTGCGTATCGCACTGTCCGACGGCATCACGCCCTCGCGCCTGCCGTCCTTGTTGGCGCTGTGTCGGCAGGAAGAACCCGAAGTCGAGATTCGCCTGTTCGAGGTACCCTTGTCGCAGCAGATCAAGGGACTGCATGACGACCTGTACGACGTGGGCTTTGCCCAGTCCGATGAAGTTGGAGAAGGCATCACTGCCGAAGCCGTTTGGAGCGATGCACTGATGGTGGCGGTTCCTGCACGCCATCCGCTTTTGAAGCACAGGCGCATCCCGCTGGAAGAAGTGCTGCGCTATCCGCTGGTGCTGTGCGATCCGCACGTATGCGAAGGCCATGCTCGCCAAGTCGAGCGTGTACTGCGCCGGATAGATATGGAGCCGCTGATTGCCGAACGTGTGGCTTCGTGCGATTTGATGATGGCGCTAGTGTCGGCGGGCTTTGCGCTGGGCCTAGCCGGAGCGCCGCATATCGCAGGCAGCCGTGAGCCTGGGATTGTGGCTCGGCCGCTGGCGGGTCGCTCACCCATGCTGACCACTTATGTGCTGCACCGGGAAGGTGGATCCTCGGACGTGCTGTCACGCTTTATCGAGCGTGTGCAGGCCATCGAATCGCCGGACGGCATCAGAGCCACGCCCCCCCTTGAACCCGATCCCCAAGAGGAAGTCGAGCCATGACCATGAAGCAGATCGCCCCATTCCTGTTGGTCGCCGCGCTGTCCGCTTGCGGCCAGTCCGAAACACCGAAACAGGCAGCCAATGTACCGACCGTGGAAGAGCTGGCCGCAGATCCTGCGCGCCTGAGGGAGCTGCGCCGCCAATGCAAGACCGAGCGTCCGACGATGGGCGATGTGCTGTGCAACCGCGTGGCCGAAGCAACGAACAAGCGCTTCTTCGGAGACGGCAAGGTGCCTTACACGCCATCGGAAACGCCGCCGAAGCTCTGACCGTTGGCGGTTTGCCGCATATCCTGATTTTCTTTCTCGACACGCCGCAGCGCGCTCAAGCCTGCGGCGTTTTTACTGATTTCGTCCCTGCATGAAACCATGCTTTTTACATCACCTTGCTGCCGATAACGGTCTTTGACCGGCACTGAACCGGCACCGATCCTGACGCCTGCGGCACGCCTTTGTGCCGCGTTTTCCACGGGGAATTAGCGCAGGAGAAATCGGAGGTCAGGGTATGCAGGCTCAAGGTGTGTTGTTCGGGCAGATCGCCGCCGTGTTCGGCATCGTGATCGCCGGTGTGTGGGGTGCCACGCAATGGACAGCCGCCGCCTTGGGCTACCAGCTACGCCTTGGCTCGCCCTGGTTCGACTTGTACGGCACACCGGTCTATTACCCTTGGAAGCTGTTCGAGTGGTGGTTCTTCTTCGACGCTTACGCGCCGCAGATTTTCGATACTGGCGGCATGATCGCGGTGGGCAGCAGCCTACTGGCCGTGGTGGTCGCCATCGCCATGTCGGTGTGGCGCTCGCGCCAGGCGCGCAAGGTGACGACCTATGGCTCGGCCCGCTGGGCCGATGCCGCCGACATTCGCAAAGCCGGACTGACAAAGCCAGCGGGCGTCTTTCTCGGCCAGCATGATGACCAGTATCTGCGGCATGAAGGGCCGGAACACGTCCTGACCTTTGCGCCGACGCGCTCAGGCAAGGGTGTGGGCCTGGTGGTGCCGACATTGTTGAGTTGGCCCGCGTCCGCCGTCATCCACGACATCAAGGGCGAGAACTGGCAGATCACAGCCGGCTGGCGCTCGCGCTTCTCGCACTGCCTGCTGTTCAACCCGACCGATGCGCAGTCGGCGGCCTACAACCCGCTGCTGGAGGTTCGACGCGGCGCGCATGAAGTGCGTGACGTGCAGAACATCGCCGACATCCTGGTCGATCCCGAAGGTGCGCTGGAGAAGCGAAACCACTGGGAGAAGACCAGTCACGCGCTGCTGGTCGGCGCGATCCTGCATGTGCTCTACGCGGGCGAAGACAAGACGCTACGGGGCGTCGCCAACTTCCTCAGCGACCCGGCCAGCCCGTTCGAGCTGACCTTGCATCGGATGATGACGACCAAGCACCTGGGTGATGCCCAGCATCCCGTCGTTGCATCTGCTGCCCGCGAAGTGCTCAACAAGTCGGACAACGAGCGCTCGGGCGTGCTGTCCACCGCGATGTCGTTCCTGGGGCTGTACCGCGACCCCACGGTGGCCGAAGTCACCTCGCGCTGCGACTGGCGCATCGCTGACCTGATCGCGGCAGAGCATCCCGTCTCGCTGTATCTGGTGGTGCCGCCGTCGGACATTTCGCGCACCAAGCCGCTGATCCGTTTGATTCTCAACCAGATCGGCCGGCGGCTCACCGAATCGCTGGATGGCAGTGACGGCATCCAGCGCCGCCACAAGCTGCTGCTGATGCTCGACGAATTCCCGGCGCTGGGGCGGCTGGACTTCTTCGAGACGGCGCTTGCCTTCATGGCGGGCTATGGCATCCGCAGCTTTCTGATCGCGCAGTCACTAAACCAGATCGACAAAGCCTACGGTCAGAACCATTCGATTCTGGACAACTGCCATGTCCGGGTGACTTTCGCCACCAACGACGAAAGGACGGCGAAAAGGATTTCCGAAACCCTCGGCACGGCCACTGAGTTGCGCGCCCAGCGCAACTACGCCGGCCACCGGCTTGCACCGTGGCTGGGGCATCTGATGGTGTCGCGACAGGAGACGGCCCGGCCGCTGCTGACGCCGGGCGAAGTGATGCAGCTTCCGCCCGACGAAGCGGTGGTGATGGTGTCCAGCCTGCCGCCGATCAAGGCGAAGAAGCTGCGCTACTTCGCCGACGCCAATTTCAAGCAACGGGTATTGCCGCCGCCTGCGGTGACGGCAGGTCGCTATGCCGATGTGCCGCCTGCACGGCCTGACGACTGGAGCGGTTTGGCAATACCTGCGGTTCCTGCGGCACCGGCCACGGCATCCGCCGATGACCTGGAGGCCTTGGGTTCGACCGACGACGGCGGCCCACGCCGCCAGCCCGAACTGTCCGAAGCCATCGCCTACGCCCCCGAGATGGATGCCCCGGCCAGTGACCTGTCGCTGCTCGATGACGACGACCTGCCTCCGGTGCTTCCCGGCCAGCTCGATCCCGCTCTGCAACGCACGGCGCGGCTGGCATCTCTCGACCCCAACGACGGAATCGACCTATGAGCCAATACCGATTGAACCTGTTCATCCAGCACGAACACGCCAAGCGTCTGGACGAACTGGCCGCCAAGAAAGGCGTGTCCAAGTCCAGCATCGTTGCCGCTGCCTTGGCATCCTGGCTGTCGCCCGATGCCGGCGACCAGCGCGAAGCCGCCATCGCCAAGCGGCTGGATCGCCTGTCGCGGCAGGCCGAGCGTCTGGAGCGTGACCAGAACATCCAGATCGAAACGCTGGCGCTGTTCATCCGCTACTACCTGACCGTCAGCACGCCGATGCCGGAGGCCCATCAGGACGCGGCTCGCGCTCAGGGCAAGGCGCGTTTCGAGCAGTTTGTCGAACAATTGGGCCGCCACCTCCTGCGTGGCCGCAGCCTGGTGCGCGACGTGGTGGAAGAACTGCACCCCGACCCCATGCGCATGGATGAGGCGGCGGCGATGGCTGCCGCCCATGAACGCACAGCGGAGCGTGCGTCATGAGTGCCGTTCCACAGATCCCGCCCGATCCACGCTCATCCGCTGCGGCGTCCCAGGATCGCCGCATCCAGATGCTGCGCACGGCGATGGGGCCGGTGATCGCTGCTGCGCTGGAAGACCCGGACGTGGTGGAAGTGATGCTCAACCCCGATCGGACATTATGGGTGGATCGGCTGTCGTCTGGCCGTGCGCCGCTGGGCGTCGAACTACCCGAGGCCGATGGCGAACGCATCATCCGCCTGGTCGCCGCCCATGTCGGTGCGGAGGTGCATCGCGGCCAGCCACTCTTGACTGCCGAACTGCCGGAGACGGGCGAACGATTCGAGGGCATCTTGCCGCCCGCTGCACCTGGCCCGGCCTTTGCGCTGCGCAAGCGTGCCGTGAGCATCATCGGTCTGGATCGGTATGTGGCCGATGGCATCCTGACCGCTGGGCAGGCCGAGTTCCTGCGTCATGCCGTGCGCGAACGGCAGAACATCCTGATCGCCGGAGGCACCAGCACTGGCAAGACCACACTGGCCAATGCCTTGCTGGCCGAGATCGCCGCCACCGGCGACCGCGTGCTGGTGCTCGAAGACACCATCGAGCTGCAATGCGCGGCCCGTGACCATGTGCCGCTGCGCACCCGTGCAGGCGTTGTGTCGATGCAGGAGCTGGTGCGCGCCACGATGCGGCTGCGCCCGGATCGCGTGATCGTCGGCGAAGTGCGCGGCGGCGAAGCGCTGGATCTGGTGAAGGTCTGGGGCACCGGCCATCCCGGTGGCATTGCCACCATCCATGCCGGCTCCGCGTTGGGCGCGCTGCTGCGCCTGGAGCAACTGATCCTCGAAGTGGCGGTGAATCCGCCCCGCGCCCTGATCGCCGAGGCGGTCAATGTCGTGATCCACATCGCAGGCCGTGGCCGCAAGCGCCACGTCGAAACCATTTCCCGCGTCATCGGCTTCGACGGCGCGGGCTACCGCCTGGCGGATGCGCTGGAAGCACCGTTTCCAGAACTGCCGCCGGTTCCTCTTGCAGCCGCTATCGCTGCGCCGTCCTCGATCCTTGACCAACCTGGAGAACTGCCATGACGCACGTTGATGCTTTCCGTCTTTCTGTAAATCCGCATTCCTGGCTGCCCATGCTGGCGCGGCTGCACCGCCTGGCTCGACCCGCAGGGCAAGGGCTGCTGCTCGCGGTGTTGATGCTGTTGCTGGCGGGTACTGCGCAGGCCGCCGGTTCCTCGATGCCGTGGGAAGGCCCGCTGCAATCCATTCTCGAATCCATCCAGGGGCCGGTGGCCCGCATCGTCGCGGTGATCATCATCATCGCCACCGGCCTGGCGTTGGCCTTCGGCGATACCAGTGGCGGCTTCCGCAAGCTGATCCAGATCGTCTTCGGCTATCCATCGCCTTCGCGGCTTCGAGCTTCTTCCTGTCGTTTTTTCAGCTTCTCCGGCGGGGCCGTCGTATGAGCACGGCTACTGATCTTCCAGGCTTTGAAGTGCCGCTGCATCGCTCGCTGACCGAGCCGATCCTGCTGGGCGGTGCGCCGCGCACCGTGGCGATTGCCAACGGCACGCTGGCCGCCGCCGTCGGGCTGGGCCTGCAACTGTGGATTCCCGGCTTGGTGCTGTGGATCGCCGGCCATTCGCTGGCGGTCTGGGGTGCGCGCGTCGATCCGCAGTTCATGCAGGTCTTCGCCCGGCACATCAAGCACAAGCCGCTGCTGGACGCATAGGGAGAAGCCGACATGCTGAACCTTGCCGAATACCGCCAGCGGCCCGCGCTGCTGGCCGACTGGTTGCCCTGGGCCGGGCTGATCGCGCCGGGCGTGGTACTCAATAAGGATGGTTCGTTCCAGCGCACGGCACGCTTTCGTGGCCCGGATCTGGACAGCGCCACACAAGGCGAACTGATCGCCACGTCGGCGCGCTTGAACAACGCACTGCGCCGCCTTGGGTCTGGATGGGCCTTGTTTATCGAAGCCGAGCGCCGCGCAGCGGCAGGCTATCCGCGTTCCGAGTTTCCTGAGCCGTTGTCCTGGCTGGTGGAGGAAGAACGCCGCGCGGCTTTCGAGGAATCCGGCCACCACTACGAGAGCGGCTATCACCTCACGCTGGCTTATCTGCCACCAGAAGAATCCCGCGCCCGTGCCGCCAAGATGCTCTACGAGAACGCACCGGGTGACGGCGTGGATTGGCAGGGGCGGCTGGAAGCCTTCGTCGCGGAAACGGATCGCGTGTTCGACCTGCTCGACGGCGTGATGCCGGAAATCGCCTGGCTCGATGACAGCCAGACACTGAGCTACCTGCACGCCACGGTGTCCACGCGGCGCTACCGCGTCGGTGTGCCCGACGTGCCGTTCCATATCGACGCACTGTTGGCCGACTCCACCCTGGTCGGTGGCCTCGCGCCGATGCTGGGCGACCAGCACCTGCGTGTGGTGTCGGTGCGCGGTTTCCCGACTTCCACCTGGCCGGGCTTACTGGACGACCTCAACCGCCTGGGCTTTGGCTACCGCTGGAGTACGCGCTTCCTGTGCCTGGACAAAGCCGAGGCGGAAAAAGAACTCGGCCGCCTGCGCCGCCAGTGGTTTGCCAAACGCAAGAACGTCGTCGCGCTGTTGCGCGAAACCATCTTCCAGCAGGAAAGCCCGCTGGTCAATACCGACGCCAACAACAAGGCGGCCGATGCGGATGCCGCCTTGCAGGAATTGGGCAGCGATCAGGTGGCTTTCGGCTATCTCACCGCCACAGTGACGGTGCTCGATGCTGATCCGGCGACCGCCGACGAGAAGCTGCGCATGGTGGAGCGCGTCATCCAGGGCCGGGGCTTCGTCACCATCCCCGAGACCTTGAATGCGGTGGATGCCTGGCTGTCGTCCATTCCTGGCAACGCCTACGCGAACGTGCGCCAGCCCATCATCTCGACGCTGAACCTGGCGCACATGATGCCGGTGTCGGCGGTATGGGCCGGGCCTGAGAAGAATGACCATCTCGACGGCCCGCCGCTGATCGTCACACGCACCGATGGCGCGACGCCTTTTCGCTTGGTCACGCACATCGGCGACGTGGGCCACACACTGGTCGCTGGGCCGACCGGCATGGGCAAGTCGGTGCTGCTCGCCACGCTGGCGATGCAGTTCCGCCGCTATCCCGGCTCGCGCATCTTCGCCTTCGATATGGGCCGCTCGATGCGCGCCACCATCCTCGGGCTGGGCGGCGAGCATTACGACCTGGGCAATGACGGGGCGATTGCCTTCCAGCCATTGGCTCGCATCGACCAGGAGGGCTACCGCACCTGGGCCGCCGAATGGGTGGAAGGCCGCTTGCTGCACGAAGGCGTGACCATCGGCCCGGACGAGAAGGCCGCGATCTGGTCGGCACTCGGCAGCCTCGCCGGTGCGCCGGTCGGGCAGCGCACGCTGACGGGCCTGTCGGTGCTGTTGCAATCGAACGCACTGCGCCAGGCGCTTGCGCCCTATGTGCTGGGCGGTGCCCACGGCAAGCTGCTGGATGCCGATGCCGACCGCCTGGGTTCCGGCGGCGTGCAGTGCTTCGAGATGGAAGAACTGATGCACAGCAAGGCGGCGGTGCTGGCCGTGCTGGGCTACCTGTTCGCCCGCTTCGATGAACGCTTCGACGGCGCGCCCACGCTGCTGATCCTCGATGAAGCCTGGCTGTTCCTCGATGACCCTGTGTTCGCCGCCCGCATTCGCCAGTGGCTCAAGACGCTGCGCAAGAAGAATGTCAGCGTCATGTTCGCCACGCAGTCGCTGGCCGACATCAAGGATTCGAGCATTGCACCGGCGGTGATTGAAAGCTGCGCCAGTCGGATCTTTCTCCCTAATCCGCAGGCCCCCGAGCCGCAGATTCGCACGATCTACGAAGGCTTTGGGCTGAACTCTCGCCAGATCGAGATCGTGGCGACCGCGCAGCCCAAGCGGGACTACTACTACCAATCGCGTCTGGGCAATCGCCTGTTCGACCTCGACCTGGGGCCAACCACGCTGGCCTTCGCCGGGGCATCCACCCCACAAGACCAACGCGACATGGATCGCATGCTGCTGGACGCAGGCACACCTGGCTTTGCCGGTGCCTGGCTACGTCATCGCGGCCTCGATTGGGCGGCCGACCTGTTGCCGTCCGCACCGGCGGCCACTTCCTTTCTTTCCCAACCACAGGAGAACTTGCCATGAAGACCAAGCCCCGTCTGCTGTCTGTCTCGCTTGCCGCCGTGCTGTCGGTGTCGCTGCTAATCGTTCAGCCCGCATCCGCGCTGACGGTGTTCGACCCGTCCAACTTCGTGCAGAACACGCTGACCGCCGTGCGCACGTTGGAGCAGATCAACAACCAGATCAACCAACTCCAGAACGAAGCACAGATGCTGATGAACCAGGCGCGCAATCTGGCGAATCTGGACTTCAACATCGTCAATCGCCTGCGCTCGACGCTCGCCACGACCGAACGCCTGATCGCCGAGGCACGCGGCCTGGCCTACGACGTGCAGAGCATGGATGCGACCTTCGCCCGGCTGTACCCGGAGCAGTACGCCGCGACTGTCAGCGGCGACCAGATGGTGCGCGACGCGCAGGAGCGCTGGAAGAACACCTTGAATGGCCTGCATACCGCGATGCGGATGCAGGCGCAGGTGTCGCAGAACCTGGCAAAAGACGAAAGCGCACTGTCCGATCTGGTCAGCCAAAGTCAGTCCGCCACCGGCGCGCTGCAAGCCATGCAGGCGACCAACCAGCTTCTGGCCTTGCAGGCCAAGCAGTCCATCCAGGCGCAGCAACTCCAGATCACGCAGGAACGCGCCGCCGCGCTGGAACTGGCACGCCAAGCAGCGGCTGTCGAGCGTGGCCGTGAAGTGACGCGCCGCTTCCTGGGTGATGGCACGCCGTACACGCCGCAGCGCGTGGATTTCTACGGCAACTGACGGGAGACGGCCATGCGATGCGTTTCCTTGCTGCTTCCCGTGCTGCTGGTCGCTTGCAGCCAGCAGCCGACCGAAGACCTGGTCGCTGATCCCGTGCGGCTCAAGGCTTTGCGTGTGCAGTGTGCCGCCGACAGGACGGCCGCAGGCGAAGACGCCTGCCTGCCCGCGGCCGACGCTTTCCGGCGGCGCTTCGTCGCCGGTGAAACCGGGCCTGACGAGTTCCGCACGTTGGCCGATCTGCCGCCGATCCCGCCGAGCTTCGACTCGCCCATCAGTGACCAGGGCGCCATGCCCTTCGAGGGGGACGTGCCATGAATGACGTGACCGTGATCGACCGATTTCTCGCTACCTTCTCGCGCTACATCGACTCGGGCTTTGGGCTGCTGCAGGGCGAAGTCGCGTTCCTCACCGCCACGCTGATCGTCATCGACATGACGATTGCCGGGCTGTACTGGGCGATGAGCCACGCCACCGATCAGGGCGATGATGTGATCGCCAAACTGCTGCGCAAGGTGCTTTACGTCGGTGCCTTCGCCTACATCATCAACAACTTCAACTGGCTGGCCAGCATTGTCTTCCGCTCGTTCGCGGGCCTCGGCCTGACGGCCAGCGGCTCGACGATGAGCATGGGCGAATTCCTGCAACCGGGACGCTTGGCCAAGACCGGCATCGACGCGGCGGCCCCCATTCTTGAGCAGATCAGCGACATGGCGGGCTTCCCCGAAGTGTTCGTGAACATGACGCCCATCGTGGTCATGTTCCTGGCCTGGGCGGTGGTGATCCTGTGTTTCTTCGTGCTGGCGATCCAGCTTTTCATCACGCTGATCGAGTTCAAACTGACCACGCTCGCGGGCTTCGTGCTGGTGCCGTTCGCGCTGTGGAACAAGACCAGCTTCCTCGCCGAGAAGGTGCTGGGCAACGTGGTGTCCTCGGGCATCAAGGTGCTGGTGCTGGCCGTCATCGTCGGCATCGGCTCGGGCCTGTTTGCCGAGTTCCAGGTGCATCCGGCCGAGCCGTCCATCGACCATGCAGTGGTCATCATGCTGGCCTCGCTCACGCTGCTGGCGTTGGGGATCTTCGGGCCGGGCATTGCCACCGGGCTGGTATCCGGTGCACCGCAGCTTGGCGCAGGCGCGATGGCCGGTGCTGCGATTGGTGCCGCAGGCGCGGCGGTTGCCGTAGGTGCCGCCGCCACCGGCGTGGGCGGTGCCGTGATGGCCGGAGCGCGCATGGCACCGGCT
>NZ_JEMV01000076.1 GCF_000588875.1 Sphingobium sp. Ant17
TACGCTGTGACCTGAAGGCAGCTATGGATGCTCCATGAAAGACGACGAAATCATTATGCGCATCGAAACTTTCGACGCGGCCAACGGCGGCGGCGTGGGCTGGTACGAGGACAAGGGCGCCTACCACCTTTACCTGTTGGAAACGGAGGCACCGATCGCCCGTCTCAAACCTGTCGGCACGCGCGACGACGTCAGGCTTGGCTACTGGTCACACCGGCGACAATGGGAAGATATTGACGATATGGGCGGATGCGTCTTGCCACTCGATCAGGCCCTCGACCACATCGCTGAAAACAGCATCTTCTGGACCTGGACCTGACCAAAAAACGTACAAAGTCGAGCTAAGGCGTAGGGATGTTTTGGGAGCCGGAGCGCTCGGCACCGCTGCCGTTGGGCTGGGTACACTTGCGCGGTTTGAACCGGGCCGGAGCCGCACTGTCACCGTGGTTGAGGAAAGTGGCGTGCCTGAAAGCCGCCAGTTCGCTTCCGCTCTGATCGACAGCGGCTTTGCAGGTGAAGTGATCCGCATCGACCAATCGCTCAATGGCTTACTGCACGAACTTGAAGCAACGACGGGGACGGTTATCGGAATGACATCTGATCCCGTCGCGATGATCGCAGGGCAGCTGCTGGGCGAACGCGGCGCGCATGCGCGGCAGTTCTGGCAGCATCACTATGCGGGCGGCAGATGGGGTCATCGCACCGAAGGAAGCGTACGCCTGATTGAGAACACGACACACGCTTGGCCGGTGGCAATTGCTCACCAGTTGCAGAGCGCCATTGGTAGCAGATCACGTCAAGTCCCAAACGCCTGCACTTCCGGGGCCTGCGCGTTAGTTGTCAGCAGCCCTGGTATGCTGGTGTCATGGGTTCATGAATTTGAAGGATATCAATCGTGAGCAGCATTGTTCCCCAAGGAGTTGCCGCCTCCGATTTCTCCAATGCGCTCGACGAGTTCGCAGGAGTCGTCGGCAAGGACCGTGTGTACGTCGATGAACAACCGCTGTCGAGCTACAGGGACGCTTATTCACCCCTCGCCGACGGTGAGTTTCTGCCTTCAGCGGCTGTTGCTCCTGAAGGCGTCGAACAGATTAAGAAGATCCTGAAGATCGCCAACGCCTATAAGATACCCATTTGGACAATCGGCACCGGGCGCAACTTCGCTTATGGCGGCCCTGCCCCGCGCAAGTCCGGCTATGTGATGCTTGACCTGCGTCGGATGAACCGGATTATCGAAGTCAACGAGAAATACGGTTATGCCCTTGTCGAACCAGGCGTTTCGTACATGCAGCTTTACCGCCATTTGCGCGCGATCGGCAGCAAGCTCTGGATCGATCCCGCAGCGCCAGCATGGGGCGGTGTGATGGGCAATGCGCTGGAACATGGCGCAGGCTACACCCCTTATGGCGACCATTTCACCATGCAGTGCGGCATGGAGGTGGTGCTGGCCGACGGCGAAGTAATACGGACCGGCCAGGGCGCACTCGCGGGGTCGAAACACTGGCAGGTGACCAAGCACGCCGCCGGTCCGCAGTTCGACGGCATGTTTACCCAGTCGAATTTCGGCGTTGTTACGAAAATGGGCATCTGGCTGATGCCTGAACCTCCCGGCTACAAGCCGTTCATGATAACCTACGAGCGCGAGGAAGATCTCGAGGCGATCTTCGAGATCACCCGGCCGCTGAAGGTCAACCAGATCATCCCGAACGCCGCCGTGGCGGTCGATCTTCTGTGGGAAGTCTCGGCCAAGACCACACGTCGCCATTACTTCGACGGCAAGGGCCCGCTGCCGCAGTCGATCCGCAAACAGATCGCCTCGGACCACAAACTGGGGATGTGGAACTATTACGGCGCACTCTACGGCCCGCCGCCTATTATCGAGAACAACTGGAAGATCGTCGAGGATGCCCTGATGAGCATTCCCGGAGCGAAGCTGTACCTCGATCGTGAGAATGATCCCGCCTGGGACTATCGCGTACGCCTGATGCGCGGTGAACCGAACATGACCGAATTCAGCATCATGAACTGGATCGGCGGCGGTGGACACGTCAATTTCTCTCCGCTCTTGGCACCGAACGGTTCGGAAGCACTTGCCCAGTACAACCTGATCAAGAGCCGCTGCCACGACCATGGCTTCGACTATATCGGTGAATTCCTGGTCGGCTGGCGCGACATGCATCACATTCTGATGATCATGTACGACCGGGCCGACGAGGCTATGCGCAAAAGCGCCTACGACCTTTTTGGCGTGCTGGTCGCCGAAGCGGCAGAGAGTGGTTTTGGCGAGTACCGCACCCACCTCGCCTTCATGGACCAGATCGCCAAGACCTATAAGCACAACGATGGCGCACTGTGGGACCTTCACCAACGCATCAAGGACGTGATGGACCCCAACGGCATTCTCTCACCCGGCAAGCAGGGCATCTGGCCCAAGTCGATGCGCACGACATCGTGATCGAAACGGCGGCATGTCCACCTGAATCAAGGATCGTAGTACGATGAAGAATCTCGACCACTGGATAGGCGGAGCCCGGGTAGCGCCAGGCAGTGGCGTCTATTTCGACGATCTAAATCCGATCGATGACAGTGTCTACGCAAGGGCCGCCGCAGGCACCGCCGACGACGTCAACCGCGCGGTCGAGGCCGGCGTGGCAGCCTTCCGCATGCACCGCGACCTCCCTGCCGCAGTCCGTGAGGGCTGGATGTTCAAGGCGGCGGAAATCATGGAACGAGACGTCGCCAAGTTCCAGGAAGTGCTGATCGATGAGGTCGGCTCGCCGGTTGCCAAAGCAGGCTTTGAGACCCGCTTTGCCATCGGTTTCCTTCGTGCTGCCGCCGGGGTTCCGCGCCGGGTCCGCGGCGAAACCATTCCTTCGGACACACCGGGCCGCTTCAGCATGAGCCTGCGTCAGCCGGTGGGTGTCGTTGCCGGCATAACGCCGTTCAATGTTCCGCTGATCAAGGGTATCAAGCAGTCCGCCATGGCGCTTGCGACCGGCAACGGCTTCGTTCTGCTCCCATCGGAAGCCGCGCCGCGCCTGGCTGACCTGCTCGCAGATCTGTGGCGTGAGGCCGGCGTTCCTGATGGCCTGTTCAACATCGTCTACGGCAATGGTGCCGAAATCGGCGATGCACTAACCGGGCATGCCAATATCGCTGCGATCACTTTCACCGGCTCCTCGCGCGTCGGCAAGCACATTGCCGGGATCGCAGCGAGGAACCTCAAGAAATATACGCTTGAGCTCGGCGGCAAGAGCCCGCTGATCGTCTGCGCCGATGCCGACCTGGAAAAAGCGGTTGGAGCGGCACTGTTCAGCATTTTCATGTTCCAGGGCCAAGTCTGCATGGGCGCGTCGCGCATCTATGTCGAACGCTCCATGTTTGATGATTTTGCGAAGGCCTTCGCCGCCGCAGCTTCCAAAGCCAAGATGGGCGACCTGCGCGAACCCACCACCATGCTTGGCCCAATCATCTCCGAACGCCAACGCGATCGGGTGCGCAGCCACGTCGATGATGCCCGCGCAAAAGGGGCCGAAGTGCTGGCCGGTGCGGAGTGGACTGGCAACTGCTGCTCCGCCACGGTGCTGCGCGGCGTTACTGCCGACATGACCGTCTGCTACGAAGAAACCTTCGGGCCGGTCACCTCGCTCTATCCATTCGACACGCTCGACGAGGCGATCGAACTGGCGAACGATACCGAATACGGCCTATCCGCCTCGATCTTCACCCGTGATCTCGACAAGGCCTTGCGCTTTGCTCACGAGGCCGAAAGCGGCATGGTCCACATCAACGCTCCGACCCTCTATGACGAGCCGCACGTACCGTTCGGGGGGACCAAGTCTTCCGGCTTCGGACGCGAGGGCACCGAGGCCGACCTCGAGATCATGACGGAGTGGAAATGGGTTACGATCCAGTCCGCCACGGCCAATCCCAGTGGTCACTAATGCCGCCCGCGTAAGGAACCGAATATGAACGACTTGGCCAATAAAGCGCGCGGCATTTCCTCGTTGCGGGACTTTCTTGAACTCCTTGAAGGCGAAGGCCAGGCGATCACCTGGAGCGAACGGGTGCTTCCGGAACCCGACCTGCGCAATATCGCGGTCGCGGCCTCGCGCGATGCCAATGGTGCACCCGCAATCTTGTTCGACAACATCGCCGGCTATCCCGGCAAGCGGACAGTGGTGGGCGTCCACGGTTCGTGGGACAATATCGCGTTGCTGCTGGGGCGACCCAAGGGCACGACAATCCGCGAGCTGTTCTTCGAGATCGCCGGTCGTTGGGGCGATGCCGATGCTCAGATCAGTTACGTTCCCGAAGGGCAGGCTCCGGTCCACGAGTGCCGGGTCGAAAGCGGAATCAATCTCTACGATATCCTCCCGGTTTATCGCATCAACGAATATGACGGCGGCTTCTTCATGGGCAAGGCTTCGATCGCATCGCGCGATCCGGAAGATCCCGATAATTTCGGCAAGCAGAATGTCGGAATCTACCGGCTGCAGCTGCAAGGCCCGGATTGCTTCAGCCTAATGACCATTCCCTCGCACGACATGGGTCGCAGATCATGGCCGCTGAACGTACCGGTCTGCCGCTCAAAATTGCGGTAATGCTCGGTAATCATCCTGGGCTTGCCGTCTTCGCAGCCACTCCCATAGGTTATGATGAATCCGAATACTCCTACGCATCCGCGATGATGGGTGCGCCGATCAGACTGACCAAGTCGGGAAACGGTGTCGATATTCTCGCGGACAGCGAAATCGTTATAGAAGCTGAAATGCAATTGGGCGAACGAGTCTTGGAAGGACCATTCGGCGAATTCCCTGGCTCCTATAGCGGCGTCCGGAAGGTGCCAATCTTCAAAGTCACGGCTGTCTCACATCGTCGAGACCCGATCTTCGAGAATATCTACATCGGCCGTGGCTGGACCGAGCACGACACGCTGATCGGGTTGCACACCTCCGCGCCTATATATGCCCAGTTGCGCAAGGACTTTCCCGAAGTCACTGCCGTCAACGCGCTCTACCAACACGGTTTGACCGGGATCATCTCGGTCAAAAACCGGATGGCGGGCTTCGCCAAGACCGTTGCTCTGCGTGCGCTGAGCACGCCGCACGGCGTTATGTATCTCAAGAACCTGATCATGGTTGATGCCGATGTTGATCCTTTCGACCTTAACCAAGTCATGTGGGCGCTGTCGACGCGTACCCGCGCCGACGATATAATCGTGCTTCCCAACATGCCTGCCGTGCCGATCGACCCGTCTGCGGTCGTGCCTGGCAAGGGCCACCGGCTGATCATTGACGCGACAAGCTACCTGCGGCCCGATCCCATCGGCGAGGCACATCTCGTTAGTCCACCGACTGGCCCGGACATTGACGCGTTGAGCAAGGCAATCCGGTTACTTCAGCAAGGAGTTGCAAAATGAGCGAGACGCTCTGTCCGCGCTGTTCGAGTACAGGCGCAATCGAAGACTATCAGGGGCGCGAGGACAACACCGTTGTCTGGACGATCTATCGCTGCGTGACTTGCTGCTTTTCATGGCGTGACAGCGAACCGGCCAGCACCATCGGGGCCGGGGTCCGCTCGGCAGACTTCGCCGTCAATGCGGGAAATCTCGATCGCTATCCCAAAATACTTCAGCAATAGGCAAATGAGGAAACAAGGATGATAGATCAGGCTCGCCAGGCGGCTGCACTGACAGCAATTGAAGCGGCTCTGGGCGCGGGAGCGGTCGACCTATCGCCCGCCGTACTGGCCCGCTACGCCACACCCCTCGCCATTCCGGTCGGCGTGGTCTTGCCTGCAAATGAAGCGCAGCTGGCAGTTGCGCTAAGTGCGGCGAAAGGCGCTGGCGGGGTATTGCAGCCTGTTTGTAATGGCGCGCATGGTCTTGAGAAAACCGGGCTGGACAAGGTTATCGTGCTCGATTTGCAGCGCATGAACCAGATCCTCGAGGTGAACGAGGAGCTGGCTTACTGCCTGGTCGAACCCGGCGTCACCTTCCGCGAGCTCGATGCCTATATCAGAAGCAAGAATATCAAGCTTTGGGTGGATTCCCCCGGCAATCCCGATGCGAGCGTGGCCGCCAGCTTCGTGGAACGGAGCGCGGGCTACACACCCTATTCGGATCATAGTCTGATGCAATGCGGCCTTGAGGTCATGCTCGCCGATGGCAGGCTGGTCCGCACCGGCATGGGCGCGATGCCCAAAAGTACCTGCTGGCAATTGTTCAAGTTCGGGTACGGCCCGTGGGTCGACGGACTGTTCTCACAATCCGATTTCGCCGTGCCAACCAAGGTCGGCACGTGGCTGATGCCGGAACCGCCTGCTTTCAAGACGTTCATGGTTACCGTGGAAAATGAGGACGGGCTGGCTCCGCTGCTCGATGTGCTCGGTCCCCTCAAACTGAACATGGTTGTGGCCAACGGCGTTGCCGTAAGCAATGCGCTTCACGAAGCCGCCTTGCTCGGCAAGAAGCGCAACGACTACGGCGGCAATGGCCCGATGGCGGGCAGTGCGGTCAAAGCGGCTGGTAAGGCGCTGGGTTTGGGGTACTGGAATCTCTACGGTTCGCTCTACGGTCTGCCAGACAACGTCCCGATCCTGTGGGATCTGGTCAACGGCGCCTTCGGATCGGTCCCCGGGGCGAAAGTCATCGCAGACGGTCGTGGCGTCGATCCCCGGCTCTGGTCATGGCGAATGGGGACTATGACAGGCGCTGTGGCCAGCCCTCCGGCAGCAATCGCACAGTGGAGCGGCAACCAGGCGCTGACCGTCAACCCGGTCAGCCCGGTCGATGGTGAAGACGCGATGCGCCTCTACGAGCTTTCACGCGACACCTGCGCAGAGCATGATTTCGATATGGTCAGTGAAGCTGTCGCCATATGGCGTTCAGCCAACCACCGCCAGTTCCTTCCGAGCACTGGTTCGGACACGGCCAGCGCAGCGCGCGCTCGCGCCTGCGCCGAAGCCTTGATCGGGGCACAAGCGGAGGCCGGATTCGGGCAGGTATTCACCGAACCGGGCCTGCGCGCCACGGTCGACAAGACGTTTGCTTCTGGCGGCCTTTCAAACCTTCACACTAAGGTCAAAAAGGCGCTCGACCCAACTGCGCTGTTCGCATCCGCCTGATCTGCCCTGCAATCAATCGAGTTAGAGGCATAATGAAAAAATTGATCGCCATTTCGCTCCTTGGCATATTGAGCGCCTGCAACAGCAACCCGACGGCTGAAAAACCCGACGGCGCAGAAAATTACGCTTTGATGTGCGCGGGATGCCATGATCCCGGCCCGGGTCACCCTGGAACGATGCTGCTTGAACAAGCGGGACGACCGGTGGCATCGCTGATCGGCAGAGACGATCTTGAGTTGGAATATTTGCGCGCGATCGTGCGTCAGGGGCTAATCGAGATGCCGCCATTCCGGCCAACTGAGCTGAGCGACGCAGAGATCGATGAGATTTACGCTCATATCATGAGTGCAAAACCGCCCGTGACGACACCGGCGAAGCCGGTTAAGAAAGGGTCTTGAGGGCCAACCGCGTCAGCAGCGCGGCAGTACCCTCCGGAGCCGCAATTGCCGCGCGATAAGCCTCCAGGCTCAATCGCGCGGCGGATTGTGCGGACAAGTCCAGTGATTGGCCCTGCTGCTGGCCATCATAGACAAGACATCGGACCAGTTCGATCTGGATCTGGCGCTCCATCTGAAGTTCGCTCGCCTTCAAGCTGGTGTAAAGCTTGTCTCTCGCAGCTACCGCTTGCAGGTCCGGTGCCTGCTTAAGCCACGACTTGGCCCACCGCCGCGCATCGCGCACTAGCCAGACCATGTTTTCGTTCAATGCAGCAACACCACCTAGCAGGTCGCCGATCTCGAATTGGCTGAGAGCCCTGCCCTCGCCTTGCGCCAGCCATAGACATAACAACAAAATGTTGACGTCGAAACCATGCTCGTCCTGCAGAACCAAGCACAGGTCAGCAACTTGCGGTCTTGCATAGACTTCCAGCGAAAATTGCCAGAATTCGTCAGCTGCGTCCTTGCTTGTCATTTCTCATTGCCGTGATCAACCTTCATCCTACGCTGCCTATCCGCTGGCGGACAAGCGGAATTAGAAGAAGCGATTTTCAGGCCGTGGTAGTCCGAAATGGTGGCGCAATGTCGTACCTTCGTATTCCTCTCGGAAAATGCCCCTGCACTGCAATTCGGGCACGACCATATCGACAAAGTCGTTCAGTCCTTCCGGAAGATAGGGGAACATGACGACGAACCCGTCTGACCCACGCTCCTCCAGCCAAATTTCCATTTCGTCGGCGATCGACGACGGCGTGCCGATAAAGGCGAGCCCCGCATAGCTGCCGGCCCTTGCGGCGAGCTGGCGAATCGTCAGATTATGCGCCCGGGCATCCTCGATAATTTTTTCCCGCGCAGTTTTGCTAGCGTTGGTTTCAGGGATTTCCGGGAGCAAGCCATCGGGATCAAAGCCCGACACGTCGAACCCAAGCAGGCCACAGAGCGATTGAATGCCGCTTTCATAATGGACCAGACTGTCGAGATGGGCACGCTTGGCCTGGGCCTGCTCGAGCGTTTCGCCAACGACGACGAATGCTGCGGGCAGAATTTTCAGATGATCGGGATGCCGCCCGACTTGCGCCATTCGCCCTTTCACATCGGCATAGAAGCGCTTGCCACCATCGAGATTCGATTCTGCAGCGAAGACAACCTCAGCCGTTTCGGCGGCCAGCTGACGCCCCGCTTCCGAGGCGCCGGCCTGAAAAATGACCGGCCATCCCTGGACCGGGCGAGCAATGTTGAGCGGGCCGCGAACTGAAAAATGCGGTCCCTTGTGATCGAGTACGTGCATCCGTTGAGGATCGAAATATATTCCGCTCTCGGCATCGCAGACGAAAGCATCCTCTGCAAAACTGTCCCACAGGCCGGTCACCACATCGTAGAATTCGCGGGCGCGCAGATAGCGGCCGTCATGTTCCGGCTGCACTTCGTAACCGAAATTCTTGGCATTGTCAGGGTTTGCAGTGGTCACGACGTTCCAACCAGCCCGCCCGCCGCTGAGATGATCAAGCGAAGCAAACCGACGCGCTACATGAAAGGGTTCTTCAAAGGTGGTCGATGCAGTCGCAACCAGGCCGATCCGTTCGGTAGCGCCCGCCAGAGCTGACAGCAGAGTAAGGGGTTCGAACGACGTGACGGTGTGGCTGCGCCGCAGAGCATCGACCGACATGTTCAGCACGCCGAGATGATCGGCCATGAAGAAGGCATCGAACTTTCCCTCCTCCAGTTTGCGCGCAAATTGCCTGATCGCATGGAAATTGAAATTGGCGTCGTGGATCGCTCCGGGATAGCGCCAGGCACCGGTGTGGATACTGACCGGTCGCATGAACGCACCGAGGTGAAGTTGGCGCTGACGAGACATCAAATTTCGCTCCTATGGCTTCCCAAATACGAAACCCGGCGTTAGCGTTGCCCGCCGATATCGCCCGACTTTCGCCGATATCCTGGCGTCACATCAATTTCCTCGGGCGCTACGACTTCTCCGTGCCGACGCCGTCGCCAACGGCGGTCTCAGGCCGCTACGCCAACCTAATTCCGAATGGGACTTTTGAAAAGAAATATCGACCCTTACGACACTTTCCTGTTCCGCTCAGCCCCACGACCCAATTCCAGTTCCAATAGCGTCCATAATCATCCTTGACGGGGCCGCCTTTAAACGACCACTTGCACCGACTACGACCCACGCGCCCAGGGGTCACTCAACCATAGCTGACCTGCTTAGATCTTTACGTAGCAGGGTTGCGCTTGCCACTGCCAGTGCAATCAAGGCCGCAGCTATGATTGGCGCATCACTCTGTGCGCCAAATCTGCGAAACAGCAATGCGGCCACGATGGCCCCTAGCGTTTGACCGATCAGCCGTGACAACGAGAGCATTGCCGAAGCCGCTCCAGCGCGGGCGTGTGGAGCAATAGCGATCATGCTATGGTTGTTGGGAACCTGGAAAATGCCGAAGCCGATGCCGCAAATCGCTGCCGCTGCGACGATCAGCAAAGCCGAAACGCCCGGTTGCAGCAATGACAGCCAAATTGCGCCACCGGTTAGGACGATCAACCCCGAAGCGCACAGCCAGGCTGATGGATAGCGACTGACCAGACGCCCGGAAACGAACGCTGCAATCACGATGCCGAGCGGCAGTGGCACCATGAAAAGACCGATAGTCTCAGGTTTGAAGTGAAACCGTTGTTGCAGAATGAAGGGGAATGACAATGTGATCAGCATCATGACAGCATAGGCTGTTGCAGACATAGCATAAGCTGTGCGCAGTGAGTCCAGCTTCAGCAAATCGAGCGGTACCATCGAGTCCTGGTTGGCTGTTGTGCGTTTACCGAGGAACCATATGGCCGGAATCGCGACGCCGATTGAAAGCAATGTCCACCGAGAAACGGAATCTTGGGCCAGATCATTGAGGAAGAGGAATATTGCCGCGAAGCCCGCACAGCACAACAAGGCCGAACGATAATCGAATGGCTTCTTCTGCGACCCGGTCAAAGGGATTGCCCAGAATCCGAGTGCAAGCGCGAGCAAGCCGAACGGAAGCCCCACTGCAAAAATGGCGTGCCATCCCGCAATCGAAAGGACGAACGCACCGACCGCCGGTCCGGCGGCCGAAGCAATCGAAACGGCGATGGTATTGTATCCTATGCCGCGCGGGACCAATGCAGGAGGGTAGATTGTCCGAACCAATGCCCCGCTGACCACCATTACTGCCGCGGCACCGATACCTTGCACAAAGCGCGACGACGCCAGAACTGCCAAACTGCTTGCGTTGATACTGCCAAAGGCTGCAAGCATGAAAAGCAAGAGGCCGCCCAGATAGACTTTCTTGTAGCCAAGGATTTCGGCGGCCTTCGCCATCGGCAAAAGCGCCATCACGATGGCGATCTGATAGGCGTTGATTGCCCATACCGATTTTGCCGCAGTTATGGCCAAACCTTTCGAGATAAAAGGCAGAGCTACGTTAGCAATTGATACGTCCATAATGGTAAGAAATATGGCACTCCAGATCGAGAGTGCCGCCCAGAACCGACGAGGAACTGGAAGCCCGGTTGTAGGTTGGGATCCGTCCGCAATAGTTGACGTCCCGACTTGAGGCGCTCCATCGATCGAGCTCATGACGCCGCGGCTTGGGGTTTTTGGCCCATCTATTTGCACTTCCCAAACATTATGACGGTCCTTAGCGTCATCCGCCAAGTGCGAGGCACGCGGTTTGCAGGTCTCTATTCGACTTCAGAATAATAAGCCCAACCTTGGTCATCGACGTGCGGCTTGCCGCATAGAGCACTAAGAGCGAACGGCAGGCGATGCTCCAGTCCGTTCGCTCCCATTTTGTGGCCCTGCTGGTTGATCGGCCCCTAATCGGTCTAGCCCTGCGCCGCACTCTGTTGCCGCGATCGACCGCAGAGTGGGCGCAAAGGCCGCATTACATCTTGAGAATGGCCTTGATCGCGTTGCCGGAAACTTCCGTTTCCTCGACGGCTTGATTGATCTGGTCGAAATCGTAGAACGTGCAGAGCCGTTCGAACGGAAACAGACCGGCCTCGCGCATCGCAATCAATTGCGGGATGAAGACTTGCGGGGTGCTCGAACCTTCAACCACCCCACGTAATTTCCGGCCGAAAAGCATGTTGTTCATGTCGAGCGAGAATTCGGTGCCCAGTTTTGCCCCACCAACCACGGCTGTCTCTCCCATGGTATGGGTACTGTCTACCGCGCTGCGCAGAACCTGCGGAATGGCGGTGGTATCAATCGCATAGTCCGCGCCGCCCCCCGTCATGGCAATGATCGTTTCCTGGGCATTGTTGGTGTTGGCATCAATAATGTCGGTTGCACCAAGTTCACGGGCCAACTGCAGACGCGTGGGATTGCGGTCGACAGCGATAATCTTGAGGCAACCGGAAGCCTTTGCGGCCATCACCGCGCTGAGACCAACCGAGCCGACGCCGAAGATTGCAATCGACGAGCCGGGGGCTGGCTGCAGTGCATTGAGGACGGTGCCTGCGCCCGTCTGAATTCCGCAGCCTAATGGGCCGAGAAGCTCAATCGGTGCGTTGTCGGCAACCTTGACGCAGTTGTTTTCAGTTGCGATCGAGTAGGTCGCGAATGAAGACTGTCCGAAGAAGCAGGCATTCACATCTTCCCCGTTGCGGGTGATCGGGGTCGATCCGTCAAGCCGACGGCCCATGAAATTGAGCGGAAAAAGGCTTGGGCAATAGGCTTGGTGACCCTTCATGCAAGACGGGCAAGTCCCGCAATAGCTGAACGATAGCACCACCTTGTCGCCCGGCTTGACCGTGGTGACACCGCGCCCGACCTTTTCGACAACGCCAGAACCTTCATGGCCCAGAACGGCGGGAAGCGGGGTCGGGTAATACTGGTCGCGGACGGTAAGATCGGTGTGGCACATCCCAGCCGCCGCAATCTTGACGAGTACTTCACCGTCACGGGGCTCTTCGATATCGACGTTATCGAGGACAAATTGCCCGCCCTGGCTTTCAATGATTGCGGCATAGGCTTGCATATAGGCTCTCCTCTTATTGCGCTCTTGGGCGCTTTATTAGCAGAAAAAGTACAGGTTCTTGTCTTGCGTCACTCGTGCATCGATCAGCAGCTTGCGCCGGAACACCTGGAAGCCATCACCAACCCGGCGCAGCTTATCCTCACGCCCCAGCGTATGAACGGTCATTTCAAGTTGGCGGCGGTTGCGATAGACGACCACGTTTGAATAAACGTCAAACTCGCCATCGCCTGCATCGAAAGCTTCGACGTTGCTGACCATGTACCGGATCTTGGACGGCGGATCCTCCATCCATACGGTGCCGGTATAAAGCCGCTCTACGCGTTGCTTGAGCTCGCCATAATCGTCATTATAAATTGCAGCATCGTCGGGTGTCGGGTCGGGGCGACGGTCGCGGATCAAGCGTTGTTCATAAATCGGCATCCAGTAATGGATGTCTTCGGCGACCATGTCCGTTAACCATTCTCGGTATTGCCCGTTCTGCAGCATCCGGACTTCGGCACGATAATGCATTTCAATCGCGGATTGGACATCCAATCCCGCTAAGGTCTGTTTACCCGACATAAACTCTCCGGCATTCGATACGTTTGAAAAAGTTTGTGGATTACTCGGCTGCGTCGACTTTGTCGTTCCAGTAATTACGATTGGTGAACATCGAATCCCAGGTGTCGTCGTTTGCCTTCACCGCTTTCCAATCGGGCGCATCCAGCATTTCCTTCCAGAATCGATAGAAGCCGCGATGGGATGTTTCGCCGATGAAGCTGGATCCAACAATCCCCGGAAAAACCGGGTGCGGACCTTCGAAGCCGGCACCCATGCTGGAGTTGATCCGGCCGTCGCGGGTGATGGTTCCGCGGTTGACGTAGGTGGACGACGACATGTTCTCGCCATCGTCGCTTTCCAGCGTTCCGGCAGTGCCGAAACTCCGGGTGGCTTCGCGCTGGATCATGCTCTTCGTTTCCGCGTCGGCGTCACGCGGCACCATTGTGTAGGTCCACACTTCAATTTCGTGCGGGCCACGCGGATGCCAGACCTTGAACGTATTGGTTCCGTAAAGGAACGAGCAGCTCGGGAAGATCGAGCAGTTCCAGTGGCCAACATAAAGTTCTTCACGCTCCGGTCCGAACTTTCGGCCAACTTCAGCGCGGGTGTCGGCAAGGTATTTTGCCCAGCCATCGCGCTTGACGTGGATCGCCGGGCCGGCGTTGTTGATCACTCCGAAGCCATGCCCGTGCCGGGTCGTGAACTGATAGCCCAGGCTTTCAAAGGGCAGGTCCGCCCGGTTCCCGGCCAGACCGGCAAGTTCGCCGCCGATCTGGGCCAGAGCGCCGGCGTGGGTCCAGCCGACATGGTAGCCATCGCCGACGAAATTCTCAGTCGGCACCTTCCAATTGCAGGCCAGAATGCTCTTCATCGGCGGGCCCAGCAACTCCAGCCCGCCTCCGGCACCTTCCCAGATCGTATCGAGGTACCAACGGAATTCGCCCAGATATTCCTCCAAGCCTGGAGCGTCGGCATCGCCGCAGCCGAAAATGAAGCCCTTGTACGTCTCCACCCGAACGTGCTTGGCACCCAGCTTCGCCTTGTCGAGTTGGCCATGATAGCACCGCGTTTCAAGCGGAACATCGACCAGACTGCCGTCCTGACCAAAAACCCAGCCGTGGTAGTTACAGACGAACGCCTTGGCATTGCCGCTGTCGGCATGGCAAATCTGGTTGCCGCGATGGGTGCACGAATTGATGAACGCCCGGAACGAGCCATCTTGCTGATGCGACAGGATGACCTTGTCTTCAGCCATATAGGTGGTGATGAAGTCGCCGGGCTTGGGAAGGAGCGACTCGTGGCCCAGAAACAGCCACGAACGTGCAAAAATACGCTCCAACTCAAGGTTGTATACGTCTTTATCCCAGAAAATCTCGCGCGACTGATTAGATGCGACATTGTCGACAAGGTTGGGGATTCCAAGCATAATTCTCTCCGTACTGCTGTCTATGGCTTGAATCGGGCAAGCTCTGAAACGATAGGCAATGCGATGCACTATATGCAAAAAAATTGCCATTGCGCAACCCTAGATGCCGTAATGGGCCGGCGTTTCAAGAGTAGCCAAGTTGGGTGGCTGTCCCTCAGAATGATGGTGTTGGAAACAGGGTCCGAGTGATCGGCCCCAAGCATCATGAGAGGAACAGCATGGAGTATTATGCCGGAATCGATGTCTCTCTGAAAGAGAGGTGGCCTGGCAAAACTGCACATCGGGATAAGTGGATTTTCTGCCTGACGGCGGCCAGGATGGCCGCGTGACAGGAGTAGAGATGAGCAAAACGACCACGCCGGAATCACAGCCCGGCATTCAAAGCGAAGGTGGCATTGGCCGCCGTGAAGGGCGAGAAGACGCTGGCGGAGCTGGCGCAGCAGTTTGACGTGCATCCGAACCAGATCACGCAATGGCGCGGGCAGCTTCTGGAAGGGGCTGCCGGTGTATTTGGCAGCGAGMCGCGGAGCGAGGCTGCGGCGCCGGYGATCGACGTAAAGACGCTGCACGCCAAGATCGGTGAACTGACGCTGGTGAACGATTTTTTGTCAGGGGCGCTCGGGRAGGCGGGACTGTTGCCGAGCGCAAAACGATGATCGACCGTTCGCACGCACTGCCGTTGGCGCGGCAAGCCCGGGAGCTGGGGATCAGCCGGGGCAGCATTTATTATCTGCCCAGACCGGTGCCGCCTGCCGATCTCGCCATCATGCGGCGGATCGACGAGTTGCACCTGGAATTTCCGTTCGCGGKTAGTCGGATGCTGCGTGATCTTCTGCGGCAGGAAGGCATCGAGATCGGCCGCCAGCATGTCGCCACGCTGATGAAGAAGATGGCGATCGAGGCAATCTACCGTCGCCCGAACACATCGAAGCCGACCCCTGGGCACAAGATCTACCCTTACTTGTTGCGTAAACTGCCGATCGTGCGGCCCAATCAGGTCTGGGCAACGGACATCAGCTACATCCCGATGGCGAGGGGGTTCGTCTATCTCGTGGCCATCGTCGACTGGTTCAGCCGCAAAGTCCTGGCTTGGCGGGTGTCGATCACGATGGAGGCCGACTTCTGCGTCGAAGCGCTGGAGGAAGCGTTGACGCGCTTCGGGAAACCGGAGATATTCAACACCGATCAGGGCAGATGGGGTGGTTGCCGCCCTCCCCAGACGGCATCGCAATGTGCCAGGTTAGGGTGTTGAGACCACTTAGCGGAAAGGACGGCAACCGTGACAAAGGATACGATGATCGGCGTGGATTTGGCAAAATCTGTTTTTCAGCTGCACGGTGCATCGATGACGGGGCAGCCGAAGTTTCGAAAGAAACTGTCGCGGCAGGGTTTCGCTGATTTCATGGCCAAGCAGCCTCCCGCCATTGTTGTCATGGAAGCGTGCGGCAGCGCGCATTACTGGGCGCGCGAGATGAGCAGGCGCGGACACGACGTGAAGTTGATCGCTCCGCATTACGTGAAGCCGTTCGTCAAGCGGCAGAAGAACGACGCGGTGGATGCCGAAGCCATAGTGATCGCTGCACAGCGGCCAGAAATGCGTTTCGTCGAGCCTAAGGAGACTCTGAACAAGTCACCCTTGCGGCAGCATTGATGTTGTGATTCCCTTCGCGGATGGAGGGACGCGTGATGCAGGGTCGTTTTTTCAGAAATTGGCATGTCACGGCCTCGCAAGCAGACGCGGCGCGAGGTGTTTCTGGGCCAGATGGCGGCCGTGGTTCCGTGGGAACGGTTCGAGCAGTTGATCAGCCCGCACTATCCAGTGGCTGGCCGGGGTCGTCGTCCTTATCCGCTAGGTTCGATGCTGAAGATCCATTTCATGCAGCAATGGTTTGGGCTGTCCGACCCTGCGATGGAAGAAGCCCTTTGGGAGACGCCGCTGTTGCGCGGATTTGCAGGGATCAGCTTCGACTTTGAGGGCATTCCCGACGAAACGACAATCTTGAAGTTCCGCCATTTGCTGGAAAAGCATGCGCTGAGCAAAGCGTTGTTTGACGAGATGACCGCAGTCTTGACCGAGCGAGGTTTGCTGTTGCGCCAGGGAACGATCGTGGATGCGACTTTGATTGCCGCGCCGCCATCGACCAAGAACCGCACAAAATCGCGCGATGGCGAGATGAAGCAGACCAGGAAGGGCAACCAGTGGTATTTCGGCATGAAGGCGCACATCGGCGCGGATACGGCTTCGGGCTGCGTACATTCAGCCGAAATGACCTCGGCCAATGTGCATGACAGCGTGGTGATCAATGCCTTGCTTCACGGCGAGGAGGAAATTGCCTTTGGCGACAGCGCCTACGCCAGCAACGAGCGTTCGCTCGAAGCAAATCGCGATGAAGGCGATGTCATCTGGGCGACGCCCTTCAAGCGCAAGAAGGGCCAGGACCTGACCGATGAACAGCGTCGGATCAACCGGCTGACGTCTTCGTTCCGCTCCAAGGTCGAGCACGTCTTCCGGGTCGTCAAGCGCCAGTTCGGCTACACCAAGACCCGCTACCGTGGCCTCTACAAGAATGGCCAGCAGATTTTCTGCCAGCTCACCCTGGCCAATATCTACATCATGCGCGAGCAATTGGCCTAAACCCCGGGACAACTGCGTCCGTAGAACGAGAAACGGCCCGCGAACTGTAAAATACCGGCGGAAATAGACCCAATATCCACGTTATCTGGCCAAATTCACGCACCGCAAAGTGCGCGTGGCGGCAGCGTTCGCGACAAACCCCGCGCGTTGCCCAAATTCCTACCTGCGCAGAGGTTCCCTAAGTCTACGGAACAGCAAAGCCGTACCATCCTGTTTCGCGCTCGAGAGCGGCTGGTCCACCAGCGCACGGAGCTGGTGAACGCTCTTCGGGCGTGCCTTGCGTGGCGACAACTACGATGGCCGGTTGAGCGGCAACTATGATGGCCGGTAGGATCGGTTGTCTGGGCTGATCGTAGGGAGGGGCGTAGCCCCGACCGGAGAGCGGACCAGACAACCGATGGCGATCTTTTTCCCCTTCTTTCGGGGGGCWGATCGGGGCTGTGGCGGGCGGTGGTATCGGAACACTCATCGAACAACGAGCGATGGGTTTGCGATGCCGGGCCACCACATTTCCGATCAGCAGGTATTTCTCTTCATGACCCATCGTCGCCAACACACCCAGGCCGTCGCGGCTGCCAAGGCCGGTATCAGCGARCGCAGCGCACGCCGGATCGAGAACGATCCGCAGCTTCCGTCCCAGAAGAAGAAGGAGCGCCAYTGGCGCACCCGCGCCGATCCGCTCGAGCCATTCTGGCCACGYRTMGAGGAGTTGCTCCAGATCGACGGTATCATTGCCGTCACGGTCTTCGAGACGCTCCAGGACGAGTTCGGCGAGGATGCTGTTCCCGATGCGATACGACGAACACTKGAACGCCGGATCGCCCGCTGGCGGGCACTGCACGGCGGCGAGAAGGAGATCTTCTTCCCGCAGCATCATGAGCCCGGTCGGCAGGGCCTGTCGGATTTCACGGTATGCGACAGTCTCAAGGTCACCGTTGCCGGCGAGACCCTGGCCTATCGCCTCTACCACTTCCGCTTGGCGGCGAGTGGCTGGGAGCATGCGGCTGTCGTGCTGGGCGGGGAGAGCTTTKGCCGCCCTTTCGGAGCACCTGCAGGATGCGTTGTGGAAGCTGGGCGGTG
>NZ_JEMV01000077.1 GCF_000588875.1 Sphingobium sp. Ant17
CCGCCGCCTCCGCCGCCTCCGCCGCCGCCTCCGGTCGCGGAATGCAGCCCCGGACCGTACATCGTGTTCTTCGAATGGGACAAGTCGGACGTCACGCCTGACGCCGCCACCATCCTGGACAACGCGGTTTCGGCCTACAGCAACTGTGGCAGCGCCCAGGTCATGCTGGCCGGTTATGCGGACAAGTCGGGTTCGGCTTCGTACAACGTCGGTCTGTCGCAGCGTCGCGCTGACGCCGTTAAGGCCTATATGGCGTCGAAGGGTATCCCTGACGGCGTGATGACGACCCAGGCGTTCGGTGAAACGAACCCCCGCGTCGAAACCGCCGACGGCGTTCGCGAACTGCAGAACCGTCGCGTGGAAATCACCTACGGTCCCGGTTCGGGCATGTAAGATTTTCCGTCCTTCGGGATGGAGAATGGATGAGGGGCTGGTCGCAAGACCAGCCCCTTTTTCTTTGTGGGGATGAGATGCCGGGTGTTTGCCGGGGAGGGCGCGCGCGGGGGTAACGCGGGGTTGCGTGCGCCTTGTATTTTTCGTCCTGGCGAAGCGCGGATGCTGGACTTCCCGGACGGGGGCTGTTTCCTTGGTCGGCCTATGGCGGCGGCGATGCCCTGGCCCGCGCCGTGCCGACCCTTGTCAGGGACAGATGGGCCGACCGTCTGATGCGTGGGGAATATCCGTCACTGCAAGCGCCTCTCCCCATGGACCTTTTCCAATGTCGGGATGGTGTAGCCTGAGGGTGTGTTGGCCTTGGCCGGGATGTTCAGACTCGGCCATCCATCCTGCGGGCGGCGAAAATCCGTTTGGCGGCGCGACCTTCTTGGCATTATTGCGTATGCGTCACGACAATCGGGCGGCTATTGGCAACAAAAGGCCATGCTGTTGCGTTCGCCCCATAAGTATGCCTCATCGGGAGTATATCATGCACATCAAGCCCCTGCTTTTCGCCCTTCCCATCGCCCTGGCCGCATCGGGTTGCGCCACGACCATGTCGGACGCGGGATCGACTACCGCGCCGATGGCCAGCGCCAAGCTGATGGCGGGCGACGGTGCCGCGCGCGGTGAGGCGATGATCACGCAGGCGGACGATGGTTTGCATGTCGTCGTCAAGGCAATGGGCCTGACGCCCGGCATGCACGCGGTCCATATTCATACGACGGGGACTTGCACGGCGCCTGATTTTGCCAGCGCAGGCGGGCATTGGAACCCGACCGGCCGCGAGCATGGCAAGGATAATCCGGCGGGCAAGCATATGGGCGATATGCCCAACATGCTCGCCGCCGCCGATGGCACGGGCGAAATCGACTATCGTGTGGCGGGCGGCATGATCAGCGGTGGTGCGATGCCGCTGATGGATGCCGATGGCGCGGCGGTGGTGATCCATGCGCAGGCCGATGACAATAAGAGCGACCCGGCCGGTAATGCGGGTGGGCGGATCGCCTGCGGCGTGGTGACCGCCGGGTGATGCGAAGGCGCGCGGCGGGCTGGTCCTGCCGCGCGTCAGTCCGGCAAATGTCCCTCGCCGAAATGGGCGATAGGCCGATAGCTGGCCCCTTCATGACCCAGATGGCTTTCGAACAAGGCGAAATGGGTGACCGGGAAGGGCGGGCTGGCCAAGGCGGCATGGGCGCGCAGGAACGGGTCGAGCAGGCCGCCGCCCCGACCAAAGCGCGCGAGCGTGATATGCGGCCGATAGGCGCGCGATTCGGGTGGCAGGCCAACGGCGACGCAGGCGCGGTCGATCTTGCGATGCAGGCTGGCCAGCGGGTCGCGCGGTTCTACCCCGGCCCACAGGGTGTCCACCACGCCCTTGCGATCGAATGTCCCGACCCCGGCGAGCGCCGCCTGAAATGGCGCGAAACGGATGGTGCGCAGGGCATCGACCAGATCATTGGCGCAATGGCGATCGACCTCTCCGACGAAACGCAGGGTCAGGTGGAGCTGGTCGTCGGATTGCCATCGCGCGCCGGCGACGCCGCCCATGAGGTCGAGCAGCGCAGCCCGGTGGCTGGCAGGTGGACGGATGGCGACGAACAGGCGGTGCATGACGCCGCCATAGCCACAGGCGGGTGCTGCGCCAATTGTAACGTAAGAATGCTACCCCATCCCGGACTTGAATATGCCGGGCAAAAGGCCGATAATAGATGTGTCGGCATTGGATGACCGACAAAGGAGACGAATTTCATGGCCAACTGGTCCGACCCCCGTTCCGACACCCGGCCGAATATGGCGGGCTTTGGCGGCGCGACCGCTGACCGTAGCGCGGCGTTCGACGCCGGACTGCGCAGCTATATGCTGTCGGTGTATAATTATATGGCGAGCGGCGTCTTGCTGACCGGCGTCGTCGCGATGCTGTTCGCGTCGAGCGGCATGGCCGCGCAGGTGCTGGGCGGCCCCGGCATCCTCAAATATGTCATCATGTTCGCACCGCTGGTCTTCGTGATGGTGCTGAGCTTTGGCATCAACAAGCTGTCGACGGCTGCCGCGCAGGGGCTTTTCTGGGCCTATGCCGCCGTGATGGGCCTGTCGCTCTCGTCGATCTTCCTGGTCTATACCGGCACGTCGATCGCGCAGACCTTTTTCGCTACGGCCGCCGCTTTTGCGGGCCTCAGCCTGTTCGGCTACACCACCAAGAAGGATTTGTCGGGTTTCGGCACGTTCCTGATCATGGGTGTGGTCGGCCTGTTCGTGGCGATGCTGATCAACCTGTTCCTCCAGTCCAGCGTGATGGACCTGGTGATCAGCGGTGTCGGGGTTCTGCTGTTCGCGGGCCTGACGGCCTATGACACGCAGAAGATCAAGAGCATCTATGCCCATGTCGCGGGCACGGACATGATGGGCAAGACGGTCATCATGGGGGCGCTGAACCTCTATCTCGACTTCATCAACATGTTCCTGTTCCTGCTGCGCTTCATGGGCGGCAGCCGCGACTGATCGCCATGTGGTGAGAGAATAGAAAAAGGCCCGGTGGAGCGATCCACCGGGCCTTTTTCGTTTTGGGGCAAGCGTCGTGAAAGCGTCGCTTGACGCGAACGGCAGGTCGGCGAAATCAGTCCGGCTTCTGCATTTCAGCGATCAGGGCGTTGTCGATCGCCTTTTGCCGTTGATAGGCCGGGCGCGCGCGTAGGCGTTCGGCATAGGCGGTGAAGGCGGGTGTGGCGGGGATGGTGCCGAAGGCGAGGCCCCAATCGACCTGGGAGCCGACATAGACGTCGGCGGCGGTGAACTGATCGCCGCACATCCATTGGGGTACGGAAACCGCCTGTTCCAAAGCCTGCAGCACGTCTCGAGCGTGCCATAGCCCGCCGACCGTTCGCGACCTTCGGGGACGACGAAGCCCATCGCCTTGTTGGTGATGGCGGATTCCAGTGGCCCGGCAGCGAAGAAGAGCCAGCGATAATAGGTGCCGCGCGCATCGGTGGGCGGGGCGAGATTGGCGGCCGGAAACGCATCGGCGAGATAGGCGCAGACGGCAGCGCATTCGGTGACGATGGTGTCGCCATGGCGAATCGCGGGCACCTTGCCCATCGGGTTGATGGCCAGATAATCGGGGGCCTTCATGGTCGTGCCATAGTCGAGGATCACCGTGTCATAGGGGACGCCGGTTTCCTCCAGCATCCAGCGGGCGATCTGCCCGCGCGACATGGGGTTGGTGTAGAGGGTGAGGCTGGTCATGGACGTGCGCGCTCCTGAGGGACGATCGTGATCGATTATGCGGCAAGCGGAACGGCAAGGCCAGCCAGGCGATGGCCGGCGCGAAATATGTCTGAAATTTCCCATTCTGCTGCGCGCGATTCAGGGATAGGAAAGGGCTTCGCGCTAATATTTGCAATTCTGCCCACGCTTCATGGTATCCTTTTATGATCCAGACCCAGGCCCGGCCCGTACCGTCGCAGCAGATGCAGGGGAGACGCATGTTGGAAGATCGGATCGCCAAGCTGTCCGACGTGCAGAAACAATGTCTGCGCCTCGCCGCGAGCGGACGGAGCTCGAAGGAAATCGCGCCTGAAGTCGGCCTGTCGCATCAGACGGTCGATCAATATATCCACCGCGCCCGCGTCACGCTGGGCGCGGAAAATCGGCGCGATGCCGCCCGTATCCTGACGGAATCGGAGCAGGCACAGCCGTTCAAACAATTTGAATTAAAGCCGTCACGCCTTGTCGAGCCGCAGGATTCCGCCATTGTGGACCTACCGGCTGCCGAGCCAGTGACGCTAGTCGAACGGATCGGCCTGCCGCCCATCGGAGGCAAGACGAATGACCTGACCATTCAGCAAAGACTGTATGCGATAGCCCGGATTGCCTTTTCCTGATGATCACCGCGACGGCGATCATCATCATCAGCAAGGGTGCGTTCGTCGTCCTGTCCTGACGCCGCTTCCTGACGTTTTCATCTTTCACCTTAGCGACGTGGGGCCATGCGGTTCCGCGAGGGGATATGCCATGCCTGATTATAATCCGATGCTCGCCCGCCGTGTCGTGACCGATATCGGCCGCACGCAAAATGCGATCGATGGCGCGCTGAAGAAGCTGTCGATGCTGACGACCGACGTGCTGGAAGCGTTCGACGATGCGCAGTTGAACGACGCGCTGACCCAGCCGGTGCTGGAAGACATCGCCAATGGCTTTTCGACCATCGTCGCGGGCCGTAGCGCATTCGTCAGCGCGCATCAGAGGCTCATCGAGATGAAGATGGAGTCCAACCTGCGGAAGGTGGAAATCGGCTGCACCTTTGGGCCGATCTGCCCGGTTCCGTTTGTCGAAGAAGCGAAATTGCGTGAAGTTGCCTGACACCATCCGCAACGATGCGATGCTTGTGACCCTGAGGTAACCATAGCGCCATGTTGATTCTGATTTATTGGATGATGACCCTTTGCTGCTGCATTTATGCAGCGGCAGAGGGGGGCGTGGCTGGACGCCTCGGCGCTGTTATCGTCCTGATCAAGACGGCGGGCGGGGCGCTTATCACCTACATCGAGCGCGACTGGCAGATTACGTCTTACTCGTTGCTGCAACTCGATGTGGCCTGCTTGATTGCGTTGCTTTGGCTTAGCCTGCGCAGCGACCATCATTGGCCGCTCTGGTCGACCGCCTGCCAGTTTCTGGCAGTGGCGATCCATGTCACGACTCTGGTGCAGCCCGAATTGACGCCCAAAGTCTATCAGGGGCTGCACAATTTATGGTCCATACCGATGCAACTCTTCATGGTCCGGGGTATCGTGCTCGACTGCCGCGCCAAGCGGCGGGGCCGCGCGATGGTCGCGACATGACGCGGCCGCATCCAATATCGGGAAAGGCAATGGCGATGGGCCAAAGCTATCGAATCTTGCATGTCGATAATGACAGCGACATGCGGTTGGTGGTCGAAATGGCGACGTTGCTGGATACCGGCATGACCATCCGCAGCGTGTCGAGCGGCGCGGCGGCGATCGATCTGTGCCTGGCGCATCATGCGCGGCCCGACATATTGATGCTGGATTATCGATTGCCGGATATGAGCGGGCCGGAATTGTTGCGCCGATTGCGCCGCGACCCGGCCTTTGCCGACATGCCGGCGATTTTTCTGACCGACAGTTCGGGTCATGAGGCGGAGGCGGAAATGCAGGCGCTCGATCCCGCCGGGGTGTTGAGCAAGCCGTTCAATCCACTGTCGCTGGCGATCGATATTCGCCTGATGGCCGACCGCTGGACCGCGATGCATTGATTGCGTGCGGGTCGTCCTGACGCTAGGATGCGGCATGACCGACCTGCTTGCCATCACCCCGTCCGATATTTCCGACGCCGCCTGGATCATCGCGGCGGCCGCCGTCCGCACCCCGTTGATCGAGAATGATCGGCTCAATGCGCTATGCGGCGGGCGGGTTTTGCTCAAGTTCGAGGGCGCGCAGCGGACCGGATCGTTCAAATTTCGGGGTGCCTATAACCGGCTGGCGCGGTTGGACGCGGCGGAGCGGGCGGCGGGCGTGGTCGCCTGGTCATCGGGCAATCATGCGCAGGGTGTCGCGGACGCGGCGCAACTGCTCGGCATTGCGGCGACCATCGTGATGCCCGCCGATGCGCCCGCGATCAAGCTGGCCAATACGCGCGCGCTGGGCGCGGAGGTCGTGACCTATGACCGGGCGCGCGAGAGCCGCGAGGCGATCGCCACGGCGCTGGCGGAGCAACGGGGCGCGACGCTGGTGCCCTCGTTCGATGATCCGTTCATCATCGCCGGGCAGGGGACGGTCGGGCTGGAGATTGTCGAGCAGGTCAAGGATGCTGGCGCGACGCTGGGGCAGGTGCTGGTCTGTTGCGGCGGCGGCGGGCTGACGGCGGGGATCGCGACGGCGGTGAAGGCGCAAGTGCCGGAAGCCGCGATCTATACCGTCGAACCGGCGGGGTTTGACGATACCGCCCGGTCGCTGCGCAGCGGCGTGCGTGAGGCGGTGGCGGCGGACGCGCGGTCGATCTGCGACGCGCTGCAGGCCCCGATGCCGGGCGCGATGACCTTTCCCATCAACAAGGCGCTGGTTACGGGCGGGCTGGTGGTGACTGACCGGCAGGTGCGCGACGCGATGCGCTTTGCCTTTTCCACGCTCAAGCTGGTGGTCGAGCCGGGCGGGGCGGTGGCGCTGGCGGCGATGATGCAGGGGCTTGCGCCGCAGACGGATGGGGTCAGTGTGGTGGTGCTGTCGGGGAGCAATGTCGATCCGGTGGATTATGCGGCGATATTGACCGGCACGGATTGAGGCGCGGGAGCGGCCTGATCCGTTCGTTTCGAGCGAAGTCGAGAAACGTTTGCGCGGGCGTTTCTCGACTTCGCTCGAAACGAACGGGGTTTGAGAGCGGTCGCGTCAGTGCGCAATGACGCGGACGGCGAAGGCGGCGGCGGCGGCGCGGGTTTCGACGCCTAGTTTCTCGAAAATCTGTTCCAGATGCTTGTTCACGGTGCGCGGGCTGATGACCAATATCTCGCTGATGACGCGGTTGGGTTTGCCATAGCTGATCCAGAGCAGCACTTCGGCCTCGCGCTGGGTGAGGCCGAAATGGCTTTGCAGGCGGGCGATGTCGGCCAGCGGGTCGAGATGGTTGAGGCGGATCAGCACCTCGTCACGGCGGGGGCGGCCGACGATGATGAGTTCCACGGTATCGCCGCCGGGGCTTTCGGTCTTGACCGTGGTGCCCGATGGCAGGTCGTCGGGCAGCAGGCGGGCGATGGGCGCGCGGAGCATCGTGGGGAGCGCGGTGTCGGTGCGCGACCAGGCGGGTTCCAGCGCCTCCATGAGCTTGTCGGCCCCCGGCGTGCGCCAGGATAGCGCGCCGTCCGCGCCGACGGCGATGAGATTGCGCCCGGTGGCGTCGAGCGCATAATGGCCGCCCTGGGTCTGGCGCGCATTGGCCATATGGACGCGGACACGGGCGAGCAATTCTTCGACCACGATGGGCTTGCGGACATAATCGACGCCGCCTGCTTCGAGCGCATGGACGACATGTTCGCTTTCGGTGAGGCCGGTCATGAAGATGATCGGCACCGGCGCGCCGTGGGGCAATTGCTTGATCGCGCGGGTGGTTTCGAACCCGTCGAGGCCGGGCATCACCGCGTCCATCAGGATGAGGTCGGGGACGACATGCTCCAGCAGTTCGAGCGCCGCTTCGCCGCTGGTGGCGATGAGGACCGAGATGTTCGCAGCCTCCAGCGTGTCGGTGAGGAAGCGCAGGGATTCGGGCGTGTCGTCCACGACGAGGACGGTGTCGGAACGCGGGGTTGGGGTGGTCATCTTACGGCCCTTATGATTTTATCAGCCCCTTGAGGTCGAAACGGTCGAGATGGGCGAGCATGCGGGCGGCGAGCGGCTGGGCTTGCGGCACGGCTTCCTCCAGCGCGCGGATGCTCGATTCGATGCCGCGCACATGGCCGATGATCGCTTTCTGCTCGATATCGGCCAGGATCGGCAGTGCGTCCTCCGGCAGATCAGGCAGGAGGAGGTCGTCGGGCGCGGCGGTTTCGGGTGGCGGCGCGTCGCCGGTCCAGCGGATATGCAACTGATCGGCGATGGCGTCCAGCAGCGCGTCGAGATCGACCGGCTTCATGAGGAACATGTCATGCGCGGCGCGGCCGTCGCCGCCGCGATGAAATTCATGGGCATTGGCCGATACCATGATGATCCGCACCTTGCCGCCCAGCGTTTCGCGCAGGGAGCGGCTGATGTCCCAGCCGGATTCGCCGGGCATGGAGATGTCGAGCAGCACGATGTCGGGCGCGTCGCGCGCGGCGATGTCGAGGCCAGCGCGGCCGCTCAAAGCCTCCATCACGGTGAAGTCGAGCGGTTCGAGCAGGCTGCGCAGCACCGCGACCTGCGATGGATCATCATCGATCAACAACACCTTGCGCCGTTCGCCGACATAGCCGGAGATCCGGTCCACGGGCGGGGCGTCCTCGATCGGATTGGCGACATGGCCGAGCATCAGGCGGACGGTAAATTGCGTGCCTTTGCCCGTTTCGCTGACGACCGAGAGGTCGCCGCCCAATATCTGGACCAGTGCCTGGGTGATGGACAGGCCAAGGCCGATACCCTTTTGCCGTTGCGCGTCGGGGTTGCTGCCGCGCTCGAACGGGTCGAACACGCGCTTCAAGTCATCGGGTGCAATGCCAAGGCCGGTGTCGATAATGTCGAAAGTCGCCATCTGGCTGCGATAGGCGACGCGGAAGGTGACAGAGCCGGTGCGGGTGAATTTGATCGCGTTGGAAAGCAGGTTGATGAGGATCTGGCGCAGGCGCTTCTGGTCGGTGCGGACGAAATCGGGCAGTTTTTCCGGCCGTTCGAACAAAAAGTCGATGCCCTTGGACTGGGCTTGTGGGCGGAACATGTTGGCGATCTGGTCGACGAAGGGGGCGAGGCGGACGGTTTCGCTGCTGATGCGCAGGACGCCGCTTTCGACCTGGGAAATGTCGAGCAGCCCTTCGACCAGATTGGTCAGATGTTCGGCGCTGCGGCGGATAATCTTGGCGGCTTCGACGGGCGCGATGTCGTGGCCGCGCTCCATCAACTGGGCATAGCCGTAGATGGAGTTGAGCGGCGAGCGGATTTCGTGGCTGACGCTGACGAGATAGCGGCTCTTGGCGGCATTGGCGGATTCGGCGGCTTCCTTCGCCTTTTGCAGCTCCGCGCCGGTGACGTCATGGGCGATCACCTCCTCCATCAGCTTTTGCACATGATGCTCGCTTTCCTGCATCGCAGTGCGGCGGCTTTGGTGGGCGAGGACGATCATCCAGGCGATGACCCCGCCGATGAGCGAGAAGAGGAGGAAGAGGCCGAGCATCAGGCTGTTGACCTGATCGGCGGCGGCGGGCGCGCGGTGGGCGAATTGCCAGGCGACGCCGCCCATCACCGCGGCATTGGCCAGCGTGATGAGCATCATCACCGCGATGAAATGGCCGACGGGGGTGTGGACATGGCGGGCGATGGTGGCGGGCAACAAGCGTTCGAGCCAGCGCGCGGCCTGTTGCGTGGCGCGGCTGTCGGATTTGCAGCGATCATGGCAGCGCGCTTCGAGCGTGCAGCAGAGCGAGCAGATCGGCGCGGCATACATGGGGCAATGCGCCATATCGACCGGCTGAAAGGCGTTTTCGCAGATGATGCAGGTCTTGGTTTCCGCGCCCTCGGCCCAGTGCGAGCGGCGCGCGATATAGTAGCGGCCATGCGTGACGAGCGCGATCACGGGCGCGGCGGTGAAGGCGACGGCCATGCCGATGACCGGCGCGAACGCCTGCGCCAATTGGCCAAGCAGGCCCAGATGCGCGCTGCCCGATACCAGGATGGACAGCAGCATCGCGCCGATGCCGACCGGATTGATGTCGAATAGATGGGCGCGCTTGAATTCGATGCCAGCAGGCGAAAGGCCGAGCGGCTTGGAGATCATGAGGTCGGCGGCCAGCGCGCCGATCCAGCCCGCAGCGACCGTGGCATAGAGGATCAGGATCGCCTCGATCGCGTCGAAAATGCCGACTTCCATCAGCAGCAGCGCGAGCAGCACGTTGAAGATCAGCCAGACGACACGGCCGGGGTGGCTGTGGGTCAGGCGGGCGAAGAAATTGGACCAGGCGATGGAGCCGGCATAGGCGTTGGTGACGTTGATCTTGAGCTGGCAGATGATGACGAACAGCCCGGTCAGCACCAGCGACAGGCCGGCATGGCCCGACATGGCGGTGTAGATGGTCTGGAACATGATGGTCGGGCTGGCGGCGTCGCTGGCCGATGCTGCGCCGCCGATCAGATAATGAGCGAGCCAGGAACCGAGCAGCAGCTTCATGCCGCCGATCAGCGTCCAGCCCGGCCCCCCGGCCAGCATCGCCGCCCACCATTTGCCCTTGCCGATTTTTTTCGCGCTGGGCAGGAAGCGGAGATAATCCGCCTGCTCGCCGATCTGGGGCAGCAGGGACAGAAGGGTGGAGAGGGCGAAGCCGAAATAGAGCAGGCTTACGCTGCCATCGGGCGCACCAAGCTGACCCGTGAAGCGCGACCATTGCGCCAGCGCGGACGGGCCGGACCAGAGGATGTAGATAATCGGCGCGACTTGCAGCACGATCCATATGCCTTGGGTCGCGGTCTGGAACCGGGTGATGGCGCTCATGCCGTAGAGCGCGATGGGAATGACGACGAGGGCGCTGACCAGATAGGCGACGCTCATCGGCATGCCGGTCATGGCGGTGAGCGCGACCGCCATGATCGTGGCTTCGACCGAGAAAAGCAGGAAGGTGAAGCTCGCGTAGATGAGCGAGGTGAGGGTCGAGCCGAGATAGCCGAAGCCCGCGCCGCGCGTCAGCAGATCGATATCGAGGCCGTGCTTGGCGGCATGATAGGCGATGGGCAGGCCGATGACGAACATCAAGGCGACGGCGGCGGCGATGGCGGCGACGCTGTTGGCGAAGCCATAGGTCAGGGTGATCGACGCGCCGATCGCTTCGCAGGCGAGGAAGGCGGTCGCGCCGATGGCGGTGTTGGCGACCTGCCCCGCCGACCAGCGCCGGGCGCTGTCGGCGGTGTAGCGCAGGGCGTAGTCCTCCAATGTCTGGCTGGCGACCCACTTATTATAGAGCCGCTTTTCGCGCAGGACATAGGCGGCGCGGTCCATCAGATCGCGACGGTGTGATCGGCAGGAAGGGGCCGCAGGCCGCCGGTGGCGACGATGAAGTCGATGACGGCGGGCAGCCCGACATTGTCTTTGAGGTTGGTGAAGAGGAATGGGCGGGTGTTCCGCATCTTCCTGGCATCGCGGTCCATGACGCCCAGGTCCGCGCCGACCAGCGGGGCAAGGTCGATCTTGTTGATGAGCAGCAGGTCGGAGCGGGTGATGCCGGGGCCGCCCTTGCGCGGGATCTTGTCGCCCGCCGATACGTCGATGACATAGATGGTGATGTCAGCGAGTTCCGGCGAGAAGGTGGCGGCCAGATTGTCGCCGCCGCTTTCGATGAAGATGAGTTCGAGGCCGGGGAATTTGCGGGTCATGGTATCGACGGCGGCCAGGTTGATGCTGGCATCCTCGCGGATGGCGGTGTGCGGGCAGCCGCCGGTTTCCACGCCCATGATGCGTTCAGGCACCAGTGCGCCGGATCGGGTGAGAAATTCCGCATCCTCGCGGGTGTAGATGTCGTTGGTGATGGCGGCGATATTATAATGGTCGCGCATCGCCTTGCACAGCCGGTCGGTCAGCGCGGTTTTGCCGGAGCCGACCGGGCCGCCAATGCCGACGCGCAGGGGACCGTTGTGACCAAGAGAAACCGGAGTCATGATCGGAACAACCTTGTGTAGAGGGTTTCATGGGACAGGGAGGCGAGTTCGAGGTCGGGCGCGGCGGTGCCGAGATCTTCGAGCGGGGTGACGAGCGCCTTCTCTGCAATGGCGGGAATGGCGTGGGATAGCGCGGCAAGCGCCAACTGGCCATCGGTCTGGCCGAGCGGCACGAGGCGGACGCCCGCCGAAACCAGATTGGCGGCGGTAGAGTGGAGCCAACCGTGCAGCGCGGGTTCGAGCGGGATGGCGTGGGCGGCGCAGGCGAGCGCCATGACGGTGGCATGGGCCATGGGGTGATCGCCGTTGCGCGCGGCGAAGGCGTCGAGCGCGGGATGAGGCCAGGCCTTGCGCGTGACGGACAGGAAGGAGCCGCCCTGCTGGCGGCTTTCGAGCGCGGTTTCGCTGCTGCCGCGAAAGGCGGCGGCGAGTTCGGCGAGGGCGTCGAAGGCGGCGTCATCGTGCGCGGCGCGATGGGCGTGGACGAACAGGACGGCGTCGATCCAGCCGCCGCCGCGTGCCAGCACGGCTTCGACATAGGCGGTGACGTGCGCGGCCGTGGTGATGCGGCCATCCTCGACCGCGGTTTCCAGGCCGTGGCTATAGGTGAAGCTGCCCACTGGATAGGAAGGCGAGGTCCAGGCGAGCAGGCGATTGAGGGCAGCGTCAGCCAGCATGGTCGTGGGCGTGGTGATCGTGGTGGTGGTCATGATCGTGATCGTGATCGTGATCATGGCCGTGATGATGATGGCCGCCGCCGGAATAGGCGCCGCCTTCGGGGGTGAAGGGGGCGTTGATCTTGGTGACGGTCGCGCCCAGCCCTTCGAGCATGGCGTTGATGACATGATCGTCGCGCAGGCGGATGGCGTGCGGCAGGAGTTCGGCGGGCAGATGCCGGTTGCCGATATGCCAGGCGAGGCGGATCATTGCGGATGGGTCTGCGGCGGTGACTTCGACCAGTGCTTCGGGCGCGGCGAGGACTTCGACCAGGCGGCCGTCCGACAGTTGCAGCGCATCGCCATGGCCCAGCACCGTCGCGCGGGCGAGGTCGAGCAGGAAGGCGGTGCCATGGTCGGCGGTATAATACCAGCGGCGGCGATGGCGCGCATCATGGTCGAGCGTGATGTGGTCGGCGGCGGGGCCGGACCAGTGGCCGTGGGGCAGGACTTCGCGTGCGGTCAGCATGATGTAATCACTCCGTTATTCCCGCGACCCGAAGGGCGGCGTAAGCCAACGCGGGAACCTATCTCCCACCCTGTCTCCAGACGCGAGGCCCGGAGATGGGTCCCCGCCTTCGCGGGGATGACGGGTGAAGGGCGGTTAGGGCAGCTTGTCAAAACAGGAAATATCGTTGCGCGAACGGTAGCACGCTCGCCGGTTCGCAGGTCAGCAGTTCGCCGTCGGCGCGGACTTCGTAGGTTTCGGGGTCGACTTCGATATGCGGCATGGCGTCGTTGAGGATCATCGAGGCCTTGCCGATGCCGCTGCGTGTGTTGCGCACGGCTTCGAGCGGGCGGGCGAGGTGGAGGCGTTCGGCGATGCCGTCGGCAATCCCCGCTGCCGAGACGAAATGCACCGCCGACAACGCGCCCGCGCGGCCCATGGCACCGAACATTGGGCGGTAATGGACCGGCTGGGGCGTGGGGATGCTGGCATTGGGGTCGCCCATCGGCGCGACGGCGATGCTGCCGCCCTTGATCACCATGTCGGGCTTGACCGCGAAGAAGGCGGGCGACCACAGGACCAGATCGGCGAGTTTGCCGACCGCGATCGACCCGACGATATGGCTGATGCCGTGTGCGATGGCGGGGTTGATCGTATATTTGGCGATATAGCGTTTAGCGCGGAAATTATCGCTATCGGCGTCGTCGGTGCCAAGGCTGCCGCGCTGCTGCTTCATCTTGTCGGCGGTCTGCCAGCAGCGGATGATGGTTTCGCCCACGCGGCCCATCGCCTGGCTATCCGAGACATCATCGAGAAAGCGCCCAGGTCGTGGAGGATGTCCTCCGCCGCGATCGTTTCCTTGCGGATGCGGCTGTCGGCGAAGGCGACATCCTCGGCGATGCGCGGGTCGAGATGGTGGCAGACCATCAGCATGTCGAGATGTTCCTCGATCGTGTTGACGGTATAGGGCCGCGTCGGATTGGTGGAGGAGGGCAGGACGTTGGGCAGGCCCGCCAGCTTGATGATGTCGGGCGCATGGCCGCCGCCAGCGCCCTCGGTATGGAAGGCGTGGATGGTGCGGCCTGCAAACGCGCCTATCGTGCTTTCGACGAAGCCCGCTTCGTTGAGCGTATCGGTGTGGATCGCGACCTGAATGTCATAATCGTCCGCGACCGACAGGCAGCAGTCGATGGCGGCGGGGGTGGTCCCCCAATCTTCGTGGAGTTTGAGGCCGCAGGCGCCCGCGCGGATCATTTCGACCAAGGCGGCTGGCTGGCTGGCATTGCCCTTGCCCATCAGCCGAAGTTCATCGGCATGGTTTCCAATGCTTGCAGCATCCGGCCGATATGCCAGCTGCCGGGCGTGCAGGTGGTGGCGAGCGTGCCGTGCGCGGGGCCGGTGCCGCCGCCCAGCATGGTGGTGATGCCCGCGTTGAGCGCTTCGTCCACCTGCTGCGGGCAGATGAAGTGGATGTGCGCGTCGATGCCACCAGCGGTCAGGATGCGCCCTTCGCCCGCGATGATTTCGGTGCCGGGGCCGATGGGGATGGTGACGCCGGGCTGGACGTCGGGGTTGCCTGCCTTGCCGATCGCGGCGATGCGACCATCGCGGATGGAGACGTCCGCCTTGATGATGCCCCAATGGTCGAGGATCAGCGCGTTGGTGATGACCGTGTCGGGCGCGCCGTCCGCGCGGGACATCTGGCTTTGGCCCATGCCGTCGCGGATCACCTTGCCGCCGCCAAACTTCACTTCCTCGCCATAGACGGTCAGGTCATCCTCGACGCGGATGAGGAGGGAAGAGTCGCCGAGGCGCACGCGGTCGCCAACTGTGGGGCCGAACATGCCGGCATAGGCGCGGCGGGACATGGTTATGGGCATGGGGCGACCTTCCGTTCGAAACGAACGGCTGATGTGATGCCATTCATCACAATTCCCCCATCACATCGCCGCGAAAACCGATGACGATGCGGTCGCCGGCGTAGGGAATCAACTGCACGTCGCGGCTTTGGCCGGGTTCGAAACGGACCGCGGTGCCCGACGGGATGTCGAGGCGATAGCCGCGCGCGGCGTGGCGATCGAACAGCAAGGCGGGGTTGGTTTCGGCGAAATGATAATGGCTGCCGACCTGGATCGGCCGGTCGCCGCTATTGGCGATGGTCAGTGTGATCGGCAAGCGTCCTTCGTTGAGGATGATGTCGCCGGGGAGGGGGAGGATTTCGCCGGGGATCATGGGGTTTCCCTCCACGACCGTTCGGGCTGAGCCTGTCGAAGCCCTGCCCTTGTCTGCAAGAAAGAAAGGCCCTTCGACAAGCTCAGGGCGAACGGTGGGAGGGTTGTGAGCGGGCTGCTATTCACCGGATCGGCCGATGCACGGTGACGAGTTTCGTTCCATCCGGGAAGGTTGCTTCGACCTGAATGTCGTGGATCATCTCGGCTATCCCCTCCATCACCTGATCGCGGGTCAGGACGTGGCCGCCGCTGGCCATCAGGGCGGCGACCGACTGGCCGTCGCGCGCGCCTTCGACCACATGGTCGGTGATCAGCGCGATCGCTTCGGGGTGGTTGAGCTTGACGCCGCGCGCCAGTCGATTGCGCGCGACCATGGCGGCCATCGCGACCAGCAGCTTGTCTTTTTCGCGTCCTGTCAGGTTCATGGGATCAGCAATAGCAGATGGTGGGCATGGAGGGCGATAGGCCGAATATCGCGGCGCGCAACACGCCCGCCGCGCGCATGACATCCTTGCGTAGCGCGTGGGGGTCGTTGCGGGTGAGGCGCAGGATCAGCAGGTCATCGAAGCTGGTCGCGCCGCCGGTCGGGGCTTCTACGAGCGTGCGGGCGAGGTCGAGATAGTCGGCGGCGTCCGGCCCCGCATAAACGAGCGTGGCGACCGCGCTCGCATCGCCAAAGCCAAAGGGGGCGCGGCCTGCGGTGGCGAAGTCGCCCTCGATATGAAGCGCGTCGGCCCAGACCAGCCGCCCGCCGCGCCGGATGCGCCAGCTATCGTGGATCAGGCCGCTTTGATAGGTTTCCCCCATAGCGCCCCGGCCCAGCACCAGCATCTCCATCGCCAGCATCCGGGCGTCGGGGGCAAGATCGGCACTCAGGGTGCGGCGCATGCGGCTGCGGTCGAACAGGATCGCTTCCTGCGCCAGCCATTCGCAGGTCGCGCCCGCGCCGATGGCGATGCGGGTGTCGATGCGGGTGGGTTCATCCTCGTCCAGCGCGCGGTAGAGCTTTTCGGCGGCCTGCGGCACGATGGTCGCGCAGACGCCCGGATCGACGATGATGTCGAGCGCCAGCCGATCCCCGCCGGTCAGCCCGCCGCAGGTGGTGACGGTGACGGCGAGCGGAAAATCGCCATCGCGGCCTTCGGGAAACAGCAGCCGCGCGGGCGCAACCTGCATCATGTCGCGGATGCCGCGCGGCCCGAACGCCACCATGGCGCGGCCATCGACGCGCTGGTGCCGGGACTTTGGAGGCACGGTAATGGCGCGTTGCACGGTCATGGACACCATCTGATCAGGCGCGGCTGGTCGGGACATGGGGTATATGACGTATGGGGTGGGGGATAGGATGCGGCTCGGCGTGATCCATACATCCTCTCCCTGTGGGGGATCGTTGCGAAATGCGATCGCGTACGAATCATCGTCATTCCCGCGAATGCGGGAATCCATCTCCCACCTTTTCGTCTTGATTTTAGGTCCGGAGATGGATCCCCGCCTTCGCGGGGATGACGTAAAAACATGTGGGTGATGAATTTCGCAACAATCCCCTGCAAGGGGAGGATTTTCAGGTGGTCGGGCGACGGCCGCCCCGACCGTAGCGGGGGTCGACCTTTTCGGTCTTGCCGTCCTTGGCGGCCTTTTCGCCGTAGAAGGGCTGGCCGTGTTCGGTGGTGAGGTCGGACAGGAAGCCTGTCTGCTTGATCCCCTTCTTGCGCATGGCAACGCCGGTGAGGCAGGCGTGCATGATGAAATTGGCGTTGAGCGCGCTGCGATAGGTCGGGTCGAGCACGGGGGCGAGCTCGACGATTTCGAAGCCGACCAGTTCATTTTCTGCGCACAGACGTCGCACTATCGGAATCGCCTCGCGCATCGTCAGGCCGCCGGGTACGGGTGTGCCTGTGCCGGGGATGAAGGCCGGGTCCAGCACGTCGACGTCGAACGAGATGAAGATCTTCTTGCCGCTTTCGCGTGCTTCCTTCAGTGCGCGCTCCATCGTCGCGGCCCAGCCATTTTTCTCGATCTCCGGCATCGCATGGTAGCGCACGCCATTGTCGCGCATCCATTCGAAGCCTTCCTTTTCGGGCCAGGGGCCGCGCAGGCCGACCTGGATATAATTCTTACCCAGGACATGGCCTTCCTTGACCGCACGATAGACGGGCGCGCCATGGGTGATGAAATGCACGCCGCCCTTGCCCGCATCATAATGCGAATCGAAATGGACGACGCCGAAACTGCCCTTGCCATGGACATCGGCAAGGCCTGCGACATCGCTATATTCGAGGCTATGGTCGCCGCCGACGATGAAGGGCAGCGCGCCGGTGCGCGCGATTTCGGCGACGCGCTCGCGGACATGGGCGACGGTGCGTTCGGTCGACATATTGTCGATGGCGATGTCGCCATAATCAACGATCTTCAATTCCTTGGACGGATCGACCATCGTGTACATGTCGATGCCGCCCGCGCCATATTGCGTGCGCATGGCCGATGGGCCGCCCTTCGCCCCGCGATAGCCAGATCCCATGTCGAGCGGTGCGCCGACGATGGCGACGTCCACCTTGCCCGCGACCAGATCTTCGGGGAAGATCGCGACGGGTGCGCCAGCGAAAGTGGCGATGCCGCCGCCATAGACGCCGCCGCCGCGGCCATTGGCGTAATAGCTCAATTCAAACGGCCCGGCTTCGCGCTTGGGGTCGAGGCCGGAGGGGCGACGCAGTTTCCAGCCGTTGAAATTCTCATTGTCGGTGTCGAGCGGGATCGCCGCCATATCCGTCTTGGCATTGAATTTCGATGCGGCGACCGCATCCATCATCGCCTCGATATAGGCGTCGATTTCCTGCGGGCTCTTGGTCGCCAGCCGTTCGAACAATTTGTCGTAGGAACCGGCGAACATTTCGGCCGGGTCGGATGTCAGAAACTCGCGCTTGGCCTTGGGCAGATCCTTGATCTTGGCTTCCAGCGCGGGGGGGATGGTGGGCTTGTCGGACTGGGCGATCACCGCCGCCGACGAAATCACCGTCGCCATCAGCAATGCGCCCAGCGCCATGCGTTTCATCGTCATCTCATTCCCCCGAACCCTGGTCCATTCTGCGAGGCAGGCTAGGGCAGGGGCAGGCGTCTGGCAAATGGGGCGATTGACGTAGCAGCAGGGCAAAAGACCCGGACCCTGCGCGCAAGGTCCGGGTCTTGGCAGGTGCCATGGGAGCGGCGATTATATTTTGCCTGCGTGATCGGGACTCCTGCGAACAATCCCTGCCGCGACGATAGCAGCGGGCCGGTGTGCGGCCCTACGTCAAACGCCCTATCGAGGCGCTTTGGTGGTTCCGGTAGCGCCGCTGCATGTTGATCGCGTCGCTGTTCCTGTTGTGGATGATCGTCATCCTGCTGGTGGTGGCAGTGGTCGCCCTGTCGCGGCAAGTGCGCGCGATGCAGGAAGGGGCGGGGCCGGTTGCGCCCCGCGCCGTGGCCGCCGTG
>NZ_JEMV01000078.1 GCF_000588875.1 Sphingobium sp. Ant17
CGCCGCTGCCCGGATCGGCGGACGAAGTGCGCGGCGTCGCCAGCCGCTACGGCGCGCAGCGCGCGACCCTGATGCTCGGCAAAGCGGCCAGCGAAAGCGCCCTGCGCGCGCTCGACCTGTCGGACTATGGCGTCATCCTGTTCGCAACGCACGGCCTGGTGAGCGGGCAGATGGAGGGCGTGACCGAACCCGCTTTGGTCCTCTCGCCGCCCGCCCCCGGCGCGACCGACGAGGACGGCCTGCTCACCGCGTCCGAAGTCGCCGCGATGCGGATCGGCGCGGACTGGGTAATCCTGTCCGCCTGCAACACGGCGGCGGGCGACAGTGCGCAGGCACCCGCTTATTCAGGGCTGGCACAGGCATTCCGTTATGCCGGTGCAGGCTCGCTGCTCGTCTCGCACTGGCCGGTGCGCGACGATGCCAGCGCCTTCGTCACGCTGGAAACAGTGAAGGGGGCGGAGCGTGGCCTGCCCCGCGCGGTCGCGTTGCAACGGGCGATGCTGAAATTGATGCGGTCTAACCGCCCCGGCGCGGCGCAGCCCTATATCTGGGCACCCTTCATCCTCGTCGGGCGCTGATCACTCGTCATCATCGATCAGGATGCGCGCGGCCGCGCCATCGCTATCGTCGAACTGGCCGCTACCCAGCGCCCAGAAAAAGGCGGCGAGACCCAGCAGGCCGAGCGACAGGGCGATGGGGATGAGAACGGTGAGACCTGTCATCGTGCCGCGCCTTTGAGCCGCAGGGCGTTGGCGATGACGATCAGCGAACTGGTCGACATGGCGACGGCGGCGACGAGCGGGGTGACATGGCCCGCAATCGCCAGCGGCACGGCAAAGATATTATAGCCGATCGCGAGCGCAAAATTCTGCTTCACCACCCGCACCGTCCGTCGCGCCGCGCGCACCGCCATCGCCACCGGGGCCAGCCGATCGCCCAGAAACACCGCATCCGCCGCCAACTGGCTGGCGTCGCTCGCCGAAGCGGGCGCCATGCTGGCATGGCCTGCCGCAAGGGCGGGTCCATCATTCAGCCCATCGCCCACCATCAGCACCCTATGCCCCGACGCGCGCAACCGTTCGATCAGTGCCAGCTTGTCCTGTGGGCGCAGATGGCCGATCGCGGTGGTCGCGGTCTGGCGCGCAATCTCGGTCAAAGCTTCGGGCCGGTCGCCGCTGGCGATCAGCGTTTGCAGCCCCATGGCGCGCAGGTCGGCGAGCGTCTCGACCGCGTCGGGCCGCAACGCATCGGTGAAGCGCAGCAGCACGGCACGGTCGCCGCGCCGATATTCCGCCGCCAGATCGAACAGGGTAATAAGGCTGCGCGGGCGGCCCAGCGCCACCACATCTTCCCCCAACCGGCCCGTCATCCCCTCGCCCGCTTGTTCGCGCAGGTCGGTCAGCGCCGTCGGAGTGACGCCCTCGCCCTCCAAAGCCTGGCGCAGCGCGACGCTCAACGGATGACGACTGCCCTGCGCCAGGGCCAGCAGGACGGCGCGGTCCTCCGCCCCCAGTTCGGCCAGATCGCGTGGCACCGGGCGGCCGAGCGTCAACGTGCCGGTCTTGTCGAACAACGCCTCGTCCACCTCCGCCAGCCGTTCGAGCGCCGACCCGTCCTTGACCAGCACCCCGCGCTTCATCAGCGCGCCACAAGCAACGATCTGCGCCGCCGGCACCGCCAGCCCCAGCGCGCAGGGGCAGGTGATCAGCAGCACGGCAACCGCGATCAGCAGCGATTGATGTACGCCCGCGCCCGCGATCATCCACCCGGCAAAGGACAGCGCCGAGAGCAAATGCACGCTCGGCGCATAATAGCGCGCCGCCCGATCAGCGAGGCGGACATAGCGCGACTTGCCCTGTGCCGCTTCCTCCATCAGTCGGGCAATGTCGGCGATCACTGTGTCCGGCCCGGCGGCGGTCACCACGACGCGGATCGGCCCATCGATATTGAGCGCCCCGGCCTGCACCAAGTCGCCCGGACGCACCCGCACCGGTGCGCTTTCCCCGGTCAGGAAGGCGATGTCGATGCCGCTGTCGCCCTCCATCACGCGCCCGTCGGCGGCCAGCCTTTCGCCCGCCGCGACCAGCATCATCATGCCGGGCCGCAGCGCGCTTGCCACTACCCAGCGGCTTTGCCCGCTATCGTCCAACAGCATCGCGCCCGACGCGGATTGCTTGAGCAATGCGGCAACACCAGCGCGCGCCCGGCTCCGCATCAGACTGTCGAGGTAGCGCCCGGCGAGCAGGAAGAAGAGCAGCATCACCGCCCCGTCGAACCAGGCATCTTCGCCGCCGATCAGGGTTTCATAGACACTCATGCCGGTCGTCAGCAGCACGCCGATGCTGATCGGCACGTCCATATTGGTGCGCCCCTGCCGCACCGCCGCCCAGGCAGAGCGGAAGAAGGGCCGCCCCGCATAGGCCACAGTCGGCAGCGCGATCAGCGCCGACAGCCAGTGGAACATTTGCCGCGTGCCACCCTCCGCCCCGGACCAGACCGACACGGACAGCAGCATGATGTTCATCGCGGCAAAGCCTGCGACCGCCAGCGCGCGGATGAGCATGCGGTTTTCCGCCGCCGCGACATCGACGCCGGGATCGGCCAGCGGCTCCGCCTCGAAACCCAGCGCGGCGATGGCGGCGCGCAGGTCGGGCGGGCTGAGCGCGGGATCATGCTGGATGGTGACGCGCTTTGCCGAGAGATTGACCCGCGCCGACGCGATGCCGGGGGTGCGGACCAGCCCATTCTCGATCTTGCCGATACAGCCCGCGCAATGCATCCCCGGCACCGCGAAGAGGCTAAGCTGGCTGGTGTCCATGTCCGTTTCGGGGGCCTTTTCAGGCAGAATCAGGGCTTGGCTGGCCATCAGTCGATCTCTCGGACGTAGCGATGGTCTGCAGCGTCCTGCCGGGCCGTCAGGTGCAGCACCCAGCGACCGGCGGGCAGCGCGCGGTCGGCGCTGTATCGACCAGGTGCCACCTCACGGAACGACAAGGCGATGTCGGGCGCGCGGCCCAGCGGATGCGCGGCGGTGGCAGTAATACCCACACTGGTCAGCGGCGTGCCCGCCGCATCGGCAAGGCTGACATGCACCCGCCGCTGCGCATCAATCGTGATCGTCTCGCGCCAGCCCTGCGCCTCCTGCGCCCGCGCAGCCTTCAGCCAGCCGTTGAATTTCTGGCTGGCGACATAGCTGTTGTCGACCACCACCCCACCAAAGGACCGCACCGCAAGCGTCGCCATCAGCATGTTGACGGCGATGACGACGGCGAAGAAGGCCACCAATATGCCGGTCATATGCCATCCGGTGAAGCGACGGGGGGTGGAGCTACGCATCATTGGGGCCTTTCGAAACGGGCAGGTTCGCTGGCGTCGCCACCTTCACGATCAGTGGCGGTCAGGACGAAGCGGAAATCCTGCCGCCGTGGCCCGGCGGCGGGCACAGCGGCATAGAGGCGCACCTTGGCCACGCTGTCGGGCGGCACGGTGACGTTCACCGCCGGGCGCGCCTGCTCGCGCGCCATCGCATCGGTCCACAGCAGCGCGCCGGGCAACCCTTCGGCCCGCACCGTCATCGGCCGGGGCCGCGTCTCCATATTGCGGATTTTCACCGTATAGGCATTGCGCACCGCCCCATCGGATAGCGTCACGAAAATGGGGTTACGGTCCTGCTGCGCCGCGATGTCCAGTCGGGTGCGAGCCCCCAGCGCGAACAGCATCGCCGCGCCAACGCTGCTCCACATCAACAGATAGGCGATGGTGCGCGGGCGCAGCAATGTCTTGATGACCGGTCGGGGGGCCGCCCCCTGCTTCTCCGCATCGGCATCATCCTGCGTACAATAGTCGATCAGCCCGCGTGGCCGCCCGACCTGACCCATCACCTTGTCGCAGGCGTCGATGCACAAAGCGCAAGTGATGCAGCCGATTTGCGGCCCTTCGCGAATGTCGATGCCGGTCGGGCAGACCGCGACGCACTGGTCGCAATCGATGCAGTCGCCAAATTCGCCCGGATGCGCCGCCGCCTTCTTGACGCTACCGCGCTTTTCGCCGCGCCAGTCCTTGTACGTCACGACCAGCGATTTCTCGTCGAGCATCGCGGTCTGGATGCGTGGCCAGGGGCACATATAGATGCACACCTGTTCGCGCATGAAGCCGCCCAGGACGAAGGTCGTCGCGGTCAGCAGCGCGGTGGTGCCATAGGCGACCGGCGCAGCCGTGCCGGTCCAGAACTCCTGCTGCAACGTCGGTGCATCAGCGAAATAGAAGATCCACGCGCCCCCGGTCAGGAAGGCGATGACCAGCCACACGCTCCATTTGATCATCCGCCGGGCCAGCTTGGACGGGGTCCAGCGGGCCTTGGCCAGCCGCACTTGCGCATTGCGATCGCCATCGATGAAGCGTTCGACATGCTGGAACAGGTCGGTCCACACCGTCTGCGGACAGGCATAGCCGCACCAGGCGCGGCCCACCGCCGACGTCACCAGAAACAGGCCGACACCGGCCATCACCAACAGCCCGGCGACATAGTAAAATTCATGCGGCCAGATTTCGATATCGAACATATAGAAACGGCGATTGGCCATATCGACCAACACGGCCTGATCGGGGGCATAGGGGCCGCGATCCCAGCGGATCCAGGGCGTCACCCAATAGATGCCCAGCGTCACCACCATGATCGCCCATTTCAGGCGGCGGTAGAAGCCATCCACGGCCTTGGGAAAGACGCCCTTGCGCTTCTCATAGAGATCGCCTGTGTCAGTCGGCATCAGCACGTCCCAAATCCTCCCCTGCAAGGGGAGGTGGCTGGCCGCAGGTCAGACGGAGGGGGCAGGCAATGCGTCGCAAGCCTGGCGCTAAAGGCGCACCCCCCTCCACCACCGCTGCGCGGCGGTCCCCCTCCCCTTCCAGCGGAGGATCGGGGCTTTATTGGGCCACATTGCCTTCTACTCCATTATCCGCCGCAGCCGCGGCTTCCACCAGCGTCGCTTCGCCACCGCCCAGGCTATGGACATAGACGGCCAGCATGCGGATGGTCGCGGGGCTGAGCTTGTCGTCCCAGCGCGGCATCACGCCCTGACGGCTGTTCCACACGCTCTGGTGGATGGACTCGGTGTCGCCGCCATAGAGCCAGATGCCATCGGTCAGGTTGGGCGCACCCAGCGCGCGATTGCCCTTGGCATCCGTGCCATGGCAGACCGCGCAATTGTCGGCGAACAGGCCCGCCCCGCGCTGCGCGGCGGCACTGGGCTTATCCTGACGACTCGCCACCCGGACATAAGCGACGACATCGTCGACCTGCGGGGCAGTGAGCAACTGGTCGCGGCCAAAGGCGGGCATCATCGATACGCGCGTCGCGTCATGCCCCGGATTGCGAATACCGTCGATCAGCGTTTTCTCAATGGTGGCGAGGTCGCCACCCCACAACCAGTCATCATCGTTGAGGTTGGGATAGCCCTTGCCGCCCGCTGCGCCCGATCCATGACACTGGACGCAATGCACCTTGAACGCGGCGCGCCCGCCCTCGATCGCGGCCTGCATGAGTTGCGGCTGGCCCGCCAGCTTCTCGATCGTCGTCGCGGCGATCGCCTGGTGAATGGGTGCCACCTGATCGGCGCGCGCGGCCAGTTCCTGTTCCAGATCGCCCCGGCTCGACCAGCCAAGCATCCCGCGCGTATAATCGTTGAGCATCGGGATCGCCGGATAGGCAATTACATAACCGATCGCGAATAGGATGGTGGCATAGAAGGTCCACAGCCACCAGCGCGGCAGCGGCGTGTCCAGTTCCTGGATCCCGTCCCACTCATGCCCCTTGAACTGGGTGCCGGTGGCGGCGTCGATCTTGGGGGTCTTGTCGTCAGCCATGGTCGGCCTCCGTCTTTTCGGTGTCCGGCTCGAAGATCATCGTGGCGGCGCGCTTGGTGGCGCGGCGGTTCTGCGGCAGGAAGTGCCAGCCGATGAGGATGAGATAGGTCAGGGCCATGAAGACCAGGCCCCAGCTATCGGCGAAATGCCGCAAAGCATCGTAGCTCATCGCGTCCCCCCTTGCGGCTGCGGCTGGCCTTCCAGCGGCTTGGCGGCATCGACATCGACCAACGTGCCGATCATCTGGAGATAGGCGACCAGCGCATCCATCTCGGTCAACTTGTTCGGATCGCCGTCGAAATCGCGCACCTGCGCCTTGGGATAGCGTTTGAGGAGGTCGGCCGTATCGGCATTGGGATCAGCCTGGGCCTTGAGGTCGTCATTGGCCTTTTCCTTGTCCGTGTCGCTGTACGGAACGCCGACCCGGCTCAGCGCCGTCAGGTCCGCCGTCATGTCGCCCGCCTTCAGTTCGCGTTCGGCGAGGAAGGGATAGGTCGGCATGATCGATTCCGGCACCACGCGCGGGGATCTTTCAAATGCTGGACATGCCATTCGTCCGAATAGCGCCCACCGACCCGCGCCAGGTCCGGCCCGGTCCGCTTGGACCCCCATTGGAACGGATGGTCATACATGCTTTCCGCTGCCAGGCTGTAATGGCCATAGCGTTCGGTTTCGTCGCGGAACGGGCGGATCATCTGGCTATGGCAGTTGTAACAGCCTTCGCGGATGTAGATGTTGCGCCCGGCCAGTTCCAGCGGGGTGTAGGGCCGCATCCCCTCCACCTTCTCGATCGTATTATCGATCCAGAAGAGGGGCGCGATTTCCACGATGCCGCCGATGGCGACGACGATCAGGGATGCGATGCCAAGCAGCGATACATTCCGCTCCAGCTTGCCATGGTCGAAGAATTTGGATGCCATGTCGGCGTCTCCTTATACAGGCTTGGCAGCGAGGAGCGGCTTGTCGGCCACCGGATCGAAGGCGGCGTCGTGCATCGGCTTCTCTTCGCGCAACTTGCTGCCCGCGATGGTCTTGCCGATGTTCCAGGCCATGATGATCGCCCCGGCGAGGTAGAGCAGGCCACCGGCACCGCGGATCAGATACATGGGGAACATGGCGGTCACGACTTCGGAGAAGGCATAGACGAGATAGCCATCGGCCCCATATTCGCGCCACATCAAGCCCTGCATGATGCCCGCCACCCACATCGACGAGGCGTAGAGAACGATGCCCAGCGTCGCGAGCCAGAAGTGCCAGTTCACCAGCCGCAGCGAATAGAGACGTTCCCGACCCCACAGGCGCGGCGTCATATAATAGAGGCAGGCAAAGGTGATCATGCCGTTCCAGCCCAGCGCGCCGGAATGGACATGGCCGATCGTCCAGTCGGTATAATGCGACAGGGAGTTGACGGCCTTGATCGACATCAGCGGCCCTTCGAAGGTCGACATGCCGTAAAAGGCCAGCGCCATCACCATCATGCGGATGATCGGGTCGGTGCGGATTTTGTCCCAGGCGCCGTTCAGCGTCATCAGGCCGTTGATCATCCCGCCCCAGCTCGGCATCCACAGCATGACCGAAAAGACCATGCCCAGCGTCTGCGCCCAGTCAGGCAGCGCGGTATAATGAAGGTGATGCGGCCCCGCCCAGATGTAGAGGAAGATCAGCGACCAGAAGTGGATGATCGACAGGCGATAGCTATAGACCGGCCGTTCCGCCTGCTTGGGCACGAAATAATACATCATGGCCAGGAAGCCGGCAGTCAGGAAGAAGCCCACCGCATTATGGCCATACCACCATTGGGTCAGCGCATCCTGCACGCCGGCAAAGGCGCTATAGCTCTTGGACCCCAGCAGGCTGACCGGCATCGACAGATTATTGACGATGTGCAGCATCGCGATGGTGATGATGAAGGCGAGGTAGAACCAGTTGGCCACATAGATATGCGGCTCGGAGCGCCTGAGGATCGTCCCGCCGAACACCAGCAGATAACAGACCCACACGACTGTCAGCCACAGATCGACATACCATTCGGGCTCGGCATATTCCTTGCCCTCGGTAATGCCCATCAGATAGCCGGTCGCGGCCAGCACGATGAACAGCTGATAACCCCAAAAGACGAAGCGGGCCATGGACGGGAACGCCAGCCGCGCGCGGCAAGTGCGCTGCACGACATAGAAGCTCGTCGCGATCAGCGCGTTGCCGCCAAAGGCGAAGATCACCGCCGATGTGTGCAACGGCCGCATGCGACCGAAGCTGGTATATTCCAGCCCAAGGTTCAGCGCGGGAAAAGCCAGCTGGAAAGCGATGACCAGCCCGACGAGAAAACCCGCCAGACCCCAGAAAACGGTCGCGATCACGCCCCAGCGGATCGGATCATCATCATATTTGCCAAGGTCGGTCGGCATTTTCAGCATGCCGCGGGCCAGCCCCGCATAATCCGCGCCGCGCATCGTGGTGATCGCCAGCAGCAGTCCGACCGCGCAGACAATCCCCATATGAACGGCAAATCCGCTGTCCACCGCGCCCAGCATCGCCGCGAAGGCGGCCAGCGCGAGCGCGAACCAGCCGCCCGTCCTCATTACCAATCGGTCCATGATATTCCCCGTAAAAGGCTCTGCGGTCCGTCTGTTCGACAGGCCGCCCCCATGCATTGACCTCTGTCAAACCGCCGGGCGCGGGTCTTTACGGGATAGTGCGTAGAAGGGTGGAACGCCGTCGAGCGCGACAGCCGCGTTCCTCAAACCCCTTCCGCCAACGCCTCCAGCGTCGCGCTGTCGATCAGCCGCACACCGCGCCGCCCCACCAGCGCGATGATCCCCTGCCGCTTCAAGTCGCTCATCTGGCGCGACACGGTTTCGATGGTCGTACCCAAAATATCGGCAATCTGCTGGCGCGAGAGCGGCAGTTCGATCGTCCCTGCCCGGTCGGCCTGCAACCGCCGCGCCATGTCGAGCAGGAAGGTCGCGACCTTCTCCCGCGCAGTCTTGCGGCCGAGCAGCAGCATCCAGGCGCGGGTCCGGTCGAGATCGTCGAGCGTGCGTTGGAGCAGCCGGTGCTGAAGATCGCCATGATCGCGCGCGAAGCCATCGAAGCCCCCACGCGGAAACAGGCATAGCCGCGCATCGGTCAGCGCGGTCACGCTATGGGGTGTGCGCGCGCCGAACGGGCGGCCGATGAAATCGGACGCATAGACCACGCCGACAATCTGCTCGCGCCCATCCCCGGTCGACGTCGCCAGTTTCAGCGTGCCTTCGATGACATTGGCGACGACCATGCTGTCGTCCCCCTCCCACATCACCGTCTGCCCGGCGTGCAGCGTCACCCGCCGCCCGATCCGGCCAAGCGCCTCGCGATCCGTGTCCGACAAGTCGGCGCAAATCGCCCGGTCGCGCACCGCGCACTGGTCGCAGGACTGGGGCGCACAAGGGCGCGTCATCAGCGGAAGAGCGCCATTTTGCGCCACGTCAAATTGCATGTCCATTCCCGCTGCATGACGCGACGGCGTGGACCGACCTATGCGTAAATGTCCGTAGCTTTCGTGATGTGGAGGGATGGTGGACAGACTGGCGGTTTGTTCCCGTCATGCCAGCGGACGCTGGCATCTCGCTTTTCTTTCGGGTGGGTCGCTGGAAGAAGGGAGATCCCAGCCTTCGCTGGGATGACGGGAAGCGGGAAGATCAGGCGGTCAGGCGATATTTGACGCCCATTGCCTGCGCCAGATGCCGCAGGCGCCGCTCGACTGCTTCGCCAAACAGTTCCGCGTCGTCCTTTTGCAGCGACAAGGTGAGCAGGTCGCCCTCACGCCCCAGCCGCGACAGGGTGAGTGGTCCTTCGACACCGCCCGACAGGCGCTGCGCCAGCCGGATCGCGAGCCCCCAAAGCGCGGCATGGCGCAAGGCTTCCGGTGATGCGAGTTGATCGACGCCGGCCGGGATGGACAGGCCGCCGCCAAAATTACTGTGGAGCGCCTGCGCCAGCATCCCCCGCTCCGCCGCCATGATGCCGACCCAATTGCTGTGCAGCGCGATCTCGACCCCGCGCTCGGCGCGAAAATCGGGATTGGCGCGCCAACCGACATCGGCAAGCAGGCAGGCGGCACGGCGGATGCGGCGCACGTCGGGCCATCCTCCGGGAAAAGCGGCGCGATCCAGCGTTCGATGCGGTCGCCATGGCCCCGGAAACGCGACTGCGCCTCCCCTTCCGCCTCGGCCGACACGAGCAATGGATCGTGCGCGCGAATATCTTCCGGCAGATCTTCGTAAAGCAGCCCTTCGCGCAGGCCATAGGCCGATACGACCAATCGGCTCGACCGCAATTGCCGCACCACGACCGACAGCAACGCAGCGGCATTGGGCAGGGTCGGGATGCGCGATCCACTCATCGCCGGGATGCTCTTGAGTCGCGCGCGGCTGACATGCGACACGATCCGGGTCAGCTTTTCCGCGCGCGCGGCGGTCATCTCATATTGATGGACGACCGGCAGCGGGAAATTGGTCAACTGCATGTCGAACCGCGCCAGCGCGCGCCACGACCCGCCGACCAGGTAGAAAGGCAGGTCGGGTTCGGGCTGCCAGCCCGCCTTTTCCATCATCGCCTTGACCCGCCGCTCCAGCGCGCCCGGCCCCTTGGCCCGAATTTCAGGCAGGCGCAGCACGCCCAGCGGCAGCGAAATCGTCTGTTCGACGGCGCCGCCGCGAATGCGCGCCAGTTCCAGGCTGCCCCCGCCCAGATCGCCGACGATGCCGTCCGCGCCAGGAATGCCCGACAGCACGCCCATGGCCGCGCCAATCGCCTCCTGCGCGCCGGTCAGCAGTTCGACGGTCAGGCCCATAGCGGCGGCGCGGGCGATGAATTCGCCGCCATTGGTCGCATCGCGCACGGCGGCGGTGGCGACGCAGCGGATATGCGCGACCTTCATGTCCTGGCACAGATGCGCAAAGCGGCCGATCGCGCGCAGGCCGCGCTCCATCGGCTCCTCCTCGATCCGCCCAGTCCGCGCGAGCGAGTCACCCAGCCCCGCCATCACCTTTTCATTGAACAGGATGAAGGGGATGCGGCGCGGCCCGTCATAGACGACCAGACGGACGCTGTTCGACCCGATGTCGATGATCGCGGTGCGGGCGGTCGCCGGCTGAGGCGATGTCGCCATGGTCTGGGCAGCGGCGCGGACCCGGCTGAGCATCGAGTTCATCAGTGTCAAACCCGCCCGCGCAAGCGCAGGGTCGGCACCGCCTCATTATCGAGCGCCGCGCCGCGCCCGGACAGCGACGGGTTGGTCATGAAATAGCGGTGCAGGTTGAACGGCTTGTCGCCCGCCTCCACCCGCGCATAATGACCATCGCTATCCAGTTCCCAGCTCTGTTCAGTGTCGATCAGGTTCGCGACCATCACCTGGTCGAGGATCTGGTCATGGACGGTCGGGGTCTCGATCGGTGCCATGAACTCGACCCGCCGGTCGAAGTTGCGCTGCATCCAGTCGGCCGAACTGATATAGACTTTCGCGCCATTGTTGGGCAGCGCCTTGCCATTGCCGAACACGGCGATGCGACTATGTTCCAGGAAGCGACCGACGACCGACTTCACCCGAATATGTTCCGACATGCCGGGGACGCCGGGGCGCAGGCAGCATATGCCGCGCACGATCAGGTCGATCTGCACGCCCGCATTGCTGGCGGCGTAAAGTTTTTCGATGATCGCCGGATCGACCAGGCTGTTCATCTTCGCCCAGATATTGCCCGGCCGCCCGGCGCGGCAATGCTCGATCTCATCATCGATCAATTGGCACAGCCGATTGCGCAGGTCGCGCGGGGACATGACCAGCTTTTCCAGACGTTTGGGTTCGACATAGCCGGTGATATAGTTGAACAACGCTGCGGCATCGCGGCTGTAAGCCGGATCGGCGGTGAAGAAGCTGAGGTCCGTGTAGATGCGCGCGGTGATCGGGTGATAATTGCCCGTGCCGAAATGGCAGTAGCTGCGAAACTGCTCGCCCTCGCGCCGGATCACCATCGAAATCTTGGCGTGGGTCTTCCAGTCGATGAAACCATAGACGACCTGCACCCCAGCGCGTTCCAGCGCATCGGCCCAAAGGATATTCTGTTCCTCGTCGAAACGGGCTTTCAGTTCCACCACGGCGGTCACCGACTTGCCCGCCTCCGCCGCGTCGATCAGCGCGCGGATGATCGCCGACTGTTTGCCCGCGCGATAGAGCGTCTGCTTGATCGCCACCACATCGGGGTCGATCGCCGCCTGCTTAAGGAAGGAGACGACGACGTCGAAGGCTCATAGGGATGGTGGACGACGATGTCCTTGGCACGGATCGCCGCGAAACAATCGCCGCCATATTCGCGGATGCGTTCGGGGAAGCGCGGCGCATAGGGCTCGAACTTGAGGTCGGGACGGTCTTCGTCGACGATGCCCGACAGGTCGCCGATGCCGACGAACCCCTCGACCTCGGCGATGATCGCCTCATGCCCCTGGATCATGTCCTGCAGCATTTCCTCGACCGGTTCGGGAATGCGTTCCTCTATCTCCATACGGATCACGCGGCCACGGCGGCGGCGCTTGATCGCGCTGCGGAAGTGGCGGACCAGATCCTCGGCCTCTTCCTCGATCTCGATGTCGCTGTCACGGATGATGCGGAACACGCCGCTGTTGCGCACCTGATAGCCGGGGAAGAGATCCCCTGAGAAACGCCGCACCACCGCCTCCAGCGCCATGTAGCGCGCAGTATCTCCCGGCACGCGCACGAAGCGGTCGAGCGTCGCGGGGATCATCACCAACTCGCGGATCGGCTGCTTGTCAGACAGGCGTTGCAGATCGAAGACGATCGACAGCCCCTGATTGGGGATGAAGGGGAAGGGATGCGCCGGGTCGAGCGCCTGGGGCGTGAGGATCGGGAAGATTTGCGTCAGGAAATGGTCGCGCAGCCAGGCTTCGCTCAGCGCGTCAATCGGACTGGACGGACCGACCACTTCGATCCCGACCTGGCCCAGTTCGCCATGCAATATGCCCCACACCTTCTGCTGCGCCGCCATCAGCCGCGCGGTTTCGGCAGCGATCGCGGCGAGCTGTTGCCCGGCGGTCAGCCCGTCCACGGAGCGCAGATCGACATCCTGCAACTGCTGCCCCTTGAGGCCCGCGACCCGGACGGAGAAGAACTCATCCAGGTTCGCGCCGGAGATGGACAGGAAGCGCAATCGTTCCAGCAGCGGATGGGCGCGGTTCATCGCTTCTTCCAGCACGCGCTGGTTGAAGGCGAGCCACGACAATTCGCGGTTGAAATAGCGGTCGCTGTGCAGGGACAGGCTGGGTGTGGGATCGGCGTCGGCCACGGATTACTCGCGTTGGTCGGTGGAAGGATCGGGCGGGACTATAGGCAGAAAACCGGCATCTTGCAGAGCCTCTTTCGCCAGTGCGGTGGAAATCTTACGACCAGATGACAGCGCCGCCGCGTCGAGCAGACGGGTGACGGCGTCGATCGCGCCATAGCTACGCTCTATCCGGCGCAATAGCCAGTCCGGCAGATCGGCGGCATAGCCCGCTCCGGTGCGGTCGAAGGCGCGGGCGATCAGCGCGCGCGCCAGCGCCTCGTCGGGTTCGGCGATGGCGACATGGGGCACCGCCGCAAGACGCGATCGCAGGTCGGGCAAAGTCACGGTCCAACTGGCAGGTGGGGCCAGTCCCACCATCAGCAGCGGTCGCCGGTCGGTCTGCGCTGCATTCCAGGCGTGGAACAGGCGATGTTCGTCCTGTCCCTGCGCATCGTCGATGATCGTGCCGCCGCTCATCCGCGCGAAATGGCGGGCGAGCGTCGAGCGCCCCGACCGCGGCGGACCGGTCAGGACGCTCACCGACACAGGCCAGTCGCGCCAGCGCTCCAGATGGGTGACAGCCTGGGAATTGGCCTCGCTGACCAGGAAATCCCCGTCGCGCGCATCGCCATGCCAGTCGAAGGGCAGGCTGATCTGGCTCATTGCGCGGCGGGCGCTGGTCCGCTGGGCGCGGCCGATGCCGGGCGACGGCTGATCCGCAGCGTCGTGCCCGACGCCGCGACGGTGTAGCCCCGTGCCTGAAGCCCCGCGCGCAGCATTTCGGCCGTGCCCTCGAAGCGCACCTGCATCACCGACGTGCCGCCCAGCGCCAGGCTGCTGGTATTGGCCGACCGGACGCCCGGCACCGCGCGCACCGCCGCTTCACCCTGCGTCACCGATCCGACATCGGGCGTATCGAACTGGATCGAGAAGCTGGTGCCGCTGGGCGCAGCCGTCGGCAGTTCCGTCGTTTCGACGATCGCCTCGGTGACATTTTCCAGTTCCAGCGTATCGGGATCGACCGGCTCCTCGATGATCAGCGAGGGGTCGGGGCGCAGGCGACCGTCGTTGAGCGCGCGGATATAGAGTTCATCGAGCCGCCGCGCGCCTTCGTCCAGCATCTTGGCCAAGCCGCTGTCGTTGGACGCGCGCAGCGTGAAGCTGCCGATCAGGCTGTTGTCGGGACCATAGCGCGCAGTGAAGGTCGCCGTTACCGGGCCACCGGGATAGGCGCGGTCGAGCCGGGCGATCGGGATCACCACATCAGCCGCGCCATATTGGTCGAGCAATACGCGCCACCATAGCCGCCCGCGCCGTCCGGTCTGCCCGGCATTCAGCAGGATCGGATCGGCGATCGACCCCGCGACGCGGACATAGTCGATCGCGCTGTCGCCGGTGCGATAGCGCGCCCAGGCCTTTTGCCATTCATTGGTGCGCTCATAGGAAACCGCCGAGCCACCGTCCCAGAGGACGGGAATGACCAGCAAGGGCGGCGAGCGCATCGCATTGCCCGATACGCCCAGCAACTGCCCGGTGCGGGCGCGGTCGAACAGGATGCTGAGGGTCGCGACATAGCGCGTCGGCCCGGCCTGTTCATAATCGATCTCGATGCCCGAAACCATCGCCTCGATCTGCGAATCGGACAGGGCGGGCGCGCCCGCGCCGCTGTGCGTGCGGCTCCACAGCATGCGCCAGGCCTGCCGCTGCGCCATGCGCCACCCGGCATAGCGGGCGCTGTCGGCATCCTTGGCACGCACATCGACCTTGACCCCGCGCACTTCGAAATCGCCGCCGCTGGCGATCGGCGGCACGCCGCGCTCCCCCTCCATCTGCGCGAACAGCGCCGCCGCCGCGAGGCCGAGCGCGATCGCGAACAGGATCTGCACCGGGCGCGACAGCGCGCGCACTACGGCACCGGGCGACAGAGGAAGGCGGGAAAGGGTCTGGGCAAGGCTCACGCGCGCCCTTTTGGCGAGATTTGCCCCCTATGCCAAGCGCCAACCCATGCATCCTTCCGTTTTCGCATCGATTGCTCTAGGCGCGTGTCCCATGACCAATACCGAATCCTATAGCTACGCCAAGGCTGGCGTCGACATCGCCGCCGGCAATGCGCTGGTGCGCGCCATCGCTCCCTTGGCCAAGGCCACCCGCCGTCCTGGCGCTGACGCCGACCTTGGCGGCTTTGGCGGCTTTTTCGACCTCAAGGCGGCGGGCTTTACCGATCCGTTGCTGGTCGCAGCCAATGATGGCGTGGGCACGAAGCTGAAGCTCGCCATCGACCATGGCCGCCATGACGGCGTGGGCATCGATCTCGTCGCCATGTGCGCCAACGACCTGATCGTGCAGGGGGCCGAACCGCTTTTCTTCCTTGATTATTATGCCACCGGCAAGCTGGAGAGCGGCGTTGCCGAGCGCGTCATCGCCGGGATTGCCGAGGGTTGCCGGATCGCGGGCTGTGCCCTGATCGGTGGCGAGACCGCAGAAATGCCGGGCATGTATGCGCCGGGCGACTATGATCTGGCGGGCTTTTGCGTCGGCGCGGTCGAACGTACCAAGGTGCTGACTGGCAACCGGGTGAAGGCGGGTGACGTGCTGCTGGGCATCGCCTCGTCGGGCGTTCATTCCAACGGTTTTTCACTGGTCCGTCGCCTCGCCGCCGACAAGGGGTGGAAGCTCGATCGCCCCGCCATCTTCGACAATGAAGTGCTGCTGATCGATGCATTGATGGCGCCGACGCGCATCTATGTGAAATCGCTGCTGCCGCTCGTGCGCGCCGGGATGGTCAATGCGCTCGCGCATATCACAGGCGGCGGCTTGCTCGAAAACATCCCCCGCGTGCTGCCCGACGGCTGCCACGCGATGGTCGATGCCGACGCTTGGGAACAGCCGCGGCTGATGGCCTTCTTGCAGGCGCAAGGGCATATCGACCCCGCCGAAATGGCGCGCACCTTCAATTGTGGCATTGGCATGGTGCTGGCCGTGGACGAAGCCCATGTCGCGGGCGTCACCACCGCACTCGAAGCATCGGGCGAAAGCGTCCACCGCATCGGCCTGATCCAGAGCGGCGACAAGGGCTGCACCGTGCGCGGATCGACCGAGACGTGGAGCGCGCAAGCCGACTGGTCGGCGACGCATCTGGGGTGACCGCCTTCCCATCCTCGTTCGGTTCGAGAATCCTGAGCTTGTCGAAGGGCGAGAACGGCGCGCATAGTTCTCGACAAGCTCGAACCGAACGGATGTTGTTATGCACAAAGCCAAAGTCGGCGTCCTGATTTCCGGTCGCGGGTCCAATATGGCGGCGCTGCTTTATGCCGCCAAGGCCGATGACTGCCCCTATGAGATCGTGCTGGTCGCCGCCAATGATCCGGATGCGCCTGGGCTCAAGCTAGCCGCAGCCGAAGGGATCGCAACCTTTGGCCAGAGCCATAAGGGCTTGAAACGCGCCGATTTCGATCAGATCATCGATGCACAGTTGCGCGCGGCGGGCGCGCAATTTGTCGCGCTGGCGGGCTATATGCGGCTGCTATCGCCCGAATTCGTCGCGGGATGGGAAGAGCGGATGCTCAACATCCACCCCAGCCTGCTGCCCAAATATAAGGGGCTCGACACGCATCAGCGCGCGATCGATGCAGGCGATACCCATACGGGCTGTTCGGTGCATATCGTGACGGCGGCGCTGGACGATGGGCCGGTGCTGGGCCAGACGCCGGTCGCGATCCTGCCCGATGACGATGCCGGCACGCTGGCCGCCCGCACGCTGATCGCGGAACATCAGCTCTATTCGCGCACCCTTGCCGCTTTCGTCACCCGCGAGCGTCACCCCGACTGGCTGCTCAATAAGGTCCGCGAAACCGCGCTTGCCTTGCCGCAGGCGGACGAAATCCTCTCGCACGGCATGCGCTGCTTCGGCATCATCAAGGGCAAGAAGTTCGCCTATTTCACCCGCGATCATCATGGCGACGGCATCCTCGCGCTGCTGGTCAAGACCACCGCGCCGGAGGAACAGGCAAGCCTGATCGAAGCCGACCCGGAACGCTATTATCGCCCCGCCTATTTCGGCACCGACTGGATCGGCATCCGCCTGGACCTCGGCGATACGGACTGGGAGCATATCGCGGAACGGCTGCGCGCCAGCTGGCGGCAGGTTGCGCCCAAGAAGCTGTTGGGGCTGATGGATATTGCGGCGGAATTTTAGGAGGGTTGCCTTTTTGGGGCGGGCGGCTTTCTCATGTGTCGCCCGCTGGCGGAAGCGGGGTACGCCTGCCATCGTCGCGCAAGCCCACCCCCTAACCCCCTCCCGCCTGCGGGAGGGGGAACACGCTCTGCTTTTGGTCGCTACGAGGCGGGACACCGCAGACATTGGGGCTGGCTTCACCCGTCATGCCAGCGAAGGCTGGCATCTCAGGCGGAGGCGCGGAACAGTTGGGCTAGGTGCGTCGCGCCATTCTATCGCGCCATCTCCAGAGATCCCAGCCTTCGCTGGGGTGACGGAAAAGGGTGGGTAAGTGACTGTCTGGTTCGGAAATAATTTGCGAGGTCAGCAGCCGTTGAACACCGGAAGATGGAGTGGCATCCTTTGATGATGCAAAGTTCAACTGCTATAGAGGCAGCGCGCCATTTTCTTTCCGTAGTATGGGACGGTCCGGTGCCTACCGATGCTGTGCTGACAGCAGCTCTCGATCGACTGATCGCGGCTTATCACGATACACCAGATGTCGGGCCGACAAACTACGACGTTGATCCACCGCGCGAGAGCAATTCAGCCTTTTTTTTCATCAGGTGGGTGCTCGATTTGCCGCCTACGGCTTTTTACGCGCTGGCAGACCCCCATAGATGAGCCGCATACCGCGATGGGAATGGGGGGATGCCATTGATGACATCGGCGATATCACTTTGGATATGCGCGACGTAATATGGCTGGCTGATAATATCGGCCCCGATGATGCCCACTGGTCTTTTCGGCTTCAGTTCTTCCATTGGGGGACACATGCGAGAGATTTGGTCCGCTATCTGCACGGTCGTCAATTTGGATAAACAGCTGATTTTGGTCGTTTTCAGTCATCCTCCTCCTGGTAAGGGAGCCGGCTGAGCGCAGCGCTGACGGAGGGGTTTCACGCTCTTGATAGGGTGACACCCCCTCCACCACTTCGTGGTCCCCCCTCTCCTTACAGGGGAGGATTTTAGAGCTTACGTCATCGACCAGACTATTCCGCTGGCGTCCCCTCGACGGCGTGGAAGGCGATGCGGAGGCTTCGGCGAGGCTTCGGACTTCCAGTTTCTGCATCAGGTTGGCGCGGTGGATTTCGACGGTGCGCGGGCTGATGCCCAGGTCATAGGCGATGGTCTTGTTGGGCAGGCCTTCGACCAGCCCGTCC
>NZ_JEMV01000079.1 GCF_000588875.1 Sphingobium sp. Ant17
CCCGCCGCGCCAGCAACAGCCGGTGCGTACCACGCCGCCGCAGAGCCTGATGTCGCGTCAGGAATTGCAGGCCAAGCTGCTGCGTGAGGCCGAAGAAGCCCGCATGAACGCGCAGGAAGATGCGCGTCGCCGTGAGGACGCCGCGCGTCTGGCCGCGATCGAAGCGGAAAAGCGTCGCGCTGAAGATAATCGCCAGGCCGCCGAAACCGCCGCGTCCGCGCCAGCGGTCGAGGAAGCGCCCGCGCCCGCGCCCGTGGTTGAGGAAGCGCCTGCCGCGCCGCAGGAAGCTGTGGCCGAACCGGTCGCCGCATCTGCCGAAGCCGACGCTGGTGCCTCTGCTGCGCCCACCGCGGCCGCCGCGCCGCCGCCGCGCCGCTTTACCCCGGTCACCCCGGTCAAGCGTCCCGAGCCGACCAAGCCGGAACGCGCGAAGAAGGGCGAGGATAATCGTCGCCAGGCTGGCAAGCTCACCGTCACCAAGGCGCTGGCCGATGACGACAGCGCGCGCGCCCGCAGTCTTGCGGCGCTCAAGCGTGCCCGTGAAAAGGAACGCCGCGCCCATTATGCCGGTGGGTCAAAGACGCGTGAGAAGCAGTCGCGCGACGTGATCGTGCCCGAAGTCATCACCGTGCAGGAACTGGCCAACCGTATGGCCGAAAAGGGCGCGGACCTGGTCAAGTCGCTGTTCAAGATGGGTCAGGCGGTCACGCTCAACCAGTCGATCGATCAGGATACCGCCGAATTGCTGGTCGAAGAATTCGGCCATCGCATCCAGCGCGTGTCGGATGCCGACATCGAAATCGGGATCGAGGGTGAGGCCGATGCGGTCGAAGCGCTCAAGACCCGTGCGCCCGTGGTCACGATCATGGGCCATGTCGATCATGGCAAGACGTCGCTGCTCGACGCTCTGCGCGGCACCAGTGTCGTGTCGGGAGAAAGCGGCGGTATCACCCAGCATATCGGTGCCTATCAGGTGACGACGAAGAAGGGCGATGTCATCACCTTCCTCGACACGCCGGGCCATGAAGCCTTCTCGGAAATGCGCGCCCGTGGTGCGAACGTCACCGATATCGTCATTCTGGTGGTGGCGGCCGACGACGGGCTGATGCCGCAGACGATCGAAGCGATCAACCATACCAAGGCGGCCGGCGTGCCGATGATCGTGGCGATCAACAAGGTCGATAAGCCCGACGCGAACCCGCAAAAGGTGCGCGAGCGCCTGCTGAGCGAGGAGATCGTGGTCGAGGATATGGGCGGCGACGTTCAGGACGTAGAGGTTTCGGCGCTCAAGAAGACCGGCCTTGACGAACTGATCGAAAAGATCCTGCTCCAGGCCGAACTGATGGAACTGACCGCCAACCCCGATCGCGCGGCCGAAGGCAATGTGATCGAGGCGCAGCTCGACCGGGGCCGTGGTGCGGTCGCGACCGTGCTGGTGCGCAAGGGTACGCTCAAGGTCGGTGACACCTTCGTCATCGGCGCGGAAAGCGGCAAGGTGCGCGCGCTGATCAACGACAAGGGCCAGCAGGTCAAATCGGCCGGACCATCGACCCCGGTCGAGATATTGGGCCTGTCGGGCGTGCCGATGGCGGGCGACCAGATGACGGTCGTGGAGAATGAGGCGCGCGCCCGTGAGGTCGCCGCCTATCGCCAGGAACAGATCACCCGCAAGCGGACGGCCTCCGTGCCGACCAATTTCGAAAATATGTTCTCGGCGCTCAGCACCAAGGTCATCGAATATCCGGTGGTCATCCGGGGCGATGTGCAGGGGTCGGTCGAAGCGATCGTCAGCGCGTTGAACCGCATTTCGACGGACGAGATCAAGGTGCGTATCCTGAGTTCGGGCGTCGGCGCGATCACCGAAAGCGACGTCACCCTGGCGTCGGCCAGCCGGGCGCCGCTGATCGGCTTCAACGTCCGTCCCAATGCCAAGGCGCGTCCGCTGGCGATCCGCGAGAAAATCTCGCTGCGCTATTATGACGTGATCTACGACCTGCTCGAAGAAGTGCGTAACGAAATGGCGGGCCAGCTTGCGCCCGAACGCATCGAAACGATCGTCGGTCGCGCCGAAGTCCTGCAGGTCTTCCCGGCCGGCAAGAAGGACAAGGCGGCAGGCCTGCTCGTCATGGAAGGCATCATCCGCAAGGGGCTCAATGCGCGCCTCACCCGCGACGATGTCATCGTGTCGAAAACGGTCATCCACTCGCTGCGGCGCTTCAAGGACGATGTGTCCGAGGTCCGCGCGGGCATGGAATGTGGTGCGGTGTTGCAGGACACCAACGACATCAAGGCCGGCGACACGCTCGAACTGTTCGAGGTCGAGGAACGTATCCGTACGCTGTGATAGGAAAGACATGGCTCCGGCTTCGGCCGGGGCCATGAGGATGATATATGTCTAATCAAAATGAAGGCGCGAACGTCCGCATGCTGCGTGTGGGCGAACAGGTGCGCCACATCCTGTCCGAAATCCTGCAACGCGGCGACGTGCATGACGACGTGCTGGAACAGCATGTCGTGAGCGTCACCGAAGTCCGCATGTCGCCCGACCTGCGTCACGCCACCGTCTTCATCAAGCCGCTGCTCGGCCGGGAAGAGGAAGCGGTGCTCAAAGCGCTGCGCACCAACACCGCCTATTTCCAGCGCGAGGTCGCATCGCGCATGCGCCTCAAATATGCCGCCAAGATCAAATTCCTCGCCGACGACAGCTTCGACGAAGGCAGCCATATCGACAAGCTGCTACGCGATCCCAAGGTCGCGCAGGATCTGGTCAAGGACGACGCGGACGAGGATTGATTGCCGCGATCATCGTCTTGCGGCATAGTCGCGGCATGAAGGTGAAGCTCAATCGCGACAATCGCGTTACGGTGCCGCAGGCATTGCGCGATCAACTTGGTCTCAAGCCCGGTGATCCGGTGGAATTTGTTGTTCGCGGCGACGGGCTTCTCCTTACATTCCCCCGACATGCTGACCCTCCAAAGATTTCGCATTCTGGTTCATTGGACACGGCTCCAGTCGAGTGAGAGCGTTCTTGGGCAAGTTCAGTGAAAATTGGGGGATGATCATGCGCAAATTCTGGCTATGCGGCGTGGCAACGAGCTTGATCGCAACTTTACCGGTCCAAGCGCGCGAACCCGCCATCCACCCCGCCGTCACCAGCGATCCGTCGCCCGACGCGACGCATCCCGCAGGCATGAGCGCCTTTGTCATCCCCTCAGGCGACGGCGCGATGAACGCGGTTCTCTACACCGCTGCGGGTGGAGGGCTGCACCCCACCTTGCTGCTCCTGCACGGCTTCCCCGGCAACGAGCAAAATCTGGACCTCGCCCAGGCGGTTCGCCGTGCCGGGTGGCATGTGCTGACGCTCCATTATCGCGGATCATGGGGTAGTCCGGGCAATTTCTCTTTTGCCGGCGCGTCGGACGATGCCTTCGCCGCGCTCCAATTTCTGCAACAGCCCGCCACCGTCGCGAAATATCGCATCGATACCAGCGCGATTGTAGTCGCTGGGCACAGCATGGGCGGCTTCATGGCCGCCGATGTCGCCGCGGCCGAACCGCGCGTCGCTGGCCTCTTCCTGATTGACCCATGGGATCCCGCCCAAACGGTCGCCTCGCTCGCCACACCGGAAGGGGCGGCGGCGTGGCAGGCGGAGGTCGAGAGCGATCTGCCACCGCTTCAGGGCGCGACCTATGACGGGCTGACCGGCGAAATCCGCGATCGCGGCGACAAGTTCGACCTTGGCCGCCGCATGGCCGCCTATGGCCGCCGCCCGCTCAGCATCATCGGCGCGGAAAAGGGCATTGGTGATCAGGCGCGCAAGGCCGCGGCCGACGCGCAGGGGGCCAACCCGCAGGCACGGCTGACGGTCTGGCCGACCGACCATAGTTTTTCCGACAGCCGGATCGCGCTCGCTGATGCGCTGGTGCGCTTCCTGTCGCGCGTCGCCCCGACCATCCGGTAATCAACTATGGCGAAGCTCTATTTCTACTATAGCTCGATGAATGCAGGCAAATCGACGACGCTGCTGCAATCGGACTTCAACTATCGCGAACGCGGCATGGAAACGATGCTGTGGACCGCCGCCGTGGACGATCGCTATGGCCGGGGCAGGATCGTGTCGCGGATCGGGCTGGAGGCGCAGGCGCATCTGTTCGACGCGGACACCGATCTATTCGCCGCCATCGCCGCGCACCATCACGACACGCGTCTGTCCTGCGTGCTGGTGGACGAAGCGCAGTTTCTGACGCGCGCGCAGGTCTGGGCGCTCGGGCGCGTGTGCGACGAACTGGGCGTGCCGGTGCTCTGCTATGGCCTGCGCACCGATTTTCAGGGCGAATTGTTCGAAGGCAGCGCGCAGTTGCTGGGGCTGGCCGACAGCCTGGGCGAGATCAAGACGGTGTGCGATTGCGGGCGCAAGGCGACGATGAACCTGCGCGTGGATGGGGAGGGGCGGACGATCCGGCTGGGCGAACAGACGCAGATCGGCGGCAATGACCGCTATGTCGCGCTATGCCGCCGTCACTTCATGGCGCAGATGCGGGGCTGACAGCGGCCACGCTGCCCTATAGGGGCGCACAATGCACGGCTGGATCATTCTCGACAAACCTCATGGCCTCGGCTCGACGCAGGCGGTCAGCGCCGTCAAGCGCGCCCTGCGCGACAGTGGCGCTGGCAAATGCAAGGTCGGCCATGGCGGCACGCTCGATCCGCTGGCGACCGGCGTGCTGCCGATCGCGATCGGCGAAGCGACCAAGCTCGCCGGACGGATGCTCGACAGCGACAAGATCTACGATTTCACGATCGCGTTCGGCGCGCAGACGGACACCCTCGACCTGGAAGGCGCGGTGATCGCGACCAGCACCGTCCGGCCGACGTTGGCGCAAGTCGAAGCGGCGCTGCCCCGCTTCACCGGCCCGATCGACCAGGCACCGCCCGCCTATAGCGCCATCCTGATCGACGGCCAACGCGCCTATGATCTCGCCCGCAAGGGGGAGGAGGTCGCGATGAAAATGCGGTCGGTGACGATCTATTCGATCCTCCCCGCACGGGGAGGTGGCGGCCGCAGGCCGACGGAGGGGGCGGGCCACTGGCCGCTTTCTCGCGTCAAGATACCACCCCCCTCCACCAGCCTGCGGCTGGTCTCCCTCCCCGTGCCGGGGAGGAATTGGAGAGCATCACCCTAACCGCCCATGTCTCCAAGGGCACCTATATCCGCTCCCTCGCGCGCGACATCGCGCTGGCGCTCGGCACGGTCGGCCATGTCACCATGCTACGCCGCATCAAGGCCGGCCCCTTCACCCTCGAATCCGCGATTTCGCTGGACAAATTGCGTCATGCTGCTAACGAGCGCGGCATCGGTGGGCTTATGCTGCCGCTGACGGCGGGGCTGGACGACATCCCGGCTCTCCCCGTCTCTCCCGATCAAGCCTTATGCTCCGCCAGGGGAAGGTATTGACCGGGATCGCCGCAACCACCGGCCTGTATCTGGCGACGCAAGGGGACATCCCCGTCGCGCTGGTCCGGTCGGATGATCAGCAGATCATCGTGGTGCGCGGTTTCAACCTGATGTCGAGGGAAGACGATTAGATGACGATTACTGCCGAGCGCAAGGAAGCGCTGATCAAGGAACATGCCCGCGCTGAGGGTGACACGGGTTCGCCAGAGGTTCAGGTTTCGATCCTGACCGAGCGGATCACCAACCTGACCGAGCATTTCAAGGGTCACCACAAGGATAATCACAGCCGTCGTGGTCTGCTGATGATGGTCAATAAGCGTCGTTCGCTGCTGGACTATCTCAAGAAGAAGGATCAGGCTCGCTACACCGACCTGATCGCCAAGCTGGGCCTGCGTAAGTAACGCAGACCTTCAACGGGACGGCCCCCATGCGGGGCCGTTTCTGATTCCGGGCTATCTGGAAATAGCCCGTCATCCTGACGAAAGTCAGGATCCATTCGACGCTACGATGGTGTGCAATTCCACCGGAGCGAAAATGGATCCCGGATCAAGTCCGGGATGACGATGTGAAAGATGACATGGCGCCGGGCAATCCGGCACGGCGGCATGATAAAGGGGACACTTCCCCGCCCCGTCGCACCCGCGACGGAGGAGAGCGTGAAACTCTCCAATCATGGAGCCTTGACCGGCTCCACCAAAGGCCCCGCCCGGCAATAGGGCCGATGCGGGCGAAGGAAAAAATCTATGTTTGACGTCAAGAAAGTATCGATCGAGCTGGCCGGCAAGACGCTGACCCTCGAAACCGGCCGCATCGCACGCCAGGCTGACGCCGCCGTGCTGGCGACCTATGGCGAAACCGTGGTGCTCTGCGCCGTGACCGCCGCCAAGAGCGTGAAGGAAGGCCAGGACTTTTTCCCGCTGACCGTTCACTATCAGGAAAAATATTCCGCCGCCGGCCGCATCCCCGGTGGCTTCTTCAAGCGTGAGCGCGGTGCGACCGAGAAGGAAACGTTGGTTTCGCGCCTGATCGACCGTCCGCTCCGCCCGCTGTTCCCCGAAGGTTTCTACAACGAAATCAACGTCATCGCCCAGGTGCTGTCGTTCGATGGCGAAAGCGAGCCGGACATGGTGGCGATGATCGCCGCGTCGGCTGCCCTGACCCTGTCGGGCGTCCCCTTCATGGGACCGATCGGCGCTGCGCGCGTCGGTTACAAGGATGGCGAATATCAGCTCAACCCGTCGCTGGACGAAGTGAAGACCGGCGAACTCGACCTGGTCGTCGCCGCCACCTACGACGCGGTGATGATGGTCGAATCCGAAGCCAAGGAGCTGTCGGAACAAATCATGCTGGGTGCCGTCCTGTTCGCGCATGACGCCAGCAAGAAGATCGTCGATGCGATCATCAGCCTGGCCGAAAAAGCCGCCAAGGATCCCTGGGACATGGCCAAGAGCGATGACCTGGGCGACCTGAAGGCGAAGCTCAAGAAGCTGATCGGCAAGGATATTGCCGCCGCCTACAAGCTGACCGACAAGTCGGCCCGCTCCAACGCGCTGAACGAAGCCCGCGCCAAGGCGAAGGCGCAATTGGCCGCCGACGGCCTCGACGCCCAGACCGTCATGGCCGGCATCAAGCTGACCAAGAAGCTGGAAGCGGAAATCGTGCGCGGCGCCATCCTCAAGGACGGCAAGCGCATCGACGGCCGCACCACCACGCAGATCCGCCCGATCGAAGCGATGGTCGGCTTCCTGCCCCGCACCCATGGTTCGGCGCTGTTCACGCGCGGCGAAACCCAGTCGATCTGCACCACCACGCTCGGCACCAAGGACGCTGAGCAGATGATCGACGGCCTCACCGGCCTGCATTATGAAAACTTCATGCTGCACTATAACTTCCCGCCCTATTCGGTCGGTGAAGTCGGTCGTTTCGGCGCGCCGGGTCGTCGGGAAGTCGGCCATGGCAAGCTCGCATGGCGTGCGCTGCACCCCGTGCTGCCCAGCAAGGACGAGTTCCCCTACACGATCCGCGTTCTGTCGGACATTACCGAATCGAACGGTTCCTCCTCGATGGCGACCGTCTGCGGCGGTTCGCTCTCGATGATGGATGCGGGCGTTCCCCTGAAGCGTCCGGTCTCCGGCATCGCCATGGGCCTGATCCTGGAAGGCAAGGACTTTGCGGTCCTGTCCGACATCCTGGGTGACGAAGATCATCTGGGCGACATGGACTTCAAGGTTGCCGGCACGTCCGAAGGCATCACCACGATGCAGATGGACATCAAGATTGCGGGCATCACCCGCGAAATCTTCGAAGCCGCGCTGACCCAGGCGAAGGAAGGCCGCACCCATATTCTGGGCGAAATGGCCAAGGCGCTCGACAGCACGCGCAGCGAATTGTCGGCCCATGCTCCCCGCATCGAAACGCTGCAGATCGACAAGGCGAAGATCCGCGAAGTTATCGGCACCGGCGGCAAGGTGATCCGTGAGATCGTCGCGGAAACGGGCGCGAAGGTCGACATTGACGACGAAGGTCTGATCAAGATCAGCTCGTCCGATCCGGCGCAGATCGAGGCCGCCCGCAAGTGGATCCTCGGCATCACGCAGGAAGCGGAAGTCGGCAAGGTCTATGATGGCAAGGTCGTCAACATCGTCGATTTCGGTGCCTTCGTGAACTTCATGGGCGGCAAGGACGGTCTCGTCCATGTCTCCGAAATGAAGAATGAGCGTGTCGAAAAGCCCACCGACGTCGTGTCGGAAGGCCAGGAAGTGAAGGTCAAGGTTCTCGAAATCGATCCGCGCGGCAAGGTTCGCCTGTCGATGCGCGTCGTTGATCAGGAAACCGGCGAAGAACTGGAGGACACCCGTCCTGCCCGTGAAGCCCGCGAACCGCGCGCTGGCGGCGACCGTGGCGAAGGCCGTGGTGATCGTGGCCGTGGCCCACGTCGTGACGGCGGCGGTGGCCGTGGTGGCGAGCGTGGCGAAGGCCGTGGCGACCGTGGCCCGCGCCGCGACCGTGGCCCGCGCGACGACGCTGCCAAGGACGACAGCAAGGATGATGGCTCGAACGCCGGCCTGCCCGACTTCCTGACCCAGGACTGATCGTCCGCTCGTCAGAGCAACCAATAGAAAGAGGGTGCCCGGTTCAACCGGGCGCCCTTTTTTTATTTCACCATGACTCCAGCACCGAACTTCGCCGGACTACGCCAAAGCCCGATACAGCAGGTTTATCAATAACTTAGGCGAGTCCAACATATGCCGGTGCTTTCCGAAACCTGACCCAACTTCCCTGCTGGTGGCCCCTATGAGGCTCTTGGGAATCGGGTCTTTCCGAGGAGTCATCATGGCAAAGATCAAGCTCACCAAGTCCGCAGTCGATGCGGCACAACCCCAAGCGCAGGCTGTCGAACTCAGGGATACCCTGGTGCCCGGCTTCTTGTGCAAGGTTACCCCATCGGGCCGCAAGGTGTTCATGCTCCAGTACCGGACGAACGCCGGCGAGCGCCGCAAGCCAGCCTTGGGTCAGTACGGGGAACTGACCGTCGAACAGGCCCGCTCGCTGGCTCAGGAATGGCTGGCCCAGGTCCGCCGGGGCGGCGACCCAGCCGCAGACAAAGCGCAGGCGCGCAAAGCGCCCACGGTCAAGGAACTTTGCACGAAGTTCATGGAGGACTACTCCAAGCTGCGCAACAAGCCCAGCACCCAGGAAGGCTATCAGAGCGTCATCGACCGCAACATCGTCCCGATGATCGGGCGGATGAAGGTTCAGGACGTGAAGCGCCCGGACGTGGCCGGGATGATGAAGAAGATGACGCACAAGCCGGCCGACGCGAACCGCACGTTCAGCGTCATGCGCCGCATGTTCAATCTGGCCGAGGTGTGGGGCTACCGGCCCGACGGCACCAATCCGTGCCGGCATGTCCCGATGTTCCCCAACGGCAAGGCCACCCACCTCATCAGCGACGAGGACATGGGCAAACTGTTCCGCCATCTTGAGCATCTGGAGGCCGAGGGGATGGAAAGCTACGTCATCCCGCTGGCGATCCGGCTGCAATTCGAGTTCGCCGGTCGTCGTGGTGAAATCGTCACGCTCCAATGGGATTGGGTGGACTTCGAGAACCGGCGCGTCGTCTGGCCCGACAGCAAGACCGGCGGCATGTCCAAGCCCATGAGCGAAGAAGCCTATCGGCTGCTTTCGACAGCACCGCGCCGGGACGATTGCCCGTATGTGCTGCCATCCCCGAACCGTCCCGGCCAGCACTTGACCACGGGCGAGTATTACAACGGCTGGAGCCGTGCGCTCAAGGCAGCGGGCGCGGCGCATGTAGGTACGCACGGCATCCGCCACCGCTCTGCCACTGACATTGCCAACTCGGGCATCCCGGTCAAGGTCGGCATGGCGCTGACCGCGCACAAGACCGTGGCGATGTTCATGCGCTACGTCCACACCGAGGATGATCCGGTGCGCAAGGCGGCCGAACTGGTGGCGAACCGGCGCAAGACGATCACCGGCGCCAAGCGGCTCCCTGCGGAGGCAACTGCATGACCAGGCGCAAGGCATCCATCGCGTCACCCGCAGCGCCAAAGGCGCTGCTGGGCGATATTCGGGCACTGATCGAGGCGTCGCGCCAGCGCGCCGCCTCGGCGGTCAATGCTGAACTGACCTTGCTGTTCTGGCGCATCGGCCAGCGCATCCATACGGCGGTGCTGGCCGGGCAGCGGGCCGGGTACGGCGAGGAAATCCTGTCGACCCTGGCCGAGCAGCTTGTCCGCGACTATGGGCGCAGCTTCGCGGACAAGAACCTGCGCCGGATGGTGCAATTCGCCGCCACCTACCCGGACGAACCAATTGTCGTGACGCTGTCACGACAATTGAGCTGGTCGCATTTCCTGGCGCTGCTGCCGCTGAAAGACCCGCTCCAGCGGGACTACTACGCGCAGATGGCGAGTGCCGAACGCTGGAGCGTGCGGACGCTGCGCGGGCGCATCGACTCGATGCTGTACGAGCGCACGGCGCTGTCCCAAAAGCCGGAGGAAACCATCGCGCAGGAGCTGGCGATCCTACGCGATGCGCAGCGCATGACGCCGGCGCTGGTCATGCGCGACCCGTACATCCTCGATTTCCTGGGCCTGCGGGATAGCTGGCAGGAAAGCGACCTTGAGGCGGCCGTCATCCGCGAAATGGAATCCTTCCTGCTGGAGCTGGGTGCGGGTTTTTCCTTCGTCGCCCGGCAGAAGCGCATCCCGATTGACGACGAGGATTTCCACCTAGACCTGCTCTTCTACAACCGCAAACTGCGTCGGCTGGTGGCCGTCGAATTGAAGATCGGCGAGTTCAAGGCGGCGTACAAAGGGCAGATGGAGCTTTACTTACGCTGGCTGGACAAGCACGAGAGGGAGCCAGAGGAAGCCCCGCCGCTGGGGATCATTCTTTGCACCGGCAAGAAGCGCGAGCAGATCGAATTGCTGGAGCTGGACAAGTCGGGCATCCACGTTGCCGAGTACCTGACCAGCTTGCCGCCGCGTGCGGTGCTTGGGGAAAAGTTGCAGCAGGCGACCGAGCGGGCGCGGTTGCAGATCGAGCAGCGGCAGCCTGGCGAAAAATCCTGATAGCAGCATTCGTGCGTTCCGCGCTTCGTGCCGAATCGCGGCCATCCGGCTTTGACCCCTTGTATCTTCCATTCCACGTGATCGGAATGCCGTTCACGCCCGGTGCCATTTGGCACCGGTGATTGGCCGCAGCATGTAGCTCGTTATCCCTCGGTGCTTCCAAGCCCGTGCGTCAGTCCTGAGCGCATGTCTGCGACTGGTCTCCGCAAGCCCGAACAGTTGCAGGAACCACATTCGCATTTGCAAGGATGGGACATAGAGATCATGGCCAATGGAACAGTCGTCGGTATCGACGTCTCGAAGAACACACTCGATGTGGTCATCGGGAGGGATGGCGTAGCCGCAGCTTTCAGCAACGACGAACGGGGCCACCAAGCCTGGTGGCAGCACTGAGGAGACAACCTATTTCGCTCATTGTCATGGAGGCCACTGGCCGCTACCAATTTGCCTGCGCCTGTGTTCTGCAAGCCGCAGGATTCCGGGTGGCGGTAGTCAATCCCAGGCAGGCGCGAGATTTCGCGAAGGCGATGGGCAGACTGGCAAAGACGGATCGCGTCGACGCGCTGATGCTGGCAGAGTTGGCCGAAGTGATCTACAAACGCCCAGACCGGGATCGTTTCACCAAACCGATGGCAGATGAGACGCAGCAGTGCCTGCATGCGCTGGTGACTCGCCGGAGGCAGCTTGTGCGCTTGCAAGTCAGTGAACGTCAGCGCAAGTACGCCTCTCACGCGGATGTGCAGCCTGGGATCATCGAGCTGATGAACATCCTGAAGCGCCAGGTTCAGGACATCGACGTGAGGATCGCAGCACACCTTTCCAAGCATCAAGCCAGTCTGACGAAGCTCTTGCAGAGCGTCAAGGGCGTTGGGCCGGCGACTACGGCTGCGCTGATTTCCGAGCTTCCAGAATTGGGGCAGCTCAAGGCCAAGCAGATATCCTCCCTGGTGGGCGTAGCGCCAATGAACCGGGACTCGGGCCAGTCGCGCGGCAAGCGCATGATTTGCGGTGATCGGGCAACAGTGCGCAGCGCTCTCTACATGGCGGCAATCGTGGCTATGCGGCACAACCCTGTGATCCGAACCTGCTATGAGCGGCTGGTAGCAGCAGGCAAGCCCAAAAAGGTCGCCATCGTGGCTTGCATGCGCAAGCTACTGATCATTCTGAATGCCATGGTAAGAACCGGCAGGCCATGGAAAGAAAAGGCGGCAACTGCCCAGAACGATGCGGAGGCTGACATCGTGCCACCATGCGGCCTGTTGGCCTGATCCCTCATGGTCTGCGGGCGACCCAGCCCTTGAAGGTGAATGCGCAATAGAACAGTTCGATATCAGTGAATCCGGCCTCGCGAAGCAGATCGGCATCCTGCTGGGGTGAAAGTACGGGTAGCCGCTCCTTGATCGCTGCGATGCTGCCTTCGGCCTGTGCCATAGGCACGCCGGAAGCAGCCGCGAACGCTGCATTGCGCGCGAGCCATCTGTCCCTGACGGGATCCTCGCTGGGAAAGCTGTGATGCGCAACGACAAGGGGGCACCCGGGCTTGAGCCGCAAGTGGATTTCCTTCAAGGTTCCGAGGCGTTCGGCCGGCGGCAGAAAGTGAAGCGTCAGAAGACAGGTCGCGCCATCGAAAGGCCCGATCGGCGCACTGTCGATATAGCCTTCGTGCAGGCGCACGAGAGGCGTCATAGGCCCGAGGGTCGTGCGGGCCAGGTCGAGCATCTCGGCAGAAGGGTCCACGCCGTCGAAGTGCCAGGCGGACTGCATCTCGGCGAAGGCCTTCAGCTCGAGCCCGCCGCCGGCGCCGAGCACCAGGATGCGTGCGTCGGCAGGCGCACGTTCGGCCAGCAGCACACCCGCCATCCTGTGCAAATCCCGAAGGCCGGGCACTATCCTCGCGGTCCTCTCTGCATAGCTCGATACGGCCGCCGGGTCGGAAAACGGGGTCATCGGCTGCCGCCTTCCGTTTGCACGGGGGCGATGGTCTCGGGCCAAAGCAACGAACGGTGGACCTGGGCGCCTGCCATGGCGCCGCTGCCCACGGCCAGCGACACCGAATGAGGCGCCCGCGCCACATCGCCGCAGGCAAATATCCCAGTGACTGAAGTCTTGTTCTCGGAATCGGTGCGCACCTGAACTCCCATGGGCGTCTCTTCCAGTACGCAGCCTATCGCTTCGGCCAGAGAACTGGAGGGAGAGGTGCGCGTCGCGGTGAACAGACCCGCAAAGCGCAGCAACCGCCCGTCGGCCGTCACCACGTCTGCCGTTCCTTCGATCCTGCCAATGGGCGCTTCCTCGATCGTCACGGCCCGTCGCTCCAGGGTGGACCTGGCTTCCTGACTCAGTTCCACAGCGCCGTTGACCAGCAAGGTCACATCGCCCCAATCAGTCAGCAGTTCAGCCTGGTGGACGGACATCGGGCCGGTGGCGACGACGCCAATGCGGCCCTGGCCAAGCTCGTAGCCATGGCAGTACGGGCAATGGAAGACCGCCTTGCCCCAGCGCTCGGCGAGGCCCTCGACGGCAGGTAGCTGGTCGGCCACGCCGGTGGCCACCAGGATGCGGCGGCCTTGGTGCGATAGGCCATCGGACGTCGTGACAGTGAATTCGTCCACCTGCCCTGTAACGGCTTCGGCCCGGCCCTCAAGCCAGGAGAGCGTCGGATAGGCTTCGAGCTGGCGGCGCGCGTTCGCCGCGATCTCGCCGGGAGGAACGCCATCCTGGCCGAGAAACCCGTGCGAATGGCTGGCGAAGCGGTTGCGCCGCTCGCCCGCATCGATCACCAGCACAGACCGGCGCGCACGCACCAATTGCAGGGTGGCGGCCATTCCCGCATAGCTCCCGCCGATGACGATGACGTCGTGGTGCATGGTCAACTCCTCTTGCGTCGTGCTGCCGCATGCCGGCGCGCGAAGTCGGCGGCCAGATCGGCAAGGGTGATTTCCGAGAACCGCTTCAGCAGCAGCGCCTCCGCCTCGGCAAACGTGCCTTCGAGCGCGGCATTCACCGATTGCTCGACCAGGCACTCCGGTGTTTGGTTGCGATTGCCTATGGCAAACATGGCCGGCTCGCCTAGCGCCTCGTGCAACTGGCGTAGGGTGACGGCGCCAAGATCGGCATGGATGCGCCATCCACCCGCGTGGCCTCGATCTGAAGTGACGATGCCCGCTTCTCGCAAATACCCCATGGTGCGCCGGACGACGACGGGGTTGGTACCCAAGCATTGAGCCAGGGTTTCAGAAGTGACGGGGCCATCCTGCTCGGCCATGTGCAGCAGTGCATGCAGGACGGAAGACAGGCGGCTGTCGCGTTTCATGTAACTAATGATGTTCTGTTTGAGATCGAATGTCAAGACAGAACGTGGACATCGGCTCCTGTCGAGCCTTCATGCTTGACATTCAAGACAGTTGCTGACGCCTTCGGCCCTGACAGGCCTGCGCGCTCCGCTTGCACAAAGGCGAGTGTGTGCATTGGGAGGGTGTGGGCGGTCTTGCTGTTCCCTTCACCGTATCACGGCGTTCTCGCCATTAAGGGCTGCGCGTGCTTGCACGCTTGCGGCCTGGCGGCCGTCCTTGACCCCTGACTGCTTGCGCTGCGCCGTGCTCGCCACGGTTCCGGGCAATTCCGCCCGAGCAACCGGAGCACGATCATGTCGCAACTGTCCTTTTCCTCGTTCGATTCCTCGCTGATGGTGCGTGACGCACAGGGCCGCTACCTGCTGGCGACTGCCGAGCAGATTCTGGAGGCCGCGCGCCAAGCCATCGAGCGCAAGATGCAGCGTGGTACGTCGTTCACGTCGCCGGCGGCGGTCAAGGAGTACCTGCGCGCCAAGCTGGCCGGCTTCGAGCATGAGGTGTTCGCGGTGCTGTTCATGGACACGCAGCATCGGCTGATCGAGTACGCCGAAATGTTCCGAGGCACCATCGACGGCGCATCGGTGTATCCGCGCGAGCGGGTCAAAGAGGCGCTGCGGCTCAATGCGGCGGCGGTCATCGTGTCGCACAACCACCCGAGCGGCAATCCCGAGCCGAGCGGGGCCGACCGAGCACTGACCCAGCGGCTCAAGGAGGCGCTGGGGCTGGTGGACGTGCGCGTGCTGGATCACGTCATCGTCGCGGGCACCGACACCACATCGTTTGCCGAACGTGGCCTGATCTGACGAAGGGGCTTCGGCCCCTTTTTGCTGCGCCTGGTAGCACAACTCTCGCCCTCGCCGGCTTGATGCTCAGGCAGTCGCAACCTGAATCATCTCGTCGTAGTGCTTCTTGTCCACTTCCTCCAACCACTGAAAAATGTGCCCGATGACGCTATGACTTTCGCCTGCCAAGTTTTCTGCGGACTCCTCGGTTATCTCGATTACGTCGCTATGCGAATACTTGTTGATAAAACGATAGATCTTCTCCTTCAGCTCCGGTGTTGTGATGATGCAGTCTTTCAGACCAACATCCATCAACTGACTGATGTCGCTTCTCCGCTTTGGATATTTGAAGGTAAAGAACGACTCAACGAGCTTGCGAGCAAGGTTCGCAGTCAAGAATGCTTCATCTCTGTTAAGAGTCGTATGGGCTCTGTACTCATAAAGTTTTTTGAATATGTAGTGATACTCAGAACCGTAATTTTTCAGAGAGTCATCAGCGTCAACAAGCAATGAATGGCGGGGTGAGCCAGGTGGAGCATCCAGCCGATAGAAGAAGCAGTTCTCCGTTTTTCCCTTGTTGATCCTGTTTCTGTTCGCTCCAGTGAACCAATCTCTCACTAGCTTGAAGTAGGTGAAATTGTGGGTCAGCACAAAAAGTTGTTTGGCTTCAGTACATTGAGTTCTCAGGAATGAATAGGCATGGAACAAGTGGTTTGAATCAAAGCTTGAGACTGGATCATCAACGACGACAATCGTGTCTTTGATGTTGTTTCCGTTCTCTTTGAGCTTCGTGATGAAGTACACAAATGCAATCGCAGTCTTCTCACCTTCGCTCAAGTTCCCATCATGCTCACCCACCCCGTTTCTGATGATCTCATAACCCTTCTTCTTCTGATTGAAGCTGAGACAAAGTTCAGAGCGGCCAATGAAGCGATGCAAGATGTCATTGAACTCCTTCGCTCCGACCGTTTCATTCGAGAGCAGCGCCTCTATAGCACCGACCTCTTGACTAATTTTCTCAATTTCCTTGTGGTCGTTTTTTTGCTTCTGATTCAAGGTCATTGCATTTCTTCTCACTTCCAGCATAGTCAAATTCTTGCACCTCAGCCGCAGCAAAGTGCAGCTCCAGTGCCACTTTGCTTTTTGAGGTCTCAGATTTGAAGTTAGAAGTCTTATTGTTGTGCTTTCCGACGAGCGCGACGATCGACTTCAGAATCTCATTGAAGTTTTTGACGTCATCTTCGACCACGTCCGAGATTTGAATGTCCGTCTTTCCAGGGTCTGTGATCTTGGCCTTCAGGCTTCGCGCCATCCGTCCATTTGCTTATCAATCTTCTCAGCAGCGGTTGCGTAGTCCTTTTGGAGCTTATCCGCCTCGGCCGATAATTCTTTATAAAACTCGGTCGCTGCGGGCAACTGATTGGCTGGAGCGCCTTGAGACTCAATCCAAGTCGCCGCGTTCTGAAGTCGGCGCTGAAAATCCGTGAACTCTTTGCTGAAGTGGGCAGCAAGTGCCTCGGCACGAAGCTGGGTAAAAGTAGAGCCGCAGAACTCGCACGATTGCGACTCGTGGTTTTTATGGATTTCCAAGCCTGTTTGAACCCATTCACGGATGTCCGGGTTATCAGTCAACCGCTGGATAGCTTGATTGACCGCCGTAGTCCCAATCAAATCCCTGATTCGACCTGATGCCTTCTTGAAGTAATCCGGCTCAATGGATGTTGAGACGAAATTGATGCTTGGAAGCTGATCTGGTTTCGCGGCATTCGTAAGGTCGATAACTTTATCATCTGAAAGAACTGAATCGGCTTTGATGATGGCTTCACCGTTGCTCTGAATGAAATTGGACAGCTTTCGGCGATCGTAATTGAGGTAATAGCTATCGCTTGTATCAATCGCCTGAAGCCCTAGCTTCATCTTTTTGGCAGCATTGGTCAGAAACTTGTCCAACGCTTCGCGCTGCTTCTTTACCTCGCCTTGCTTCTCGTCGTGAGCCTTCCTTTTCGACTGAAGCTCTCCCTTTAACTTCTCCAGCTTCTGTAAGTCATCAATCTTCTCTTTCGCAATCAGAAGGATGCTTTTTACAGATTTGTCCCAATCAATGTTCTCATGCACAAAGCGTTTGATTGAAGACATGAATATTCAGTTGGCATGAATGGAGTGTAGCTTCCGTGATAGTTGAGCCATCCTCCAAAGCTACTGAAAACTGGCCCGCACTGAAGCGAGGAACCATCGAGCGCAGCTCAAAGCAAGAGAAAAGGTTCGACAGGGTTGACTTGCCTGTTCCGTTCCAGCCATAGACCAAGTTGTACCGGCCGAACTTCTGGATCTTCGTTCCATTAAAGTCGTTGAAGATGCCGAACTGCTTGAGGCGGTTAATGCAGACGATCATTTTTGGACCTCCGTGTTCTTGCTTTGGCAAAAACATTTGCTTGCAAAAAAAAACAAAAAATAAAATAAGCGAAGAAGTTCTCCTGCGTCTCCGCTT
>NZ_JEMV01000080.1 GCF_000588875.1 Sphingobium sp. Ant17
GGCCGTCGGCGCAGGATCGGCCTGCGGCGTGGCAGCGGGCGCACCACCGGTGCTTTCGCCCGGCTTGCCCAGGACGCGGCGCCGCTTCACTTCGACCACGACCGTATTCTTGCGGCCATGGCTGAACTGCTGCTGCACCTGACCGGATTCCACGGTCCGCTTGATGCCCAGTGGCTTGCGGCCCAGAACCGGCTTGTCTTCCTTGCTGTCACTCATACGATCGAACTTAACCCTTCACTTCCGCTTCGGCCGGATAGGCCCGCCGACGCCTTATTTATACGTTTGCCTGGACGCCCGGCGCATCGGTAGAGCTTGGCTCCCCATGCACAGGCGCCCCAGCAGCGCAACCCAGATAGCTTTCCAATCGGCCGATGGCCGCACGCAGACGCGACGCCGCACGCGAGTCGGTCACTGCGATATGGACGACATTGTCGCGCCCCATTGCCATAGATAGGGCGTGCCGGTCCACAGGCAAGACGATGCCCGCAAGATCCGTGCCTTCCGCTTCCTGTCCGACGCGCAGCGCCTGGTCCAGTTTGCGGTTGCCGTCGGGTGCCGCATCCATTGCGTGGAGCAGCAACCTTACCTGGCCCTTGCGGCAGGCAACGTCAATCTTTTCCGATCCGGTCAGCAGCATGGACGCACGCGATTCCAGCCCAAGCCGGTCAAGCAGCGCGCGGCGCAGCCCGGTTTCGATTTGCTCCGCCAGATCGTCGGGGATCGCCAGCTCGCCGGTCTTGAAGGCGCGGGCGATGGCGCCGCGCAGCTTGCCCTTGGCCAGCGCGACTTCCAGTTCGGCGCGCGATACCCCGATCCAGGCACCCCGCCCCGGCGCCTTGGCGCGCAAGTCGGGCAGCAACTGGTCCTCCGGGCCGATGGCCAGGCGGATGAGATATTCGGGATCGGCGCGGTCGCCCGTTAATATGCATTTGCGTTCGGTCATGCCTGCCCCTCCGCCAAAACGGATGAACTGGCAACCCCAACGCTATTGGATAGGCCTAAACGCTCATCGGGGAGTGTCCGCAACATTGGCGTCCTCCCTTGATAAAGCGACAACCGGCGCGCGGTCAGCCAGAAGCTGTCCCGCCGCGCCGTAATTCTCGGTCGAAATTTCCGAAATCACCACCTGCACGGCAGCCGCAGGCTTTCCCAGCCGCTCAACGAGCGACTGGGTGACGTCGCAACGATCGCGGCTTTTTGCGCGCGCGTTGCCGTGCCGGCCAGACGGATATCGACAAATGGCATCTTGGCTCAGGCTTCCTCGTCTTCAAACCAATGCGCACGGGCGGCCATGATGATCTCATTGCCCTGCTCGTCCGACAGGCCGTAGGCAGCCAGGATGCCGCCCTTGTCCTCGGTCGTTTCGCTCTTGCGGCGGCGTTGGTCAACGCGCTTCTTCTGCACCAGCTCGTCGGTGGCCAGGTCGGCCAGATCGTCGAGCGTCTTGATGCCCGCCTTGCCCAGCGTCACCAGCATGGCTTCGGTGAGGTGCGGTATGTCGGCCAGCGCATCTTCGACGCCCAGACCCTGACGCTCTTCACGCGCAGCGGCTTCGCGACGATCGAGCGCTTCCTGCGCACGATTTTGCAGCTCGGCGGCGAGGTCTTCGTCGAAGCCTTCGATCCCGGCCAATTCCTCGATGCTGACATAGGCGACTTCTTCCAATTCGCCAAAGCCTTCGGCGACCAGCAGCTGCGACAGCGTTTCGTCCACGTCCAGTTCGTTCTGGAACAGTTCGGAGCGCGACACGAATTCCTTCTGGCGCTTCTCGCTGGCGTCGGCCTCGGTCATGATGTCGATCGCCTTGCCGGTCAGCTGGCTGGCGAGGCGGACATTCTGGCCGCGACGGCCGATGGCGAGGCTGAGCTGATCGTCGGGAACGACCACTTCGATCCGCTCTTCTTCCTCATCGATGACGACGCGGCTGACCTGCGCGGGCTGGAGCGCGTTGACGACGAAAGTCGCGGTATCTTCCGACCAGGGGATGATGTCGATCTTTTCGCCCTGCATTTCCTGCACGACGGCCTGCACGCGGCTGCCCTTCATGCCGACGCAGGCGCCGACCGGATCGATGCTGCTGTCGCGGCTGATGACGCCGATCTTGGCGCGGCTGCCCGGATCGCGGGCGGCGGCCATGATGGTGATGACGCCGTCGTAGATTTCGGGGACTTCCTGCGCGAACAGCTTCTTCATGAATTCGGGATGGGCGCGGGACAGGAAAATCTGCGGCCCGCGATTTTCGCGGCGCACGTTCAGCACGACCGAGCGAATCCGGTCACCGACCCGGACAACCTCACGCGGGATCTGCTGGTCGCGGCGGATGACGCCTTCGGCCCGGCCGAGGTTCACGACGACATGGCCAAATTCGACCGACTTGACGACGCCGGTGATGATCTCACCCACGCGATCCTTGAACTCTTCATGCTGGCGCTCGCGCTCGGCATCGCGGACCTTCTGGAAGATCACCTGCTTGGCCGACTGGGCGTCGATACGGCCCAGGTCGATGGCGGGCAGCGGATCGACGATGAAGTCGCCGACGATCGAGTCCGCCTTCAGCTTCTGCGCGGCCTTCAGGTCGACCTGCTTGAAATAATCCTCGACCGTGTCGACCACCTCGACCACGCGCCACAAGCGCAGGTCGCCGGTTTCCGGGTCCAGCTTAGCGCGGATGTCGTTTTCAGCGCCGTAGCGCGCACGCGCGGCGCGCTGGATCGCATCCTCCATCGCCTCGATGACGATGGCTTTGTCGATCATCTTTTCCGACGCCACCGAATTGGCGATGGCGATCAATTCTGCCCGGTTGGCGGAAATGGCGTTGGCCATGACTTATGAACCCTTATTCTTCGGTTTCAAATTCATCCGCCCCATCGGAGGAAAGCGGCATTGTAGCAGAAATCAGCGCGTCGGTCAGCACCAGCTTGGCACCATCGATCAGGCCGAAAGGAATGACGACATCGCCAACCTTGGTATCGCGAAACTGGATATCCTGGCCCTCGACCCCGCCAAGGATGCCCTTGAAGGTCTTGCGGCCCTCGATCGCCTCGGTCACGGTAATACGCGCTTCGAACCCGCCCCATTCGACAAAGTCGTGCAGGCGGGTGAGCGGACGATCGATGCCGGGCGAACTGACTTCGAGACGATAGGCTTCCTCGATCGGATCGACCTCATCCAGCAAATCGGACAGGCGGCGCGACAGGGCAGCGCAATCCTCGATCACCAACTGCTTGGTTTCGGGGCGTTCTGCCATGATCTGAAGCGTGCGATCATCGCCCGATCCGAACAGCTTGATCCGCACAAGGTCAAAACCCAAAGCCTTCGCTTCCGGTTCGATCAACGCTGTCAGTGCGGCGATGTCCGCCATGCGATCTCCAAATCCAATATATCTATGCGCGCTTTCGCTGCCGCAGGCTGGTAGCCTGCGACCCTGACATGTTTGACGATGTAAGGAAGCAACGCCGATATAGGCGGACACCATTAAATCTGCAACATTAATCGTCCTGGCTCATTCTAGCAGGTAAGACACACGCCTGAACGCTCAAAATATCGGAGACCGCGATGCGCCGCCTACCCCTCGCCGCCCTGCCCCTTATCCTGATCGCCTGCTCGGCGGAAAATGCGACGGGCCAAAATGCCGCCACGGCTTCGGACAGGCCGTTCGCCACCGCGACGATTGCGGATTTCGATGCGCCCTGGGCGATGACCTTCCTGCCGGACGGGCGCGCGCTGGTGACGGAGAAGGCGGGCGAGATGCTGTTGTTCGACCCCAAGAACGGCACCAAGATCCCGATCGCGGGCATCCCCGCCGTCGATAGTGCCGGGCAAGGCGCGCTGATGGATGTCGTGACCTCGCCCGGTTTCGCGCAGGACAAGATGGTCTATTTCAGCTTTTCCGAAAGCCGTGAGGGCGGCAAGGGTGTGGCGCTGGCCAAGGGGGCCTTTGCCCAGGCCAGCGACGGGACGACCAGCCTGACCGATGTGCAGGTGATTTTCCGCGCCACCCCCTATCTGGACGGCAATGGCCATTATTCGGGCCGCATCGCCTTTTCGCCCGACGGCCAATATCTCTTCTTCACCAATGGCGACCGGCAGAAATTCGATCCGGCGCAGGACCCCAAATCGACGCTGGGCAAGGTGCTGCGCCTCAACCTGGACGGCACGCCCGCAGCGGGCAATCCGCTGGCGGCCAAGGGCTTTCACCCGGCGATCTGGTCCTACGGCCATCGCAACCTGCTCGGCATTGCCTTCGACGAGAAGGGGCGGTTATGGGAGCAGGAAATGGGGCCGAAGGGCGGCGACGAGGTCAATCTGATCCAGCCCGGTTTGAACTATGGCTGGCCCGAAGTATCGAACGGCAGCCATTATGATGGTCGCGCGATTCCCGACCATCAGGCAGGCGACGGATATGAAGCGCCCAAGGTCAGCTGGAACCCGGTCATTTCGCCCGGCGGCTTGATCCATTATTCGGGCGACATGTTCCCCGCCTGGAAGGGATCGCTGTTCATCGGCGGTCTGTCGAGCAAGGCGCTGGTCCGCGTCAAGCTGGACGGCGAGACGGCGTCGAAGGCGGATCAATGGGACATGGGCGCGCGGATCCGCGAGGTCGAACAAGGGCCGGACGGCGCATTGTGGGTGCTGGAAGATGGCCGGGATGGATCGCAAGGGCGGCTGTTGAAGCTGACGCCCAAGCGCTGATTAGAAGCGCGAAGCCCTCGATCGCCTAGCATATCGGTCGAGGATATGGTGACAAGAGGCTTTGCCAAGTCGAAGGATAGCGCATGAGTGGCCCCAAATTATTCGAGCCGATAAGGGTCGGCGGCCTGACACTGGACAATCGCATCGTCATCGCACCGATGTGCCAATATTCGGCCGTCGATGGACAGATGAATGATTGGCATCAGATCCATCTGGGGCAGTTGGCGCTGTCCGGCGCGGGATTGCTGACGATCGAGGCCAGTGCCGTGCTGCCCGAAGGCCGGATCAGCCATGCCGATGTCGGCTTGTGGGACGATGCGACCCAAGGGGCGATGCAACAGGTGCTGGACAGTGTGCGCCGCCATTCCGACATGCCGATCGCCATTCAGCTGGGGCATGCCGGTCGCAAGGCATCGACGCATGTCCCCTGGCAAGGGGGCAAGCAAATCGCGCCGGACGCGGTCAATGGCTGGCAAACATTCGCGCCATCGGCCCTGCCCTTCATGCCTGGTAGTGCCGCGCCGCAGGCGCTGGACCGCGACGGCATCGCCAAGCTGATCGATGCCTTCGTGGGCGCGGCGAAACGGGCGCATCATCTGGGCATCGACGCCGTCCAGTTGCATGGCGCGCATGGCTATCTGCTCCATCAATTCCTCTCGCCCCTCTCCAACCAGCGGGATGACGACTATGGCGGCACGCTGGACAATCGGATGCGCCTGCCGCTGAAAATCTTCGACGCCGTCCGCGCCGCCTTCCCTGCCGACAAGCCAGTCACGATGCGCGTGTCCGGCACGGACTGGGTGGAGGGCGGATGGGATATCGAGCAGACCATCGTCTTCGCCAAAGCGCTGGAGGCGCGGGGTTGCGCTGCCATCCATGTGTCGAGCGGCGGGCTGCATCCCGATCAGGCCATACCGGTCGGTCCGAGTTATCAGGTGCCGCTGGCCCGCGCGGTCAAGCAGGCCGTGTCCATACCGGTCGTCGCCGTCGSCTGATCACTGATTTCGACCAGGCCGAAGCGATTGTCGGGACGGGGGACGCGGACATGATCGCGATCGCGCGGACGATTCTCTACGATCCACGCTGGCCATGGCATGCGGCGGCGCATCTGGGTGCCACCGTCAAGGCGGCCAACCAATATCTACGGTGCCAGCCGCGCCAATATCGCCATCTGTTCGACGCGGCGCGTCCCTGACCGACAGCAAAAAAAAGGGAGCGTCTGGCGCTCCCTTTTTTCTTTTACACCAACCGGCTTTGCTTGACCGCCGCTTCGATGAAGCTGGCGAACAAAGGATGCGGGTCGAAGGGTTTGGATTTCAGTTCCGGGTGGAACTGGACGCCCACGAACCAGGGATGGTCGGGCCGCTCGACGATTTCGGGTAACGTGCCGTCGGGCGACATGCCCGAAAAGATGAGCCCGCCCTTTTCGAGTGGTTCGCGATAGCCGGCGTTGACTTCATAGCGGTGGCGGTGCCGCTCGCTGATGTCGGTGGTGCCATAAACGCCCGCGACGACGCTGTTGCCCGTCAATTTGGCGGGGTAAGCGCCAAGCCGCATCGTGCCGCCCAGATCGGTTTCGGCGGTGCGCTGCTGCAAGCCTTCGGCGCTCATCCATTCGGTGATGAGGCCGACGACCGGCTCGCTGGTTTCGCCAAACTCGGTGGTCGACGCCTGTTCGATACCCGCTGTGTTCCGCGCGCCTTCGATACAGGCCATCTGCATGCCGAGGCATATGCCGAAGAAGGGCACACCGCGTTCGCGCGCGAACTGGACCGAGGCGATCTTGCCTTCGGACCCGCGCACGCCGAAGCCGCCGGGGACCAGGATGCCGTGCATCGGTTCCAGCCGAGCAGTGATGTCCGAATCCGCTTCCTCGAACAGTTCCGCGTCGATCCACTTGATGTTGACCTTCACCCGATTGGCAAGGCCGCCATGGTGCAGCGCTTCGTGCAGCGATTTATAGGCGTCGAGCAGGCCGACATATTTGCCGACGACGCCGATCGTCACTTCGCCTTCCGGGTTCTGCTGCCGGTCCATGATGTCGTCCCACCGTTCCATCACGGGGGCGGGCGCGTCATCGATACCGAAGGCGCGCAGGACTTCCGCGTCCAGCCCTTCGGCATGATATTGCTGGGGCACGGCATAGATGCTGGCGGCGTCGAGCGCGGGGATGACCGCTTCGGGGCGCACGTTGCAGAAGAGCGCGATCTTCTTGCGTTCGCTTTCGGGCAGCGGATGTTCGCAGCGGCACAGCAAGATGTCGGGCTGGATACCGAGCGACGTCAATTCGCGCACGCTATGCTGGGTCGGCTTGGTCTTCAGCTCGCCCGCCGCCGCGATATAGGGCACCAGCGTTACATGGACGAAGATCGACTGGCCGCGATCAAGGTCGTTATGCAGCTGGCGGATCGCCTCCATGAAGGGGAGCGATTCGATATCGCCGACCGTCCCGCCGATTTCGCACAGCACGAAGTCGAGACCGTCGACGTCGGTGAGCGCGAACGCCTTGATCTCATCCGTGACGTGCGGAATGACCTGCACCGTGGCGCCCAGATAATCGCCGCGCCGTTCCCGCTGGATGATCGTCTGATAGACGCGGCCCTGCGTCACATTGTCCGACTGGCGCGCCGAAACGCCGGTGAAGCGTTCATAATGGCCAAGATCGAGGTCGGTTTCCGCCCCGTCGTCGGTCACATAGACTTCGCCATGCTGATAGGGGGACATGGTCCCCGGATCGACGTTGAGATAGGGGTCGAATTTCCGAATACGGACGCGATAGCCCCGCGCTTGCAGCAGCGCTGCAAGGGATGCGGCCATAAGGCCTTTTCCGAGCGAGAGACCACGCCGCCGGTGATGAATATATACCGCGCCATGGGAGAAGAGGGTTAGCCTTTCGGAACAACAAAGGGCAAGCGCGCGAATCCACGCACGCTTAAAAAGATCGAAACTGACGATGAACGGTTTAGTTGGCGAGGGGAACCGCGCCGTTGGCCGCAGCAGCATTGCCGACCGAATCGGCAGCACCGGCCAGCGGATCGACGGTGCCAGTCGCGGGCGCACCCTGCGTCGTGGGCGCCTGTCGCACCAGCGAGGTGTCGATGTCGGTCGGGGCATGACGGACCGCCGCGATTACCGCCATGGCGATCGACAACAGAACGAAGACCGTCGCCAGGATGGAGGTGGACCGGGTGAGGAAATCCGCCGCGCCGCGCGCCGACATGAAGCCAGCCGGGCTACCGCCCACGCCCAGCCCGCCGCCTTCCGACTTCTGCATCAGGATGACGGTGACCAGCAGGGCGGCCACGATGGCCTGCACGACGAGAAGAAAAGTGAACATGCGACGGGTTTCTGTCCGGGTAAGGAGGGCGTTGCCGGGCACATAGCGACGAAGCGACGCGGGGGCAACCGCCGCTTTGTGCTTCCGCCTGTTGGGAGGAGGTGGCGACATTCAAATATCCTCCCCTTGCAGGCGAGGAATTTGATGCGCTATCCCTCAGCTCCGTCGGCCGCCGCGATGATGGGCGCGAATTTTTCGGCGGTCAGGCTTGCGCCGCCGACCAGGCCGCCATCGACATCAGCGATGGCCAGCAATTCGGCGGCATTGTCGCCGTTCATCGACCCGCCGTAGAGAATGCGCATGCCCTGCGCCTCATCGCCGATCCAGCTTGCCAGCGCCGCGCGCAAGGCGGCGTGCATGGTCGCTACGGCCTCCATCGTCGGGATGCGGCCAGTGCCGATCGCCCAGATGGGTTCATAGGCGATGGCCAGCCAGTCCGCCGCCGCGCCATCGGGCAAGGAGGCGAGCAGTTGCGCCGACACCACCGCTTCGGCATTGCCCGCGTCGCGCACGTCCAGGCTTTCGCCGACGCACAGGATGACGCCAAGGCCCGCTGCCTTGCCCGCCAGCGCCTTGGCCGCGACGTCGCCGTCGGTTTCATTCTGGTCCTGCCGCCGTTCGCTATGGCCGACGATGGTCCAACTGGCACCGGCCTCCGCCAGCATTGCCGCCGACAGGCAGCCGGTGTGCGCGCCGCTTACCGCGCTATGGCAATCCTGCGCGCCAATGAAGGCCCCGCCTTTGCGCGCATCCGCCATGGCAATGAGCGTTGCTGGCAGGCAGAGGCCGACCTCTACGGCAGGATGCTGCGCCGCGCGCGCGCCGATGGCGGCGACCTCGTCGAGCGCTGCCTGCATCCCGTTCATTTTCCAGTTGCCGACAACCAGCTTGCGCCTGCCCATCGTCTATTCCCCTTATTCTTTATTGCTGCACGTCGCCCCGCCCCTTCCGCCGCGCGCCTGTGCGGCGTCGCGCCTCCGTCGGAAAGAGCATGGACTGGTCGAAAGCGATGAACGGCGCTCATGCATTTGTCCAGTGCAAGCCTTGCCGCCGCGCGCATCCGCCCTTAAAGCGGGCCGCCATCCCGCCGCAGTTCGGATATTTTCATGCTTTCTGTCTTTCGCCGCCTCATCAAATCCCGGTTCGGCGCGCTGTTCGCGATTCTGTTCCTGGGGACGATCGCCGCCGCCTTCATCTTGGGCGACCTGTCCAGCGGCCAATATGGCACCAGCTTTGGCGGGGGGGGCACGGCAGCGAAGGCCAAGGGCTATAAGCTGACCGAAACCGAGCTGCAGGAGCGGATCCAGCGCGTATTCGAAAACGCGCGCCGTTCGACCCGGGTCTTCAGGTCAATGATTTCTTCACGCAGGGTGGCGCGGCGCAGGTCTATGACCAGCTGGTCGCGTCGTTGGCGCTGCGGGCCTTTGCCGATGACCAGGGCATGCATATCTCCAAGCGGTTGGTCGATGCGCAGATCGCGCAAATTCCTGCGTTCCAGGATGCGGCGGGCAATTTCAGCCAGGAGAATTTCCGCAATCTGCTGGCGCGTGAACGCCTGACGGAGAGGGATCTGCGCGACGATATCAGCCGCGAAATCCTCCAGCGCCAGTTGCTGACCCCCATCGGCATGGGCGTGAAGCCGACCGATAGCTTGGTCCTGCCCTACGCCTCGCTGCTGCTGGAAGCGCGGCAGGGCACGATCGCGGCGATCCCGGCGGTCGCTTTCCTGGACGAGAAAGACCCGACCGACGCGCAACTGGCCGATTTCTACAAGCGCAATGCCGATCGCTTCACCATCCCCGAACAGCGGCGCATCCGCTACGCCGTGGTCGATGCCCAGCGTTTTGCGCAGGCCGCGCAACCGAGCGATGCGGAGATTGCCGCCGCTTATAATCAGAACAAGGCCGCTTATGCCGCCAAGCAGAACCGGACGATCGAGCAACTGGTGCTGCCGACCGAGGCCGCTGCCAAGGCGATTGCCGACAAGGTGAAGGGCGGCACGGCGCTGTCCGCCGCTGCGCAGGGCGCTGGCCTGGCGGTGGCGACGCTGGCCGACCAGACCCCCGCCGCACTGACCACCACGCGGGCAAAGCTGCGGCCGATGCCGCCTTTGCCGCCAAGCAGGGCGACCTGGTTGGTCCCGTGCGCGGGCCGCTCGGCTGGCTGTTGCTGCGCGTGACAGCGGTCAAGGACATTCCGGCCCGACCGCTCGCCGCCGTGCGTGAGGAGATCGTCGCGACGCTGCGTGTGCAGAAGGAAAAGCAACTGCTGACCGACTTCACCGGCAAGATCGAGGACCAGATCGCCGATGGCGCGACGGTCGAGGAAGTGGTCAAGGATAATGGCCTGAAGCTCGAAACCAGCCCGTTGCTGCTCGCCACCGGCAAGCAGGTCGAGGATCAGGCCTATGTCGTGTCCCCCGATGTGCAGCCGCTGCTCGCGCCCGCTTTCGCGATGAGCGCGGACGATGATGCGCAAATGGTGCCGATCACGCCTGAAGAACGCTATGCGCTCATCGCACCGGGCGAGATCGTTGTCGCTGCGCCGCCGCCGCTGGCGAAGGTCAAGCCGATCGTGCAGGCGCAGTATAAGCTGAATGCGGGCAACGAAAAGGCCAAGGCCCTGGCCGAACAGATCCGCGCCAAGGTGGCCAAGGGCATGAAGCTGAACGACGCCATCGCCCAGGCCGGCGTCAAGCTGCCTGCGCCACAGACGCTGGGAGGCAAGCGCGCCGACATCATGCGCGGCGAACAGCGGCCGCCAGCCGAAATCGCCATCCTCTTCTCGATGGCGCCGAACACGGTCAAGACCCTGCCGATCGGTCAGGATCGCGGCTATTTCGTGGTGCAACTCAACGCCATCGAACGGGGCGATGCCAAGGACCAGCCAGAATTGATGGCGCAGATGCGCGATCAGCTGGGCGAGGTGATCGGCCAGGAATATGGCCAGCAGTTCGAGCGCGCGGTCGAAAAGCATCTGGGCGTCACCCGCAATGCCAATGCGGTCGAAGGCGTGCGCAAGGCGCTGGCCGCCACCACCAGCGGCGACCAGTAAAATGACGGCTGGCGGGGACGACGCAGCCGCGCGCGCGGCGTTGGCGCGCGGCGAATCCGCGCTGGTGTGGCGACGGCAGATTGCCGATACGGACACGCCGATCTCCGCCGCGCTGAAATTGTTCGAGCCGGATCGGGGCGACTATCTGCTCGAATCGGTCGAGGGTGGCGCGGTGCGGGGCCGCCACAGCCTGATCGGGCTCGCCCCCGACCTGGTGTTCCGTGCCCATGGCCAGAGCGCCGCGATCAACCGCCATTGGGCCACCGACCGCGACGCCTTCACGCCGCTGGAGGCAGGCGCGCTCGATGCGCTGCGCGATCTGGTTGCTGAATGCCGGGCAGAGATGGACCCGGCGCTGCCCGCAGCGCTCGCCTGCCTGGTCGGCTATTTCGGCTATGAGACAGTGGGTTTGGTCGAGAAACTGCCGCGCCCTGCCCCCAATCCGATCGACCTGCCCGACATGCTGTTCGTGCGGCCAACGGTCATCCTGATCTTCGATCGGCTCGCTGATCAACTCTATCTGGTCGCGCCGGTGTGGAAGGGCAGCTTTGCCGACCCGGATCGCGCCATTGCGCAGGCGCTGGAGCGGATTGAGGCGACCGCCGCGCGGCTTGCTGCGCCGATCCCGGCTACGTCCGCCCCGGCCGACATTGCCGACATCGCGGTGACGCCGGTGCTGGAGCCGGGCCGCTATGCCGCCATGGTCGATCGCGCCAAAGAGTATATTGTGGCGGGCGATATTTTTCAGGTGGTGCTGGCACAGCGTTTCACCAGCCCCTTCACCCTGCCGCCGATCGCGCTTTACCGCGCGCTGCGGCGGATCAATCCCTCGCCCTTCCTCTATTATCTCGACTTGCCCGGCTTCGCGCTGATCGGATCAAGCCCCGAAATCCTGGTCCGCGCGCGCGATGGCGAAGTCACGATCCGGCCGATCGCAGGCACGCGCCCGCGCGGCAAGAACGCCGTGGAGGACGCCGCGAACCGCGAAAGCCTGCTCGCCGATCCCAAGGAGCGGGCCGAGCATCTGATGCTGCTCGACCTTGGCCGCAACGATGTCGGCCGGGTAGCGACCGCTGGCAGCGTGACCGTGACGGACAGTTATACGGTCGAATTCTACAGCCATGTCATGCATATCGTGTCCAACGTGGTCGGCCATTTGGCACCGGACAAGGATGCACTCGACGCGTTGTTCGCTGGCTTCCCGGCGGGCACCGTGTCCGGCGCGCCCAAGGTGCGCGCATGCGAGATCATCGCCGAACTGGAACCAGAGACGCGCGGGGCCTATGCGGGCGGGGTCGGCTATTTCGGCCCGGACGGGAATATGGATAGCTGCATCGTGCTGCGCACCGCCGTGCTGAAGGACGGCGTGATGCATGTGCAGGCGGGCGCGGGCATCGTCGCGGATTCGAACCCTGACTATGAGCAGCGTGAGTGCGAGGCCAAGAGCGGTGCGCTGCTGGCGGCGGCGCGTGAGGCCGTGGCGTTGGCGCGGGATGCGGGGTTTGGGCAGTAACCTCTTCGCCGGGGCTGCGTAGCCGCGTTTTGCTCCTTCGTCAGGCTTCGCCCTGTCCCCTCCTCATCGCTACGCGACCAGGAGGATCAAGTCAGCGACAGGCCCGTCCCCCCATTGCCCCTCGCTCGGCCTGATCGAGGTGGAAATGGTCGCGGTGCGCGGCATTATAATCGGGTGACAGCACGGTCGAAAACAGATCGCATGCGCCGTCGCGTACCGTGCGCAGGAATTGCGCGTCCTCGCCCTCACCCTTCCAGTCGCGCAGCACGCTGATGCTGCGGCCATCGGCCAGGGTGAAGCCGGCCACGTCGAGCGCATCGGCGGTCGCATGTTCGCTGAAATCGCCTTCGCTGCGGCCATACATACGGCGGCAGCTATAGCTGCCCAGATGGCGCACAGACTGTACCGGCTGGCCATAGATGCGCTGGGCGGCGGGCTGCACCACTTGCCACTCCCACAGTTTAAGCGCCGCAACGACCGGGCAGGATGGCGCGACTGAGGCCGGGGCCAGCGCGATCGCGTCCTTTTGCGCGCGCAACCGCACTGCATCGGCATAGGCGCACTGGTCCGCTCCGCCCGGCTGCACCGCGACATAATCGACACCCGCCCGATCGAGCAGCGCGCGGCACTGTGCAGCGTCGCCCGTCAGCGCGGCCAGCTTGCGCCCGGTGAACATCCCGATCGGCTGGTTCAAGTCGAGATCGGTCCAGGGCACGTCCTGGGGCCGCTGCCGCACTACGGCATAGCCGAGCAGCAGGAGAAACAGCAGGACGGCGAGCAGGACGAGGCGGCGAAGGGTTATGTGGAGGGTGCGCATGGCTCAAGCACGCCTGACCCGCCCCATAGGTTCCGAGGTGATCGGATATCCCAGATGATCGGGGATACATAAATGCCGCTCGCCGCCGCGTTCTTCCTGCCACGGCTGCACTTTTTCGACGGGATAGGCGCGGGCATGGGCGACCAGTGCCGCATGGTTTGCGCATAGCGCCAGCCGTTCCAGATTGCGCTTTGTGGGATAGATCACCATGGCCGCGCCCGCATCGCATTGCGCCAGCGTGTCGGCCGCGCTGCTCCAGAACAGGCGCACATTTTCGGTCGTATCGACGGTGGCCATCTGTCCGTCCGGCGCGCGGGCGATATAGAAGCGCGTGTCGAATACCCGTGTCGCCAGATCGAAGGGCGCGGGATGCCAGCGGGCAAAGGGCGTCAAGGCATCGAACGCGACGCCCAGGCCATGCCGGTCGAGCAGGGTGCGCAAGGGCACACCGTCCTGCAGCCCGTCGCGCAGGCGCAGAACTGTGGCCGCGTCCATAGCCCCATGCAGCCCAATGCCCAGCCCCGCCTCCTCGATCGTCTCGCGAATCGCGGCGATGCGTGCGGCGGCCTCATCCTGATCCAGTCCATGGTCGATGCGCGCGGCGAGGTCATGATCGCCCGCATCGACCGCGCCGCCCGGAAAGACCAACGCACCCGCGGCAAAGGCCATGGTGCTGGCCCGCTCCATCATCAATATATCGGGCGGGCCATCGGCCCGGTCGCGCACGATCACGACGGTGGCAGCCGGGCGGCTGCGATCTTCCAAATCTGTCATGATACCGCCTTAGGCGCGCGGGGCGCTGGCGGTAAAGTCCTTCGAGCAACCCCAAAAGGAGGGGTTGGTGGAGCCTAGCGGGATCGAACCGCTGACCTCGTCATTGCGAACGACGCGCTCTCCCAGCTGAGCTAAGGCCCCAAAGGAGCGCTGCCTATAGGCGAGGGATTTGGCCCTTGCAACGGTCTTTTTGCACGATCGCTTGCATCGCTGCCTGCCATGGTGCCAGAGCGTTGGCCCCTTTCGCCATGAGGCCCGCATGCCCACCATCGCCCTGCTGATCATCTCCAACATCTTCATGACCGTGGCCTGGTACTGGCATCTCAAGGGCGGCATGGACAAGCCGATCCTGCTGGTCATCCTGATCAGTTGGGGCATCGCGCTGGTCGAATATTGTTTCGCCGTGCCCGCCAACCGGATTGGCTATTCGCAGGGGTGGAGCGCGGGGCAGCTCAAGGTCGCGCAGGAAGCGATCGCGCTGATCATCTTCGGCGGCTTCATGGTCACCGTGCTGGGCGAACCCCTCCACTGGCGCCACCTCGCCGCCTTCGCCTGCATCATGGGCGCGGTGGGATTTCTGTTCGTGGGGAAATGAGGGAGCTTAAGGGAGCAGGAGCGAACTGTCGCCATAGCTGTAGAAGCGATAGCCGTTGCCGATGGCATGGGCATAGGCGGCCTGCATACGGTCAGTGCCCATCAAAGCCGATACCAGCATGAACAAAACCTGGTTAGAGGTATTTTTCCTTATAAAATACAAATGTATAGGGGCAAGCGGGAGCCACCTTTCGATAACTCCCACCTACTTCCCATTCTGAGCCGAGAGGCTGAATTGCACCTCATCCTAGCAAAAGCATTTTGGTAGGATTGAACCGCTTAGATTGGCGTACCGTCCACCTACATGGCGGGCAGCACAGGCCCTTTCACCTCGGGCATCGCCTCTGCCCAGATTGTGCCCGTAACCTGCGAAGCGGCGTTCACCGCATGCAACAATGTATCGTCAGAGAGGTGTGCATACCGCTCACTGGTCCTGACCTGCGCATGCCCCAGCACCTTTGCCACCACATATAATGATTGCCCTGAATTTACGAGATTGGAGGCCGCGCTGTGCCGAAGATCATGCATACGCACATCGGGCAATCCTGCTCGTCGCCGTGCGTTGTCCCAGGCGTTATAAACGGATGTGAACGGCTTGAGGGTATCAGGGTTAGGGACGATGTATGGACAGGTGTCGAACCGGGGTATCGACTTGAGCACGTTAATCGCGTCGTCCGACAACGGCACATGACGCGGCTTGCCGGTCTTAGTCGTTGGAATTCTCCATGTTTTGCGATCGAACGATACTTCATCCCACTTCGCGTCCAACAGCTCGCGCTTGCGGCAACCAGTGAGCAGGAGAAGGGCAACGATGTAGCGCAACATGAAGTTCGGGCTTTCCTCCACCGCTTCCTTTAGCCGCTGCGTCTCCGCCGCCGTCAGGAAACGCTCGATACGATTTTCGGGATCTTTCTGCTTCACTCCTTCCAGCGGGTTCACCTCCGCACCTGGAAGACCCCACCGTTTGGCCATCCGCATCATGTGCCCCAGAATGACCTGCCATCGGTTCACAGTGGCCTGAGCGTAACCCTCTGCCCTTGCYGTCAGYCCATYACYMAAATCTCGGTTTGATTGAGTTCGTTGAGAAGTCTTTTTCCCCMATTTCGGAATTACATGCAGACGGAGATATCGCTCATCAATGTCATGGCTACGCTTATAGCTGCGGCTAAATTCCAGATATCGGACGGACAGTTCAGCAATGGTGGGGGATGCGACGATTAGCGTGACGTTCTTCCGCTGGATTTTGACCGACCGACACGCGCCCTTTGATACGTATCGCTTCTTTCTTAGCCTCCGCGAACGATATGTCCCCCAAGCTGGCAATCTTATATTGGCGTTGGCGACCGTATGGGTCTTTGTATCGAAGCGTAGGTGCCCTGCCCATTCGGTCGCATTTCGATTATGAACCAGAGATAGCCAGATCGAAAATTTCTCGTTGGCCTCGTGGGGGGGC
>NZ_JEMV01000081.1 GCF_000588875.1 Sphingobium sp. Ant17
GCCATGTTCAACAACATGGGTGGGCCTCGAATGCTTGCTTAGCTGTTCCCCGGCCTTCGCCGGGGAACAAAATTGATGTGCTGTTGGGTATGAATTGCCTAAGCGAGAATATGGTCAAGTTCACGCAGGCGCGCTTCGATCTGTCCCATATATTGATAGATGCTGGTCAAATCAGGCATAAGATGCCGCGTCTCATCCTTGCCCTCGAATGTGCCAAAATAACGGGTCGTCGGTGAATTGAACCACAGCCTCGCGATGGTTTTCCGATTATTGTCGTCGAGAAGGATAGCGCAATATGACTTGCTGTCTCGAATGACGATGCGCTTTGGATCGACAAGGCGTGATGCTATCGCCTGCACAATATGAAAGCCGCTCAACTCTTCTTGCGTGGTAATGATCGCTTCTTCCGGCGCCGGGATTTCCGCCTCTTCGGGTTCCGCCATAGTAGGCGTGGAAGCATTGAGCGCCGAGGCTAGTCGCTCGTTGACCTTGTCCCTGATTATTGCCGCAACGGTGTTAGGTATTAGCTTCGCGATGCTCTCTTTCGCGCCCGGTGTCAGACGCCCTTCCACGACATGAGCCGCGAAGACCCTCACAAATTCATCTGAAGGTTCAGCAAACTCCCGGTCCATCGCCTTTCGCAATAGCGATTGGAGTTTGAGATGGCCCGCCTCTTGGATAATCTTCTCGATATCGAAATCTGCTTTGGCGAACTTTTCCAGCGTTCGAATGTCAGATGGCTTTATCGCTTCCATACTGAACGTAAAAAATGGCCGCTCGTCCATTTTGTTTGGCTTTTCGACGTCTGAAAAGAACTGATAATTGACGCCATTGGTAAGGATGGCGAGACGCGATTCGGTAACGCTGAAATAGCGAAATAGCTGGGATGCGTGATTGACGTTCAGTTCAGCGGTCGATGGCTTGCATTCAATCAGGATATTGACCTTGCCATCCTGGCAGATGGCGTAGTCAACTTTCTCGCCTTTTTTGATGCCAACATCGGCCGTGAACTCAGGCACAACCTCTTTCGGATTGAAGACATCATAGCCGAGCGATTGGAGGAAGGGCATGACCAACGCGGTTTTTGCGGCCTCTTCGGTCAACAGAACCTCGCGATGCTCAATCGTGCGCTTTTGCAGCTCAGCTAAACGAGAAGCGAAATCCATCTGTTATCCCCCTATGTTTCAAACAGACTGCCGATAAAAGCTTGGTTCGGCAAGTCGGTGGAGCCACAGGAAGGAAAGTAATCTTTTACCTGTTGTCGATTGATGCAATTGGTCACTCGACCCTTAAAACCGTCCCCTCCGCCCCCACCACGCGCACGCGTGCGCCCACTTCCGCATCCGCGCCAAACGCGATCCACACGCTATCGCCCACCTTTACCCGGCCTTCGCCGCCGGTGATCGCTTCCACCACGGTTACCGTCTGGCCGATCAGGCGGGCGGTGCGGTCGTTGAGGAGGGGGTCGGTGGAGGCGACGGGGTGGTCGGCGTACCAGCGGCGGCCGGCATAGACCGCCGCGATGCTGAGGCTTGCGAAGAGGAGGAGTTGCAGCGGGAGGCCGATGGGGAGGGCGAGCGCGACGAGGCCGGTGATGGCGGCGGCGATCGATATCCAGATGAGGAAGACGCCGGGGATCAGCACTTCGGCAATGCCCAGCAGCGCGGCGAATACCAGCCAGGCCCAATGATCTTCGAGCAGGGTGAGCAGGGTCATGGGGTGGGGGTCCTGTTGATCATCGCTACGCTGTGTCGGGGGAGAGGGTGGGAGATGGGTCCCCGCCTTCGCGGGGATGACGGGGGGTGGGGTAAAGACGCCGTTCGTTTCGAGCGCAGTCGAGAAACGCCCCGCACAGGTTTCTCGACGTAGTTTATCCTGAGCGCCTGCCGCAGGCTGGCAGTCGAAGGGCTCGAAACGAACGGAGGTGGGGGCGTGTCGCGGGTGCTGGACCTGGAGGATGGCCCCCACCCCAACCCATCCCCTGAAGGGGAGGGGCTAGTATAGCCGCGCGCCCACCCAAACCTTTCAAGCGAGTCCCGTGCCTCGCTTGAACCTGAAGGGGAGGGGCTAAGTGGCGGTTGCGCCCGCACGGCCCTTACCCCTGGCTTTGGCCGAAGGGGCCGCGCCTTGGAGGAGGCGGGGTGGGCGTGGGGGTGCCGTCGTCGCCCAGGGCCGCCTTGGCGAGGGCACCGATGCCGCCCAGGGTGCCGATCAACTGGGTGGCTTCGACCGGGAAGAGGATGGTCTTGGCATTGGGGCTGGTGGCGAATTGGCTGACAGCTTCGGTATATTTTTGCGCGATGAAGTAATTGAGCGCTTGCGGGTTGCCGGCGCTGATCGCGTCGGAGACCATCTGGGTGGCGCGGGCTTCGGCTTCGGCTTCGCGCTCGCGGGCTTCGGCGTCGCGGAAGGCGGCTTCGCGGCGGCCTTCGGCTTGCAGGATCTGGCCCTGCTTCTCGCCCTCGGCGCGCAGGATTTCGGACGCGCGCATGCCTTCGGCATCCAGGATGTTGGCGCGCTTTTCGCGTTCGGCCTTCATCTGGCGGCCCATGGCGCTGACGATGTCGGCGGGCGGGCGGATGTCCTTGAGTTCGACGCGGGTGATCTTGATGCCCCAGGCGTTGGTGGCCTGATCGACCACGACCAGCAGGCGGGCGTTGATCTCGTCGCGTTTGGACAGGGTTTCGTCCAGGTCCATCGAGCCCATCACGGTACGCAGGTTGGTGGTCGCCAGCTGCATGATGGCGACATAGAGTTCGGAGACTTCATAGGCGGCCTTGGCGGCGTCGAGCACCTGGAAGAAGACCACGCCGTCGACCGACACCATGGCATTATCCTTGGTGATGATCTCCTGCCCCGGAATGTCGACCACCTGCTCCATCATGTTGATCTTGCGACCCACGGCATAGAAGAAGGCGGGGTAGAAATTGAGGCCGGGCTTGGCGACTTCGGTGAAGCGGCCGAAGCGTTCGATGGTGTATTGATAGCCCTGCCGCACCACCTTCACGCTGACCGCGAGGTAGAAGAGCACGAGGCCCGTAAGCGTGAGCGCGAAGGTAGTCAGCATCATGGTCTCCCGAAACAGGGTTGGACTATGCGCCTTATTTGTTAACGGGGGAAGGCAAACCGAGGAGAGTCCCATGTTGCTGCGTCACGCCCGTTCGCTGTTGTTCCTGCCCGCGTCCAATGCGCGCGCCATCGCCAAGCGCGGACGTTGCCGTGCGACATGGTGATATTGGACCTGGAGGATGCTGTGCCGGACGACGCCAAGGAGTCCGCGCGCGAGGCGGCGGTCGCGGCGCTGGCCGAGGGGTTTGGCGAGCGCATCGCGGCGGTGCGGATCAATGTGGCGGGCACGCCCTGGCACGGGATGGAGATGGTGGCGATGAAGGCGGCGGCAGCGGACTATGTCGTGCTGCCAAAGGTGGAGAGCGGGCGGCAGGTGCGCGACGTCTATAGCGTGAGCCAGAAGCCGGTGATCGCGATGATCGAAAGCGCGCGCGGGGTGCTGGCGGCGGTGGAGATTGCAGGCGCGGAGGGGTGCGCGGGGCTGTTCATGGGGAATAACGACCTGCGGCGGGATTTGGGGATACCGGCGGGCGCGGGGCGCGAGGGGTTGGCGTTGGCGATGCAGACGGCGGTGCTGGCGGCGCGCGGGGCGGGGATTGCGGCGTTCGACGGGGTGTATAACCGGTTGGATGACCTCACAGGGCTGGAGGCGGAATGCGCGGCGGGCCATGCGCTGGGCTTTGACGGCAAGACGCTGATCCACCCGGGGCAGGTGGCGGTGGCGAACGGCGTGTTCGGGCCGGATGCGCAGGCGCTGGCCGATGCGCGGCGGCTGATCGCGGCGGCGACCGGCGGGGCGGAGCGCTTCGAAGGGCGCATGATCGAGACGATGCATGTCGAAGAAGCCCGCGCGCTGGTGGCGCGGGCGGAGGCGGTGGGGCTGTAGCCGATCAGGCCGGGCGGTGCCGGGCGGTCAGCAGATAGTTGATCGCCTTGTTCGCCGACAAAGTGAAGCCGGTGGCGGGGGAGAAGGTCAGGCCGCTGCTGTCGATGACGTCGAGTCCTGCGGCGTCGAGCAGGGCGGTGAATTCTTCGGGCGTGAGGAACTTGCCCCAGTCGTGCGTCCCCTTGGGGATGCCGCCGATGCTTTCGCCGATGGTGATCATGGCGATGCGCGAGAGCGGCGTACGGTTGGGGGTGGAGAGGATCATCAGCCCGTCGGGCGCGAGCTTGGCAGCGAGCGCGGCGACGAAGGCGGCGGGGTCGGCGACATGCTCGATCACTTCCATCGAGGTGACGAGATCATAGTCGCCATCGGCCACGTCCTCGACCGGGGTCGCGCGATAATCGATGGCGAGGCCCTGAGTCGCGGCATGGGCGGCGGCGGCGGCGATATTTTCAGGCGCGGCGTCGAGGCCGGTGACGGTGGCACCGAGCCTCGCGAGCGGTTCGGTGAGCAACCCGGCGCCGCAGCCGACATCGAGTGCGCGCTTGCCGGCAAGCGGTTGGAAGGATTGGGCGTTTGTCGGCCAATGGGTGTCGATCGCGGCGCGGATGTAGGTCAGGCGCACGGGGTTGAGCTTGTGCAGCATCGCGCTGGACCCGTTGGGGTCCCACCAATCGGCGGCCATCGCCCCGAAATGGGCGGCTTCCCTGGGGTCGATGGTTGCTGTCGGGTTGCTTGCCATATCCGTATCCGCTGCTAAAGAAACGCCGTTTCGCCCTTCTGGGACATTTTCTTACTCACCAACTAGCAGGTTCGACAAGCAAATGGCACGCATCGTGATGAAATTCGGCGGCACCTCCATGGCGGGGATGGAGCGAATTCGCAACGTGGCCGCGCGGGTCAAGCATGTCGTGTCGCAGGGGCATGAGGTTGCGGTGGTCGTGTCGGCGATGGCGGGTGAGACCGACCGGCTGGTGGGATTCTGCAAGGAAGCCTCGGCACTCTATGATCCGGCCGAATATGATGTCGTGGTCGCGGCGGGCGAGCAGATCACCAGCGGGCTGCTGGCGATGACGCTCAAGGCCATGGGCGTGGAAGCGCGCAGCTGGCTCGGCTGGCAATTGCCGATCAAGACGGTGGAAGCGCATGCCAAGGCGCGGGTGGACAGCATCGACACCGGCGCGCTGCTGGCCGCCATGGGCGCGGGTCAGGTCGCGGTGATCCCCGGTTTCCAGGGGATGATGGCGGACGGGCGCGTATCGACGCTGGGCCGGGGCGGGTCGGACACGTCGGCAGTGGCGGTGGCGGCCGCGATCAAGGCCGACCGCTGCGACATCTATACCGACGTGGACGGCGTTTACACCACCGACCCGCGCATCGTGGCGCGGGCGCGCAAGCTCGACCTCGTTACCTATGAAGAGATGCTGGAACTGGCGTCGGTGGGGGCCAAGGTGCTCCAGACCCGCTCGGTCGGCCTCGCCATGAAGGAAGGCGTGGTCGTGCAGGTGCTCTCCTCCTTCGATGATCCCACCCAGACCGACCTGCCCGGCACGCTGATCGTCAGCGACGAGGAACTGGAAGCCAAGCGCAAGGAAAATAAGATGGAACGTCAGCTCATCACCGGCATCGCCCATGACAAGAATGAGGCGAAGATCATCGTGACGCGCGTGCCCGACAAGCCGGGCGCGGTCGCCAGCATCTTCACGCCCCTGGCCGATGCCGCGATCAATGTCGACATGATCATCCAGAATGATTCGAAGGATACCGAGGAAACCGACGTGACCTTCACCGTGCCGCGCGCGGACCTGGCCCGCAGCGTGGACATATTGGAAGCGAATAAGGACGTGATCGGCTTCCGCCGGATCATCACCGATACCGAAGTCGCCAAGATCAGCGTCGTGGGTGTCGGCATGCGCAGCCATGCCGGCGTCGCCGCGACGATGTTCAAGACGCTGGCCGAACGCGGCATCAATATCGAAGCGATTTCGACGAGCGAGATCAAGGTCAGCGTGTTGATCGATGAGGATGAGACGGAATTGGCCGTTCGAGTCCTGCATACGGCCTATGGGCTGGACGCGCCGGCGGCTTGACCGCTATTTGGCTGATGCCGGGCTGCAAATGGCACCTTTCTGCGCTTCCGGTGCTCACGTGCTTTAAGCACGCTGCGCGCCGGTTCTCAAAAGGCACCATTTTCGCTCCGGCCTGAGCCAAATATCGATCAAGCCGCGCGGCCTGATGGACGTGTTGCCTCGGCGGGGCCAGGCACCCCCTAAGTCAGCGTTGCTCTTTACTTCGATCGTCATTCCCGCGAAGCGGGAATCCATCTCCAGCCCCATCCCTCTGCCGTAAGGCTGGGAGATGGATCCCCGCCTTCGCGGGGATGACGGGGAAAAAGAGACAGCAGGAAAGACTTTATGACCAACGCCAAACTCGCTTCCCTCATGGCCCGTGGCACCGACTTTCTGGGGTGCGAGAGTGCGATCCTGTGTGGGGCGATGAGCTGGGTGTCCGAGCGGAACCTGGTGGCGGCCATCTCGAATGCGGGGGCTTTCGGGGTGATCGCATGCGGGGCGATGACGCCGGAACTGCTCGACCGGGAGATTGCGGCGACCAAGGTGCTGACGAGCAAGCCGTTCGGCGTCAACCTGATCACCATGCATCCGCAATTGTTCGACCTGATCGATGTGTGCGCCAAGCATGATGTCACCCATGTCGTACTGGCGGGCGGGTTGCCGCCCAAGGGCAGCATCGAGGCGATCAAGGCTAAGGGCGCGAAGCTCATTTGCTTTGCCCCGGCGCTGAGCCTGGCCAAGAAGCTGGTGCGGTCGGGCGTCGACGCGCTGGTGGTCGAGGGCATGGAAGCGGGCGGGCATATCGGTCCTGTTTCAACCAGCGTGCTGGCGCAGGAAATATTGCCCGACATGGCCGCCCAAGTGCCGGTGTTCGTCGCGGGCGGGATCGGCCGGGGCGAGGCGATCGCCGCCTATCTGGAGATGGGCGCGGCGGGCGTGCAACTGGGCACGCGCTTTGCCTGCGCGACCGAGAGCATCGCCCATCCCAATTTCAAGAAGGCCTTTTTCCGGGCGTCGGCGCGCGACGCGATCGCCAGCGTGCAGATCGACCCGCGCCTGCCGGTCATTCCGGTGCGCTCGCTCAAAAATGCCGGGATGGAGAATTTCACCATCAAGCAGCGCGAAGTCGCCAATCTGCTCGACGAGGGCGCGGTCGACATGATGGAAGCGCAGTTGCAGATCGAACATTATTGGGCGGGCGCGTTGCGCCGTGCAGTGGTCGACGGCGATGTCGAGGGCGGGTCGCTGATGGCGGGCCAGTCGGTCGGCATGGTGACCAAGGAAGAACCGGTCGCCGACATCATCGCACAGTTGATGGCGCAGGCCGCCGACGCGCTGGAGCGGCGAGCCGCCTGAAAGCGTGCGACGAACCGAGCATCTGGCAGGTTTCATCCGAAGCGAATGCCCGGCATGACCGAGGGATAGTCCCTTCGGAGATTTTGATGTTATCCATGCGCCGTTTTGCTGGCCGTCTCTCGCTCGTGTCGCTGGCGGCGATCGCGGCCTGTTCTGCTCCCGTCAAGGAGCCGCCGACCCCGCCGCCACCCGTTGTCGAGACGATCATGCCGCGCCCGCCCATGGGTGCGGTCGAAAATATGAGCATCCCCGAAATGGTGGATGGCCAATATCTGACCCCCAATCGCAAGGTCACGTCCAACACGGCCTTGTGGCATGTGCGCATGGCCTTGAACGTCGCAGCCTTGTCGTGCCGCAGCCCGGCCGACTTGCCACGGTTGCAATATAACCGGTTGCTGCATGTTCACGGGCCGTTGTTGACGGCAGCCAATGAGGCGGTCGACCGGAATTACACGGTTGCCTATGGCGGTTCGGGGCTTGGCGCGCGCGAGCGGCTGAATACGGTCGTCTATAATTTCTTTTCGCTGCCGCCGGTGACCAAGAGTTTCTGTCCGGTCGCCGAGACCGTAGGGGCCAAGCTGTTGGCGATGCCATCGAGCGCGCTGCTCGATTATGCGCCGACGGCGCTGGCCGAACTGGAAAAGCCGTTCCAGGATTTCTATGCCGCCTATGCCGATTATCTGCGGCGGCTGGCCGAATGGCAGTCGCGTTTCGGCGCGAGCGTGACGGTGGTCATTTCGCCTACGCCATTGCCGCCGCCGCCTGTCCCGCCGGGCGAAGCGCCGCCGCCCGGCTTTTCGCCGAGCGTGACGAGCGCCATGCAGCAGAACCTGCCGCCACCGCCCGATGCGCCAGCCACGCCGCCGGCCGCGTCGGCCCAGCCGGGCGCGACAGGGCCGAAGCTGATGATCCAGCCGCTGCCGACCAATCAGGAATAGGGGTTAGTCGCGCGTGTCGAACCGGGCGCGCGCGGCTTCCACCGTATCGAGGTGGGTTTCGGCCCAGGCCCATACGCCGCAAAAGGCCGCGCTCAGGCTGTTACCGAGCGGGGTCAGCGCATAGTCGACATGCGGCGGGACGACCGGATGGACGGTGCGGGTGGCGAGGCCATCCCGCTCCATCTGTCGCAGCGTTTGCGTTAGCATCTTCTGGCTGATCCCTTCGACCTGGCGCGCGATCTGGGTGAAGCGGAGCGTGCCCTTCTCCTCCAATAACTCCAAGACCAAAAGCGTCCATTTGTCGGCGATGCGGCCGATCAGGTCGTTGACGAGTCGTTCGACGCGCGGGTCGATGGGGGCGGTGTCCCATGGCGCCACCGGACAATTTTCAGCGGTGGGAGAAGCTGTGTGCGCTGGATTTTCCATTTCTTACTCTGCGGTATGTATAGCACTTTGCGGTGCCTTCTTTCCAAGAGAGAGCATGGCGGTAGGATGCCGGTCAACCCACTATGACAAGGAGTGACATATGCAGACGACAGGCAACACCATCCTCATCACCGGCGGCGGATCGGGCATCGGCGCGGCGCTGGCGCATGAATTTCATGAGGCAGGCAATCAGGTGATCATCGCGGGGCGGCGGCAGGCGGCGCTCGATGCGGTGGTGGCCGCGCATCCCGGCATGGCGGCGATGACGCTGGATATGGAAGATCCGGCGGCGATCGTCGCCTTTGCAAGCAAGCTGGTCGCGGATTTTCCGGCGCTCAATGCCGTGGTGCTCAATGCCGGGGTGATGATCGTGGAGGAGGGGATCGACCTCGCCATCGCGGAAACGACGGTGGCGACCAATTTGCTGGGGCCGATCCGGCTGAGCCATGCGCTGTTGCCGCATCTGCGGGCACAGTCGGCGGCGAGCCTGATCACCGTGTCGTCGGGGCTGGCCTTTGTGCCGCTGGCGGCGACGCCGACCTATAGCGCGACCAAGGCCGCGATCCATAGCTGGTCGCAGGCGATGCGCGCGCAATTGCAGGGTAGCAGCGTCGAGGTGATCGAGATCGTGCCGCCGGGCGTGCGGACCGACCTGATGCCGGGCCATGCCGACAATGACCAGATGATGCCGCTGGCCGATTTCATTACAGAGACCATGGCGCTGTTGCGGCAACAGCCGACCCCGGCGGAGATCCATGTCGAGGGGGTGAAGTTTCTGAGCGAGGCGACCCGGCGCGGGGATTTCGATCAGGTATTTGCGATGTTGAACGGCGGGCATTGATCGGCGAAGACGAAGGGGGCGGCCAACGCTTGGTCGCCCCTTGGATGGAGATGGACCATGGCCGACGTGAATGGGCAATTCTTCTGGTATGAGCTGATGACCAGCGATCTGCAGGCGGCGCTGGCTTTTTATGGCGATGTGGTGGGCTGGACGGCGCAGGCCTTTGCCGACGCGCCGGGCGATGATCCCTATATGGTCGTGTCGGGCAGCGCCGGGCCAGTGGGCGGCGTCATGGCGATCCCGGCCGAAGCGAAGGATTGTGGCATGACGCCCTGGTGGGGTGGCTATGTCGGGTCGGGCGATGTCGATGCGGACGCGGCGCGGCTGGCGGCGGCGGGCGGGCGTGTGCAGCGAAAGGCCGAGGATATTCCAGGCGTCGGCCGGTTCGCGGTGATGGCCGATCCGGGCGGCGCAACCTTCATGCTGCTCAAAGGCTCCAGTCCCGACGATACGGACCCGGTGCCGCCGATGGCGATGGGGCATGTCGGCTGGCATGAACTCTATAGCGGCGATTTCGATGCCGACATGGATTTCTACACCGGGGCGTTCGGTTGGACCAAGGGCGAGGCCATGGATATGGGCGAGATGGGCCTGTATCAGCTTGTCTCGCAGACCGGGGGCAGCGATTTCCAGAGCATGAGTGCGGGCATTATGCCGCGGCCCAAGGAAATGCCGGTGCCGCTTTGGCTGTTCTACTTCATCGTCGGCGACATCGACGCGGCGGTGGCACGCGTGACGGCGGGCGGTGGCACCGTGCTGAACGGGCCGATGGAAGTGCCGGGCGGGGGCTGGATCATCCAGGCGCTCGATCCGCAGGGGGCGATGTTCGCGCTGGTGGGGATGCGTGGGGACGGGTGAGCCGAACCCGCGTTGCCGGATGGCTCAGCGGGCCTTGGCGACCTCCACCGCATAGATGGCGGGCTTGCCCTCCATATTGCTGCGATAGACGATCCATTTGCTGTCGGGCGTAAAATGCTGGTTGGGTTCGAGCGTATAGTCATGCTTCGCCAGGTCGGCGAGCCGCTGGGTTTCCAGCGTGCCGGTGGCGACCAATGTGTCGCCGCCGAGCGTGTTGCGCGCGCGGTCGCTGTCATCGGGGCGGGGATGGAACAGGCTGATATATTTGCCGTCATTGCTGCCGTCGCCGGAGAAGGTGCGGCCATCGGGCGATGAGCTGAAATGATAGGAGCCCTGGGTGGGCTTCAACGCATACCAGCGGCGCTTGCCATCGGCCACATCCTGCCCGGCCAGCCAGCGCACCCCCTGCGGCATGATGAGGTCGTACCAGATGGTGCGGCCGTCGGGTGCCCAATATTCATGGCCCGCAATCTCGCCCTGCATCAGCCGCTGGTGGATTTTGCGCTTGTCGCGGCCGTCGGTGCGGATGGTCCAGATACGGTCGACCTGATGCCATGGCCCTTCATGGCAATACATCAGCAGCGTGGGATCGGTCGGCGAGAATTGGACATGGTTGAGCCAATCCTTTGACGCGGTGATCGTGCGCCGCGCGCCGGTGCGGATGTCGATGCTGAAAATCTCCATCGGCACGCCCGCCGCGAGGCGCGCTTCCATCCATTGTTCCTTGGCTTGCGCAAAGGAGAGGGGGCGACCCAGGGCATCGAACCCGGCATAGCCGGGCGATCCGGTCTTGGGATCGCGCTTGCCCTGCGCCGCAATGGCGGGCGGGGGTGGGGCCAGTTCGCGATGGCCAGCGAGCAGCGTGTCGTCGGCGTTGATCGATGCGATCCGGCCGCCGGGCAGGTCGGCGATGCGGCGGCGCTGGCCGGTGGCGAGGTCCACCGACCAGATGACCGACGCGCCCTCGTCCGCCGTGCCGCTGGTCGGACTGGTGGTGTAATAAGCGGTGGCGCTGCGATAGCCGACGAACAGCAGCCGATCGACCTTTTCGCGCAGCACCAGCCGGGTGGTCCAGTCGCGGGTGTCGGCGACGCGGATGCCTTCGGCGGTCAGATAGACCATCTGCCGCCCGTCGGGAGTGAAAGGGTTGTAGTTGAAATAGAGGCCATAATTGCCGGGCCGGTCGTCGACCCGGACAATGCGGTGACCAGTGGTGGCGTCGATCCATTGGGCGGGCGCTGGGGCGGTGGTCGCGGATTGTGCCGGAGCGGAGATCGTGACCAGCGCGGCGATCGCCACCGTCATTGCCTGTCCCAGCCATGCCATCATCCGCCTCCATTTTGGTTCGTATTATGGGCAAGGGTAACGCATAGCGGGATTTGATGGCAAGGGCCGAAAGGGCATGAGGTGCGGATGCACGTGCAGGTCATGATAATATGTAGCCGCCTGAGACCCCAGCTTTCGCTGGGGTGACGGACGCGGGTTCAGGCGCAGCAGCGTTTGACGTTCCCGGCCGGCCCTGTTCGCGTCATCTCGTGCCAACGAAAAGGGCGCCCGGTTGCCCGGACGCCCTTTGCGCTGTCGTGAGGAAAAACCTTACGCCTTATAGACCTTGTCCACGGCGGCGCAGAATTTCGCCATGTCTTCGGCCGAGCCGACCGTGACGCGCGAGACGGTGGGCCAGATGGGCCAGCTGCGACCGATCTGGACCTTTTCCGGGGTCGCGACCAGGGCGGCCTGCATGTCCTTGGCGGGCTTTTTCCAGTTGACCATGAACATGTTGGCCTGGCTGCCGGGCTGCACTTCGATGCCCTTCTTGGTCAGATAGGCGATAGTTTCTTCGCGGTTGGCGATCATTTCATCGCGGCGCGCCTTGATGAGGTCCGCTTGGGTATAGACCGCGTTGCCGCAGGCCATGGCGGTGATCGACAGGCCACCGGCGGTGGGGCCGAACAGCATCAGGCGCTTTTGCACTTCGGGATCGGCGAAGGTGAGGCCGAGGCGGATGCCCGCCATGCCGAACAGCTTGGAGAAGGTCCGCATGACGACGATGTCCTTGCGGTTTCCGATCAGGCTGGCGGCGCTCGGCGCATCGGAGAAGTGCAGATAGGCTTCGTCCACCAACAGCATCGAATCGGCAGGTTTGTTGTCGAGCAGCCATTTGATGTCCGCGAGCGGCGTCACCGTGCCGGTCGGGTTGTTGGGCGTGCAGACATAATAGAGGCCCGCATTGGGATTGGCGGCCAGCATCGCCTTGACGTCATGGCCCTGGCCGATGGCCTGGGGTGCCTTCGCAATGGGGGCCTTCATATAGTCGGCGGTGCGCCAGGCGGATTCGAAGGTCGGGTCGGCAGTGACCAGCCCCTTGGTCGGGGAGCAATAGGCCGCGACGCTGCTGACCAGCGGGCCACCGGAACCGGGCCACACCATGACATGGCTTTCGGGGATGCCTTCGACGGTGGCGACGGTCTTGACCAGTTCACCGCGATAATTGTCGGGATCATACCAGTTGCCAAGCGAACCAGCCTCGGCGATCGCCTCGACACCGGCGGGGAAGGGGCCGGTCCAGCATTCGTTCGCGCCGATGCGGACCGCGCCCTTGATGCCGCGCCCGGCCTGCTGCTGCGCCAGGGCAGCGCCGCTCAGCAGCGAACTGGCGGCGACGCCCGCGCCCAGCAGCGCAGCGACCTCGGCCAGTTGACGGCGCGAATAGCCGCGCCCGATCAGATCGTCCTTGGCTTCTTTGTCCAGCATCATCGTCATGTCGATTGTCCCCTCTGTTCCAGAAAACGGAAACTTCATTGCATCAGACGAAGCAGAGCGCCATTTCCGCAATGCCGCACGGTGATTTTTGCAATTATATGCCGGACGCCGTCACGCGATTAACGCAAACCGTCATCATTCCGGCATGAATCGCGTTGGAAAGCCGGTCGCGCATCTGGTAGCGCATGAAGCCATGCCCAGCACCCCCGCCGCCGCCGCCCGCCAGATCCTGATCCGCCTGCAGGAGGTGATGGCGTCGCGCACCAGCGCGCAGGGCAAGCTGAACAAGGTGGTCGAGGTGATCGGCGAGTCGCTGTCGAGCGAAGTCTGCTCCATCTATCTGGTGCGCGAGGGCGTGCTGGAACTGTTCGCGACGCGCGGGTTGAAGCAGGAAGCGGTGCATGTCACCCGCATGGCGATGGGCGAGGGGCTGGTCGGCCTGATCGCTACCAATGTCGAAACGCTGAACCTGGACGAAGCGGCGTCGCATCCCGATTTCAGCTATCGCCCCGAAACCGGGGAGGAATTGTTCCACAGCTTTGCCGGTGTGCCGATCGTGCGGCGCGAACGGGCGATCGGCGTCCTGTGCGTGCAGCATGCCGACCCGCGCAAATATGAAGAGGTGGAGATAGAGGCACTCCAGACCGTCGCGATGGTGATGTCGGAGCTGATCGCCAATGCCGAACTGGCCGACGATGGCCAGACCGAGTTGCGCGTGACCGATACCGGCACGACGCTGCTCCATGGGCTGCAACTGGTGATGGGGATGGCGCGGGGGCATGTGGTGTTCCACCAGCCGCGCGTCCATATCGAACATACCGTCGCGGAAGATACCGAGGCGGAGCGCGCGCGCGTCATTTCCGCCTTTGCCAAGATGCGCGAGCAGATCGACCGGATGACCGGCGCGGCCGAGTTCGGCATGGAGGGCGAGCATCAGGAGGTTTTGGAAACCTACAAGATGTTCGCCTATGACGAGGGCTGGACGCGGCGGATCAACGAAGCGATCGACAGCGGCCTGACCGCCGAGGCGGCGATCGAGCGGGTGCAGCAGCGCACGCGGATGCGGATGCGGCAGATTGACGATCCGTTGCTGTCCGACCGGATGCACGACCTGGAGGATCTGGCCAACCGGCTGTTGCGGATCGTGTCGGGGCAATTGGGCACGGCGGCGCAGATGGGGTTGCGGCAGGACGCGATCCTGATCGCGCGCAATCTTGGCCCCGCCGAATTGCTGGAATATGACCGGCGGCGGCTGAAGGGCGTGATCCTGGAGGAAGGATCGCTGACCGCCCATGTCACCATCGTCGCGCGCGCCATGGGCGTGCCGGTGCTGGGCCGGGTGCGCGACATCCGCCATCTGGTGAATGAGGCGACCTCATCCTGATGGACGTCAACGCCAATGCGCTGTTGATCCGCCCGACCCCGGACATGGACGAAGCGTTCGACAATAAGCTGCACGTGACGCAGAAGCGGCGCGCCGAGTTCGCCGCGATGCGTGACCTGCCGTCGGTCACCGCTGACGGGCAGCGGGTGGAATTGATGGTCAATGCCGGGCTGCGCGAGGATGCGCAGGCGCTCGACATGGTGGGGGCCGATGGCATCGGGCTGTTCCGTACCGAGTTCCAGTTCCTGGTGTCGGCCACCTTGCCCCAGCGCGAGAAGCAGCAGCGGCTCTACAAGGATGTGCTGGACGCGGCAGGCGACCGGCCCGTCATCTTCCGTACCGTGGATATCGGTGGGGACAAGGCGCTGCCCTATATGCAGCGCGAGGATGACGAGCATGAGGATAATCCGGCGATGGGCTGGCGCGCGTTGCGGCTGGCGCTGGATCGCGATGCGCTGATGAAGGCGCAGGCGCGCGCACTGCTGGAGGCGGCGGCGGGCAAGATCTTGCACGTCATGTTCCCGATGGTGTCGGAGCCGTGGGAATATGAGGAGGCGCGCGCGCTTGTGGAGCATCAGCGCGAATGGCTGCTGGCGCGCAAGAAGAAGCTGCCGATCGCGGTGCGCTATGGCGCGATGCTGGAAGTGCCGGCGCTCGCCGAGGTGCTGGACATCTTATTGCCGCGCGTGGATTTCCTGTCGATCGGCACCAACGACCTGACGCAATTCCTGTTCGCCGCCGACCGCGCCCATCCCAAGCTCGCCGAACGTTATGACTGGCTGAGCATCGCGATCCTGCGCTTTCTGGATCGCGTGGTGCGGACCTGCCAGGCGCATGCCGTGCCGGTCGGCGTGTGTGGCGAGATGGGCGGGCGGACGCTGGAAGCGATGGCGCTGATCGGCCTTGGCATTCGGCGGCTGTCGATCACCCCGGCATCGGTCGGGCCGGTCAAGGCGATGATCCGCGCGATCGACGCGGGCGAGGTGCAGGCGTTGATGCGCGACCTGCTCGACAGTGGCGAGCGCGATATACGGGCGCGGCTGACCCAATGGGCGAGCGAACGGCATATCGAACTGGGATAAGGGCCAAACAGAGGAAAAGAGGCGCTTCCCGCCGTTGACAACGCCCGTCCCACAGTGAGACAAGGCCTCACTCTAAGGTCGCGGAGCAGCATGGCAGACGAAATGGAATTGGAGCCGGGCGCTGGTAGCGCACCGGATAGGCAGCCCGATACACCCGGCGCAAAATTGCGCATGGCGCGCGAAGCGATGGGGCTGTCCTTGCCCGATATTGCCACGCGCACCCGCATCGCGCAGCGCCAGCTCGAAGCGGTCGAACGCGATGATTATGCCGCGCTGCCGGGCATCCCCTATGCCGTTGGTTTCGCTCGCGCCTATGCCCGTGCCGTGGGGCTGGACGAGGTCGAGATCGCCGCGCAGGTGCGGCAGGGTGTGCATGGCGCAGACCTGAGCGCCAACCGCTACGAGATGTTCGAACCGGCCGATCCCGCGCGGGTGCCATCGCGCGCGCTCGCCTGGACGGCGGCGGCGATCGTGATCCTCTTGGTGGCGGGCTTTACCATCTGGCGCATGCAGCTCTTCACACCGCCCACCAGCGAAGAGGTCGCAGCCCGCGAACAGACGCGCCCTGCCGCTGCCGCGGCACCCCCGGCGGCGGTTGCGCCCGCTGCACAGCCGGTCGTGTTCACCGCCGTCGATGATGTGTGGTTGCGCATCTATGACGAGGCGGGCGAACGGTTGAAGGATGGGTTGATGAAGAAGGGCGAGACCTTTGCCCTGCCACTCGCTGCGCGCAACCCGATGATCCTGACCGGCCGTCCGCAGGCATTGTCGGTCACCGTCGGTGGCAAGGCCGTGCCCCCGCTGGGCGAGGCCGATCGCACCATCGCCGACGTGCCGGTCAGCGCCGAGGCGCT
>NZ_JEMV01000082.1 GCF_000588875.1 Sphingobium sp. Ant17
TGGCTGGTGCAGCCCGAACTTGTTGAACGCAAGGCATGCGAGGAAATGCGGGCCAAACATGGCGCGCGGCGTGACGTGAAACGGCGCTGGCGGCTGCGTGATGGTCTGGCACGATCTGCAGGAAAAGCGCTCGCGCACGGTCTCGATGATCTTGTGCTGGGCAGGCACAGTCTCAAGCGCACGAATGACGCTCTCGCCAAGCTTGCTCAGGTTATCCGAACCGCAGCAAGGACAGTTCTTCTCGGCGGGAATAACGACCCGCTCGACGGGAAGACCTGGCGGAAACTCCCGGCGCGTTTTGACGCTTGCGTGTGAAGGCTTCGACAGTGGTCGTTTTTTTTTGCAGCGCCTGCTGCGCAGCGATCTCATCTTCGGTTGCAGTGGCCTCTAGCTCTTCGAACTCGAGTTCCATCTGGTCGATCAGGCGGCGCGAACGCTCCGAAGATGGTCCGTGCAGCGCGCGACGCATCTTCTCGTTTTGCAGCTCAAGATGGGCGTTGCGGGCGATCAGATCAGCGTTGATTGCCAGGACGCGGGCGGCATTGGCCTCTGCCTCGACGGCGCGCAGATCCGCGCGGGCAACGGCCTCGCGCAGGTCTTGCATATCGCGGGCCGAGAGCGTCTCCATCGCCGGAATCCCTAGCAGAATCGGCCCTGAGCCCGAAGGAAAATCGCCAGAAAAATGCTACCCAACTTTGCTCGGACGCCAGGCTTTCTGCGGGTTGCGCCAGTCAATGCCCTCTAGCAGGCAGGCCAGTGCCGAGGCCGAAATCGGCACCGTACCGTCCTTCGCAGAAGGCCAAACAAAAAACGCCCCCTTCTCGAGCCGTTTTGCATATAAACGACATGCCGAAAATCGTCGTGCCACAAAAATCTTGATCAATGATCCGCTGCGCCCCCCGGAAAAATGTACAGATCCCCCTTGATGAGGATCACGCTTCAGACTTTCCTGAACCTGCAGCGCCAGACCGCGCATGCCACGTCGCATGTCTGTGTGACCCAGCGCGATCCAGATCTTCGCATCGCTCGGCACGGGGATCATCCTTCAAGCCCCCGCCAGCACCCGAAGCAGCGCGGCGACATCGACGTCGCGGTCGACGATGATCCGGCGGCCATTGCCGCAAACAATCTCCATCTGGCCGCGTGACGACGGAACTGGGCAATCAGGGGTCACAACCACCGGCGCAAAGCCGGATATCCCTCTGGAAATCTGCGGAAATAGCCGTCTGCGCCAATCATAGATCTGGGATGGATCAACATCATGGCGCCGCGCTACCGTCAAAACTGAAACGCCGCGCTGAAACGCCTCCTCTACGATCCGTTGCTTTGCGTCATCGGTCCAACGCCTACGCCGGCCCGTCTCCAATACATCCAGGCGACGAACGCCCGGAAACACATCGCTGATTATCTCATCCATGCCCGCGCAATGCGCCGGCTACATCCGACCGACAATGCGGCCGCTACCGGAGGCGTACATATGACCCGCACCATCATTGAGTGCGAGAACGCCGGGATTGGTTGCGATGGCTTTGCGATACTCCTGTAAAGCGAACAGCGCGTGATCTGTATTCTGGACTGACATTGGGTTCTCCTGTTATGTTTTATTTACGTCAGTTCGCATTAAGCAGGACGCCGTTTTGTCCGGTTAAGGTCTGGGTGATTTGACGGCTACCAGTCAGCGCATTTGCGATGATCTCTAGATACTGGTTGCTCGTGTTGATCGCCTGTGTCTGGGTTTCGATTGCTGCTGTCTGTGTCTCGACCGCTGCCGTGGTGCCTTCTGCGCCACTGGCTTTGTTGAACTCGCCGGTTACGTTGCCGATTGCGCTTTCAGTCAGTGCGGTCAGATCACCAACGATGCCCTGATAAGCAGAAGTCTGCTTGCCGTAGATGTCGCCTGCTTGCCCCAGAATGTCTTGAACGAGTGTGTTGAACTCATTGGTATCGACTGTTCCACCCTTTGCGAGCGTCTGACGGAACTTATCCAGTTCGCCCATATCCTCATTCAAGAGAGCCAGAGCCGACTTGCCTGCGCCTTCACCCTTCAATAGCTTGAGGGTGTCATTGAAGCCGGTTAGCTGGTCGTCCAGTATCTCTTTCAGCTTGATGCTGCGATACTGCTCGACATTCGCCAAGTCTGCCGCCGAAGCACCTGCGGCTTTCATCTGCTCAGTCAGAGTGTCGATGTCTTTGACAGCTTCATCGACTGCGCCCTTGATCGGATTGTTGAACTTCGCCAGTGCGTCAAGAATGCTCTCATAGGACTTTGCGAGGCTCAACGCTTGCTCGTCGCCGTTGGCGCTGATGACCATCTTCGAGAATTCACTGATGCCGGTCAGGATACCGTCCTGTAGGGCGACCTGAATGGCGTATGCGATTGCCGCCTCTGCGTCGTCGCCAAAGTCCGTTACATCGCTATATTTGCCTTTGAGCTTGCCGGTTCGTCCTGTGTCACTGACGCGCCAGTCCTTCTTATACATGCCGATCGACACAGAAGGGGAACCGGTGAGTGTCGCGCCCAATTCTGCTGCGATGCTCTGTAGGCCGCTGATGACCGAACCGGCTGCGCCGCTGGCATTATCCTTCCTTGATGTGCTGTTGCCCTTGAGGCTGCTCACACCAAGTTCGCCACCGGCAAGCTGGCCGATGCTGGCTGTGCCGTATTTGGTCTTTTTCAGCAGGCCGCCGATTGTGCCGCCGAGTAGGGAGCCGATGGCCGATCCGATTGGACCACCAAAGCTACCCAGTGCGCCACCGATCTGCGACCCTGTGGTGCTGAACTTGCCCCAAAGCATTTTGCCGACACCAGCAATCTGGCTACCCATTTGCGCGCCAGCCATTGCCCCGCCGACCGCGCTGCCGATGCCCTTTACGAAGCCGCCGCCCTTTGCCGGGTCGAACGCATCCTTGAACGAGCCAAAAGATGTGGAGAGGGATTTCAGCGGATCGCTGAATACCGACTTGATGCCCTTGCTGCTGTTACCGAATAGCTGATCGTTGAAATTGGACGCGCCACCCTGAACCGCAGAGCCGAAAGCGTTATTGGTGATCTTGCCATCTGCGCCGACTGTCTTGCCGAGCAGATTTGCGATGCCACCAATAACGCCTCCCCTAGAGAAGTCGCCATTCGCGGCTGCGACCATATCCTGAATGGCCTGGCCTATTTTGCCGAACGCTGTGCCCCACTTGCCGCCGATCTCATCGCCAAGGTCAGATATCGTCTGACCCCAATGGTCACGCATGACATCAGCGCCCTTGGACGCGGCGTCCGCAATGCCCTGTAAAATCTCGTCGCGGACCTTGGCTGACATCTGACCAGTGGAAACAGCGTAATCGAGCGCCGCGTTCTGGAACGCTTGTGTCTTGGCCAACTGATCGCTGTTGAATGTCTTGCTGTATTTTTCAGCGAGCGACTTGGCCGTGTCGAGCATCTTACCCTGCTTGGCCAATTCTGCGGTTTCAGCCGCACGAGCGCGAACGCGATCCATCAACGTGGCAAGGGTCGCGTCATCAATGACGAGATTATCTTTCAGGATACCGGCTTTGAACTCCAAGCCAGCTTTCTCGACGGCAAGCTGCTCGTCGGTCATTCCCTTCAATTTGCTCTGATGAAGTGCCTGCTCAACGCCAAGGTCGAGCATGGCTTTGCGATGCTCTTCCTGCGCGGTCTGAATGAATGTGTTGGCTTTGGTCTGGTCAAGTAATGTCGAGAGACGGGATTTCTCATCAGTGGTGATGTCACGGCCAACGAGCTTCTGATATTCAAAGACCTTCGCTTGCTTTTCACGCTCCTGCGTATTGAGCTTCGAGAGGGCTAATTCCTGCTCTAGTCCCTTCCAGAACTCTTCTTGTTGCTTGGCCTTGTCGGCAGCATCGCTATTGCTTTTACCCTTATCAGCAGTCTTTTTGCCATCGCCCAGTGCCGCGAAGTCGATGTTGCCAGCAGCGCCGATGCCTGATGCTTGGTCGATCCACTTCTGATTGCCCTTCTTGTCACCGTAGATTTTTCCAGCGCCATCCCAGACAGCCCCGGCGACCTTCCTGGTGCGCTTGAATGACAGGTCGATATTGTCGAAGCCCGTGAAGTCTCCGGTCATCGCTTTGGCAATGGCAGCGCCGGTTTGCGAGAACATGGCCTTGATTTCAGCCAATGCGACGGCGAACACGTTGGGCAGTTGGTTGGCGATGAACTCGCCTGCGCGCAGGATACCCACGAGCGCCTGACCTGCGGACTGGCCAGCTTCACCAAAGCTCGGCATCATCCAACCAAAGAGAGCAGCAAAGCCCTTCTGGATCAGATTTACGACGAAGCTGGCTGTCTGGCCGATATAGCCGAGGACCGAACCAACGACCTTGCCAGTGATGGAAAACACCGTGCCGATATAGCTGCCCGCAACGGCCAGCTTTTGAAGAAGCGTGGTTGCCCCTTCTGCGCCGCCGAACTGGACCGTGAATAGCTGGGCTACGCCTTTGCCGACTTCCCAGATGCCGTTTAGCAGGCCACCGAAGATATCCATCAGGCCCGACACCAGCGGCGTCACCGCGCCGATGCCTTCTGCGAGGGCGTTTGTCATTTCCTTGACGGTCTGGCCAAACATGCCGTCACCAAGGGTCGCCATGAGCAGGAAGAACTTGTCTTCCAAGTTCGCAAAAGCGCCGTTGAGGGTGTCCATTTGACGGGCCATTGCGCCGCCGAAATTGGTAGCTCCGATGCCGACGAGGTATTTCTGAATTGCGGTCGCGTTCTTGCCGACTGTTGTGGTGACGCCTTGGAAGGTGAAGGCGACCTTATCGCCCTCTTGCTTGGCCTTGATGCCAAACTCCTTCAAACGCTCGAATTCGCCGGTCACGGCATCCGCGACGGCTTCGATCATCTGGCTCATATTCTTGCCCATTGCGGCAGCGGTGTTGCCGTAGGACATCATGATCGCTTCGGACGTGGCTAGACCGAGTGCGCGTAGCTTGGTGAAGCCGTCAACGGACTGGCTCAAAGAGAAGGGGGTTTTATTGGCGAAGCTGACCAGCCCCGCCCACGCGCTTTTCATCAGCGTCGTGGATTTGACCATCGTGAGCAGATTGGCTTGGAACTTCTCGACCTGAGCAGCGGCTGAAATACCAGCAGCGCCAGCGGCCAAGAATGCGACCGTGATACCACCGATGATACCGGGAAGGCCCAACGACATGAGCGCGCGCCCGGCTTGCGTGAACATGCCGACCTTACCAGCGCTGTCGTTGGCTGCTGATCCGACTTTGCCCAGCAGACCAGCATTCTGTTCAAGGATGCCTGCAAGACCTTTGCCGTGAACGGTCGCACCATCTAGGAATGTGGTGAACTTCTTGCCTTTGCCCGACGCACTAGAAGAGGCAGAGCCGACGCCATTGATGCTGTCTTGAGTGACACGAGCCTGCTTTTCAGCCTTGGACGCTGAACCCACAATATCGTTGAGAGCCTTGTTGATACGATCAGCCCCGGCCTTTGCGCCAGAGCTGTCTATGCTCACTCGAATTGTTCTCGCAGTCTCCACACCATAACCCCACCAATCAGCGCCTTATAGTGATTATTTACCGCCCTTCTTCGCACCCTTGGTGCTGGCTTTTGCGCGCTCCGCTTCGATAGTCAGATAGGCGTTGTCGAGTTCCCTGATGATGCGTTTGAATGCCCATTGCTCGCGCAGAGTTAGTCGCAGAACTGGCTTTTCTGAGTAGGCTTCGATCTTGCTCACAGGGATGGGTCTTGCGCTCATCCCGTCATGCCGTTCAGAACTCAATTCCCAGAAAGCATCATAGTAGAAGTCATGTTCCTGACGAGGCGAGGACGAGAGCAATTCAATAAGCCTCTCGTCGGAGGGGTTGGCGGCCACATCTTTGAGAAGTTGTGCGCCGCCTTTAACCTGATACCACCTCAGGAACTCAGTTAGTTTTTTGCGATATCGCCTGCGTCAATCATAGGATCAACTGCGTCGTCCTCATCAGGAGCATCGACCAGTTCCTCTTCTGCCTTGAAGTTGTCGATATCGCTGGCCTGTGAAACAAGCTCACTGAATACGAACAAGCCGATTTCAGTCTGGGTCAGGAATTCAAACGCAACGTCCTTATTGAAAGCTACAGGGCCGTTCTCATCATTGATGTCCTTCCAGCCAAACATGGCCAGATGAACAAACTGATGAATGACCTTTTCCTGATCCGTCTTGAGCAGCTTGATCGTCGCCTTGTGGGTGCGCTGATAGCGTTCACGGGCGACCTTGAAGAATGGGCTGTAGGGATCATAGCACTTCACATCGAAGGTGCCGTAATAGACGCCGTTCTCATCAATCGCTACACTGACGCCCTTATCGGCGAGTGTCTGATCGTAACGGCTTGGGGTAACGAAATTGACCATTATTGTGTTCTCCTTCTAGTCATCGCCACTATTTAGCCAATAAATAGGAGGGTAAATCATGGTGTTGGGCAGACCGTTTCCAGCCTGCCCAACTGCTCTGTCGTTGATGAAGGAGAACTACAGAGTTATACCAGCTTCTCGATAACGAGGGCTGTGCCTTCGGTGCTGTCGTAGGCACCGGTGACCACAACGCTAATCAGCATGTCATCTTCGGTCACGTCTTCTGGAATGGAAGCCTGACCGTAAACGGTGAACCTGCGACCATAGCCTGCGATACCTAGATCAAACGAGAACTCCTGCTTGTCGCCAGTGAAGAGTGCCGCATAATCAACGCCGGTTTCGCGGTAGAAGGTCAGATTGTAGGTTACGGCACGAGCGCCGGAAGCCGCAAAGCCCACAGGAGCGTCGCTGGACAACACATTGCGTGGAGTGCGGGACTGCTCAACCGACAATTCCAGTTCAGTGAACTTCAATGCGGTCGATCCACCGACGGTGACATTCAGGACTTCGTGACCAAGGAATTCATAGGCAGCATCGTCAACCGGGGTTGCGGTGTGGGTGCCAGTGATTGCGCTTTCGTCAACCTGCTTTGCGCCGCTGAAATCGAAACTCAGGGTTACGGCTTCGGCTGCTGTTGCGGTTAGGGTGAAGTTGGTTGGAACGCAACCGGTGCTGACCTTGAATTCATTGTTGGTCAGTTGGCTGATGTGCGAGAAGGAACTATCGGTCTGACCGGCCTTCAATACGTTGCCAGCATACTTGCCGCTGACTGCGCCTTCCATGAGGAAGTCCATGAAGGGAGCGCAGATAGCGTTGAATTCGAGGGAGCCGCTTACGGACTGATTGCCACGACGCGAACCATTCGCGTTGCGACCTGGCTTGATCGTGTCGCTCTCGACATTGCCACCGTCTTTGACAGGTAGGCTATCGCCAGCTTTGCGGGGAATATCATAGCGTGGGCCGGTTGTGGCCAGAACGCCGAATGTATCTTCGGGAATTAGGGTGACTTTTACGTCCGACGAACTGATGAAAGGCATCTACATCTCTCCATATCAATTGAAACACAGGAGGCTGTGTGCCTCGTGCTGATATTTACCGAGAGCAGTGCCGAGAGGCGTTTTGGACGCCTTTATGAAGCGCGCTTGGAGCGCCAGTAGATCAGCAGATTAATTCGCAGATACTTGTCATCTGGAACGCGCTGGACGTTGAACTTGTGAACCTCCGTTTTGAAGTCATCGCTACGCCAGCCCTTGAACGCGGTCATGCCTAGATCAGCGATGTCCCATGCGTTCAATTCGTCTGCCTGAATGACGAGGCTCTTGGGCTGATTGATCTGTAGTGTGGCGATGCCCACCTGCTGCCAGACATTGCTACTGCTCACAGTGAGAAGCGTTGAGGCATCTGGATTGAATGCGAAAACTGCTGACAAGGCGTTCTCGTCAATCTCGTAGTCGTCGTCTGCGATGTAGAATGAAAGGTCAGGTGCCGATGCCGCGAGTGATAGGCGCATCTTCCTGTTAAGTGCTATTCTATCCTGACTGAGCATCATGCGCCCCCATTGCTTGAGTATCGTTCGACCACATTCTCCACGAAGTTGGCCGGGGCTTGAGAGGAGGAGCCATCGTTTAGCTTGCCAATGTAGGCGACCTGATTTTCCACGACACCTTCCTCAAATGGCTTTGCTGGCGCAGTTGCGTGCCATCCACGTCGAGCAGTGCCATCTTTGACTGGGGTGGCCAGAATGAGGTCGCGTTGAACGTCAAATGTCGTTTTCTGAGCGTAGTCGAGAAGCTGTTGCTCAGTTAGGGCCACATCTGTTGCGATGTTCCTCTTCAAATCACTGAAATCTATTTTCATGAGCCTGACCCCACTATCGCGATCCAGCCAATCGGGATGCCATCAGGTTCGTCGGCTTCGACCGATCCAACGCGATATGATTTGCCCGCAAGCGTGATGACATCACCGGGCAGTGGTTCGAACCACATATCGAACGCGGTTGCTTCCGCTTTGCCGCCACCCTCAACGGTGATCTTCACGGTGCGCTTGGCGACATTCACATTATGTGGAGTGACCGTCTTGCTCGACACCTTGCCGGTATCGGGGTCTTTGATGCCGCCAGTCGTGCGCGTCAGGATCGCAGGGACGCCAAAGGTCGCCTCAATCTCGCTACCCGGCCCTACAGCGGCCCTCAAATCCGAATAAACGCTCATCGGCTGCTAATTCCGAACGAGATGCCCCTTGGCTGCGCGGTTGCGCTGAATGGCGCTAAAAGGCCGGATATTACGGGGTATGGATCAGCAGGGGTGTCGGCAAATTCCTTCTTCACGCTTGCGCCGGACGCGGCTTTAATCTCGCTGCTGATCAGCGCGGCGGTCACGGCGATAGGGAAGGGTGCCTGTGCGGCGAGTAGCGCAATACCAAGGATCAGGCGTTCTGATGGCTCGTCGGCGTTCAGGATCGTTGACGGGATGCCATAGACGCCAAGGGCATAGTCCAAGGCTTCGTGAAGCTGCGATGCCTCAACGGCGTCTTTGCCACGAGCGGCTAGGACCACGTTAATCTGTAAAAGGGTAATGGCCATTGGATACCTCGCGTCTGTTTGCGAGGTATTTACCGCTCATGGGAAAGCCCCAGCGCAGAGCGCTAGGGCCGTCCTGTTGTGGGCTATTAAGCGCCGGTGAAAGTCAGGAAGCGAAAACCAAACTGTGCGTCAGGAGCAACCTGTTCCCAGCTTGCGGCTGCTTCGAGGACAGTCTTAACCTGAGCAGCAGAAGTTGGGATACCGCCTTCGTAGGACATGCCCTGAGGGAAGATCGTGCGCGAGAAGCGGGAGTGAAGGATATCACCACCACCGCCGTTCGCGCCGTTCGCCTTGCGCTCGATTTCAAAAGCCTGCTGGGCAGTGCCTTCTCCGTAGCCAACAGAGCCGGTGCGACCAACGATCACTTCGTCGTCGGTCAGCTTGTTGGTCTTGAGCAAGGTGAAGCCCTGATAAGTGGCAAAGCGGGTGTTGACGTCCGAAGGCGCAACAAAGCCATCATTCTTAGCCTGTAGCTTCGCATATCGACCGTGGCTTACTGCCATGACGTTGAACAGCGAGGACCACTCTTCGCCAGTTGCGATTGCGTCATAGATCGCTGCCATGTCCCAATCGGTAGCAACAGTGTGCGTGATTGCTGTATTGGCAGCAAGAGCAGCACGAGCGCCGACTAGGGTAGAGAAGAACAGGGACTTGGTGATCGCATTACGATGACCGGCCAGCGCAGTAGCCAGATCGCCCTGCTTACCATACTGAGTGACAATCTGGGTCAGGTCAGTGGTCGCCAGCGCATAGTTGAGATCAAGGCGCATTGCGTTGTAGGTGCTGCCCTCAATCGAACCAACGTCGCCTTCCTGATTGATATTGTCGGTGGTGACGTTGAATGCTTCACCGGAAATTGGCTTGAGATAGTCAAGCGTGACCTTGCGAGGTCCGCCGTTGGCAAGCGCCTGAACTTCTGCGCTGGTAGCGGTCAAGCCGGACTGAACTAGCTCATTGGTTTCCTGAGCAATGACCGAGACGCGAACGTCCATCTTGCGTTCCGAACCAGCTAGACCAGCAATTGTGGTGTTCGTGATTGTCATATTCTTTTCTCTCCTTACGGACTGTTTTCACGGCCCGTTACGAAGAGCCGGGAGAGCGTTTCTGGCTCTCCCGGATATTTACCAATGTGGTTGTGTGGACCTTCTCTGGACGCCCTTAGACGCGGAGGTCTGGACGGTTGATCTTATCAGCAATTGCGTTGCGCTCTGCGTCGGGCAAAGCATCAAACTCATCAAACTCTGCGGGTGTCTGTGGTGCCTTCGTCCACTTGCTTGCCGTTGTGCCGTCAAAGCCAGTAGAGCCACCGCCGCTGTTGTCTGGTGCGCTGGTGTAGCGCTTGCCTGCGCCAGCAAAGTAGGCTTTACCAAAGTCATCCGGGGATTGGTCTTGAATGGTCATCTGACCATCGGCATCTAGAGCCATCATGCTCTTGATGTAGGCAGATACCATCGGAGCATCATCAGGCTGGACCTTATGTGCGATCAGCAGCTTTGCGATTTCCGTTTCAGCTTTGTATGAATGAAAGGACTTGGTGGCATCAGCGGCTTTGCCGTTGGCCTTTTCTAGATCACCAGTTAGCTTTGTGATTTGGCTCTTGAGACGGGTTACTTCGTCCATGTTAGCATTAGCTGCGTTCTCTTCGGCTTCCGTCTTTTCGCGTTCAGCAGCTTCGGCTTTGCGCTTCCACTCATCGCGTTCACGCTTGAGTTCAGCATTATTCTTTTTGAGACCCGATGTGTCCTCGGACGAGGTTTCGGTGGTTGTTTCAGTGGTCATATAATTCCTCTCAGGCCCAGCCTGTTTAGGGGTGCGGCCCTGCCGCGTGTTCGCAACGGCCCAACCGTTGCCTTCTATTTACCGCTGTCAGTCGAGGGAGAGGCGTTTTGCGTAGCTGCGCGAGTGACAGGACAGTCCCGTCATCACGGATCAGGTCAGGCAGTTTCAATTTGCCATCACGGAACATCTGAGCGCGGACTGGACCAAGAATGTCGTCCTGTGTCGCGGCTCCCTTCTTTGTGAGCCAATCATCAAAGCGCAGATCACCAGCGATCCTGCCGTCTATGCTCGCACGATCACCGGGCGGCACGTCATCGAGGTCTAAGCCCATTTCGCGGTAGGACTTGGTGACAGGGAGGGAATGAGATCGGCATCCGATATGCCGTGGGGGCATTGGGCCTTCGCCAATGGGAAAGACCTGGCCTGACAATGCCGCACAGGTAATCGTCGTGCGGCTGTCAAATGTGGCCAAAAACTGCCACCCACGGACCACGTTGGAATTTGCCGCCCATGTGGATTGAGCCGCCACGTTGCTTACGTGCGCAGTTGCGGTTCGCACAATGGATTGAGCAGAACGGCGGCTAATATCTAGGATGCCGTCACGATAACCGTTGGCCTTGGTTCCCCTGACGCGCCGCACTATGGCGTCGGTGCCTTCACCAGCGACCATGCCTGTGCGAATTTCGGCTTCGATGCGTGTAATGCGGCCCGCTTCCATGCCGTCTGTCCAACTCTTGAGCAGATGGCCTTCCATGGGGGAGGTCGTAACAAGGGAGCGCAGCAGGGCAGGGGCAGGGACCGTTGCGGCTATCTCGATGGGTAGCGCTTTGGTGAGGGTCGATGCCTGAAAGTCAGCTTCAACGATCGCAAACTCGACCAGCTCGTCGGTCAAGGTATTTGCGACCTTCTTGTAAACCGCGCTGTTTATGACGCGCAGATCGGCCAGCATTTCTTTGATGCGCTTGGTCGTCGCAGGGCCAGTATCGAAGCCGCGTTCGGCAATTCGCACGAGGCGGACGGCCAGTTTATCGAGCAAATCCTGATCGGCGCTATTGAGCAGGGCCACGATATCGGCAGCAAGCCCACGGCTATAACGCTGGGCGTCAACGGCATGGCGAATTGCGGCATCTTGTAGCCGCTCATTCACAGACATTATTCAGCCCCGGTGTCGGATGTCGATGGCAGGGCTAGAGGTAGGTCGATGACTTCTGCGTCGATCTCTGCCTTATGGGCTTCCCACTTGAGCGTATCATCCTGCCAGCCACCAGCGCGAAGGGCATAGAAAGCCTCCTTCTCGGTGTAGAGGCCAGCAGCCTTCAAGTTACGAATTTCGGTAACTTCCTGAGGCGTCAGCTTCGCCGGGACGAGATCGACATTCAGGGTAAAGCGGGTTTCGGGATCATTCTTTGATGCTGCGCCCATCCACCACGACAGCCAGCGCAGGACTTCTTCCATGTCCTTTGCGACCGAATTGGTGAGAGTGACAATTGCCGCGTTTTCGGAGGTGCGACGGATAGCCAATGCTTCTGCGGCTTCTGGTGCTGCCTTCTCGTCCTGTAGAATGCGGGAACCAAGTGCCGACATCTGGCTCTTGAGTTCCTTTAACTGCTCACGGATAGCCACGACGCTGGTGCCTGAGAATTCGAGGAAGTGGACACCGGCTTGCTGACCTTCACCACCTGCGCCATGAATTTCCCAGATATGATCTGAACCCGCTGGATAGATGTTCGGGATTGGATTGCCTTCTTCGTCCTTCCTCTGAGCGGGATTAACGACGACCTTTTGTGGACCGGCGCAATTGAAGAGCGCAGACGCATGATCGCCCTCTAGAATGTAGTGGTTACAGTTGACGTTCACCACGTCATCGAGCAGCGATTTAGAGGGCCAGCGATCCTTCTTCTTGGTCGTCACCAGTTTGAATGGGATGAAGTCCAGTGGCTTGCCATCACGGGTTGGAACGACAGTGCGGACCTTGTATTCACCCTTGCCATCTTCACGCTCGTAGATCGTAACGGTGTAGATGCCGTTGAGCAATTGTAACTCACGATAGGCGTTCTCACCGTCACTGAGTTTCATGTAGTTGAATACCTGCTTGCCACCCACACGACCGACGCGATGATCTAAGATGGCTTCGAAGGGATAGAGAACCAAGAAGGGGTGATAGCCAAGATCAATAGCGTTCGCTCCGTTGAGGTTCGCTGGCTTGTCTGCTTCCGATGGAGCATCAACGCCGATCATTGTGTAGTTGGTTTGAAGCGTCTCGCTGATCAGCTTCTCACTGTACAGTTCGATGCTCTCCATATCATAGGTGATGCTATCCTTGATGACGCTGACTGTTGGGCTTACCAGCACGGGGTCTTCTTGGAACACGAGGCTCAAGCATCCGTCTAAAAACGCGAGCAGCGGCAGGGAAGAAAGATGTCCTGCGTAGGAAGTTCTTGAAGGGCTGACCCCTTGGGTCCATGCCGACACTGGGAACAGGCATGTAGAGGTCGAGAGCGGCTTTAACGGCATTTTCACCGGCTACGAAATCTCGGACCTTCTTAACTTGTGGAGCGTGGCGACTGAGCCTGTCGCTCTGTATGTTTTGTTCTGTCATGCGGCACCTGAAATTGTTGTTCAGGTATTTACCGATGAGTATGTGGGGCTACTCGTAGGCGTAGGAAAGCGTATCAGTGGAACTGATAAGTAGATGTGGCCAAAGAGCTTAGGCCACTCCTAGTAGGGAGCCAGTGGATCAGCGTAGGGTCCACTGGCTCTTTCTCGTTACAGCAGAAGCAATCCACCGTTCCGATTTGCCATCTTGCATAATCGCCGATTGTCATTGTCGGTTGGAATGTGGTGTCCTGGACGACCTTCAACCCGTCTATATCTAGGTCGAGAAGTTCATCTAACCAGACCGAACCGAGTTCCGCGCAATGTATTTGGCAAAGCCCGAACGCAATAAAGTCCTCGTCCAGTTCACTGAGTAACCAGAGGCAATGAGTGTAGGGGATATGGAGTTTCACCACCGGCATGAATTTGATCTCTTTGGCAGTCCCTTGGACCGGGCGCTGCGCTTGTCGATTTATGACAAGCTGTTGAAGGTCTTTTTCGCGGATGAGATTGAGATATTTCATAATGTGCCTGTCTCCTGTGACTAATTGGCACAAGAAAACAATGCGTCTTATGGAATGGAAATCAACCGTTCAGGTGATTATCTGGTCAGCGATAGTACCCTTGTTGAGGCACACTCGTGTAGGTCACAGGACCAGAGGTGTTGCCGATTTGGAAGAGCCGCCAGAGCGCCCACACCGCAGCATCAAGGCGGTCAGGGGAACGATCTTTCTTCTCAGGGTCGAAAGCGCACATCTGGGTTTCCAGTTCACTCATTTCGCCTCCAACGTGATGGACACGGCCCTCACGATATTTGTCAGCAATCGGCTTGGCGCGCATCTGTTTGCTACGGGATGCCCAGACAGGATTAACACTCACATTGTTGCGCGCTTGGTAGATGACCTTCTTGACCAAATCACCGCCGTTGTTTCGTTCGGCAACAATCTCGTCCGCTTCGAAATCATCATAGGCTTGAAGCACGTCCTGTTCCCAATCATGCTTACGGACTGATCGATCGGCCAAAACATAAGCATGGCCATCAAAGGTGATGCCTGCGACCACGATGCCCGTGTAGTCGCTATTCTCATGCGCGGTCACGGCAGGGTCAACACCGACCACAACATGCTTGAAGCGCAGTTCCGATAGATCGCCATAAAAGCGGTTATCGTTGATATGCTTCTTCGGGAACAGGGCGTTGGGATTGCTGGATTGCCAATTGGCATAAATGAAGCGTTCTTTCCATTCCGGCGACTGGTCAGCGTTGCGTCTGATATACTCCTGATCGTCAGTGATCATCTGATGATAGGCATAATCCTCAGGGTGCTGTAATGGTGCCTTCGTGAGTGGATGAATGCCCAGCACGAACAGCTTGTAATCCCAGTCATCAAACGTGTCTGGGTTACAGTCGAAGAGCATACGATGCTTGAGTGGTATGCCGGTGGTTTTGTGGGGTATCTCGCCATAGAGACGACCTCTAAGGAACTCTACGTCCTGATATTCGAACTCACTGACTTCGTTCATCCATATTGACTGATATTCACTTCCCAGTTCACGATCTCGGTTGTGTTCATCAAGGCCACCAAAGGATATCACAGAGCCGTTGGGGAACGTCACAGACAGCGCAGACTTGTCGATGCTCTTGCTGAGATAGCCCGATAGCCCAAGGGCATTCATGGCTTGGAATAGCGTCAGCTTGAACAGGTTACGTTCGCAGGCATTTCGATTGCGACGGAAAACGCCATGGCGGCTACCCGGATATTCCTCGCAGAGCAGCAAGATATAGATCATGTAGAGCCACGATTTGCCTACACGACTGGACCCGGCGGCAAGCACATTCGGGACGTTGCTCTGTAGCAGTTTGAGCAAACCCTCTTGAGGCTTTCTCAGTGTGAATGTCGGTGCCGCTGGTGCGGATGATGTCGCGGGCTTCGCGGTCTTTTGTCGTTTCTTGCCATCGGGGTATTTACCCGAGAGCAATGTGTCGTTTCTGGATGCCTCCAAAGACTGTTAGTCTGTCAACATCAAAGAGGTGATATGTCTGGCGATAAATTGGATGATTGCCGCGTCAGACGACGCAATACAGTGTGGGCAGCGAGGTGCTGCTACACATTGGAGTAGATCAAATGACCAACTGGAAGCAGATCGTTAAGGCGGTAGATGGTTCGGACTTTTCCTCGTCGAACAAGGCCACACCCCCGCGAACGCTTTTATCGGCAATCTGCGCTCACAGCTTGCCCCTCTTTCAAAAGATAGCGCGAAAGGCCCGGTAAGCGGCATTTTCGATATCAAGGGGCGAGAAGATCAAGTTCAGCGCT
>NZ_JEMV01000083.1 GCF_000588875.1 Sphingobium sp. Ant17
CGCGTGAGGATGGCCCCCACCCCAACCCCTCCCCTGAAGGGGAGGGGTTTATTAAGAGTGCCCATCAAATCTTCCAGCCCGAATGGATCGCGACCAGGCCACCCAGGATCGGTTCGACCTTGGTCTGTACAAACCCGGCGTCGCGGATCATGCCTTCGAACTGGGGCATGGGCGGGAAGCGGCGGATCGACTCGATCAGATAGCGGTAGCTATCGGCGTCATTGGCAAACAGCTTGCCCAATTGCGGAACCAGCTTGTGCGAATAGACGTCATAGACGTCCGAAAAGCCCGGCCAGGTCGTGGTTGAAAATTCGAGGCAGAAGAAGCGCCCGCCAAATTTGAGCACGCGATGCGCTTCGGCCAGCGCCTGGTCGATATGCGTCACATTGCGGATGCCGAAGGCGATCGTATAGGCGTCGAAGCTGCGATCATCGAAGGTCAGTTGCTCTGCATTCTGCTCCGACCAGAGCAGGCCCTCCAGGCCCTTCTTCTTCGCGCGTTCCATGCCGACGCCCAGCATTTCCGGGTTGATGTCCGACACGGTGACGTCGGCGCCATATTTGTGCATGCGAAAGGCGATGTCGCCGGTGCCGCCGGCCATGTCGAGGATCGCCTCGCCTGGTCGGGGCTTCACGCGATGAACAAACTGGTCCTTCCACAACCGGTGCGCGCCCACCGACATGGCGTCGTTCATTAGGTCATATTTGGCCGCGACATTGGAAAAGACCTCACGGACCATGCCCTGTTTTTCGGCGGCATCGACGTCCCGATAGCCAAAGGATGCTGTTTCGCTCATATGTGACCCTCTAGACAGAGATTGCGTGCCGTTCCAGCCAAGAAGCTGGGAATTGGAAGCGCTCTTGCCTAGATGATCCTTATGCCAGAGCTTCCCGAAGTCGAAACCACCGTTGCAGGCCTTCGATCCGTATTGGAGGGCGCGGTTCTCGCTCGTGTCGAGCCGCGGCGCGCCGATCTGCGCTTCCCCATCCCGGTGGACCTGCGCCAGCGTTTGACCGGGGCGACAGTCACGGTGCTGACGCGCCGCGCCAAATATGGGCTGATCGCCACCGACCGGGGCGACATGATGATCTTTCACCTCGGCATGTCGGGCCGCTGGCGGGTGGACCCGACCGAGATTGGCACGCATGACCATCTGCTGATCGAGACTGGGGCAGGACGGCAACTGGCGCTCAACGATCCGCGCCGCTTTGGCTTTATCGATCTGGTGCGCAGCGATGCTTGGGAAGCCTATGGTCCGTTCACGCGGATGGGGCCGGAGCCGTTGGGGTCGGATTTCGACGCTGGCTATCTGACGGTCGTGCTCAAGGGCAAGGCGACGTCGATCAAGGCGGCGCTATTGGACCAGCGAGTGGTAGCGGGGCTGGGCAATATCTATGTCTGCGAGGCGCTGAACATGGCGGGCATCGCGCCGACGCGGGCGGCGGGGAAGATCAGCCGGTCGCGCCTCGTCCTGCTCGTCGATTCGATTCGCACGGTGCTGGCCGCTGCGATCGTTGCGGGCGGATCGACGCTGCGCGATTATGCGCGGCCGGACGGGGAATTGGGCTATTTTTCCAAGCAATGGCGCGTCTATGGTCGCGAAGGGGATATATGCCCCTGTGGCGGCACGGTGCAGCGGCGGGTCGATGGCGGTCGTTCCACCTTTTTCTGTCCAAAATGCCAGCGGTGAAGCGGGGCCAAATGGTTGACGCCCGGAACGAACCGCTGTAAGGCGCGCTCCTTCATGAGGCGGGTTGGCGAGTCCGACTGGTCTCTTTCCAAATATTGACGAGAACCGAGGACTCTAAATGGCCAATACGCCGCAAGCCAAGAAGCGCATCCGCCGCAACGAACGTCGCGCCGCAATCAATGGTGCCCGCATCAGCCGGATCCGTACCCTGGTGAAGAAGGTGGAAGCCGCCCTCGCCGCCGGTGACAAGGACGCTGCCGCCACCGCGCTGCAGTCGGTTCAGCCAGAAATGGCACGCGGCGTTGCGCGCGGCGTAATGCACAAGAACACCGCTTCGCGGAAGTTCGGCCGCCTGACCAAGGCCGTCAGCGCGCTCGCCTAAAGCTTTTCCCGCCTGAGGGACTGAACAAGCCCGCTCCCATCCAGGGATGCGGGCTTTTTCCTGTTCATTCACAAGACAGTCACAGAGCCGACACACGCAATTCCCGCGATTCGACGTGCATGCCCAAGTTAATCACCAAATAACTAACTCAAAAATAGCGATATTTTCGCAACTAACCCTTTTCTGCGGGTTTGCCGAGTCAACGGCTTTATTTCATTTTTTTGAACCGCAGCGCCCTTGATTGGAAGGAGCCGCCCTGTCTATTTTCGACATCCGGCCGCCGTCGAATCATCTCTGTGCGGCCGTCATTTAGTCAGCGGATGGGATGGACTCGGCAAAGCAGGGGCTTTTGCCGAAAGGGTTCGTTCGCGTCGCTGGTTCCTGCCCGTAGGCAGGGGGCATATTGGTAGGGTCGGCACGATAATGACGGAAAATATAGGCGTGGTGGATTGGCAGGAGGATGCAGGGGTACAGGCACATGCCGACCTCGAATCCACCTGGACGATGATCCGCGCCGGTCTGCGCCGCGACATTGGCGCGCGCATGTTCGACCAATGGCTCAAGCCGGTGCGGCTGGGTGACTATTGCCCGGATTCGCAGACGCTCGACCTGCTGGTCGCAACCGATTTCAGCGCCAATTTTGTGACGGGCCAGTTTGGCGACCGTCTGCGCATGGCCTGGCGCAGCGCCGGAGCGGAGGTGCGCGACATCCGGGTGCGCCGTGCCCCCGACGCCAGCGGCCCGCGACTGCTTGAAGTGGTCTGCGCGGAACCGGCGATGGACCCGGTGCCCGAAACCGTCGCCAGCGCCGTCAATTTCACGCCGCGCCATGGCTTTGCCGATTTCATCGTGGGTGAAAGCAACCAACTAGCCTGTTCTGCGGCTCGCGCGATGGCTGCAGAGGCCCAGCCGCGTTTCAGCCCCTTGTTCATCCAGGGCGGCACCGGCCAGGGCAAGACGCATCTGCTCCATGCGATTGCGGCCGCCTTTGCCGCCCATTCGCCGGGTGCGCCCGTTCTCTACATGTCGGCCGAACGTTTCATGATGGAGTTCGTCAATGCGATGCGCGCCAATGAGACGATGGCGTTCAAGGCGCGGTTGCGCGCGGCGCGTCTGCTGCTGATCGACGATATTCAGTTCATCGCGGGCAAGGGATCGACGCAGGAGGAGTTTCTCCACACGATCAACGATCTGATCGACACCGGCGCGCGTATCGTCGTGACCGCCGACCGGGCACCCCAGGCGCTCGAATCGATCGATCCGCGCATTTTGTCGCGACTGGCTGGGGGTTTGGTGGCGGATATTCAGCCCGCCAGTCTCGACCTGCGGCTGGCGATCCTCGAAGCCAAGCGCGCGGTTGCGGGCGATCCGCCGGTGCCCGACGCCGTGATCGACTTTCTGGCCCGCTCGATCCGTTCCAACGTGCGGGAACTGGAAGGCGCGTTCAACAAGCTGGTCGCCTATGGCCAGTTGACCGGCCGGGCGATCGACCTGGATTTCGCGCAGGGGATGCTGGCCGATGCGGTGCGGGCCAACGCTCGCCGCATCACGGTCGATGAGATTCAAAAGCTGTGCGCCGCCCATTACCGGATCGACGTTGCTGAAATGCGCTCCAAGCGCCGCGCCCGTGCGGTGGCGCGCCCGCGTCAGGTGGCTATGTATCTTGCCAAGAAAATGACGCCGCGCTCGCTGCCGGAAATCGGCCGCATCTTTGGTGGGCGCGACCATAGCACGGTGATCCACGCGGTCCGCACGATCGAGCAGCTGCGCGAAAGCAATCCCGACATCGACGCCGACGTTCGCGCGCTGTTGCGCCAGTTGGAGGGCTGAAGGGCTGGCATCGGGCGTATGAAGGGCTAGGCTGGCGCCATGATTCGCTCCCTCGCCCTTTGGCTCGCCGCACTCCTGATCCTCTCGCCTGCTTTTGCGCAGGCACCCGCCGATGTGCGGGTGGCGCTCGATACCGCGGCGGGGCGAATCGTGGTTGCCGTCCATGCCGACAAGGCGCCCGTCACTGCCTCTAATTTCCTCGCTTATGTCGATCAGAAGCGGTTGGACGGCACCGTCTTCTATCGCGGCGTCGGTGCGGCCGATTATGGCTTCGTGCAGGGCGGGGCACAAAATGACCCCAAGCGCATCCGGCCGCCGATCAAGCATGAACCGACCAGCCAGACCGGCCTGACCCATGATGACGGCGCGCTGTCGATGGCGCGCTATGCGCCGGGGAGCGCGACTGGTGACTTCTTCGTCGTGCTCGGCAAGATGCCTGCCATGGATGCCCAGCCGGAGGCGGCGGGCGACAATCAGGGCTTTGCCGTCTTTGCCCATGTGGTCGAAGGGCTGGACGTGGTGAAAACGATTCTGGCCGCGCCAAAGTCCGCCACGGCTGGCGAGGGCGTGATGAAGGGCCAGATGCTCGAAGCGCCGATCAAGATAATGACGGCGCGTCGGGTGCCGTAAGGCCGTTCTGATCGATGATACGCGTTACCGCCATGTCGGCGGTCACATTGCCGACGGTGCGGAAGATGTCGGGCACGGTCTCGACCGCCAGCAACAGCGGTAGCGCCTCCACCGGCACGCCCATGGCGAGGCAGATGGGGCCAGTGGTGGTGAAGAAACTCACCTGGCTGGGCAGGCCGACGGCGGCCAAGCTGACGATCGCGGCGACCGCCACGCCCATCACCATCTGTGCCGGGCCGATCGCTACCCCATTCATCGCCGCCACATAGAGGGCAACGCCCAGATTCGCGGGCGGGCTGGTGATACGAAACAGCGATATGGCGAGTGGCAACACGATGCTGCGTGTGGTCGGGCGTATCGCCAACGGCCCGTCGCTTGCCTGAATCATGGCGGGGAGCGAGGCGATCGAGCTTTGGGTCGAGAAGGCGATGGCCTGGGCCGGGAAGGCGGCGCGAGCGAATCGACCGGGCGCGATCCGGCCGAGCAGCGTCACCAGCGGATAGACGAGCAGGGTGACGACCAGGCAGATCAGCACGATGAAGCCGATATAATGGAGCAGCGCGCCAGCGGTGGCGAGGCCCGACCGCGCGCCCGCCACCAGCGCCAGCGCGAAGACGCCTATCGGCGCAAGCCATAGCACCCAATTGACGACCACCAGCAGCGCGTCGGTCAGCGCGTCGAACAGGCCGGTCAACTGCGCGCGGCGCGCCTCGGCGATGCGGGTGAGGGCAAAGCCGAAGATGAGCGCGAACAGCACGACGGCGACGACCTCGCCCTCGGCGGCGGCCTTGATCGGATTGGCGGGGATGAAGCCCAGCAGCCAGTCGGTCGATGGGCGGACGCCGGGCACTTCCGCCGTGCCCTCGGCCCCCGCCAACATGCCAACCGCGCCGGATGGGACCGGCCAGAGGTGCAGGAGCATTGGCCCGACGAGCGCCGCGACGGTGGACGAGGCGACCAGCAGGATCGCGAACAGGACAATGGCACGCCCGGCCATGCCGTTGGTGCGCGCGGTCGTGGCCGCCTGCGCGATGCCGGTCACCAGCAGCGCGAAAATCAGGGGGATGAGCGGCATTTGCAGGCCGTTGAGCCACGCCTTGCCCACCGGCTCGGCCAGGGCCAGCAGCGGCGCGTCCCACCCCTCGCCCCATTCGGCCAGGGCGATGCCACCAACCAGGCCCAGGATCAGCGCGACGAGGATGCGGACGGTCAAGGACATGGACGGGCGATCCCTTTCAGCCCCGAAACGGACCAAGGGGGACTATGCCGCCATCGCCAGGCGCAGGACAGGGAAATCCTGCGCCTGGCGGGTGGTCGCCTTAATCGCCGAAGCTGCGCGGGGCGGGGGCCACCACGGTCAGGCTGCCTGCGCCGATTTCGGCCACTTCCAGCGCGCGTTCGGCGACGCCGGAGCGCGAGAAGCGGAATGCGCCGTCGATGCCGGAAAAGCCGCCTGCATCGCGCAACCGCGCGGCAGGGAAAGCGCTGCCCGGCCTCCAGTCCTGCGCGATCCGCACCGTCAACAGCACGGCATCATAGCCAAGCGAAGACAGGCGGAAGGGCGTGCTGCCATAACGGGCGCGATATTTGGTCGCGAGCTGGCGATAGAGGCTGTCGGAGACGCTGGCGAACCAGGCCCCCCGCAGTACCGGGCTGGCGGACAGTGATCCTTCGGTATTCCATAATTCGGTGCCGAGCAGCCGCGCGGTCGCGCCGCCATTTTTGCGCACGATCGGCGCGATCTGCAGCGCGACGCGGCCGCTGTCGGCGATCAGCAGCGCGTCATAGCTGGAGGAGGCCTGCAATTTCTTGACCGCCGCCGTCATCGATGCGGCGCTGCGGTCGAAGGTCTGCATCGACACGACCGTGCCGCCTGCCTGCTCGACCGCGCGCAACAGGGCGTTGCCCGCCCGCTCGCCATAGGTGCCGCGCGGCACAAGCGCGCCGAACTGGCTCAGTCCCTTTTGCCGGGCGAAGCGACGACGCGCTCGATCGACTGATTGGGGTTGTAACCCATGATATAGACGCCGCTGCCCGCAACGCCGCTGTCGTTGGAAAAGCTGATCACCGGCACATTGGCGCGCGCCGCGATCGGCCCGATCACGCGGGCATCATCGGCCAGCAAGGGGCCAAGGATCAGGCGGTTGCCATCGGCCAGCGCCTTGTTGGCCGCCGCCGCCGCACCAAGCGCGGTGTCATAGGTGGTGATGCGGACCTTGTCGGTCTTGGTATCCATCAGCGCCAGCGTGGTGGCGTTGGCGATCGATTGGCCGACGCCCGCATTGGTGCCGGTCATCGGCACCAGCAGCGCGACGCGATGGCGCAACGTGTCGGTGGGCAGGCCTTCGGTCACGGTCGGGCCGGACGGCTGGGCCGGGCCGGTGGGGATGGCGGGTGCCGGTCCCTTGGGGACGATCGACTGACAGGCGGCGAGCATCAGGCGCTCGCGGCGAAAGCCAGTCGTGCGCCGCGTTTGAGGGAAGCGAACAAGTCCGCTTGCCGGGAGGCATCCGTCTCTGTCATCTGGCGTCCTTATGGAAACTCAATCATCGGGTCTTGAACCTGGGCTTTATATCGTCGCGGGGCCGATCGGCAACCTTGGTGACCTTACCCCCCGTGCGGCGGAGGTGTTGCGGCTGGCCGATGTCGTCGCGGTCGAGGATACGCGGGTCAGCGCGCGGCTACTCCGCCATGCAGGCTCTGACCGGCCGATGCTGCCCTATCATGACCATAGCGGCGAAAATGTGCGCCAGCGGCTGGTCGAGCGGATGGCAGGCGAATCGGTCGCTTTGCTGTCGGATGCGGGCACACCGCTGATTTCCGATCCGGGCTATAAGCTGGTGCGCGATGCGCGGGCGGCGGGGCGCATGATCACGACACTGCCGGGGCCGAGCGCGGCGATCGCGGCGCTGACCCTGTCGGGACTGCCGACCGATCGATTCCTGTTCATGGGATTCCTGCCGAGCAAGGCGAAGGCGCGGGGCGACGCACTCGACGAAGTGGCGGGATTGCGCGCGACTTTGGTCTTCTACGAAAGCGGGCCGCGCCTGTCGGAAAGCCTGTCGGCGATGGCGGCGCATCTGGGCGATCGGGAGGCAGCAGTCAGCCGGGAGATCAGCAAGACGTTCGAGGAAACGGCGTGCGGGACGCTGAGCGAATTATCCGCCCGCTATGCCGATGCCGCGCCCAGGGGCGAGATTGTGGTAACCGTCGGCCCGCCGGGCGAAGCGCCGCCCGCCACCGCAGAGGATGCCGATACGGCGCTGCGCGAGGCGTTGACCCGGCTGTCGGTGTCGAAGGCGGCGGGCGAGGTGGCCAAGAAACTGGGGCTGGACCGGCGCACGCTCTATGACCGGGCGACGGAATTGAAGGGGTGAAGCGCGAAAGCGCCGAGCGGCGGGGCCGTCAGGCGGAACGGATCGCCGCCTGGTGGCTGCGGCTCAAAGGCTGGCAGATCGTTGGGCGGCGGATGCGGACCCCGGCGGGCGAGGTCGATCTGGTCGCGCGCAAGGGCGCGATGCTGGCCTTCGTCGAGGTCAAGGCGCGCGCCACGGCGGCGGAACTGGACCTGGCGATCGACGAACGGCGGTTGCGCCGTGTCGCGGCGGCGGCGGAAATATTGTGGCATGACCTCGGCAAAGCGGGGGACGATATGCGAATCGACGTCATCCTCCTTGCGCCAGGCCGCGCGCCACGCCATCTGGCGAATGTCTGGCATGGGGGGTGATGTGCCGCCCAGCGCCCCATATCCCGTTCGTTTCGAGCGAAGTCGAGAAATGCCGCATGTGCGCGACGCGCTTCTCGACACGCTCGAAGCGAACGGATGTTGTTAGTGGAAGGCCTTTTGGATGACGCAGCTCAACCCCCTGACCGTCGCGGTGCAGATGGACCCGATGGAGGGCATCAAGATCGCGGGCGATTCGACTTTCCACATCATGCTGGCGGGGCAGGCGCGGGGGCACCGGCTCTATCATTATCTCGCCCATGACCTGACGTTCCGCGAGGGCCGGGTGCTGGCCAAGGCGCGGCCGGTGCATGTGCAGAAGGTGGATGGCGATCATTTCGCCTATGGGCCGGAGGAGATGATCGACCTTGGCCGCGATGTCGATGTCGTGCTGATGCGGCAGGATCCGCCCTTCGACCTGTCCTACATCACCGCCACGCATCTGCTGGAGCGGGTGCAGGATGAGACATTGGTGGTCAACGACCCCGCCAGCGTCCGCAATGCGCCCGAAAAATTGTTCGTGTTGGATTATGCGCGCTTCATGCCGCCGACGATGATCACCCGTGACTTGGCCGAAGTGCGATCCTTCCTGGCCGAACATGGTGAGATCGTGGTCAAGCCGCTCTACGGCAATGGCGGCGTGGCGGTGTTTCATGTCGGCAAAAATGGCGCCAACCTCTCTTCGCTGGTGGAACTCTTCAACGCCTCGTGGGTCGAGCCGTTCATGGTTCAGGCCTTCATTCCCGGCGTCGCGGAGGGCGACAAGCGCATCGTGCTGGTCGATGGCGAAGTCGCAGGCGCGGTCAACCGCATCCCCGGCGCGGGCGAAATCCGCTCCAACCTGGCGGTCGGTGGCTCTGCGGCCAAGACGGTATTGACCGACAAGGAGCGCGAGATCTGCGCGGCGATGGGGCCGGAACTCAAGCGTCGCGGCCTGCTGTTCGTGGGCATCGACGTGATCGGCGGCGAATGGCTGACCGAAATCAACGTGACCTCGCCGACTGGGATCGTATCGATTGAGGCGTTCGACGGGACCGACACCGGCGGGCTCATCTGGGACGCGATCGATGCCCGACTCGCGGCGCGCGTGGCGGCCTAATCCTCATGATCCTCCATCGTCATCCCAGCGAAAGCTGGGATCTCCCTTCCTCCTTTGGCGCGACAAGCAAGAGGGATGCCAGCGTGCGCTGGCATGACGGGGAGCGCGTGGTTTGACTGACTGGGTTCTCCGCCTGATCGATGCGGGCGGCTATTGGGGCATTTTCCTGCTGATGGTGCTGGAAAATGTCTTTCCGCCGATCCCGTCCGAACTGATCATGGGCATTGGCGGCATTCGCGTCGGCCAGGGGCGGATGGACATGGGCTGGCTGCTGCTGGCTGGCACGATCGGCACCACGGTCGGCAATTATTTCTGGTATATGGTCGGCCATGTGCTGGGCTTTGCTCGGTTGAAGCCGCTGGTGGATCGCTACGGCCGCTGGGCCACGCTGGAATGGCGCGATGTCGAGGCGCTCGACCGCTTGTTCGGCAAATATGGCCAGATCGTCGTGTTCGTCTTCCGCTTCATGCCCGCGCTGCGGACGATGATCTCGCTGCCCGCCGGACTGTTTCGGATGGGGCATATCCGCTTTCAAGCACGCACATCTGTAAAAGGAAAAACGCTTCATTTCCTCAACACACACGGGCGTTTTTTGGCCTTTACAGCAGCAGGTGCGCTGATCTGGAATGTCATTCTTGCCTACGCTGGCATGTATCTGGGTAAGCGCATTACCGAGATCGACCAGTATCTTGGCCCGATCACCACTGCCTGTATCGTGTTGATGGTCGTCGTCTATATCTACCGGCTGATTACCTGGAAGCCGAAGGGATGAAGCGCGGCCCGAAATGGTGGGAATGCTTTTTGCTCTACACCCCGGTGATCATGCTGGTATTCGGATGCGTTGGATTAACTATCAACGCTCTATCGAATTGGCTCTTCACAACATCATTCGATCATGACCAAGTGATTGCCTTCACCGGCATACTGGCACTCGTCACAGGTGTCTATTTTTCCTATGATGAGTGGAAGCTAGAGCGCTCTTTCAGACGAAAACGCCCCTGATGACACAATGTCTTAATTAAACGCAGCCATCGATCCCTATCGCTTATCCCTTCTGATTTATCCGGTGCTTAATCAAGTCGCGTAGATTGTATAGGATTAAATCCGCACGTGCTCTGCGCATTATCGGATTTTCGGCGGGTGGACTGTCGCTAGTTCGCGCGATGGCCCGATCTTGCCAGCAGGGCGTCGGCACCTGCTACATACGAGATGTCGGTAGACGCTCCCAATATGCGTCGCCCAGCCGCGCAGCACGAAATAACGCTCCAATTCCTTGGCATCGAAAACGCTGGTTCGTCGGCAGGTGTAGCAGAGGGCATATATGTTGGCTTCCCGGCTCGTGTAGTGGCCGAGATTGTCCCACTTGAGATTGCGGTAATCCCCCACGTCACAGCGGGAGCATCATTTGCCTGTGATCCCAGATTGTCGGGGGATGCTCTATGGCGGTCATGATGCTCTGCGCTAGTTCGACTGCCGCTTGCTCACGAAGGCGCTCGTTGGGTGCCGTGAGGGCAACTCGTGCCCATGCTGGCGCGTGAAGGAGGCTCTGCGCGAGCCATAGGGAATCAGGGTGGGTCATGGGAACATCGTAAGGAACGAAAAGGGAACAACGCAAGAGGGATTGCGGTGAACGGCGTGGCCGATAGGATTGTGCTGACAGATGGGGGAATGAATTTGCGCATTGCGATTGGATTGGTGACAGCATGTATCTTGTCGGCTTGCGGCCCTGCGCCCACGTTAGGCGAGAGCTACGCGGGACCATGGCAAGAACCGTCGCCGGACGTAATGGTATTGTTGGCGAAGAAAGACATTCGCGGCTGCGGTGAGTTTTATCAAAAAACCAGCATAAGCAATCAAGGCGAATATGCTGTTGCCTGTACAAAGGATGGCAGAAATTGGGATGGCTATCTTGCTTGGCCGCGCGTTGATGAGGTGATTGGGCCGGATTTAACACTAGTTGGAAGATCGGCGGACCACCCTATCAACCGAAAGCGGATCAGCAGGGAAGCTCAACGAAAAATCACAGTAGAAGAGGAGACAGCCATGATCGCGGAATTCAGCCTGCTCGACGGAAACCCTGTGACCATTAATATGGATCAAATCGACTATTTTCAGCCAAGCGATGATGGAACACTCGTGGTTTTCGCCGATGGCCGAAATCTGGAACTGATGGATGCCTATGATGCCGTGGCAGAGGTCATGAACCCGGAGAAGCAGGCGGGCTGCTAAATTACTGCTGCGACGTAGTTCCTTGGCTATTGACGATCATCCCTACGCAATTTCGGATGACCACCCACTTTAAGAAAAGCTCATGCTCCCTCTCTTCCATCAGAACGTCGATCATCATCTGTAGATAGGGGCCGACATCATCACCATATTGATCGATGAGTTTCCGTGCCTCTGCCCAGCATTCCGCTTCGTCAGGCTGTTGGAGGCCGGTCATATGAGTAAATCCCGATCCAGCGCCGGTCCCGACTTCCTAGCCCACAAGGCTGATGTGGCATCGACGGTGATCTTCGCGGCGGGGTAGGGCTTGTCGAACTGGAATAGATTTTCCAGCGGCGCTGTCAGCCAAGTGTCCCAATGCTCCGGGTCGATGATGACCGGCGACCGATCATGAATGTCGATCAACTCAGGCGCGTTCTCGGTCATCACGCCGGTATAGACGTTCCCCCACTCCGGGCTGTCGTTCCATAATCCAGCCCACGCGAAGATCGGCTGGTCCGTCACGGCAAGCCATGTCTCTGTCATGCGGCCTCGTTCCCCAACGGCTTCTGCGTATCGGGCAGTAGGGATGAGGCATCGGTTGGCTGGACTTGCTGCCCATCGCCGCCAAAATGTGTTCAGCTTGTCGAACCGGGCATTATTCACGGGCTTGGGCTTGAGCGGAAGGCCGGTTTTCTTGCTTTTGAGCGAGACAGGAAAGCCCCAGGTCATTTGATCCAAGACGCGCTCACCGTCGATCAGCCGAATGACGCTGCCCGGTTCCTTGGGATGAACCAGTAATGGGCCTTCATTGAACCGAGCACCGACTTTTGCGCCAAACAGGTTCAGCACCTTATCGGTGATACCGCGTTCTGCTCGATTACACATATGGGGAAGGTGGTTTGGTGGGGAGGTCAAGTCAAGCCAGCAAGCGTCATACGCCGACGGAGCGAAATGGACCATGACAAGGGGCTTGCGCGCGAACCATGGTCGAATAGGATGGCCTGAACGGGGCTGGAGGCCAAAGTGGAAGGTATTGTATTTGTTGCTCTAATTATGATTGTTGCTTGGGTGGTGGGCAACAATCGTAAACATAAATCCGAGTGTCAGGAACGATCAGCGTCAACAAGTGAAGCTATTAGACTATCTATTATCGAGAATTTAGTTCGAGCTCAATATAATGCTCTCGATGAAGTCGTATCTCTTCATATCAAGGCGCTCGCTAAAAAGTACGATATGCTGACATTCACAGATGACTATGGAAACGAGAATACGGCTCGGTTCAAAAATGAAGCGGAGTATTTTTGTAAAACCGTTGTACCGTCAGACCTTATCGAGGAAATCGGCTACGATAATGCTGTTGCGACAGTTATCAACATGGTACAATTCAAAAGATACTCACTTTCCTCCTCTGAAATGGCATATGAACGAGATATGCGCGGAGAGGAATTTGAGGCGCTTGTAGAAAGCATATTCCATCGACATGGAATAGTAACCCGTAGAACAGCAATTTCAGGTGATCAGGGCGTAGATCTTCTAGCGATAGTTGACGAAGAAATTGTCGCAATTCAGTGTAAACGGTCTGCGTCTACTGTAGGAAATAAGGCGGTCCAAGAAGTTGTTGCCGGAATGATACACTATGATGCCCAAAAGGCGTGGGTAGTATCCGATGCGGATTTTTCTCCGGCAGCTAGACAATTAGCTAAATCAGCGAGAGTTGCGTTGCTTCACTATAGTGAAATTGAAGATCTGATTACGGTAAAATAGATCGATATAGATCATCAGATATTACTATTCTATTCAGAACTTCGATTAAAGGATCGCTGATAACCCGGCAGCCGAAGCTGCCGGGTCCAATGTCTTTAGACGGATAGGTTCAGACCACCGTTGGATTTCGCATTCGACAAAATCGCTGCGCCCATCGAAGCCATTTGAGCCTTGATAAACGACCTGTCGGCGGCTTGTATCTGCTCGATTTCCTCGTGCGCGATCATCTTTGCCTGAATGACGGGCATCTTCTCGTGAATGTGCTTCTTCATGGTCAGGTCGAGCATATCGCAACGCTTCTTCGCGTCACGGCGGCGTTGGTTCGCTGCGCGCAATTGGCCCTCCACAGCGACCAATTCCTGTTCAACAGCCTCTAAAGCTGTGTAGGCGGCGCGGGTTTCGTCAATCAACTTCTCGATAGCATTGTCTGCCATTTTGTTCTCCTTCAATTCGCATATTTACCGCTTCACTTCACATCTTGTGGAGGGGCCAAAGGGGCGCTCAAGAGGATCAATGCCTTCTCGATAGCGAGGGCCAAGGGACACTTGGCGTCTTTGCTACGAAGAACATCTAAGTCCTGTTTTATGATTGCTGCGGCATCTAGGGCTGGCAGTGGATCGGCTTTGATGTCGGCTGGCTTGATCATGACTGACCCGGAAAGAAGAATAGCTCTTCATCATTGGCGGCGAAGAACTGCTCTGCTGCCTCGTCAGTGGTTACAACCTCCTTGTCACGAGCGTTAACCCAGACACCCACATTGCTGTCGCGGTAATCGAATGGATCGAGCATCGAGCGACAATGATCGAATAATTCGACGTAGGGATTTACAACATATGGGGCAAACAAGTAGCTGGATGCGACCTTGCCCTCTTGATGCTCACCGATGCCAATTTCACTGAATAGAAGGGATGCTACTCTGGTGTAGAGCGCGGTGTCGAGAATAGGCCTATCTAGTGGAAAGACGACCATGACACCGGGGCGAGCAGCAGGACCAAACTCGGTCTGTGTGTCGATGAGCAAGTAGGTGTAAGGCATACTGGCTAAGCGCTTTTCTAGCTGATGCTTTGCGCTGTAGGGGTAATCCAGCATGATCGCGGTCATCTGCTTGATCTCGGCCTTCAGGTGGTTCTTCTCATATTCCGCGAATGACATATACTGCTCAATGGAATGCTTGTTCATATGCCAGATCAGGTCGAGTAGAACGTCCTTCAAAGATAGCTGTATAACCGTCTCGCCGTTGACTTCTCGTTCTTCGCTGTAGAGAGATGTTGTGTAGCTGGCGTTCACGACATTGCGCTTTGCGCGGCCTGCCCAAAGACTGATGTGATGCGTAGGTTGGGACATTTTGTTCTCCTAGTTTTTCCTTCACCACTATTTACAAAACATATTGATTTTTAGGGCAGATAAGGGGTCAAACGATCCAAGTTGATCTCAGATAAGTAGGTGATGACAAGGATCACAATCAACGGAACACCCAAGACACTTGAGGACTGGGAACTCGGCAGCGGTGTAGCGGCTCAGACTATCAAGGATCGGTATCTTCTCGGCTATGTGGGAGACATACTGCTCATCAGCAAAAGGGAGTGGCGTCTCATGGACGAACTCGCGGATGCTGAACCCAAGGATGATTATGAGAAGGCGATCCGCAAAATGATAAAGGCGGAAATCCCTCAATTCAGGTTCGACATCATCGTTGAGCTATGTCGGGATATTGGGCTTGGTGTATTCAAGCCCAGCGCCCTCAGGCGTAACCTGTCTCGTGGCAATCAGAGAAGTGCCGTTCTGATGACGACCATGAACGAGCCGGTTGAGGGCGGGCTGTTGAGCTTTTATGGCCCCAAGGATAAGCCGCGTATGTCTTGGATGAAAGACCGCGCCGACCAATGGCGCAGATGGCGAACGCCTCTAGATAAGTAGATCGAACGACCGAAGATGCTCCGTGGGGCTGCTCAATCTCAGGTCGTCATGGGAAGCCCGGTCAGTGTAAGCTGCTCCGGGCTTTTCTCATTTGCCTGCGGGACGAACCTCTAGGATTTGTCGGATTCTTTCGCTATCTCAGCAAAGTAGTTTTCTGCTCTTCCCCCGATCTTCTCTAGCTGCTTCTCCATCCGTGTCTGGCTGTCTTTGAAGTGGCTAATGTCCTTCTCCAACACAATGATCTTTTTCTCGATCAGTGGAACGCTGCTGCTCAACATCGTGTAGGCGGCGCTGCGTTTTCCCTTTAACGTCAGTGCGCGTCTCCTTTGATATCGTCATTGAGCTTATCCACGATGGTTTCCARCTTGCCGGTCATCCATTCGCGGTCCTCTTTCCGACGATCGCCTATCCATCTCAAAATCCATCCAGCGATCGCGAGYGCACCCACGATGATCGATATGTAGA
>NZ_JEMV01000084.1 GCF_000588875.1 Sphingobium sp. Ant17
GAACSCGGGCGGATGAAGCCATCCCCCTATTATGACCGCATCGTCGATGTGGTCGAGGAACTGGTCCGCTTCACCGTCCTGCTGCGGCCCCATGCCGACCAGCTGGTGGACCGCTATTCCGAACGCAAGGATCGCGACGAACCCGTCGCACCCATGTCGAGAAGGCGGGGCTGGCGACATCGGTCTGACCGGTCGTTCGCCTTATCGCTCTTGCGCCGGTCCTGCATCTTGGATAGGGGGACCGCATCCATTGGACCCGGCATCGTCGGGTGGCTCGGCCCGGCGCCTATCCCCGGGATAACCATTAGCGAATTTGGGCTTCGCTTTTCCGAGTTTTGAGCGTTTCCGCGCACACACGCGATGCCCCGCTAGCCAATCTAGGTTTTTTCGAATGTTATCCATCGCCTCGCTGCAACGCGAATGGCTTGCCAATCCGCGCGCCGACATCCTCGCCGGGATCGTCGTCGCCCTGGCGCTGATCCCTGAAGCCATCGGCTTTTCCATCATCGCCGGGGTCGATCCGCGCGTCGGCCTCTATGCCTCCTTCTCCATCGCCTTCATCATCGCCTTCGTCGGCGGACGCCCCGGCATGATCTCCGCCGCCACGGCCGCCGTCGCCGTGTTGGTCGTCCCGCTCGTGCGCGACCATGGCATCGACTATTTGTTCGCCGCCACCATCCTGATGGGCATCATTCAGGTCGTCGCCGGGTTCCTGCGGCTCGACATGCTGATGCAATATGTGTCGCGCTCGGTCATCACCGGCTTCGTCAATGCGCTCGCGATCCTCATCTTCATCGCCCAATTGCCGCAGCTTATGGGCGTGACCTGGGTCACCTATGCGATGGTTGCCGGTGGCCTCGCCATCATCTACCTCTTCCCGCGCCTGACTAGGGCGGTGCCTTCGCCACTGGTCGCGATCGTCATCCTGACGATCCTGTCCATCTATGGCGCGCTCAACGTCAACACGGTGGGCGATATGGGCGAACTGCCTTCGACCCTGCCGGCCTTCCTCATCCCCAACGTCCCGCTGACGCTGGAAACGTTCCAGATCATCCTGCCCTATTCGCTGACCATGGCGGCCGTCGGCCTGCTGGAATCGATGATGACGGCGCAGATCGTCGATGACCTGACCGACACCGGGTCGGACAAGCGCCGCGAAATGAAGGGCCAGGGCATCGCCAATTTCGCCACTGGCTTCCTTGGCGGCATGGGGGGTTGCGCGATGATCGGCCAGTCGGTCATCAACGTGAAGTCGGGCGGTTCGACCCGCCTGTCCACCCTCGTCGCGGGCACCTTCCTTTTGTTCCTGATCGTCGTGCTCGGCCCACTCGTGGCCCAGATTCCGATGCCAGCGTTGGTCGCGGTGATGATCATGGTGTCGATCGGCACGTTCAGCTGGCGCTCGATCAAGGATTTGCGGACCAATCCGTGGCAATCCTCCGTCGTCATGGTCGCCACCGTCGTCATCGTAGTATGGACGCATGATCTCGCCCAAGGCGTGCTGGCGGGTGTCATCCTGTCGGGGTTGTTCTTCGCGAGCAAGGTCAAGCAGCTCTTCACGGTCACGTCCGAAATGGCGGCCGATGGCAAGGCGCGCACCTATCGCGTTGCGGGCCAGGTCTTCTTCGCCTCGTCGGACAGCTTCACCGCCGCCTTCGACTATAAGGAGGTTCTGGACCGCGTCGTGATCGACGTCACCGGCGCGCATTTCTGGGACATTTCGGCGATCGGCACGCTCGACAAGGCGATCCTGAAATTCCGTCGCGAAGGCACGGCGGTCGAGGTCATCGGCCTCAATGACGCCAGCGCCGCGATGGTCGAACGCTATGCCATGCACGACAAGCCGGGTGCGGACGCGCAACTCGGCGCGCATTGAGGAGAGACGCCATGACCAAGATACTCGCCTGTATCGACGCCTCGGCCTATGCGGCCAGCGTCGTCGACCTTGCCGCCTGGGCGTCCAAGCGCCTCGATCTGCCGGTGGAACTGCTCCATGTCGTCCAGCGCCGCGACGCCGTGGCACAGCGCCATGACCTTAGCGGCGCGATCGGCCTGGGGGCCAAAAGCGAACTGCTGGAGGAATTGACACGACTGGAGGAAGCCGACTCCCGGCTCCAGGTCGAACGCGGCCGCGTGCTGCTTGCCACGATGGTGGATCGGCTGCACGCCGATGGCGCCATCGCCATCACCCCGCTGCATCGCCATGGCGGCATCGTCGAAACGATCATCGAGCGCGAAGCCGACGCCCGCGTCGTCGTCATCGGCAAGCGCGGCGCCAGCCATGAATTTGCCACCGACCATATCGGGTCGAAGATCGAGCGCGTCGTGCGGGCCAGCGCCAAGCCGGTGCTGATCGCCGCGCGCGCGTCGCAAGCCCCGCAATCCGTTGTCCTCGCCTATGACGGCAGCAAGCCTGCCGACCGCGCGCTGGAACGGGTCGCCAACTCGCCTCTGTTCGCCGGGCTGCCGGTTCAGGTCGTGACGGTCGGCCCCGATGACGACAAGCATCGCACCTTGCTCGACAAGGCCCGCACCGCTTTATCGGCCAACGCGGCCGTCACGCTGACGATCGTGCCGGGCAAACCGGAGGATGCCATCGCAGAGCTGATGGCCGCAACGCCCCACGCGCTACTGGTCATGGGTGCCTATGGCCACTCGCCGCTCCGCACCCTGATCGTGGGCAGCACGACCACCACCCTCACCCGCACCGTCCACGCGCCGGTGCTGCTGGTGCGGTGACCAGCCCTTCGGCCTGATCTCGCCACAACAGGATCAGGCCGCCTTCCCCTTCAGCGCCTTTTGTCGCCGCCGCTGCACCGACGATCCGATCCCCATCGCCTCGCGATATTTGGCGACGGTGCGGCGGGCAATGTCCATGCCGCGCGCGCGCAGCAGCTCGACCAGCGTATCGTCGGACAGGATGGCCTGGGGTTCTTCGGCCATGATCAGCGTCTTGATATGGCTCTTGACCGCCTCGGCCGAAACGGAGCCATCGCCTTCCGCGTTCGACACGCCGCTGGTGAAGAAAAATTTGAGTTCATATTGGCCGCGTGGGCAGGACAGATATTTGTTCGACGTCACCCGACTGACGGTCGATTCATGCATTTTGATCGTGTCGGCGACGGTGCGCAGCGTCAGCGGCTTCAAATGCGCCACGCCCTTGCGGAAGAAATCCTCCTGGCAGCGGACGATCTCGCTCGCGACCTTGATGATGGTCTTCTGCCGCTGGTCGAGCGCCTTGACCAGCCAGTTGGCGCTGGCCAGGCAATCGGCGAGCCAGGCCTTGGCATTCTTGTCCTGCTTGCCGGTCGCCAGTTCGACATAATAGCTGCGATTGACCAGCACGCGGGGCAGGGTGGCGCTGTTGACCTCGATGCTCCATCCTTCGGCGGTGGGGCGCACGAACAGGTCGGGGGAGACCGGCGCGGCGCGGTCGCTCGAAAATTTAAGGCCGGGTTTGGGATCATAGCCGCGCAATTCGCGGATCATGTCGGCCAAATCCTCCTCATCCACCCCGCAGATGCGGCGCAACTGGGGCAGCGCGCCCCTGGCCAGCAGGTCGAGATTGGCGAGCAAGCGGGCGATGCAGGGGTCGTAGCGATCGGCTTCCTTGGCCTGTAGCGCCAGGCATTCGGCCAGCGATCGCGCCCCAACGCCGGTGGGATCGAATGTGTGGATGACGCCCAGCACCCGCTCGACCTCGACCAGCGACAGGCCCATCGCATGGGCAGTTTGCAGCAGGTCGGCCTCCAGATAGCCCGCCTCGCTGATCTGGCCGATCAGTTGCGCCGCGACGATCAGGTCCACGCCCGACAGCGCGGTGCGCGCCTGATCCATCAAATGTTCCTGCAGGCTGGCGCCGGGCGCCGCGAAACTGTCGAAGTCCGGTGCTTCGTCGCCATAGCCGCCCGACAGCGCGTCCATACCGCCACCGCCAGCGCCAAGTGCGCTCGCCATGCGATCGCCGGGGCCATCGTCGATGAACGTGTCAGCGCCATGGTCGACGTCGAGCGGACTGTCCGCGCCGCCCAGCCCCTGCGCGATCAAATCGTCGCTCGCCCCGGTTTCCGCGGCCAGCGTGGGCCGGTCGAGGTCGCGGTCGATGCCATCGGCAGGCGGCGGACCATCATCGCCGCCACCCGATTCGAGTAGCGGATTCTTCTCCAGTTCACCCGCGACGAAGGCGTCGATCTCCAGATTGGACAGCGCCAGCAGTTTGATCGCCTGCTGCAACTGCGGCGTCATGACGAGCGACTGGCTCTGCCGGATATCGAGGCGTGGACCCAGCGCCATCAGGAAGCGCGCCTTTGCAGGCAGCACCGGCTCGTACCCCCACCCGGACGCCCAGCCAGCATAGACTGTGGGAGGCCGGTGGGGGTGCGGGCCGGTGCCGTAAAGAGAAAGTGCGCCCCCGCATCATGTCACAGCGAGAAATTCTCGCCCAGATAGAGGCGGCGGACGTCGGCATTGGCGACCAGTTCGGTTGGGCTGCCGGTGAACAGCACCTGCCCGTCATAGATGATGCAGGCGCGATCGACGATTTCCAGCGTCTCGCGCACATTATGGTCGGTGATCAGCACGCCGATCCCACGCGTCTTCAACTGCTTCACCAAATCGCGAATATCGGCGATCGACAGCGGATCAATGCCCGCAAAAGGTTCGTCCAGCAGCACGATCGACGGATTGGCGGCCAGCGCGCGGGCAATCTCGCACCGGCGGCGCTCGCCCCCCGACAACGCCATCGCGGCCGAATCGCGCAACCGGGTCAGGCCGAACTCATCGAGCAATTGCTCCAGCCGCGCGGCGCGCGACGCCTTGTCGGGCTCCGCCATTTCCAGCACCGCGCTGATATTCTGCGCGACGGTCAGGCCGCGAAAGATCGAGGTTTCCTGCGGCAGATAACCAAGGCCCAGGATGGCGCGGCGATACATGGGCAGGCTGGTAATATCCTGCCCGTCCAGCAGCACGCGGCCGCGATCGGGTCGGACGAGGCCCATGACCGAATAGAAGCAGGTCGTCTTGCCCGCGCCATTGGGGCCAAGCAGGCCGACGACTTCGCCTTTGCCGACGGTCAGCGACACGTCCGACAACACCACGCGATTGTCGTAGCTTTTGGCGATCGAGATGACCGACAGGCCATCGCCCAGCTCGTGCGGGACGGGAGGGCGGGGGGCGGCGGGCCGTTCCTGGGTGGTGACGTCGTGCATGGGTCCATCCTTGCGGCCGGACGGCGAACCGCCCGCGCCAGTTGGCATCCTTTGTGCATGGGATCGCCGCCGGGGCAAGGGGAAAATGGCGCGACCGCCGCGCTGCGAGGTGAGGCGACGTCGCCTTTCACCCTCGCTCCAAACAAAAATGGCGGTCGTTCCGGGGTTGGAGAGGAACCCGGAACGACCGCCATATCATGGAGCGCAGCGAGGAGACGCCACGCCCCATGGGCACTCAGTCAAACTTGAAGCGGACACCCAGAGCAAAGGTCCGGTCGATCAGCAGCGTGCTGGAGTTGAACTCCGTCGGATTGCCGACATCGCCGAACTTGTAATAATTCTGCTGCTTCGCCTTGGTGATGTTCACCGCGTCGAAGGTGATGCCGATATCTTCGTTCACGTTCAGCGTCAGCTGGAAGTCCAGGCTCTTTTCAGGCGCACGCCACATGCCGATCGGGTTGGCAAAGGCCCGCGCTTCATTGTTGTTCAGGAAGCCCTTGCGCCAGATGTAGGACAGGCGCGCGCCGATCGGGCCTTTGTCATAGGCCAGCGTGGCGTTGTAGGACAGCTTCGACACGCCGAAGAAGGCGGACTTGGCCGTGCCGGTGATTTCGCCTTCATTGTTGACGACCGGGATCGTCTGTTCGGAATCCAGGATCGTCGCGCTGCCGGTGAAGCCAAGGCCGTCAAGCACGGAGGGCAGGTAGGAGGGGAAGTAGGTCAGCCCCAGTTCCAGCCCCTTGAGCGTGCCATCGGAAGCGTTCGCCGGACGGGTGATGTTGAAAAATTCGGTATAGGTCTCGTTGCGCGGCAGATAGTTGTTCGGGATGAACTCGCGAACGGTCAACGGCACGACCAGACCTTCGATCTTGCGGCGGAAGGCGGTCGCATAGATGGCGCTGTTGCGGTCGAAATACCATTCGATCGCCAGATCCATATTCTCCGACTTGGTCGCGCGCAAATTGGGGTTACCCGAAGACCCGGTGCCAAAGCCGATGCGCGACAGATCGCCGCCGAGCGCCAGATTGGGGTTCAGGTCGCCGAACGCCGGACGACGCAGCGTTTGACCATAATTGAACCGGATGCGCAGATTGTCGGTGATGGCATAGCGCGCGGTAAAGGACGGCAGGAAATCGTCGGAACCGGTCGACACGCCGGTCCGGGCGAAATTGGCGCCCCGGTCGAAATATTCATAGTCAGTGTCGATCGCGACATAGCGCACGCCACCCTGCAATTGCAGCGGACGCCCGAAAATCTCGACCTCGGCATCGGCCACGATATAGGCGGCCAGGTTGCTTTCCTCGATGCCGAACACGCGGCCGAAGCTCAGCTGGTCCGACAGCAGCAGACCGGGCGCGACGGCGCGATACAGGTTGCGCACGGCATCCCTGTCCATGCTGCGCGGATCGGCCAGCACCCAGCTGGTCGGAATGTTGGCCCGGCCGTCGAAGAAGCCTTCGTTGGTGAAGGGGGTGCCTTCGCCAAAGGCGTCGAGCGTTACGCCAAGCCCACCCGCGCCCTGATCCCGGACAAAGCTGCTGGCCTTGCGGCGGTCATAACGCCAGCCTGCCTTGATGCGGCGCAGGAAGCCTTCGTCCCAACCATATTCGCCGTCCAGCATCATCGTCAGCGCGCTACCGGTATTCTTGGTGCCGCTGTCGAACAGGTTGCCGACGGTCCACTTGCTCGCGTCGGTCAGGACGTCCTGATTGCCGAAGCTATAGGCGGGCAGGCCGCCCCCGGCGTTGAAATCGACATCGATGTCGAGCGGGCCGCGATCGGTGCGGATGGCAAAGAAGCTCGTCTCGTTCTTGCTGTCCTGATAGGCGATGTCGGCCGAAATCTTGCCGCGCTCACCGACATCCCACTTGGCGTTGAAGGCATAGACATAGCTGTCGGTGCGGCTGGTTGCCCGGTCGCCGCTGTTGAAGCCCGCGACCGCGCCTGCCCGACGCGACTTGATGATGTTGGTGCCTTCGAACAGTTCGAAGCTGTTGCCGACATCGGCGGGCAGGTTGCCCCACCAATCGACGAAGCTGAAGTGCAGGCTGTTGAACGTCTCGCCCTTGAACCCCGTGTAGAAGACCTCAGCGGTGTAGACCGAGCTGTCGTTCGGCGCCCATTGCAGCGCGGCGTTGATCGCCGTCCGATCGCGCTTGCCGTAGACATCGGATGCGATGACGGCGTCGCGGGCGAGATAATAGGGGGTTTCAACGCCATTGATGTTGAGCGTCGATCCGGGCGCGGTCGGCAGGCCCGCGTCGAGACCAGGCGTCCAGTTTTCATTGGTAGCACCGGGGAAGATGCGTTGCAGCGGGGTCAGGCCCGACCCTTCCGGCGGCGTTTCGGTGGCGAACGGCACCATGGCACCGGCCTGCAAATTCTGGTTGCGAAATTCGGCGCGGGTGTAGCTGCCATTCACCAGGAAGCCGATGTCGCCGATGCCGGTTTCCCAGCGGTCGCTGACCAGCAGCGCGACATTGGGGTTCACCTTGTCGGCAAGTTCCGAATAAACGCCGCGCGCCAGGCCCGAAATGGTGAAGCCGTCAAAGTCGAGCGGGCGACGGGTCTGCACGTCGATCTGGCCCGCCAGGCCGGTTTCCAGTTGGTCGGCCGAACGGGTCTTGTAGACATCGACCTGCTTGACGAGGTTGGCGGAGATGTCCTGCAACGCGAAGGACGTGCCAGCAGCGGTGAAGATGTTGCGGCCATTGAGCGTGGTCAGCGGATCGGTCAGGCCGCGAATGGTGATGACCTGCGTTTCGCCGCCAGCCCGGTCGGTGACCTGGATGCCGGTGACGCGCTGCAGCGCCTCGACGACATTATTGTCGGGCAGCTTGCCGACATCTTCCGACACGATCGAATCGACGATCTGAGTGGAATTTTTGCGGACATTGATCGCCCCGACGATCGAGGCGCGGACGCCGGTGACGACGATGTCGGCGACTTCTTCTTCCGGCGCTGCCTGTGGCGTCGCGGGGGTGGTCTGGGCCTGGGCAGCGCCCGCCAGCATCAGCGCGAAGAGCGATGCGGAACCCATTACGATCGGCTTGAGGGCCATGTCAGATATCCTCCCTGGAGCTGGCCCTTGGCCATGCGTGAATTACTCGGACTAATTATTGCTCCGACAAATGAATCGCAAGCGGAAAATGGGGGCGTCCCGACACGAATGCGCGGCACTAGTTACATTATTGCCACAGGCCGACAGCGAAAGGGCGTAGATCCACTATCGGGCGGGTGTCAGACAGGCCAAGGGCCGGCTTCCTGCTGGAAACCGGCCCCTGCCACTGTCTATTTGTCAGACATATTACGGAATGTCAGTCGGCCCGCCAATAAGCCGTAGCGTCCCGGCTCGGCACCAGCCGCAGTTGATCGCCCACGGTGCCGATCGCCTGGCCCGGCGCGGAGATGGCGACGAAGCGCAGCGCGTCGCTGCCCTTCTCCTCGAACCGCACGAACTGGCTGCGCAGCGCGAAATCGGCGCTCTTGCTGTCCTTCTCCAGGCTGATCGACCCATCCTTGGCCGCGACCAGATAATGATCGGGCATCAATATGGGGGACAGCATGATGCTTTCGGTCCCGGCGCGGCCCGGCGACTGGCGGAACTGCGTCTGGGGCAGGGCTGGGTTGCCTGCGACCAAGCGCATGCCGTCATGCGCCATCAACCGCTTGGGGTCGGCCGCCGCGATGAACCGTTCGGGCAGCGGGCCATTGCCGACCGGCACGCCGAAATCGGGCGTCCCATCGGCGGTGTAGTAAAGCCGCTGGACACGGGTATGGCGGTCGGGGTTGAGCAGCGGATCACCCTGGATCGTCTCATAGTCGCGCCCATGATAGACCAGGATATCGCGGCCCTTCTCATCCACGGTGAAGCTGTTGTGTCCCGGCCCATAGACGCTGGTCGCCCGATTGGTGACGAACACCGGCTGGGGCGATTTGACCCAGCTCTTGGCATCCAGCAGGTCGGCATTCTCGTCCGCCGTCAACAGCCCCAGGCAATAGCGCGCATCGGTCGCGCTCGCCGAATAGGTCATGAACAGGCGACCATTGCGATGCAGGATGGCGGGCGCTTCGGCGACCTTGTAGCCGCGGATTTCCCAGTCGAGCGTCGGCACGGCGATCCGCGTCGCCTTGCCCAGCTTGAGCGCCGATTCCAGCTTGGCGATGTACAGGTTGCTGTTCGTTTCGATGCCCGGCTCGCGTTGCGCCCACGCCATATAGCGCGTGCCCTTGTGCGTGAAGATGGTCGAATCGAGGTTGAAACTGTCCCAGGGCGTCTGCAATTCGCCCAGCACGCTCCATTTGCCTGTCATCGGGTCGGGGCCGTCGCACACCACCGCATAGGTGCGGATGCGGAACACATCCTCGCCGCCGCCGCTCGGACCAGCGGCGAAATAGACGATCCACTTGCCGTCCACCATATGCAGTTCGGGCGCCCACAGGAAGCCCGACATCGGCCCGGTCTTTTCATGCCGCCACAGCACGGCTTCGGTCGCGGTGGCCAGGCCCGCGATCGTCTTCGAGCGGCGCAACACCAGCCGGTCATATTCGGGGACCGACCCGGTCATATAATAATAGCCATCGTCATGGCGGAAGATCTGCGCGTCGGCGCGCTGCTTGATCAGCGGGTTGACCGGCACGGGGCCAGCCGCAGTCGGCGCAACGGGCACAGCGCCCAGCTTGCCGCAGGCGGCCGGCAGTATCGCGGCACCGGCCAGGAAGAGGCGGCGGTTGATGTGGTTCATAGGGTCGTTTCCTCAATAATCTGCGACGGGCCAGCCGTCCGCGCCCCAGCGAACCGGCGCGATGCGCAGGGTCGGGGCACCGTCGGCCTGCTTGTCATAAGCGTGGTAAACGACATAATCTTTGCCGTCCTTGTCGTGCAACCATCCGGCATGGCCTGGCCCACGGAAACGCTGCTGCTCCTGCAAATCGGCGCGCAGGAAGATGGTGCCGCCACCCTCCATCATCGCACTGCCATCCTTGCCAAGATACGGCCCGGTGATGTCCTTGGATCGGCCGATCACGGTATAATAGGTGCTGTTCACGCCCTTGCAGCAATAATCATAGGACGCCATCAGCCAATAATAGCCGCCATGGTCGACGATGAAGGGCGCTTCGACCGGGGCCGGGCCGCCAGCCGGTGCGGCGCGGCGCGCGATCGACACGGGCTTGGCCGCAGCATCCTTGGGCTTGCCGCTCTTGGGGTCCAGCTCGAACAATTTGAGGCCGGTCCAGAAGCTGCCGAGCGAAAGCCAGTGGCGGCCTTCGCGGTCGATGATGAAATTGGGGTCGATGGCATTATAATCATCGTCCTTGGTGGACATCACCACCATGCCTTCGTCGCGCCATTTGAAGTCCGGCGACTTCGGGTCGAGCGTCGGACTGGTGGCCAGGCCGATCGCCGAGCGGTTCGAACCGAAGGTCGAGACGGAATAATAGAGCCGGTAGCGGCCATCCACGAAACTGATGTCGGGCGCCCACATCCCATCGCTGCCGGGGATCGCCTGCTTCGCCCAGGCCGGGAGCGCGGTGAACACCGGCGGCCCTGCCGTCCAGCGCATAAGGTCGGGCGAGGTGCGCGTTTCGATCAGCCGCTGGCCATGGCCGGTGCCGAACACATGATAGACGTCGCCCTGCCGGATGATCACCGGATCATGGGTGGGGGCCAGGTCGCCGGTCAGGCGGCTGTTGAGCGTCGGGGCGGTCGGCGGGGTAGCGGCGGGCTGGGCGAGGGCCACCGTGGAAACGCCAAGCATGGCGAGGCAGGTCAGCGGGATCAACTTCAACAACATCTGTCCTCTTCCCGGATAGGGTCTGGCGCGAAATTCTGCCCCCTTGGTCCGTTCGCCCTGAGCCTGTCGAAGGGCCTCACTTCTTTGAAGAAAGTGCAGGGCTTCGACAGGCTCAGCCTGAACGGCTCAGGAAGTCAGGTATGTGCCTTCCGCTTTATTGCAGGTCCAGCACCACCACCGACATCGGCGGCAAGGTGACGGTCAGCGTGCCCCCATTCACCTGCGCGCCGGTGAAGGCGGCGGGCTTGACGGTTTCGGGCGCATCGAACGTGTTATGCGCATTCATCACGCCAGCGGTCAGGACGCGGCCCGACACGGTGGCGGCGGTCAGGCCGTCGAGCTTGACGGTCACTGTGTTGGGCTGGGTCGGGTCGAGGTTGGACAGGCCGACATGGACCTTGCCATCCTTGCCCCGCACGGCCGAACCGCTGACCGCGGGCATCACGAACTCGTCCTTATTATACCAGGGCGTGTCGATGCTGATCGGCAGGACCGTCGCATCCTGCCAGGGTTTGTACATTTCGAACACATGATAGGTGGGGGTCAGCACCATTTTCTTGCCGTCGGTCAGGATCATCGCCTGCAGGACGTTCACCATCTGGGCGATGGCGCTCATCTTCACCCGGTCGGCATGTTTGGCGAACACGTCGAGATGGATGGAAGCGACCAGCGCGTCGCGGATCGTATTCTGCTGACGCAGGAAGCCGGGATGGGTGCCCGGATCCTGGGCATACCAGGTGCCCCATTCATCGACCGCCAGGAAAACGCGCTTCTTGGGATCATATTTATCCATGATCGCGACATGCTTGGTGATCAGCTCGTCCATATGGACGGCCTTGGCCAGCGTGTCGGCCCAGCCGCTCTCGTCGAAATTCACCGGGTCCGCCTTGGGCGGCCAACCACCCTGGGGCAGGGTGTAATAATGGAGCGAAACGGCGTCGAGCTGATCGCCCGCCACCTTCATCATCGTTTCGGTCCAATTATAGTCATCGACATTCGCGCCCGCCGCGATCTTCAGGATCTTGGTGCCAGCAGGGGCCTTGATGAATGTGGCATAGCGGCGCGTCACGTCGGCGGCATATTCGGCGCGCATATTGCCGCCACAGCCCCACAGTTCATTGCCGATGCCGAAATAGGGAACCGCCCAGGGTTCCTTATGGCCGTTCTTGGCGCGCTCGTCGGCCAAGGTGCCGGCGGGCGAGGTCATATATTCGACCCATTCGGCCATTTCCTGCGGGCTGCCATTGCCGACATTGCCCGCGACATAGGCTTCCGCGCCGATCTGGCGGATCAGTTCGAAAAATTCATGGGTGCCGACCGTGTTAGGCTCGGTCACGCCGCCCCAATGGGTGTTGATCTTGACCGGACGCTTGGCGCGGCTGCCGACGCCTTCGCGCCAATGATATTCATCGGCAAAACAACCGCCCGGCCAGCGGACGACGGGCACCGACAGATTCTTGAGCGCCGAGATCACATCGTTGCGAAAGCCATTGGTGTTGGGGATCGACCGGTCGTTGCCGACCCAAAGCCCACCATAGATGCCATTGCCCAGATGCTCGGCGAACTGGGTGAAGATGCGCTTGTCATAGACCGGGCCGGGCTTTGCGGCATTGATCGTCGCGGTGGTCGGCTTGCCATTGGTGTCGGCAAACGCGCTCGTCGTTAAGGCACTGGCGCAAAGCAGCAGCGCGGCGGTGGTACGGCGCAGGGTTTTTATCATATCGTCCTCTCCCTTGTGGAAACAGTCGCGAAAGTGGAAATCAGTCGTGGAAAGCGTCGGTCGGTTCGCGCTTTCCGCGCAGGAAAGCGTCGGCGACCAGCCGCAACGGGCTGGTGTCGACATCGCTGCGCCCACCCCGGATCAGTGTGGCGAAACGGCTGTAAAGCCTGGATATTCGACATCCTCGCCATGCTCGGTGCCACTGGGCAGCGTCAGCACAGCCCCGCCATGCGCCAGCTTTAGCGTGCCTGCGTCCGTTTCGATGATGATGTCCCAGCTCTGCGGGCCGGTCTGCCGCCAGTCGAGATCCATATGGATCAGCGCGCCGCCGGTGTCGCGGAAATGCAGGTCGGCCGCGATCGGCGCCGCGCGGTTTTCCGGCAGAACCAAGGTCGCTTCCTTCAGGAAGAAGGGGCGCGGCAGGATATGGGTGACGATCGAAAGCGCATTGATCCCCGGATCGAACACGCCAAGCCCGCCCGGCTGCCAGATCCACGCCTGACCCGGATGCCACACGCGCACATCCTCGCGCCAGATGATCGACACCTTCTCGATTCTGCGCTCGGACAGCCAGGCGCGGGCCGGGGCGACCCCCGCCGCGAACCGGCTGTGCCAGGCGGCGAACAGGGTCGCATCGACCTTGTCGGCCTGCGCTTTAAGCGCCTCGACCTCCGCCAGCGTCGCGCCGGGGGGCTTTTCCAGAAAGACGTGGATGCCCTTGGCCAGGGCCTGCGCCGCCAGATCATAGCGAACCTGCGGCGGGGTGCAGAGCGCCACCGCGTCGACCGCCGGACCTTCGGCCAGCAGCGCATCGAGGCTGGCCAGATGCGGCACCCCCGTCAGCCCGCCATCATGCGGGCTGACGGTCGCGGCCAGGCTGAAGGCATTATTGCCCCGGATCGCCGGCACATGCTGGTCACGCGCGATCTTGCCGATGCCGATGATCGCGATACGGATCGGGTCCATCGCTTCAGAGCGCCTTGACGGCCACTTCCTGCGGCGCGGCGCGCGTCAGCACATTGCGCACCGGCAGGGTGAAGGGCGCGGCGAGGATTTCGAACACATCGCCTTCCTGGGCTGCGATGCCGTCGCTGAACGACAGGGTCGCGGTGCCGAAGAAATGGACATGGACGTCGCCCGCGCGGCGGAACAGGTCATATTTGAAATGATGATGTTCCAGGTTCGCGAAGCTGTGCGACATATTGCCTTCGCCCGACAGGAACGGCTTTTCCCAGATCGTCGCGCCATCGCGCAGGATGCGGCTCGAACCCTCGATATGCTCGGGCGGCTCGCCGACCAGCAGTTCGGGGCCAAGCGCGGCCTGGCGCAGCTTGGAGTGGGCCAGCCACAGATAATTGTGCCGCTCGGTCACATGGTCGGAAAACTCGTTGGCGAGCGCAAGGCCCAGGCGATAGGGCGTGCCATCCTCGCCGATGATGTAGATGCCCGCCAGTTCGGGCTCCTCGCCGCCATCCTTGGCAAAGGCGGGCATGGTCAGCGGATCGGTCGGGCCGACCAGCTGCGACCCGTCGCCCTTGTAGAACCATTCGGGCTGCTGCCCCGCCTGTCCGGGGGCAGGCTTGCCGCCTTCCAGCCCTTCCAGGAACATGCGCATCGAATCGGTCTGCTTTTCGACCGCGGCCGCCTCGCGGTGCATCTTGTCGCGCCCCTCGGCCGAGCCGAGATGGGTGAGGCCCGTGCCGGTCAGCAGGATATGCGCGTCATCGTCATGGTCGATGGGCGCGAGCAGGCGACCCGCTTCGAACTCGGCGGCGATGTCCACCGCGTCGCCCTTGGGCGCGGCTGCCACGGCGGCGGTCAGGCTGATGCCCTGCGCGATGGCATGCAGCGCGAGAGCGCGGATGGAAGGGAAGCCGACCACGAAGGCGGCGCTGTCGCCTTGCGCGGCGATAACGCCGCGTTCGCCGCTTTGGGCACGGTGCTGCAACAGGCGCAATGTCATGAAAATCTCTCCTCCCGCGCGCCACTGATGGCGCTGAACGCTGGTCGAAGACACGCCGTCGCCCACCTCGACCAAAGCCGGGGCGGCAGTGAATCTCCGAATTACTCCGACATATTACAGGAAGATGGTAATGGCAATGCTTGTATTCTAGACGAACTTGTGCCTGATAGTTGGGGAGCGAGAGGACCAGGAATGGCGAAGGAAGATCCGTCTTTGCACGGGGATGAGGCGGAAACGGGCGGATCGACGAAGGTTGCGCGTGGCCCTGGCAGGCGGCTTCACGGGGCGATCGCGCACAAGCTTGGTACCGCCATCTTGTCCGGCCAATATGCCCCCGGCGACGTCCTGTCGGGCGAAGTCGCCTTTGCCGAGGAACTGGAAGTCTCGCGCAGCGCCTATCGCGAAGCGATCCAGGTGCTGACCGCCAAGGGGCTGGTGGAAAGCCGCCCCAAGGCCGGAACGCGCGTCCTGCCGCGCACCCGCTGGAACCTGCTCGATCCCGAAGTCCTCGCCTGGGCCTTTGCCGGGGAGCCGGATATTCAGTTCGTGCGCGACCTGTTCGAACTGCGCGCTATCGTCGAACCGGCAGCGGCAAGGCTCGCGGCACAGCGGCGCGACAAGGAAGATCTGCGACTGATGAAGGACGCGCTCGCCGCCATGCGCCGCCACACGCTGGCCACCGAATTGGGCCGCGCGGCCGACCGCGATTTCCACAATGCCATCCTGAACGCGACCCGCAACGACGCGCTGCAAGTGCTGTCCGCCAGCATCGGCGCGGCGGTCAACTGGACCACCCAATATAAACAACGCGCCCGCGCCCTGCCGCGCAACCCCATCCCCGACCATGTCCGCGTCTATGACGCGATCGCCGCCGGCGACACGGCCGCCGCGGCCGAGGCGATGGGCGTGCTGGTCGACCTGGCATTGGAAGACACCGCCAGCGCAATGGGCGGCTAATCCTCCCCAATATCTAAATCCTCCCCTGTAAGGGGAGGGGGACCGTTCGCGAAGCGAATGGTGGAGGGGTGTCA